>CALRXC020000035.1:0-43366 GCA_943372025.1 Synechococcus sp. UW140 | reverse complement strand
TGGCGGCGGAGTTGCCGGAGGAGGAGGTGAAGGATCTGCTGTGCCGGGCCCGTCAGCCGGTGAGCCTGGAGACGAAGGTGGGGGATGGCGAGGACACGGAACTGCTGGATCTGCTGGCGGGCGAAGGGGCGGGCCCCGAGGAGATGGTGGCCGGAGAATGCCTCAAGGGCGACCTGCGGGAACTGTTGGAGCAGCTGCCGGAGCTGCAGGAGCGGGTGCTGCGGTTGCGTTACGGGATGGAGGGGGAGGAACCGATGAGCCTCACGGGGATCGCCCGCACCCTTGGCCTGAGCCGCGACAAGACCCGCAACCTTGAGCGCCGTGCCCTGGAACAGATCCGCAGCCGCTCGCGGGAACTCCAGGCCTATCTCAGCGCCTGAATACCGCTGCCGCCCCCAGGGGAGGATCCGTACCGCTGGATCCCGGGCTCAGCGGGGCGGCCGGAATAGGTTTTGGGTTTGCACGCCCTCTTGCGGCTAATCATGTCCCCTGTCGATGTCCTCGGTCGGGTTTCCGGGTTGCTCGCCCGGGTTGCGGGGGGCGGTTCCGGCCAGGAGGCTCCCCGGCAGCGCCAGCGACGGCTCGAACGGGAACTGGAGGAGGCTCGTCGGCTCGGGCACTGGTTCACCGAGGAGGATCGTCAGCTCCTGCGTGAACACGAGGCCCGCCTTTCGGCTGAGCGCCGCGGGGAGCTGGTGCGCCAGGCTGGTCGCAACGGTGCCGTGGCTCTCTTGCTGCTCGCATGTGTGCAACCGCTGTTGTTGCCTCTGGCGGTGGTGGGTGGTGTGAAGGCCTTCCCCCGCACCAGCCGCCGCCTCGGTTTCGCCTTGCTGGGTCTCACCGGGGTTGGGTTGATCGGGGCCTCGGTGGCCCTGGTGCAGATGGGCCGGCGTCTGATGTCACCGTCGGAGTCGTCGGTACCCGCCCTTGCGCCCGCCACCGTGCCACGGGTCTCCTCTGCGCCGGGGGCGGCCGAACCTTCCGAATCGTCCCTCGGCCGCGCCATCGCCGAGCGCCTCAGCCGCGCCTGTGATTACTGGACCCTGCTGGGCACCAGCCCGGATGGGACCGCCACCTTCCGCAAGGGCCTTTACCGGAGCTGGAACGGTCAGTCGGTGATGGTGTTGCCCCGCAGCACCTGGAGCTATCTCGATGGCCGCGAGCGGAGCGCCCTCGCCGACCACCTGGCCCAGGACCGCGGCATCCGGGCCATCCACGTCGGTCGCGTGGTGCCCTCCACCGCCTTTGCCGGCAACACAATCACGGTCGATGAGCGCGTCTGGCCCTAGAGCTCGTGCAGGAGTCCGCTCCAGCAAGCCGCCTTGATCCATGGCCCACGACGATCGAGCACCGGAGGTGCGCCGCCAGGGGGTGCGCCTAAAAGAACTCATCGAAGTTGTCGAAGTCGACCGCCTTGAAGTTGCCGGCCTCCACTTGCCGCATCAGCCTCACCAGCTGGGCCCAGAGCGCGCCGGCTGTGGCAATCGAGAGCAGAAAGGCCACAAGCAATGCCGTGCCGGCGCCGAAGCCAAACACCTGCAAGCTGCCGCCGATGAACAGGGTCACCCCCACCACCAGCCCGATCCAGGGCAGCACCGTGGTGGTTCCGCTCAGGGGCAGTAACGGAAGCCGGTCCTGCTTCCATCCGTCGAGCCGCTGTTGCACCAGCTTGGAGAAGGTGAGGCCGCAGACCAGGCCAATCGCCAGACCAAGGCCTGCCAAAAAATAGGGAGGTTGCTGGATCTGGGCAAACTCCAACAGGATCTCGGCGTCATCGAGATCCCCATACAGACCGCTCGCCGCATCCAGGGCCGCCTCCTGGAGGTTGAGGGGTGGCGCTGCCGCGCTGATGGTGGAGACCAGCAGGGCGACCAGGGTGGTGGGCGGGGGAATCACGCGGCGGCGGCGGGGGGTGGCTCGACCTTAGGGAAAGGGAACAGCTTCAGCGAAAGCGACAGGTTCATAAAAAAAGAGCAACCTAGGGATGGTCCCGCCCTGCCCTGGGCAGGCTTCTCTCTCCATTCGCGCTTCAGGCCCTTAAGCCGCCAGCGGATTGAGGCGGGCCAGCAGGCCGCCCGCCAGCCGCCGCGGCGAGAAGGTGCGACGCACCAGGGCCAGCAGGGCCTGCAGGTCGTCGGTATGAAGGCGGTCGTTGGCTACCAGGCTGAGCAGCAGCCGCTGACGCAGGCTGCCCCCCTGCTGGCCCAGCAGCAACCGCAAACCATCGCGGGCCACCGGCAGCAGATCCACCTCCGGGCCGTCGCCCTCCACGACCGCCAGCAGGTTCTCCAGCCGCTCCAGCCGCAGCCGGCCCTGACGATCAAAGATCACCTCCAGCAGCTTCTCGCGCATCTCGGCGGTGTCACCGGCCAGCAGACGGCGGGCCACGTAGGGATAAGCCACCCGGATGATGCGGAAGTCGGGGTCTAGCCGCATCGCCAGACCCTCCTGGCTCACCACGGCGCGGATGATCAGGGCGAAGCGCGCCGGCACGCGAAAGGGATAGTCGTACATCAGCTCCGAGAAGCGATCGGTGATCGCCTTGAAGTTGAAGCTGCCCACGTTCTCGCCCAGGGCTCCGCCGAGCACCTCAGCCAAAGCGGGCACGATCGGCGTTAGATCGGCTCGGGGATTGAGAAAACCCAGGGCCACAAAATCGCGTGCCAGGGCTTCAAAGTCCCGGTTGATCAGGTGCACAACCGCACCGGTGAGCGTAAGGCGATCGGACTGGCTGATTGAATCCATCATGCCGAAATCGATATAGGCCACATGGCCCAGCCCTTTGCTCACGCCGTGCAGGGCGAAGAGGTTGCCCGGGTGGGGATCGGCGTGGAAGTAGCCGAACTCCAGCAGCTGCTGTAGGCCGGCGATCACGCCGGTGCGGATCAGGGCGGCGGGATCGAGATGGTTGGCCTCCAGCTCCCGCCGGTTCTGCAGCTTGGTGCCCTCGATCCACTGGGTGGTGAGCACGCGGCGGCTGCTGAGGCTCCGCTCCACCGCGGGCACCGTCACCTCGGGATGGGCGGCGAAGAGGGCGGCGAAGCGTTCGGCATTGTCGGCCTCGCGGCGGTAGTCGATCTCCTCGAAGAGGGTGGAGCCGAATTCATCGATGATGGCTCCCAGTCCGAAGCCCAGGTTGAGCGGCAGCAGCGGAGCCACCAGAACCGCCAGCGAGCGGATGATCACCAGATCGCGACGCATCACGAACGGCAGACGGGGCCGTTGCACCTTCACGGCCACCCAGCGACCGTCATCGAGACGAGCTCGGTAGACCTGTCCGAGGCTGGCCGCGGCAACGGGAAAATCGGGGAACTCGGCGAACAACCGCTGGGCCGGTGCGCCCAGTTCCGTCTCGATCAGGTCCAACGCCACCCCATGGGGAAAAGGCGGCAGATCGTCTTGTAAGCGGGTGAGCTCCTCAAGCCATTCCCGCTTCACCAGGTCGGGCCGGGTGGAAAGGGCCTGGCCCACCTTGATGAAGCAGGGGCCCAGGGCGCTCAGGGTGGACAAGATGCTGCGGGCCAGCCGCTGCTGCACGCGGGGATCGGGGCTGCTCGATTGGGCGACCAGGGTGATCGCCAGCCAGCCGAGGCGGCTGATCACCTCAATGAGCCGGCTGATCCAGATCCAGGGGCGCAGGATCAGCCAGCGCAAGTCGGCTTCAGGGTCGTAGCGGGGCGCATCCCCGGCAGGATCGACGGGGCGTGCGAGCGGGAACACGCCTGGGGCCTGAATGGGGGTAGGTGCGGCCGCGTCGGCGACCGCTGGGGCGGAGGTGGGCAACGCTGCGGGGGTCGGCGCCGGGCCGGTGACTGACCAGACTCTAGAAACCGCAAGCCTGTCTCCATGGGGGAGCTCCCCGAATGGTCCCTGTTCCGGCTGCTGCGGGACCCTGGCGGGCGAGCTGGTCTGGATCTGCATCTGCCGGCCCATGGGCGGGGCCGCGGTCTGGCACCAGCGCTGCGCGCCCTGCTGCGCCGACCGCCCGGCAGCTGGGATCTCCCCGAACTGCCGGCCTTCGGTGGCCCCCTAGAGCCGGAGGGTGCGGTCGCCGAGGCCCAGGCCGCCTGTGCCGCCCTCCTGGGGGCCGAGCGTTGCTGGTTTGGGGTGAATGGCGCCAGCGGCCTGCTCCAGGCTGCCCTGCTGGCGCTGGCACCCCCGGGCGCCCGGGTCCTGCTGCCCCGCAACCTGCACCGTTCGCTGCTGCATGCCTGTGTGTTGGGCGGGATTGAGCCGCTGCTCTTCGATCTTCCCTTCGATCCCCTCACTGGACTCTGGCTGCCCCCCACCGCCGCCCACCTGGAGCGGGTGCTGGCCGCCGCCGCTCCCCATCGCCCTGTGGCCGTGGTGCTGCTGGATCCCACCTACCAGGGACTCGCGGCCGACCTCCCGAGCCTGGTGGCCCTGATCCATGCCCATGGCGGGTCCGGCCTGCCCGTGCTGGTGGACCAGGCCCATGGTGATGGCGCCGCCCTGGCGGCCGGGGCCGATCTGGTGGTGCTCTCACTCCAGAAGGCGGGTGGCGGCCTGGCCCAGAGCGCGGCCCTGCTGGTTCAGGGCTCCCGTATCGAGACGGCCCGCCTGGAGCGGAGCCTGCTCTGGCTGCAGACCTCCAGCCCCAGCGCCCTGCTCCTGGCCTCCAGCGCTGCTGCCCTGGCCCATGGCCGCAGCGATGCCGGGATGAGGCAGCGACGCAGGGCCGTGGGACGCGCCACACGGCTGCGGCAGCGCCTGGAGGGGCTCGGCTTCCCCCTGGTGGCCAACCAGGATGCGCTGCGGCTGGTGCTGGCTACCGGACCGCTTGGAATCCGAGGCACCGAGGCCGATGGCTGGCTGCTGGAGCGGGGGGTGGTGGCCGAGTTACCCGAGCCGGGATCTCTCACCTTTTGCTTAGGACTGAGTCCACCGGCCGCCCTGGAGCGGCGACTAACGCCCCGGTTGCTGGAGCTGCGCCAGAACCTCGGTGGCTCACCCCTGCCGCCCTTCGCCCCGCCCCCCCTGCCGTTGGTGGCGGCTCCGGAGCTGGCGGTCGGCCTGGCCTGGCGGTCGAAGGCGCTGGAGGTGCCGCTGGCGCAGGCCATCGGCAGGATCGCGGCGGAGCCGCTCTGCCCCTACCCACCCGGTATTCCCCTGCTGATTCCCGGCGAGCGGATCGACGCGCCGCGGGCCGCCTGGCTGGAGGGTCAGCGGGCACTATGGCCCGGGCAGATCGCTGATACGGTGAAGGTTGTGGCCCCTGAGCTGGGGCCTGGAACGAGCGGTCGATGACGCAATCTCCCCCGGCTGACCCGCTCCGCCCCATCGGTTCCTCCGGGTCCGGCCTGCCTGCCGCGCTGCAGTCCCCCTACGGCTGGGACTTTGTGACGCCCGGCCTGCCCGATGCCGCCTTCGAAGACGCCCCTGGATTCAGCCCCACGCCCATGGAGCTGCGGGTGATGCTGCTGGCCCATCTGCGGCCGCGGGCCGACTCCCTGGTGTGGGATGTGGGGGGGGGCACCGGTGCCCTAGCCCTGGAGATCGCAAGGCTGATGCCCGCCGGAGCGGTTCACACCCTCGAGCGCGATCCCGAGGCGATCGAACTGTTGGAGCGCAACCGGTTGCGCTTCGGAATCGGCAACCTCCACATCCATGCTGGCCGGGCCCCGGACGATCTGCCCCAGCTCCCCTCCCACCCGGACCGGGTGCTGCTGGAGGTTGGGAGGCCCCTTGGGGATGTGCTTCGGGCGGTCTGGGATGCTCTTCAGGAGCGGGGCCGCCTGGTGATCAGCACCACCAGCCTGGAGGGGCTGGTGGATGCCACCGATACGCTGAGCCAGCTTGGGGCCCATGACGTACAAGTGGTGCAGGCCACGGTGCACCGGATGCAGCGCCGCGGCAGCCAGGCAAAATTGGCCGCCGCAGAGCCTCTCTTCGTGATCGCTGCCGAACGTTGATTCCCCGCCCCCGCACCGCCACCTCCTTGGCCCGTCTGGCCAGCGGTTGGGCCGCCGGTGGGTTCGGCTTTCTCGTTGTGATGCTCGGGGGCTGGTGGTTCACCCTGGCGGTAGGCGTGATCGTGCACCTCGGCCTGCTCGAGTTCTTCCGCATGGCCCGCTTCAAGGGAATCCGTCCGGCCAGCCGCACCACCCTGGTGGCGTTGCAGTTGCTGCTGGTCACCACGCAGGCGGCCGCCGGCAGCACGGAGGTGGCCGCCGAAGTGGCCGCCGCTGTGCTGCCGGCCAGTGGCGCGGTGATCTGCGGCTGGCTGTTGCTCCAGCCCACTACCGGCACGATCGCCGACATCGCGGCCTCGATCTTCGGTCTGTTTTATCTGGGCTTTTTGCCCAGCCACTGGATCAAGCTGCGAGACCTCGCCGATCCGGCCTTTGCCCCCTCCCTGGCCAACGCCACCCTTCCTGGCACCTCCTGGCCCTGGACCAGTGGGCTTGCCCTCACCCTGTTGGCCTGCTTCCTGATCGTGGCCACCGATCTTGGGGCTTACGCCATCGGCCGGCGCTGGGGCCGCCATCCGCTGTCTCCGATCTCACCGGGTAAGACCGTTGAGGGGGCTCTCGGCGGCATGGTGTCCGCGCTGCTCGTGGGAGCCGTGGGGGGCGTCTGGCTTGGTTGGCACTGGGGTGCGTTGGTGGGGGGCCTGCTCGGAGCGGTGGTCTCGGTCTTCGCCCTGGTGGGAGATCTCACCGAATCGATGATGAAGCGCGATGCCGGCCTCAAGGATTCCGGCGACGCCATCCCCGGCCATGGGGGCATTCTGGACCGGATCGACAGCTACCTGTTCGTGCCTGCGGTGGTTTATTCCGTGGTCACCTTGGTCTATCCCCTTGTGGAACGGCTGTCCTAGGCACGCCGATGGCAGCCTCTTAGTCCTTCTGCTCCTCAATGGCGGCCACCGTGCCATCCCCTCGCGTGCGGCAGAGGCCGATCGGCGCCGGAGCTGGCCGGCCGTTCAGCATCCAGCCGAACTGGAGTCCTTCCCGACGCACTGCAGCGGATCCCAGGTCGCCGCTTTCGATGGCGATCCTCAGGCCCGGTGTCAGCCAGATCTCCAGGCTGGCTGGGTCGGCGGTGTAACGGTTGGCCAGTGACGTTCGGCAGGCCTGGGCGGCACCGGCCACCAGGGCTTCCACAGCGCTATCGGCCACGGCCGCGGTCAGGCCGCCGCTTTTGCCGGGGGCGGCGGCCAGCCCCATAGAGACCCCCAGGCCAATCGCCATCAGGCCGGTGCAGGCCGTTGGGAGTCCGTGCCGGAGCGCCCCGGTTCGGTTCACAGGGGGATGGCCAGCCATAGGGTGGAGGGCATCGGCATCACCCCTTTACCTTGGCATCCTGTAAGTGGCTGAGGGACTGGGCTCCTAGGGGGAAACCCGAGCTTCGCCCAGGAGTTGCAGCAGCCCCCCGCCGATCTGGGCCTGCTCGATCTGGATGGCGGGATCCATCGGCAACCGGGCCAGGGCGCCGCCATCGAGGCTCCGGACTTCAAGGTTGCCCTCAACGGCCCGCACGCTGGTCGCTACCTCCAAAGGCCTTCCGCTGCCGGAGCCATGGGCGATCAGCACAAGCCGCTCCTCCTCAATCCTCAGGCCCGCCAGGGGGCTGAGGCCGAGAATCTCCTCCGCCAGGCCATCACCCAGGCTGCGCCACGAGGGTGTAGCCAGGGACACCCCGAGGTCGGGACCGCTGAAGGCCACGCTGCCCCGCACGTGGAAGGGGTGCTCCAGTTTCAGGCTCTGGCCCCGCAACAGGGCCCCCATTCGCAGTCGGATCACGCCGCTGGCCAGTTCCACCCGGTCGAAGCGCAGATTCTGGTACACCACCCGACGCGCCCGCAGCCGCACCCCCTCCAGGCGACCCCGCATCAGCTGGGCCGCCGACCCCTCCAGCTGGATCTCCAGCCCCTCGATCAAGGAGCACTGCTGGCGTAGCCACAGTTCCAGGCCCCTTGAGAGCAGTCCCAGCAGCGGCCCGGCCGGTGTCAACGGCTCGGCACAGGTTGGGGGGAGGGTGTCCATACGTCCGCAGGGGATTGGGGTTCTCCTAACAGAAAAGGCAGTCTCACTCCAACCGGGCCCGGCGGGCCGCCAGGAAGGCTTCCACCGCGCTCACGGCGGCCAGCAGCAGCAGTCCTGCCAGCCCCACCAGGCGCGTGCGCGGATCGATCGCGGAGGGGTCTGGCTGCAGCAGGGCCCCGAGCAGGAACCAGGCGCTGGAGAGGCCCGTTGTGATCCACCAGGCCCGCCAGCGGCGTTGATAGAGGTAGCCGGCCCCGAGACCGGGCAGCACGTTGAGCAGCGCACCGAGCCAGGGGGCCGAGGCGGCCAGCACGGCTTTCCGGTCGGGGCCGTGGCCTTCGGGGGCCACCGGGATGGTGGGCAGTTCGGGCATGGGGGCAGACGTTTCGGTTCGGGGTTGGCGCCGGGGATCCCCGGCGGCGGCCATGCTGGCGCCTCACTCACCCCAGCGGCGTAGAAGGTTGCTGTAGCTGCGGCTGATCAGGTCGAACATCTCGGTCTTGCCCTCCCGCTGGAAGATTTGACGGCGGGCCGTGTCGAGGTCGAAGAGGATCTCGCGCCGTTCGGCATCGCGCACCCGGCTCTGAATCCAGCCCACCGCCACGAGCCGTTCGCCACTGGTCACGGGCGCCACCCGATGCAGCAGGGTGCTCGGGTAGACGAGCGCATGGCCGGATTGGAGCCGCACCTCTCGCTCCCCATCGAGACCCTCAAGCAGGAGGCCGCCGCCGCTGTAGGCGGCCGGATCGCTGAGGAACACGGTGAAGGAAAGGTCGGCGCGGCCGGTGGCCATGAAGGCGTTGTCCACATGGCGGCCGTAGCCCTCGCCGGGGCCGCAGCGGCTGAACAGGATCGTGTGGATCAGCAGCGGCAGGGCGGCCGACTGGACCAGCGGTTGGCCCGCCAGGGCCGTCTCGATCTCGGCGGCGAGGCGCTGCTGCAGGGGGCTCTGACGATCGAGCTGGCGATTGTTCTTCACCGTGCGGGCATGCCAGCCGGCGGTCTCGGCGCCGCTGCTCCATGGCGCATCGTCGGCCAGCAGGGCCTGGCGTAAGGCGGCCACCTGGGGCGCACTGAGCAGGGGTTCAAGCAGAAAGCGCATCGCGGATCAGACCGGCGGCCGGGGCAGCGCTGCCAGGCTCCCGCCTCGCCGGGCTGATCGATGGTGACCAATGGCACAGGCCGCGGTGGCATCGGTTCGCCGCCGGCAGGGCAAGGGATCAACAATGAAGCCATCGTTGAACCCTTCGTTGCCGCTGCCATGGCCCGCTCCCGAGTCGCCCTGTTTCTCGCCACCGCCGGCCTGGCGGCCGCCACCGCTGGCTGCGGTGCCCTCAAGCCCCCCGCCGAGGGGGGAGAAGCGGGCGAGCCGGCGGTGAAGCCCGCCCCGGCGGCCCAGACCGCTCCGGCCGGGGCAGCCACCCCGAAACCGACCCAACCCGCCAAGCCGGCCGACGAGGGCGGCGAAGGGGGCGAGGGCTGAGCAGAGCACCAGCTCAGGAGGGCTGCAGGGCCTGGTGAAGCCGGGCCAGGCGCTTGGCGTTGACGCCGAGGTCGGAATCGCCGAGGCGCGACACCGAACGGGCCTCGATCACACCGGCTTGCTGAGCGGCGTGGAGCTCCAGATCGTCGACGAAGCCGAACAGTCGGCTGGTGGCGGTGGCGTGCAGATAGCCCTCACCGGTCTCCACCAGCTCCACCCCCTCGAGGGTGAGCACGGCCGGCAACAGCCGCGCGAGGGCAGCGGCGGGATCGGCCACGGCCCAGTCCTCACGGGCACAATGGGCCGGCGTGGCACAGGGGGCCAGATGCCCCTGGTACACCCCCAGTTCCTCGGGCACCGGCCCCGCCAGATGGAGCAGGGAGGCGGAGACGGGAGCCGGGCTGGACGTTAAATAGAAAGTAACCAGCAGAGACATGATCGCAGCTCCGAAAAACCCGTTTGCCCGCGAAAACAATGAGTGCGTGGTGAAACGCATTCTGAAAAACTCAACAAAATTCCACGGAATAGGTAAAATCCGCATCACCATAACTGGAGAAGGGCCGACATCACGCAATAAATTCATCATGCGGCCAAGGCCAGGATAAGATTAGGCTGTGAAGAAACCATCAAGTAAGAAACGGCTCCCACTGTGTTCCATGCTTGGGACAGATGAGTTCTGGCATTCTGCCATCCCTTCGCTCGATCACAACCATATAAGGATAGAGATGAACAGAATGGGTTGAGGCCTGGAGCGAATTAGCTGGAACAACAAAACGCCGTTCCGGATTTTCCAGATTGGCGACCATTCCCTGAGTTCCATTCAAGTTGTCCGCAAGCCCAGCGACGAAGGCGGCGAACTGATTTTCCGAACCATGAACATCTTCGCAAATATAAACACCACCGGGGCGCATGCGCGACAAAAGTTCCTCAAGAGTCACGCGTTGCTGCTCAGGCGTATGCCCCCCATCGTCGATCACGATGTCAGGAGCAGGCAGGGTTCCATCCGAAAGCACACGTTGCCAGAAGCCACGATCGGCTTGATCACCAATCAGAACATGAGTACCTGGACGTTCGTAAGAACGACAGGCGGGTTCGATATCGAGTCCATAAATCTGAGCTTCAGAACCAAAGTAAGAGCGCCACATGTCAAGGGATCCACCTGAGTAAACACCAATCTCCAGAACGACCAGATCCTTTCGCCCTCGAAATTTATTGAGATGCCGATGATAGTGATCAAAGTAGTGTCGCCACTTCCAGATACCAGGTCCCTCAAGCCTTGCCTCAAAGAACGCCTCCAGCGGCGATTGAGGATCTACCGATTCAGACCTTGAGGAATCGGGAGCAAAGTCATCCATCTGTGAAACGAAAGCAGATCCACCTCGTCTCCACTGCTGTCGCCAGTCGTAAGTCGAGGGACGAAATTTGCGGTATTGATCTCGGACAAATTTAACAATCATGATTTAGTGGCAAGCCTTTGCCCAGTGACTCTTTAGGCAACTTACGTCCATTCTCAGCGTAAAGCTCATCATTCGTGCCACCTGTTCATCGGTTCTCGTGGACATGCGGAGGTGCAGGTCCATCGGATCGCACTGCTGACCCCATGCGCAGCCAGCATGCCGCCACCGCTTGAGGTTGGTCGACGTGCGGCAGGTGCCCGCAGGCGTCCAGCTCCCGCAGCCGATCACCCAGCAGCGCCTGGGCGGCGCGTTTCTGGGGTGGTCGCAAGATCCGGTCCTCTCGGCCCCAGAGCACCTGCAGGGGCTGCTCCGGCAGGGGGTCGCCGCAACCGGCAAACCCACCGGAGCGGGCAAAGCGACCCAGGGCCTGACCCCAGCCGGGTGTGGCCAGATGCAGAGAGGCGATCTCCAGTTCGGCGGGTCCAACGGCCGAGCCCGGATCGGCGAAGGCGGAGCGGCACAGTCCCCGCCGCACCCCCGGCCGCCCCAGGAACCAGACCCCCAGGGCATCGAGGCCAGGCGGGAGGGGCATGGGGCGCCCGGTGAGCCCCGCCGGCGACAGCAGTAACAACCGCCCCACCCGCCCGGCCTGGCGGCGGGCAAGTTCAACGGCCACGGACCCACCCATTGAGGCTCCGATCACTCCCAGTGGTTCGTGGATCCCCTGGCGCAGCAGGGCCTCCAGGAGGGCATCGAGATGGGTCAGGACACCGGCTGGGGAAAAGCTGCCATCGACGGGGCGGGGGCTGAAGCCAAAGCCGTAAAGGTCGGGGATGATCAGCCGGTGGTGCGGAGCCAGCAGGGGAGCGAGGCGGCGGAACTCCAAGAAGGAACTGTCGAAGCCGTGGAGGAGGAGCAGCGGCGGACCCTGGCCGATCAACGCCACAGGCCAGCGTTCGGGCAATCCCCCCAGCTCCCACCATTGCACCGCCCCGGCCAGATCCCGGCCCTGGGGGTCGAGCAGGGTCCTGGCCGCCGACTCCACGAGCTGGCGACCATCGCGGACAGTTGTGCTCATGCAAGCTGGCGCTCGGCTGTGGTGCTGACCAGGGCCGCCAGCAGATCGTCGGGGGCAACCGGGAAGGGCAGATGGTGGAGGTCGGAATCCTCCCGGCAGGCGAAGTCGCACACCGCCCTGAGATCGCTGAGGCTGGCGGAGCCGAGGCCCAGGTCGGGGAGGCTCAGGGGCAGGGCCAGGGCCCGGAAGAAGGGAAGCAGCTGCCGCCTGGCCTGGGCCGCCAGTCGATTGCCCCCCACCAGCTCCTCGAGCCGCAGCTGCACCAGCACGCCGAAGCCCACCTTTTCGCCGTGAAGGCTGCCATGGGTGGCTTCCAGCTGGGTGAGGCCGTTGTGAACGGCGTGGGCCGCCACGGTGCGGCAGCGGGCCCCTCCCAGGCCACCGACCAGGCCGGCGGTGAGGGCCGAGGCCTCAGCCACCCGTTTCCAGGCCGCCCCGCCGGGGTTCGCCATCGCCTCGTGGCCCTCGAGCAGCAGTTGGTCCCGCAGGATGCGGGCCATCTGCACGGCCTGGTGCACAAGGCCGTCTTCGCTGTCACCGCTGCTCACCGAGGCCTCGTACCACTTGGCCATGGCGTCAGCGATGCCGCTGGCCAGGGTGCGGGCCGGCGCCTGAATCACCAGGGCATGGTCGAACACCAGCAGCTCTGGACAACGCCTGAGGGTGACGTCTTGTGCAAAGGCGCCAGTGGGGGAATAAAGGTTAGCCAGCGCCGTCCAGCCGGCGCAGGTGGCGGCGCTGGTCGGTACGGTTACGCAGGGAAGATCAAGGCGATCGGCCAGCAGCTTGCCAGCATCCAGAACCTTGCCCCCTCCGGCGGCGATCACTAGGTCGCATGCAGGGGTTTCGGCCAAGGCGCTGATCCGGGCGAGATCTTCCTCACAGCAGTCATGCTGGAGGCTGGCTGCATGGGGCCTCAGCCCGTGGCGGATGAACTGCTCCAGCAGTCCTTTTCGGAGGGTTGTGGTGTGGGCACTGCGACCCAGCAGCAGGGGGCGGTGGCCGAGCCCAGCGATGACCTCGATCACTTCGGGCCAGAAAAGATCACCGCGAAACACATGGGCCGGGGCTATCGCCTGGGTGGTTATGGACGTGCCCATGGTCTTGGCGAATGGGGCGCCCTAGTTGGCGCACAGGTGGTTAAAAAATTTTCGATTGAGAGATCTGGAGAAAAAAGTTTCGACAGATCCAATTTGTCGGTGAGCTTAACTGCCCTAAGGCGTGCGCCGTGAATCACATTCAGCTAGGCCAGACGGCAGGGCAAGCTGATGCATTGCCCCGACTCCGCCAAGAGCAAAAGAACCTGTAGGTCGTCCTCGGCATTGAGGTTGCTGGTCTCTCCACTGAGACAGAGGCAGGCGCAATAGGAAATCGCAGTTCAGCGGTAGCCCAGGCTGCAGAAGCTGGAAGTAATCAGCTATGCCATGGGCACATCATTGGAAAACTGGCGGAAATGACACTCTTCTCATCTGGGATTGAGATGGGCTGATCAAGAGGGATGAACTCAAGCTGAAGCCCCAGCCAACTCAGGAATAGCAATATTCTCCACCTGTTTGCGGATCACCACCTGTTTCTCAGCATTGACATCAACCAATGCCGCATCGCCATCACCAAGCCTGCCGGAGAGGAATTCTTCGGCAAGGCTGTCTTCAAGCAGCCGCATCACCGCCCTCCGCAGAGGGCGAGCCCCGTAGCTCGGGTTGTAACCCTCCTCAACGAGTCGTTCCTTGAAGGCTTCGGTAACCGAAAGGGTGATGCCCTTGTCCTGCATGCGGCCAAACACCTCGCGCAGCATGATTTCGGCGATCTCCTTTACCTCGTCGCGACTAAGTTGACGGAAGACGATGATCTCATCAAGGCGGTTGAGGAACTCAGGCCGGAAATACTGTTTGAGCTCTTCATTCACCAAGGAGCGAATACGGTTGTAATTGGTCTCGTCGGCGTCGCCGCCGCCAAACTCAAAACCAAGACCACCACCGCCTTTTTCGATCACCTTCGATCCAATGTTCGAAGTCATAATGATGAGGGTGTTCTTAAAGTCCACCGTGCGTCCCTTGGAATCGGTGAGGCGGCCGTCTTCGAGGAGTTGCAGCAGGAGGTTGAACACATCGGGATGGGCTTTCTCGATTTCATCGAAAAGCACCACGGTGTAGGGTCGGCGCCGGACCGCTTCGGTAAGCTGGCCCCCTTCATTGAAGCCCACATAGCCCGGAGGAGAACCGATCAGCTTGCTGACCGTATGCCGCTCCATGAATTCGGACATGTCGAGGCGGATCATCGCATCCTCACTGCCAAAGAAATAGGCGGCGAGTGACTTAGTGAGTTCCGTTTTGCCAACACCGGTGGGGCCGGAGAAGATGAAGCTGGCGATCGGGCGGTTGGGGTTCTTCAGTCCGACCCGGGCCCTGCGGATCGCCCGGGACACGGCTTTCACAGCTTCGTCTTGGCCGATCAGACGTTGGTGGAGGGTTTCCTCCATGTTGAGAAGTTTCACCGATTCGCTCTCGGTGAGCTTCTGCACAGGCACTCCGGTCCAGGAAGCCACAATCTGGGCGATGTCCTCCTCGGTGACGACGGGATTGCGCTCACCAGTGGCAACTTCGCTAATATCAGTCCCCCCCGTGGCGGGGATAGCCGCATCCTGGGCCTCACCGCTTTCGATGGTTTCGACATCTCGGCGGGTCTGGAGGATGGATCGGATCTGGTCGCGCAATTCAACCTCCCTGTCGCGCAGTTCTCCGGCCTTGGTGAAGTCCTGATCGCGAACTGCGTCCTCCTTCTCCTTCTGCACCGCCCTAAGTTGCTTGTCCACCTCCTTTGCGGCGGGAGGCAGCTTGGAGTTCATCAGCCTCACCCGACTGCCGGCCTCATCGATCAGGTCGATGGCCTTGTCGGGCAGGAAACGGTCGGAGATATAGCGATCGCCGAGAGTGGCGGCGGCCACCAAAGCCTCATCGGAGATCTTCAGCCGGTGATGCTGCTCGTAGCGCTCGCGCAGGCCCCGCAGGATTTCGATTGTGTCGGTAACGGACGGCTCACCCACCATCACCGGCTGGAAGCGGCGCTCTAGGGCCGCATCCCGCTCAATGTGCTTACGGTATTCGTCGAGGGTGGTAGCTCCGATGCATTGCAACTCGCCCCGGGCCAAGGCGGGTTTGAGAATGTTGGCGGCATCAATGGCGCCCTCGGCGGCACCGGCTCCGATCAGGGTGTGAACCTCATCGATCACCAGGATCACGTTCCCGGCAGAGCGGATCTCCTCCATGATTTTCTTGAGGCGCTCCTCGAACTCACCGCGGTACTTGGTGCCTGCCACCAGTAGGCCGATGTCGAGGGTGAGGACCCGTTTGTCTTCAAGGATGTCGGGGATATCACCCTGGGTGATGCGTTGCGCGAGCCCCTCAGCGATGGCGGTCTTGCCGACGCCCGGTTCACCGATCAGAACGGGGTTGTTCTTGGTGCGTCGGCCGAGGATCTGGATCACCCGATCAATCTCGTTGTGGCGGCCCACCACGGGATCCAGCTTGGCTTCGGCCGCCATCTGGGTGAGGTTGTTGCCGAACTCATCGAGGGTCGGGGTCTTGGTGGACCCCTTACCGCCACCTCCGGCGGCCACCTCGGCGGTCTCGCCGAGCATGCGGATCACCTGGGTGCGCACCTTGGCGAGGTCAACGCCGAGGTTCTCCAGCACGCGGGCGGCGACGCCCTCGCCCTCGCGGATGAGGCCGAGCAACAGATGTTCGGTGCCGATGTAGTTGTGACCGAGCTGGCGGGCCTCCTCCAAGGAGAGCTCAAGCACTCGCTTGGCCCTCGGGGTGAAAGGGATCTCCACTGCCACGAAGCCGGACCCCCGGCCGATGATCTTCTCCACCTCGACCCGAGCGTCCTTGAGGTTGACTCCCATTGACTTGAGAACCTTGGCGGCCACGCCGGTTCCCTCGCCGATCAGCCCGAGCAGGATCTGCTCGGTTCCGACAAAGTTGTGACCCAGTCGTCTGGCCTCCTCTTGGGCCAGCATGATCACCTTGATGGCCTTCTCGGTAAACCGCTCGAACATGGGCCGGGGCCTGTTGCAGTGATACCAACCTATCAGGATTGAAGCGCAGCGTGGGTTGCCGTTGGCACCATTCCAGAAGTCTCAGTGATGGCAAGGGATCTGGCAGTTCCTGGCATAAATCAAGTCCCAAACGTTGGCTCCCGCGTTAACACAAATTGCCGGTTTCCCGTACCGTTGCTCATCGAAACAGCTTCAGCCATTGGATCAGGGCATCGTCGCCATTTCGGTAGTAAGAGCGACGGATCCCCGCTTCCTGGAATCCAGCTGCTGCGTAAAGGCCCCTGGCGGCCCCGTTTGGAGCGGCCACCTCCAGTGTGGCGTGGCGGGCGCCAGCCGCCTGGCCATGGGCCAGCAGACCCGCCAGCACCCCACGACCAAGACCGCGGCGCCGGAAGAAAGGATCCACCGCCACCACGGTGATGTGGAGTTCGTCGAGGATGAGCCAACCACAGGCCATGGCCCGAAGGCCGTCCGCCTGCCAGATCCCGAGTCCCGGCCTGTTCGCCTCGGCCAGTTCGCGCTGCCATTGCGTCTCGCTCCAAAGGCCTCCGAGGGCCCGCCGGTCGAGATCGAGGCAGTCCGCCAGATCCGCCGGCCGCAGCGGCCGGATCAGGCCCTGCCCCGTCTCCGTTCGTGCTTCGGGATCCACGGCGGTCGAGGTCGGGAAGATCCCTACGATTGCGGATTCACTTTCCGCAGCGGCGCCGGATCGCTTCCGGCTGAACTCCGCAGCCCGATCACCATGGTGTCCACCTCAGCCCCCGACAGCGTCCCATCCGGCTTCACCGGCGGCGAGGCTCCCTCCGCGGCTGTTGAGGGCCTGGAACCGTTCGAGCCCGGAGTGGACGCCGGCAGTCCGAACCGGAACCTCGCCCCGATCACCACAGCGGTCGACCTGAAGGGCGGCCTCGTGGTGGGCGGCTGCCGGCTCGAAGACCTGGCCCGCACCTACGGAACCCCGCTCTATGTGCTCGACGAGGCCACCCTCAGGGCCACCTGCCGGGCCTACCGCCAGGCCCTCGAGACCTTCTATCCCGGGCCTTCCCTGGCGCTGTATGCCTCCAAGGCCAACAGCTCCCTCGCCCTGACCGCCTTGGTGGCCTCCGAAGGGCTGGGGCTCGATGCGGTGTCCGCTGGAGAGCTGCTCACCGCGCTCCAGGGGGGGATGCCTCCGGAGCGGATCGTGCTGCACGGCAACAACAAATCCGAGGAGGAGATTGAACTGGCCCTGGCTCACCAGGTCACCATGGTGGTTGACAACTGGCAAGACGTGGAGATCCTCAGCCGCATCGCTCCGGGCCGGCGGTCCCCGGCGCGGCTGTTGGTGCGCTTCACCCCCGGCATCGAGTGTCACACCCACGAGTACATCCGCACCGGCCATCTCGACAGCAAGTTCGGCTTCGACCCTGATCAGCTGGAGCCGGTGCTGCGCCATCTGGCCGGCTGCCGCTGGGCCTGGCTCGATGGGCTTCATGCTCACATCGGATCCCAGATCTTCGAACTCGATCCCCACCGCGACCTGGCCGGCGTGATGGCCGACGCCCTCGGCCTGGCTCGCTCCCTAGGGCATCCCTGCTCTGACCTCAACGTCGGCGGTGGTCTGGGGATCCGTTACGTAGCCAGCGATGACCCGCCGACCATTGATGAGTGGGTACGCACCGTGGCCGAGGCCGTGGCCACCGCCTGCGAGGAGCGGGGGCTCAGCCTGCCCCGTCTGCTCTGCGAACCCGGCCGTTCCCTGGTGGGCACCGCCGGTGTGACCCTTTACACCGTGGGCAGCCGCAAGGAGATCCCCGGCATCCGCACCTATGTGTCGATCGACGGCGGCATGAGCGACAACCCCCGCCCGATCACCTATCAATCGAGCTACACGGCCGTGCTCACGGCTCAGCCCCTGGCGGCGGCCGACGGTTCCTTCACCGTGGCCGGCAAGCATTGCGAATCCGGCGATGTGCTTCTGCCGGACATCGCTCTGCCGCAGCCCGCCCCGGGGGCCGTGCTGGCCGTTTTCGCCACCGGTGCCTACAACGCTTCGATGGCATCCAATTACAACCGCATTCCCCACCCAGCCACGGTGCTCGTGCACGGTGGGGCGGCGGATGTGGTGCAACGGCGCGAACAGCCGGAGGAACTACTGCGCTACGACCTTCTGCCACCCCATCTGAAGCCGATAACCTGACATGGGGCTTTGGCGGGCTGGCCTTGGGCAGCTGCCCCCCTGATTTCAGCAGAGGAACAATTCACCCAGTGATCTGGCAGCCCACCGGCGATATCTTGCTGCTGCTCGGGGATGTTGCCCTTGCCGGATCTATCGGCATCCTTCTGCTCGGAAGAGTCAAGGAAGCCCGCACCCTCTGGCTGCTGCGCGGCTACCTCTTCCTGGTGGCCTTGGCCTGGTTGGTGCAGCGGTATGCACCCCTGCCCCTCACCAGCAAGCTGATCGATGCCCTCGTGCTGGCCTGCAGCCTGGCCCTGGCAATTCTGTGGCAGGGCGATCTGCGCCGATTGATGGAATTGCTCGGCACGGGGCGCATCGGGGTGCTGTTCGCTGATCGCAGCGGTGATCAGCTCACCTCCGGATCCGTGAGCACCCTCACCGAGGCGGCCGGGCGGTTGTCCCAAGCCCGGCGTGGGGGGCTGATGGTGCTGGACGTGGGCAGCGACCTGCGGCCTGAGGATTTCCTCAATCCCGGCATCCATCTCGATGCGCGCCTTTCGGTGGACCTGCTCCTGAATCTCTTCGCCGCCGACACCCCCCTCCACGATGGCGCCGTGCTGGTGCAGAAGAACCGGGTGGTGGCCGCCGGTGTGATTCTGCCCCTCTCCCGGCAAGGCCCGAACCGATTCGGTACCCGCCATCTGGCGGCCCTTGGCCTCACCGAGCGCTTCGACCGCTGCCTGTGCGTGGTTGTCTCTGAGGAGACCGGTACCCTCTCCCTGGCCAGCCAAGGGCGGCTGGAGCGGCCGATCACCAGCAGCCGCCTCCATGACCTGCTCACCGATGCCCTGGCGGCGGCCGGCACGGCACCGGCGGGTCGTACCGTGGCCTTGGACCCGCCGGAGCCCCGCGGATGAGTCGCGTCCTGGCGACCACTCCCTTATCCCAGCGTCAGCCCCTGCCGCGGCAGTTGGATCCTGACCGTCTCCCCGCCCATGTGGCGGTGATCATGGACGGGAATGGCCGCTGGGCCCGCCAGCGGGGGCTGCCCCGAGTGATGGGCCACCGGGCCGGAGTGGAGGCCCTCAAGCGCACGCTCCGCCTCTGCAGCGACTGGGGCATCGGGGCCCTCACCGCCTACGCCTTCTCCACGGAGAACTGGAGCCGCCCCGGGGAGGAGGTCACCTTCTTGATGACCCTCTTCGAACGGGTGCTGGCCCGGGAGCTGGAAGCCTTGGAGAAGGAGCAGGTGAGGATTCGCTTTCTCGGGGATCTGGAGGAACTGCCCCAGGGTCTGCAGAGCCTGATCGCCGATGCCACGGCTCGAACCGCCGCCAACACCGGCATCCATTTCAACGTCTGTACCAACTACGGCGGCCGCCGGGAGCTGGTGCGGGCCGCCCGTCGTCTGGCCGAGCAGGCCGCCCGGGGCGACCTCGATCCGGCCTGTCTCGATGAGGAGCGTTTTGCGGCCGAACTCCACACCGCCGGTGAACCCGATCCCGACCTCCTGATCCGCACCAGCGGCGAGCAGCGGA
The DNA here is from genome assembly GCA_943372025.1 of Synechococcus sp. UW140. Lineage (GTDB taxonomy): Bacteria > Cyanobacteriota > Cyanobacteriia > PCC-6307 > Cyanobiaceae > Cyanobium. The sequence continues at coordinate 23,646 of CALRXC020000035.1, read as the reverse complement.
TCAGCAATTTCCTCCTCTGGCAGCTGGCTTACGCCGAGCTTCACATCACCGATGTGCTCTGGCCCGATTTCGACGCTGAGGCCCTGCTCGCGGCTCTCCTGGACTACCAGGGCCGCAACCGCCGCTTCGGTGGGGTGGAGACGCCGGCATGATCACCCGTCACGACTGGAGCCAGGCCGAAATCCAAGCCCTGCTGGATCTCCCCCTGATGGAGATCCTCTGGCAGGCCCAGCAGGTGCATCGTGCCGCCAACCCGGGTTACCGGGTGCAGCTGGCCTCCCTGCTGAGCATCAAGACCGGCGGCTGCGAGGAGGACTGTGCCTACTGCCCCCAGTCGATCCACCACAGCAGTGATGTGAGCGGCCGTCCCGAGGTGGAGGTGGAGCTGGTGCTGGCCCGGGCCCGGGCGGCTCGGGATGCCGGCGCCCACCGCTTCTGCATGGGCTGGGCCTGGCGTGACATCCGCGATGGTGCCCCCTTTGAAGCGATGCTGGCCATGGTGCGGGGCGTGCGGGAGCTGGGGCTGGAGGCCTGCGTGACCGCCGGCATGCTCACCGAGCCCCAGGCCGCCCGCCTGGCGGAGGCCGGCCTCACCGCCTATAACCACAACCTCGACACCAGCCCGGAGTACTACGACCAGATCATCAGCACCCGCTCCTATCAAGAGCGCCTCGAAACCCTGGCGCGGGTGCGCATGGCGGGCATTCAGCTCTGCTGCGGCGGCATCATCGGCCTCGGCGAAAGCAGTGCCGACCGGGCCTCACTGCTTCAGGTGCTGGCCTGCCTCGATCCCCACCCCGAAAGCGTGCCGATCAATGCCCTGGTGGCGGTGGAAGGCACCCCCCTGGAAGATCGCCCGGCGGTTGACCCCCTTGAGCTGGTGCGGATGGTAGCCACCGCCCGCATCCTGATGCCCCACAGCCGGGTGCGGCTCAGCGCCGGCCGGGAGCAACTCAACCGTGAGGCCCAGATCCTCTGCCTGCTCGCCGGGGCCGATTCGATCTTCTACGGCGACACCCTGCTCACCACCGGCAACCCCGCGGTGGAGGCTGATCGGGAGCTTCTGGCAGCGGCTGGGGTTCGGGTGGAAGCGGAACCAGCTCTGGCTCGATGAGCGTGCAGGTGGCCGCTTTTTATCGCTTCGCCCCCCTGGCCGAGGCGCATCTCCCGCAGTTGCGGCAACGGGTTCTGGCCGTGGGGAGGGCCGGGAAAGTGAAGGGCACGGTGCTGCTCGCCCCTGAGGGGGTGAACGGCACCGTGAGCGGTCCGGAGGCCGGCGTGGAGGAGCTGCTGCAACTCCTGCAGCAGGCAGATCCGGGCTTGGCTTCCCTGGAGGTGAAGCGCCACAACACGGAAGATCTGGTCTTCCACCGCCTCAAGGTGCGGCTCAAACAGGAGATTGTCACGATAGGCCGGGCGGAGGTGGATCCCACCGTGGCGGTGGGCTCCTACGTGGCTCCCCAGGACTGGAACGTCCTGATCTCGGATCCCAAGACCCTGGTGATCGACACTCGCAATGCCTACGAGGTCGCCGTGGGAACGTTTGCTGGGGCCGTCGATCCCGGAACGTCCTCCTTTCGGGAGTTTCCCGCTTGGGTGGAGCAGCAGCTGCGCCCCCTGGTGGAAGCGCAACGGCCCCGGGCCCTGGCCCTCTTCTGCACCGGCGGCATCCGCTGCGAGAAGGCCACGGCCCATCTGATCCAGGAGGGCTTTGAGGGGGTACACCATCTGCAGGGCGGCATCCTGCGCTACCTGGAGGCCGTGGATCCGGCCGAGAGCCGCTGGCACGGCGAATGCTTTGTGTTCGATCAGCGGGTGGCGGTGAACCATCGGCTGGAGCCCGGCGATCACAGCCTCTGCCATGGCTGCCGCATGCCCCTGTCCCCCGCCGACCGAGCGCTGTCGAGCTACTGCGAAGGCGTGAGCTGTCGCCATTGCATCGACCGCCATGCACCGGAGGACCGGGAACGATTCAGCGAACGCCAGCGTCAAGTGGACCTGGCCCGCCGGCGGGGTGAGGCGCACATCGGGAAGGAATTCCCCCCTCTCTGGCAACCACCGCAGTCAATCCATGGCTGAGCGGCTTTGCGGGGTCTCTCCCCAACCCCCAACCCATCGGCCCCGCTGGCCGGCCAGTTTGCTGGCCCTGCTGCTCAGCTTGGGACTAGCCATCCTGTTGCTCCATCACGGCGCCGCCGGAGCGGGCGATGGACGAGCAACTCTGAAACCCGGCGAAGGGCACCAGCCGCCGGCCATGCAACCGCAACCGGTGCAGCGCCGCGATCTCTATAGGCGTCTGGAGCCCATTCCCCCCGAGCTCGCCGCCGCTCCGCCCATCCGGCTGGGGGTGCATCTGGAGAACGCCTACAACCTCTCGATCCCGGACCAGACCTACATGGCTGACGGCTGGTACTGGCTGGAATGGCCCGAGGCGGTGCAGCAACGGATTGAGGCCGAAAAGATCGACCCCGATCAGCTGGTGGAGGTGGTGAACAATATCGTCGGCTACGACTTCAGTGTGAAAGCTGACAACTCCGAACCGCAGCTGCGCCCTGATGGCAGCCGTTACCAGCTGTTCCGCTTCTCCGGCCACTTCTACATCGATGATCTCAATATGCGCCGTTCACCCTTTAACCAACTCTCCCTGCCCCTGCTGTTCGAAACCCGCCCCCAATCCTTCGCCGTGGATGGTGAGGATCCCGTGCTTTTGGTGCCAGAGGCCAACCGGGAGGGACTTTTGGGGGCCTATGCCTCGATCAGGGGCTATCAGGAAGTTGGCGTGAATATTCAGCCCCTGATTCATACCTATCCCACCGATTTCGACGACCGCTCCACCCATGCTTTCTCCATGACTGAATTTCGGGTCTTCTTCCGCATCCCCCGATTCACGGCCTTCCTGCAATGGCTGTTGCCGCTGCTGATCGTGATGGCGGTCGTGTTCCTGGCCCCGAGTCTGGAGGGCTCACTCGGCGAATTGCGGCTGGCCATTCCCTCAACCGCCCTGCTGACGCTGGTGGTGATGCAGCAGACGTACCAGGCCGAATTACCGCCTCTTCCCTACCTCACCTTCCTCGACATCATCTATGCCTACTCCTACCTGATTGCGATCGCCCAGTTTGTCTTGTTTGTCTGGGGCATCAATGCACTTGCCGTCGCTAATGCAGCCGTTTCATACGAAACCGTCGATCGAGCCTCACCAGCGGCTGAATGGATGCTGCGGCGACGGATTGATCTTGCCGATCGCCGCTTCCAGCAGATCTCCCTGGCCGGCCTGGCGGCAGTGTTGATCCTGGCCTACCTCTTCTGATCCAGACGCCATGATGCAGACCACGCCAGACATGGGTGCGGCGATTCTCTGGAGCTTCCGCCGCTGCCCCTACGCGATCCGCGCCCGCCTCGCCCTGGCCACTGCCGGAGTTGGGGTGGAGGTGCGGGAGGTCAACCTTGCGGCCAGGCCCCCGGAGTTGCGGAAACGATGGCCGCCGGCCACGGTGCCGGTGCTGGAGCGCCCGGATGGCCCGCCGCTCACCGAGAGCCTTGATGTGATGACCTGGGCCCTGGAGCAGCATGACCCCCAGGACTGGTTGCGTCGGGCGGAGCGGGGCGAGGCTGCGGGCGAGCAGCGGCGGCGGATCGCGGAGCTGGTGGACGAGAACGACGGGCCGTTCAAACACCACCTCGAGCGCGTCAAGTACGCCAACCGCTATCCGGGCGAGGATCCCTGTGCCCACCGCCAGGCGGCCCTGGCCATCCTGCGGCGTTGGAACCGGCAGCTTGAGGAAGGCGCTCCTAGCGGCGGGGTGGACAAGGGCTGGTTGCTGGGTCCGCAGTCCTGCCTGGCCGACTGGGCCCTGCTGCCCTTCGTGCGTCAGTTCCGCATCGCCGATCCGGCCGGCTTCGACGCCGGCGTTGGCATCGGGGCGCTGCAGGCCTGGCTGGCCCGCTTCGAGGCGGGAGGCGAGCTGGCGGCGGTGATGGCGCCGCCCCTGGCTCCCCGCCACCCCTGGCGTTCGCCGAGTTGGCTCTACCACCTGGCCCTGGCCGATGAGTGGCGCGCCGCCGAGGTGGAGGGTGTCTACCGGCGCTCCACCCGGGGTCTGTCGATCGAGCAGGTGGGCTTCCTGCATGCCAGCCATGGCGATCAGATTGCGGCCACGTTCGAGCGCTTCTACGCCGACGCGGGGCCGGTTCGCCTGCTCAGCATCGATCCCAAGAGGTTGGCGGCCGCCGGCCTGGAGGTGCGGGAGGAACCGGCACCGGATAGCGGCGAACTGTTCCCGCACCTCTATGGCGGTCCGCTGCCCTGTGAGGCCGTGGTGGCGGCCGAGCCCTACCGGCCATGACCAACGCTGCCCCCTCGATCGCAACGCCTCCCCTTCCTCCCCTGAGCCTGCAGCGGCTGGAAGCGCTGGCGGCCGAGCGGGGCCTCAAGCTGCGCCTGCGGGCCCCCCGCCGCCTGGGGGTGTGGAGCCTCCAGGTGGTGGTGGCTCGGCCCCTCGACGCTGACCGAGCCGAGCTGCTGGGAGAGCTCAAAGGCTGGTGCCTGCCAACCTCCGCCGGCCTACAGCTCGACACGATGCGGGTGCAGGGCCAGGACACCGCCGGGGTAGGCCTGCTGATCTGGGCCGCCACCTTCGCCTGGGCCCTGGAAGGCACCCCCTGCCGCAGCGCCCGGCTGCTGGCCATCCGCGACGGCGACCGCCAGCACCGCTGCCTGGTGCGCTATTTCCAGCGGCTGGGCTTTGAACCGGTGCGGGAGGTGGGGGCCGGCCTCAGCGACCTGCCACTACGCCTCGTCTGGGGAGGCTCCGGCCTGCTGATGCGGGGCGACTGCGGCGAAGGGTCGAAGAGGTGTGGCCGGCTGCTCGGCATTTGAGTCGGCCGTGCCGGGCTAGTCAGCCACTCGGTGGGTTGCTTAACACTGCCCCCCTGAGTAGCAGGCAAGGAGCTATCGGTATCCAAATCAACCGACGAGCGCCTGAGCGACACCATCGCCAGGCGCGTGCACAGGTGCAAGGTGGTCCAAGCCCTGATACTCATGGAGATCCTGGACAATGGATTAGCCAGGTAACAGCCACCCCGCCCCAGCGCAGGACGTGGCCCGCCGGATCCTGGGGGAGGACGGGACCCAGATCGAGATCTACCCGAACACGTCGAGCGGATGGTGGACGAGATGCTCACCGGCAACGGCATCACCTGCTACGACCAGGGGGCCTACGGATTGGTGAGTGGAGTCGTGGGAGGCTGCAACGATTGGAGGCCGAGCGGGTGGAGGCCGAGCGGGCCCTCGGGACGACGGGCCCGGGCGCCCACAAGGATCGGCGGCAGGAAAATCAGTGCTTGTGGTCGTGGCGGACGCGACGTCGCAGCCGGCGGGAAGCGGCAAAGCCACCGGCCAGCCCGAGGAACGCCAACGGCGCGGGTACGGAGGTATGGGACTTGGTCACCGCGTCAGTGAAGGAGGCGGTGCGGTCGAAGCTGGCGGAGGCGACTACATCGGTGATCCCCAGGGTGGAGAGATCAACGTAGGAGGCGTGGACTTCGGCACCGGAACTGGTGCCATCGAAGGAGGTGGAGAAGAGGGGGCCTTCGACCTGATCACCGGTGATATAGGCGGGGCTGAGCCCGTTGGTGAGCTGGCCGGCGAGGGCATCGGCGAAGGTTGGGTTCCCCCACCAGCCCATGCCCTTGGGTACACCGCTGATCAGCTCATCGGCAGCGGTGCCGGTGATCTGATCGCGGCCATCGGTGGCATCGGCAATGCCGACCGGCACCAGATCGCGAAGGGTGAACAGAGCTTGGCCAAGGGAGAGGGGGCGATTGGCATCAGAGAAGAAGGAAAGGTGAGTTGTTCATCACCCTCGCTGATGCCGTCGAGGCCGATCAAACGGGAGAAGGCGCCCATTTTAGCGCATGAGTATGCCTGATAAATTACAATAAGAGATCATCGTACTTCGTTCCACCTAGGCATGCCCGTTGTCTCCGTGTCTGGTGCCTCCACTCCATCGCCTCTACCTGCCGAACCCCGCTGGTGGGTGCGCGGCGACCTCGATGGCTTCCTGGGATTGGCGCTGGACAACCTGATCCAGATCCTGCTGATCGTGTCGCTCTGCCGCGGAGTGCTGGGCTACCCCGATGACCTGATCTTCGGGGCGATCCTGCCGGCCACCGGCATCAGCCTGGTGGTGGGCAACGTGGCCTACGCGGTGCAGGCCCACCGGCTCGGCCGGGCCGAGGGCCGGGCGGATCGCACCGCCCTGCCCTACGGCATCAACACGGTGAGCCTGTTCGCCTATGTGTTCCTGGTGATGCTGCCGGTGAAGCTCGGGGCCTTGGGCCAGGGGGCCGATGCGGCCGCGGCGGTGCGCCTCTCCTGGCAGGCTGGCCTGATCGCCTGCCTCGGCTCCGGGCTGATCGAAGCGGCGGGCGCCTTCGTGGTGGGCGCACTACGGCGCTGGCTGCCCCGGGCGGCGCTGCTGGCCACCCTGGCGGGCATCGCCCTGGGCTACATCGGCCTGGGCTTCCTGCTGCGCACCTATGCCGTGCCCGTGGTGGGACTGGCGGTGCTGGCGGTGATCCTGGTGGCCTACTTCGGCGCCGTGCGGCTGCCCCTGCCGGGAGGGCTGCTGGCGGTGCTGGTGGGGGTCGCCCTGGCCTGGGCCACTGGGCTGGTGAAGATCGATCCCGCCACCTGGCAGAGCAATGTGAGCCAGGTGGGCCTGCACCTGCCGGTGCCCCAGCTTGGTGAGCTTTGGGCCGGTCGCCAGCAGCTGCTTCCCTGGCTGGGGGTCACGATCCCGATGGGACTGTTCAACGTGCTCGGCTCGCTCCAAAACCTGGAGAGTGCCGAATCGGCCGGCGATGCCTATCCGGTGAAGAGTTCGCTGCTGATCAATGGCCTCGGCACGATCGCCGCGGCCGTGCTCGGCTCCTGCTTCCCCACCACGATCTACATCGGCCATCCGGGCTGGAAGGGGATGGGGGCCCGGATCGGCTACTCCTGGCTCAATGGCGTGGTGATGGGGCTGGCCTGTCTGCTGGGTTTGTTCGGGGTGCTGGGCCAGCTGATCCCGATCGAAGCCGGCATGGCAATCGTGCTCTACATCGCCCTGGTGATCGCCGCCCAGGCGTTCCAAGCCACCCCCTCGGCCCATGCCCCCGCCGTGGCCCTGGGCTTGCTGCCGGGCCTGGCGGGTTGGGGATCGCTGCTGCTCAAGGCGGGCCTGCGGGCCGGGGGCGCCGGCACCCCGGCCCAACCCTTCAGCGCCGCCCTGCTGCCCCCCCTGGAGCAGGCCGATGTGTGGGCCTCGGGTGCCTTCGCCCTGGAGCAGGGCCAGATCGTGGCGGCCATGCTCCTGGCGGCCATGCTCGTGTACGTGATCGAGCAGCGCTTCCGGGCCGCCGCCGCCTGCGCCCTGGTCGCCGCGGCGGGCTCCTGGGTGGGCCTGCTCCATGCCTGGCGCTTCACCCCGGCCGACACCGTGCTCGATCCCGGCTGGGGCCACGGGGCCCCCTGGGCCCTGGGCTATGGGGCCATGGCGCTGGTGTTCCTGCTCGGCTGGTGGGGCGGTCGGCGGCCCCGGTCCTGATCAGCAGCTAGAACGCGCAAGGACCGCTCCTGTCAGCCATGCTCCCCGGTCTCCCCCCTTCCATGCCCCCAGCCGTCGCCACCAGAGCTCCGCGCAGCCGCAACCAGCGCCGGTTGAACCCGGTAGTGGTGCCGGGCCTGCTGGCGATCCTCAGCCTGGCTCCGGGAGCAGCCGGGGCGGTTCCCGAAGCTCCGACGGCCGCCCGGCCTGCCCGGCGGGCCACCACGCTGCTGGCGAAACCAGCCGCTCCGGTGCAGTGCGCCGCGCCTCGAGCCGGCCGCTACGTGGTGATGGGGGATGGCGTGGCTCAGAAGGACCCGGTGGCGCGGATCCTGCAGGAAACCTGGAACCCCGATGGGACCATCAGCGGCATCCGACTGGAACGCCGCGGCCGCATCTACCGGGAGGTGGCCTACACCGGCCGCTTCCGCTCCCTCTCCCTCTGCCGCGCCGGCATCGAGCGCACCTACGACAGCCGCATCAGCACCAGCCAGGCCGTGCTGGATGCGTCCGGGAGCCCCCGCTACTCGCTGGGAACCCTGCCCGATGTGGTGGTGGTGTCCCGCTGGTTTGCGCAGGGAAGCGGAGCCTGCCGCGCCTCCCTGCTGGATGGCACCGTGCTGAGCATGCAGCAAGGCCGCAACTGGAAAGACGGCCTGTGGCGGCCCAATGCCGTGATCCAGAACGAGCGCTGGCGCGCCGGCAGCGTGCTGGGCATTGCCATCTCCAGCTACGGCCCCCGTATCGAGGAGGCCACCTACAGCGGCACGATCACGGTGGGCGCCGACTGCCTGGCAACGGTGAAGCAGACCGATTCGCTTGGGGTGGCTTACAACTACCGCGCCGTGGTGCTGGCGGACGGCTCCGGATATCTGTATCTCCAGACCGATCCGGACGATCTCACCGTGGGCTACCTGGAGCATGAGCGAGCAAGAGCCGGCGCAGCAGCTCCCCGCTGAAGCCCGTCCACCGCGCGGCCCGCAAGCGGATCAGCCCCCCGCACCCTTCCGCTCGCCCACCGCGCCCCACCTGCACCACCTGCCCCGACACCGCCCCTCTCCCCCTGCCGATGGCCACCGCCCCTGTCCCCGCTAAGCCATCCCGCACCAGCGGCGCATTGCCGGACGCCAACGCAGTGGCTGAGCCCGAGCGGACCATCACCCTGCGGCGCCCCGACGACTGGCACGTGCACCTGCGCGATGGCCCCCTGCTGCAGGCGGTGGCGCCGGCCACGGCGCGCTGTTTCGCCCGGGCGATCGTGATGCCCAACCTTTCGCCGCCGATCACCACCGTGGCGGCGGCGCTGGCCTACCGGGAGCGCATCCGCGCCGCCGTGCCCGATGGGCTGGGCTTCACGCCGCTGATGACGGCCTATCTCACCGACACGATCGCGCCGGCCGAGCTGGAGCGGGGCCAGGCCGATGGGGTGTTCAGCGCCTGCAAGCTCTACCCCGCCAACGCCACCACCAATTCGGCAGCCGGCGTGAGCGACCTGGCGAAGCTCACCGCCGTGTTCGAAACCCTGGAGCGAATCGGCCTGCCCCTACTCATCCACGGCGAGGTCACCGACTCGGAAATCGACATCTTCGATCGCGAGGCGGTGTTCATCGAGCGGCACCTGGAGCCCCTGCTACGCCGCCATCCGGGGCTGAAGGTGGTGCTGGAGCACATCACCACCGCCGAGGCCGCCGACTTCGTGCGCAGCGCCGGAGCCAACCTGGCGGCCACGATCACGCCCCACCACCTGCACATCAACCGCAACGCCATCTTCCGCGGCGGCCTGCGGCCCGATTTCTACTGCCTGCCGGTGGCCAAGCGGGAACGCCATCGCCTTGCCCTGGTGGCCGCCGCCACCTCGGGGAATCCGAAGTTCTTCCTGGGCACCGATTCGGCCCCCCACCCGCGCCAGGCCAAGGAGGCGGCCTGCGGCTGCGCCGGCATCTACAACGCCCCCTTCGCGATCGAGAGCTACGCGATGGTGTTCGAGGCCGAGGGCCAGCTCGGGCGGCTGGAGGCCTTCGCCAGCGAGCACGGTCCGCGTTTCTACGGCCTGCCCCTCAACGCCGGATCGATCACCCTGGTGCGGGAAGCGCACACCGTGCCGCCACGGATCCACGCCAACGATGCCGCCGGGATAGCCACCACCCTGGTGCCCTTCCACGCTGGGGCCGTGCTGCCCTGGCGGCTGCTGGCGGACTGAGCGACCCGGGTCCAGCAGCAGCAGGGTTGATCACCAGCCGAATCCTTCGGCAGGGAAGATGGGGCACCCCACTACCCCGCCGAGACCCCGCCGTGGCCGTTCCATCTCCGGCGCCCACCAGCCCCGCGCTGCCCCCCCTCCACACCCGCCTGCGGGGTGAGGCGCTGCTGAATGAGCCGCTGCTGAACAAGGGCACCGCCTTCAGCCGCGAGGAGCGCCGGGCCCTGGGCCTCGAGGCCCTGCTGCCCTGGCAGGAGGAAAGCCTCGCGGAGCAGGTGGAGCGTTGCCGGCGGGCCTTCGCGGCGATGGGCAGCGATTTGGAGCGCTACGCCTATGCCCAGAGCCTGCGCGAACGGAACCTCACCCTCTTCCACCGCTTCCTGGCCGACCACATCGAGCTGGTGATGCCGATTGTCTACACGCCCACGGTGGGCCGGGCGATCCAGCAGGCGAGCACCACCTACCGCAGCCCCAGCCAGGGGGTGTACCTGGCGGCGCCGCAGCAGGAGCGGCTCGTGGAGCTGCTGCGCCAGGCCTGCGGCGATCGGCCGCCCCAGCTGCTGCTGGTGACCGACGCCCAGGGCATCCTCGGCATCGGCGACCAGGGGGTGGGCGGCATCCACATCTGCCAGGGGAAGCTGGCCGTCTACACCCTCTGCGCCGGGCTGGATCCGGCGGCGGGGCTGCCGGTGATGCTCGATGTGGGCACCGATCGGCCCGATCTGCTCAGCGATCCCGTCTATCCGGGGCTGCAACAGCCCCGGCTGCAGGGCGCCGCCTACGACGCCTTCCTGGAGGCCTTCATCAGCGCGGTGGAGCAGGTGTGCCCGGGCGCATTGGTGCACTGGGAGGACTTCGGCGCCTCCAATGCCCGCCGCGTGCTCGATGGCTTCCGCCACCGCATCGCCAGCTTCAACGACGACATCCAGGGCACCAGCGGCGTGGCGGCCGCGGCGATCCTGGCGGGCCTACGGGGCCTGGGGCGCTCCCTGGCCGGGGAGCGGATCGTGATCTTCGGGGCCGGCAGCGCCGGCTGCGGCATCGCCGAACGGCTGCAGCGCCTGCTGGAGCAGGCAAGTCTCTCGCGCCAGGAGGCGGCCGCCCGCATCTGGCCGATCGATCGTTTTGGCCTGGTGCACGAAGGCCTCGCCGAGCGCAGCGAGGCCGTGACGCCCTGGGTGAAGAGCGCCGCCGAGCTGGCCGCCGTGGGCCTGCCGGCCGGCGATGGCGGCCAGGGCCCGGGGCTGCAGGCGGTGATCGAGGCGGTGCAGCCCGGCGTGCTGATCGGCACCTCCACCCGCGCCGGCGCCTTCGACCAGGCGGTGGTGGAGGCCCTCTGCCGGGGGGTGGAGCGGCCGATCGTGCTGCCCCTCTCCAATCCCACGCACCTGGCGGAGGTGACCCCGGAGAACCTGCTGCGCTGGAGCGGCGGCCGGGCCCTGCTGGCCACCGGCAGTCCCTTCGCTCCCGTGGTCACGGCCACAGGGGAGCGGCTGATCGGCCAGTGCAACAACTGCTTCGTGTTTCCCGGCCTGGGCTTCGCCGCCATGGCGGTGGGGGCAACCCAGGTGAGCGAGGCGATGATCGACGCCAGCATCGAGGCCCTGGCCGGCGCGATCCCGGCCTCATCGGATCCGGAAGCGGCCCTGATGCCCCCCCTTTCGCAGGTGCGGGCGGTGTCCGAAGCGGTGGCGGATGCGGTGGCCCTCGCCGCGGTGGCGGAGGGCCTGGCCACGCGGGCCGGTACCCCCGTCGAGGCCCGCGAGCGGCTAGCGGCCTGCCGCTGGGAAGCGACTTACCACGAGATCCTGCCGGGCTGAATGGGGCAGGAGAGCGGCGCTCTCCTGCCTGGTGGACGCCGGCGGTTGCCTGCAGGGCCGACGTCAGCCACTTCGAGGTGAACCCTGCGATGCATGCGGCCATTCACTAAAAGCTGTGTCGCACCCTCGCGCTGGGCGGCTGACAGGGAGTAGCACGGGCCCAGCGAACCCCGCGCGATGGGCTTCTTCATTCAGCTCACCGACGCCATCGCCGAGCGCCAGTCGCTGCTGGTGACCGGTCTCGACCCCAATCCCGAGATGCTGCAGAGCTGGGCGCACCGCCGCGGTATGGGCGGGCGCTCCTTCCTCTCGCAGGCGCGCCACTGGATCAAGGCGGTGATCGAGGCCACCGCCGACCACGTCTGCGCGTACAAGCCCAGCCTGGGCTTCTACCAATCGCTCGGGCCGGTGGGCCTGGAGCTCCTGCGGGAGGTGCGGGAGCTGGTGCCGCTTGGCATCCCCCTGATCGTGGATGCCAAGCACGGCGATCTGAACAGCTCCTCGGCCCTGGCCTCCTATCTCTTCCGCGACCTCGGCGCCGACGCCGTGACCCTGTCGCCGCTGGCGGGTCAGGACATCGCCGCGCCCTTCCTGCTCTACCCCGACAAGGCGGTGGTGGTCACCTGCCACAGCTCCAACCCCGCCGCCCGGGTCCTGCAGCACCACCCCAACGAGAGCGACCCCCTCTACATCCGCATCGTGCAGGAGTGCCAGCGCTGGGGCACTCCGGATCAACTGCTGCTCGAGGTGGGCACCAGCGACCCAGCGGTGCTGGCCAGGGTGCGCCAGGAGGCGCCGGAACGCTTTCTGATCCTGCGCAGTCTCTGGGGGGAGGAGGACCGGCTCGATGCCCTCCTGGAGGCGGGCCTCAGCCCGGCGGCCGATGGGTTGCTGCTGCCCCTGCCCCAGAACCTATTGGTGGAGGACGACATGGCGGAGCGGGCCGAGCGGCTCAAGCGCCGCATCGGCGAGCGTAGGGATCGCTGGCTCGAGCGGCGCCCCCGGGAAGGGGAGGCCTGCAGCCTGTGGCTGCCGGAACCCCGCGGCGCAGGGGTCATCGCGGCCAGCCCACCAGCGGCGAAAGCTGGATCAGAACCAGGCCCCGGCCAAGCCACTGCCGAAGCCAACGCCATGGATCAGCTGATCCTCGATCTCTTCGACATCGGCTGTTTGCTATTCGGCGAGTATGTGCAGGCCTCCGGCGCAGTGTTCAATTACTACATCGATCTGCGCCAGATCATCTCCGATCCCAATCTGTTCCACCGCGTGCTACATGCCTATGCGAATCTGCTGGAGGATCTGCGTTTCGATCGAATTGCCGGCATTCCCTATGGCGCCCTTCCCACGGCAACCGGCCTCTCGCTGCAGCTCCACAAGCCTCTCATCTATCCCCGCAAAGAGGTGAAGGCCCATGGTGCCCGGCGCCTGATCGAGGGTGATTTTGTTGAGGGGGATCGGGTGGTGGTGGTCGATGACATCCTGATCACCGGGGGAAGTGTGCTGGAAGGTATCGGCAAGCTGGAAAGTTCAGGGCTGGTGGTGGAGAACGTGGTGGTGTTTATCGACCATGGCGGCGCTGCCGACCGCAGCGCCCGCCAGCGCCTGGAGCAGGCTGGCTATCGCTGCCATGCCGTGCTTGACATCAGCAGGATCACCGCGGTGCTGCATCGGGCCAGCAGGCTCAGCAACGCCCAGGCGGCCCTGCTGGGGGTGGGGGTGCTGACCGCCCCGTAGGCTAGATGGCGTGCCCTCGCATCCCCCGGGCACCCTCCCTCCCATGACGGCAACCCCTGCCGAGCCCCCCACAATCGGGGAGCTTGAGGCCAAATACTCCCTTTACTGCAAGGCCATGCGCCTACTGCTCAAGGAGGGCCGCAGCATGGACTCCATCCGCCGGACGGTGTGCTGGAGTCGTCTGGAACAGCTCCACATCTGCCTACCGAGTCGTTACAAATCTCCCGATTATCTCTATGTGGTTCTGAAGCGGGATCTCCACTGATTCAGGCTGCGGCCAGCCAGCCAGCCCACGCGCGGACGGTCCAGGGGTCGACAGGAACCAGGAGGAATCATCCTTACGGCTCAGCATCGGCGCCGCCGATTCGCTCGCCATGGCCTCCGGCCCGGCCCCCCCCCGCCGACAGTCCTATCAGCATGGGAGACAGGAACCCGGGGGAATGCCGTGCAGCCAAACCCGCCCCTCTGGAGAGATCGCACGGCGGCGGGCCGCGAGCTTGCTGAGCGCTGGGCCGACCTCAGGGGCCGAAGCGACACTCTGCTGATCGCACTGCCCCGGGGCGGGGTTGCGGTGGGGGCGGCGATGGCGGATGGGCTGGGGCTGCCCCTGACCACCTGGGCGGTGCGGAAGATCACCGATCCCGGCTGGCCGGAGGTGGCGATCGGGGCGGTGGCCCCGGGCGGCGTGGTGCTCTGGGGTCCGCCAGAGCACGCTATGGGCCTCAGTCGTGAGCAGCGCAGCCAACTGGTGCGCCAGCAGCAGGCCGAACTGCTGCGCCGGCAGAGGCGCTACGGCGACCCCGATCCCCGCAGCCTGGCCGGACTCCATCTGGTGGTGGTGGACGACGGCATCGCCACCGGCCTGACCGCCAGGGCCGCCCTGCTGTCGCTGCGACGCCTGGGCCCCGCCTCCCTAGGCCTGGCGGTGCCGGTGGTCGACCAAAGGCTGGTGCCGGAGCTCGAAGCCTTGGTGGAGCGGCTAGAGATTCTGGTGGTGGTGCCGCATCTGCAGGCGGTGGGCCCGTGGTATGAGCGCTTCGAGCAACTCAAGGACAACGCGGTGATCCAGTTGCTGGCCCGGGCAGGGCGGCTCAGTGGAGCGGGCCGCCGGGGAGGCGCTGAGGCTTAGGAGAACGCTGAAACGGCCCGAGGCGCCCAGCCCATTTCAGCTCAGCACTCCCCAAGTCTGAGGTTGTGAACCTCGGCATCACGCTTGACGATTGGCAAACGATCGAATTCCTGCTGTTGCAACTTCTGCTCACTGAGGGCGCAAGGACTCAGGGCCTGGTGGGCGCCATCCCCGGTTGGCCAACCACCGGCCGGGAGCCCGAGGGCGAACTGGCCCCTGTCCCATAAAGCCGATCGGCGCCCACCACACTGGCCCGACCGGAGGCCTGCTCATAGACACAAAGCTCAAGGCCCCGCTGGCCCTGCATATGGGGCTGGCGGTAACGGCCCTCAAGCAGGAACACGCTCAGGACTGGACCGGGCAGGTCCAGCCGATCGCCGCGCTCCACCGCCCCCACCAGGGTGGTAGCGGCCCTGCAGGCGGCGCGCACCCGGGCGTCGTAGGAGGCCCAGGCCGCCGGGCTCGAGGCCAGCGCCGGGGAACCCAGCAGGGGAACGGCCAGCGTCAGCACAAGGGTTGGCACCACAAGGCCAGGGGCCGCAACCAGGCTGAAGAGCGCCGATCGGAGCGCCTGGGGAAGGCTATGGCTGAAGGCCACCAGGGACATCAACCCCAGCGAGCGGAGGGGGAAACGAGGCTGGGCAGGCATGGCACCGCTGGTAACCCGCAAGAGAACGAAAACGCTAATGAGCGTATGGGCAAGGTCGCCAGCCCTCCTGGCCGGGCACTCAGGTCAGCCTTCAGCGCAAGGCCATGAGGGCCGGTGCCCCGGCACATCCCCACCCGCCAGCTGGGCGGCAGCTTCGGCATCGCTGTGCTCCCCCTGGCCCTCGATCACCAGCGAGCGGTGCACCATCGAAGCGGCACTCCAGTTCGCCGGTGGCCCAGATCACCGCCTCGGCCCAGAGGGCTTCGCGGCTTGGGAAATGGCGGAACAGGGCGCCATGGCTCACGCCCATCCTCTCGGCGATGGCGGCGGTGCTGATCGCATCCGGTGCGGTTGTGCGGGCGAGTTCAAAAATCACCCGCACCGCATGGGCCCGGCGTTCGCTGGCAGGAATGGCGACGGCGCGGGGCAAGCGGCGGGGTGAATCTGGCTGTGAGCTGGACGCGGTCTGACCATGAACCCTTGAGGCGGACCGTTCTCCCTGGGTCGCGGCAGCCGCAAACGCTGACGGTTCAGAGAAACACCTCCTCCTGGGGGTACCCCACCCGGCTCGGCAGCCGCCGGCCGTAGAGGGCGGAGAGCAGCAGCAGGATGCCGATCCTTCCCACGAACATCCCCACCATCAGCACTAGCTGACCCCAGCGGCCCAGGGTGGCGGTCACCCCCACATCCAGGCCGACGGTGCAGAAGGCCGACATGCAGGTGAACAGCTTCTCCAGGAAGGTGGTCTGCGCCACCAGCGGCTGGCCGCCAGCGGTGGGCCCGAGCCCCAGCAGCAGGGTCATGGCCAGCACGAACAGGGCGGAGGCCATGGTCACCCCCACGGCCCGAAGCACCAGGTCAGGCGCGATCCGGCGGCGGTGGATGATCACGTCACTGCGGTTCTCCAGGGTGGAGCGGGTGGCCCCCATCAGCACCGCGAAGGTGGTGGTCTTGATGCCGCCGCCGGTGCCGCCGGGGCTGGCCCCGACAAACATCAGAGCGATCATCAGCAGCAGGCCCGCATCGGAGAGGGTGGTGATCGAGAGGGGCACGGTATTGAAGCCAGCCGTGCGGGTGGTGATCGACTGGAACAGGGTGACCTGGAGGCGTTGCCACAGCGACAGGGACTGGATCACGCCATCGGGGGCGAACTGCTCGGTGACCAACAGCCCCAGGGCTCCCAGCACGATCAGAAGCGCGGTGCTGCGCAGCACCAGCCGCGTGTGGAGGCTCAGGTGGCGCGGGCTCCAGAGCCGCTGCTGCCGCCAGTGGATCCGCTGATTCCAGAGATCTTGGGTGACCCGCCAGCCAATGCCGCCGCTCACGATCAGGCTGCCGATCACCCCGTTCACAATGGGATTGCTTTGGTAATCCACCAGATTGTTGCTCCGGAGGCCGAAGCCGGCGTTGTTGTAGGCGCTGATGCAGTGGAACAGCGACGCCCACAAGCGCTCAAGGGGATTGGCGATGTCGGTGAAGCCGAAGCCGAACAGCACCAGCGTGCCGAGGCCCATCACGCAGCCGCCACTGATCAGGATGCGGTTGAAGGTGGGGCCAATACCCCCCACCCCGAATTCATCGAGGGCGCGTCCCTTGTCGAGCCGCTGACGCAGGCCGGAGCGCCCCTGCACAAAGCCCTGCAGGAAGGTGGTGATCGCCATCAGGCCCAACCCGCCGATCAGGATCAAGCCCGCCAGCACCACCTGGCCCAGCGGGGTGAGCTCGCTGCCCACATCGATGATCGAGAGCCCCGTCACCGTGATCGCCGAGGTCACGGTGAACAGAGACTCCCACAGACCCACGCTGTCGCTTGAGCAGAGGGGCGAAGCCAGCACCAGGGTGCCGGCGGCGATCACGAGCAGGCCCGTGACCACGGTGAACTGGGGCACCGTGAGCCGCTCCCGCCAGTGGTGCAGGCCACTCCTCCAGGGAGCCAGGGGGCGCCGGGTCATCGGCAGAACAATGGCAAACGGCCCCAGTCTGCTGGGCGCCGGGCAGCGGCGGGTGGTGGAGGCTCGGCCTGTTTGTCGCTCCCTAGGGTGAGGCGTCGATTGCTGGGCTGAAATCGCTGGCGGCCGGCATGTCGGCGGCGGCCTGAAGGGTCACCTCGGCAGGACAGCCGACTCCCCCCTGATCCCGATGGCCACGCCGAGTCTCCTCACCACCCTGCTGATCCTGCTGGTGGGGGTGCTCTGCGCCCGGTTCGCCGCTGGGCCCCTGGCCCGCTGGGCTGTGCCCGCCATCCTGCTCGAGCTGGGCATGGGATTTCTGCTCGGCAACACGGTGCTCCCGTTTGCAGCGGTCGCCCCGCTGGAGGGGCTCACCCAGCTGGGGGTGCTGGCGCTCTTCTTCCAGGTGGGGCTGGAGGTGCGGGGGGATCTGCTCACCTCCAGACGGGGATCGATCCTCAGGGTGGTGGCCCTCAGTGTGTTGGCCCCCCTGATCGCCTTTTGGCCGCTGCGATTCGGATTCGGGATGGCCCCGGCCACAGCGTTTCTCTGTCTGGCGGTGCTCTGTGCCACCGGCACCGGCGTGACCCTGCGGGTCCTGGGGCAGCGCCAGGCCCTGCAGAGCCCATCCGGGCGATTGCTGGTGGGGGTGTCCGTGCTCGACGACCTACCGGCGATCGCCCTGCTGGGTGTGGCCTCAGCCATGGCTGGAGGGAACGTGGCCCCCCAAGGCTCCGCTGCCCTGGGGGGCATAGCCCTCGGGAGCATGGTGTTGGGATTACTGCTGGCGGGGCTGAGCTGGCTGGCGGTAGACCGTTTGGCGGCGGCGGCGCCACGGCCCTCGGCAGGTCCGTTGTCCATTCTGCTGCTGCTGATCGGTTGCGCCTGGGTGGGGGAAGCCAGCGGTCTGACCAGCCTGCTGGGGGCTCTCTGGGCCGGCGTGCTGCTGGCCCGCCTAGAACCTCCAGCCCAGCCGCTGCGGGAGGTGCTGGTGCTGCTGGCCGAGGTGTTCCTGCCGCTCTATTTCATCAGCGTGGGCATGAGGCTGCCCGGCTCAAGCCTCCTGGAGCCCAGGGCCTGGACCCTGGCCGCCTTCCTGGTGGTGGTGGCCCTGCTGTGCAAGCTGGTCTGCGGGCTGGGGGTGTCAGATGCGGACCGACGGGGTGGGGTGGATCCCTGGGTGGTGGCTTTCGGACTGGTTCCCCGCGGTCTGCCAGGCCTGGTGTTTGCCACGACGGCCCTAGCCCGGGGGCTGATTGACACGGTGCAGTTCGCAGCCCTGGTGATCATGGTCACCGTGACCACCGTGCTGGGGCTGCTCCTGCTCGAGCGCAGGCTGACCCGGGTGCCGCAAACCTCAGGCCTCAGGAGCTGAGGGGGCGTCGCGGAACTGCTCAAGCAACAGGCCTCGCTGATACTCGGCCGACAGGCTGGCCAGGTGTGCCCTGGCCTGCTCGTGGAGCTGGGGGTCGACCAACTCCAGGGTGGTTCCGGTGGGAACGCTCATCCGTAGAACCAGGGCCATGGCATCAAACAGCCTCACCTGGTCGTTTTGCCAGCCCTGATAATCCGCAGCCAGGGCGGCGAGGGCGTCAGCCGATGCCGCTCCCCGTTCCACCTGCTCCCGCAGGTGCTGCACCTGGGAGAGTCGGGCCGAGGTCACCAGGGCATGGGCAGCCCCGAGGGCCGCCAGGGAATCGGCGGCCTCCCGTTTAAGCAGGGCCATGCTGCGGCTGAGCACCGCCGCCTCCACGGTGAGCGGCTCCCGGCTGGCGGGACTGAACAGGGCCGCCGGGGGAAGGGAGCTGCGCGACTCAGGCAGCGGCTGGGAGGCCAGCGGGTCCGCAGAACCACCACCCGGCTGGGGTGGCAGCGGCACTTTCACGAGAACCGCTGGGAGTTCGGGAGGAGACTCCGCAGCAGGGACAAGTCGATGGCCGAGCCGCACTAAGAACTCGCCAAAGCGACGGCGCAGGGGGAAGGGGCTCTGCATGGGTAAAGGATCCAAACAGATCCCCGAAGATGGCCATCAATCTGACCCGGATTCACTCGGATAGCCAGGGTCGGTTTCAGCAGTGCGAAAGCCCGGAAATCCGACCTTGCCCCTTCCGCCCCCGGAAAGGGACAGAGAGGGTTCAACTGTGATCTCGCAACTTGGTGGTGCAGACGGTGATGCACTCTTGATCATCGAGGGAGCAGCTGGTGATGCATTCGAAATAGGATTCAACCGCATCGACACCATCATCAATCTCTGATTCTCCAATCCCGGAGAGGAGCCCGAAGCCAGCCTGGGACTGGGGGACGAAGCTGTTCATGGCGGAAAATGTCTGGGTTCCCACACCCTAAACCGATTGACAGAAGCCGCCATGCGGGCTGCCCGAAATTAGGCAGCTTTACTCATCACAATGTGTGGAAGCGTTAAGGAGGCAGGAACGCACCTTCATCCAGCCACAAGTGCATTCCCGTGCGTGGCCTCTGCTGAGGCGGCCCAGGGGCTCCATAATGTGTGCAACGTGTAATCCAATGATGCAACCCCCTCTGCTTCGCCGCACCCTGCACCATCCGCGCTCCAGAACGGCTCAGGTGCTGAGGCCGCGTCTGAGCGGTCCGCGCCCTGCCCGCCCCCTCCACCCTGCCCGTCCCACGGCCAACCGCCGTAAGCGGTTCTTAGTGGAAGGGCTGGTGGCGGGTCTGGCCACGGTCCTGATGACCGGGGTTGCCCTGGCCTCCCCGGCGCTTTTGCGGCAGGACCCGATCACCACCATGCGCGACCTGGCGGGTGTCGTGGTGCCAGGTCTGGGCCAGCCCAGCACGCCCGGGCTCTACGAATGCCCCTGAAGCCGGTTAAGCACCGCTGATCGTCTTCCGGAGTTTCCTGGCCACAGGGGTGATGGGTATCTCCCTCTTGAGTTGCTTCGGTGCCCTGGCCCTCGCCAATGGCCAGAGCGCAGAACGTTGATGGCTTGGGAGCCGATGAGCTGATTCAAGCCCAGCCTCTCCAGCGACCGGCGGCGGCTCTCGTTTCAGCTCTATCAAGATTCTGCCCGCGGCCTGGAGTGGCGCAACCAGTTGCAGAGCCTAATCCTCCAACAGCAGAACCAGTCAGCTGATGCGATGGCGGAGCTCAGTAATCACCAACAAGAGGAGCGACTGGCGCGACTGTGGGACCGCTATAGGACTAATTGTGGAGCGCGAACTGATCGTCTTCTACCCCACTCTATCGGGCTTGCCGCCGCTGCTCCATCCCCCTGGGTCTTCGATGCGATCGCTGCTGGCACGACGAAACCAACATCGGCCGGCCTAGACCACCCCAGCCTCTGCGGGCGTTGCGTGGCGGGGATGGAGGGCTGATCGGAGGGCACTCCAGGGCGAGGGGCTTTGAAATGCCCTTGTTTAGAACAGTTCGCGAATGGTCAACCCGCTTGAGCAGGACCTGGAACGGCGGATGCGGCGACGCAAACCACGGCTGAAGGCGAAGGCGGCAGCGCCGCCGGCTAGGGGCAACGGCCCCGGCACACTCGTGGAAGGAGGTGAGAACGGCGTGGCGTTGAAGCTGGTAATCGAGAGAATGCCGGAGTTACCGGCGTTGTCGGAGGTGGTGACCCGGAAGCCGAAACTGTCGCCAGTGGCCAAGAGCAGGCTCGTGATGCTGCTGGAATCTCCATCGTCGGAACTGAGCACAAAGTTGACCAGGTTGACCAGGTAAGAAGCGGTTTGATTGGTTTCACCGTTTGTATTCAGGCCCCAATCGAAACTGATCAACGCGTTCGGACCGGTGTTGGTCACTGACCAAGTTGTAGTACGAAGTGTACTTGTACCACCCCCACCGACCTGGCCCGATAACGATCCCACCACTTCGACGGCACCGGTGCTTGGGTCGATGTTCTCGACGCAGGCCACATCATTGAGCACTGAACAAGTGTACTGAGTGCTGCTAAGGCTCTGGCCTGGATTGGTGTTGGTGAGAATCCAATTGACTGGAGCAAAGCTGCCGGAAAAGCCAGCGGCCTGGGCGCCTGCCGGCAACAGGCAGCTGCTGATCAAGGCGAGGGAGAGGCCAGCAATGGGAGAGAGCCGGCGGCGGAGTTGAATGGCTGAGGTCTTTGTCATGGCTGGAAAAATCACGGGAGTGGGAATCGCGAGGGGCTTGGTGAAGAAAGCGAATGAAAATCGGTGGCGCCAGATGATGCTAGGGAACTTAGAGGGTGGAGAAGAGCAGGCTGGGTGTGATTGAACCGGTCGCATAGTTGAAACTAATACCGGTTACATTAATTAGTAGATCCGAGCTGCTGCTGAAGCCGGCGCTGCTGTCGTTGACAGCGACAAACCACTGGCGGGTGCGGGAGTTACTTGGTTTGCTGTCGTAGGCAAACAGCACGGACTCTCCTGGGGCGAGGGCTTGGTTGCCTGGGGTCGTTACGTCCTTATCCAGGTAAGCCTTGATTGCTGAACTGTCTGTGGTTGGGCTTGAGGCAACGATAACACCTGCATTCCAAAGCTCCGTGGGCAGGGCGGCAAGGGCGATGCGGTCTTGATCGGAGGCGGTGAGGTTGAGATCGCGGATGCGATCGGTGCTGTTGAGGGTGGAATCGCTAAAGAGTGGATAGCGGAAACGATCGGCCCCTAGGCCGCCGGTAAGGATATCGGCCCCTGGGCCGCCGGTGATGGCATCACCACCACCAATCTGGCCGACGGGATCGCCGTTGATGGTGTCAGCGCCACTGCCGCCAATTAAGATGTCGTCGTATTGCCCGCCGCTGAAGGTTTGCGGCGTGGTGGCAGCGCTGTTGTCAAGATAGAGATATTTATTGCTGTCGTTATCGATGATTTCGATCGTTGCGGCAGCAGCGGGGAGATAGGCACCACTGGCATTAAACAGCTCAACCCGGAATGATTCTCTACTTTCAACCAGATTATCCCCTAGCAGTTCGATCGGCAGCAACTGGCCGGTGGAACCGGACGTGAAGGTCAGCAGTTTGTCGGTGATGGCGGTGTAATCACTGCCACTGGTGGCCGTGGTGCCGCTCGCGGCGGCGAGGGTGCGCACATACACGCTCACACTGGAGCTTGATGCTGACGAGAGGTTGACCAGCAGATTGATGGTCGGATTGGTTCCCGTATCTGTCTCCACCACCGAAGCGCTTGAGATGGAGAAAGTGGGAACCACCGGAGCGGCCACATCGTTGTCGAGGATGGTGGCGGTGGCAGTGGCGGCCGCGAGGCCGTAGGTGGTGCTGGCCTGGAGGTTAAGTGCGAGGCTGCGATTACCATCGACAACGCTATCGTCAATGGTGGCTACACTAAGTTCCACGCTACTCTGACCCGCTGCAAAGCTGAGGGTACCGAGCCCAGTTACGCTATCAAAAGCGTCGGGATTACTGTGGTCAAAGCCAGTAATTGCCGAGCCTGTGAATCGATAGGTGGCAGCCAAAGCGCTCCGGGTATCGCCGCTGCGGGAGATGCGGAAGCGGGTTGCCACTGGCCCGGTTTCATTACCGTTGTTGAGCACAGCTGCCGTGAGGTCAGGCAGGGGGGGAGTGTCGTTGTCGGCGAGCCCGGCGGTGGGGATGGCGCTGTTGTTGGTGGCCGTGAAGGTGTTGGCGCTGCTGCCGTTATCCTGGATTGTCACCGTACCGCTGTCGCCGGCGGGATTGACGACACTGCCGGTGATGGCACCGGTGCTGATCGTGAAGGATTCGCTGATCTCGTAGAGGCTGTCGTTGACGATGGCAACGCGAAGCAGGCGACTGGTGACGCCAGCAGCGAAGCTGACGCCGCTGGCGGCCGGCACCCAGTTCGTGCCCTCCAGCAGTTCCAGGCTGCTGCCGGTATCGATGCCGATGCCGGCGCTACCGCTTTGCAGCGAAGGCGTGAACGAGACGGGAAGATTGGAAGGATTGGAGAGGCTCGCCTGCAGCACCGCATAGGGGGAGGCTTCGCTCACGACGACGGAGGAGAGGGCGATCGCAGGGATGTCGTTGTCGGCGGAGCGAATGATGGGGGTGGCGCTGTTGGTACCCAGATCGAAGACTTGGGCAGAACTGCCGTCATCGAAGATGCTGACCGTGCCGGCGACAGCGGCCAGATTGAGCAGGGCGGCAGCGGCACCACCGATCGGGCCGGTGCTGATCTGGAAGCTTTCGAGGCCCTCATAGATGGTGTCATTATTGATGGCGACCCGCAGCAACACCGAGCTGCTGCCGGCGGCCAGGGTGACACCAGACGCGCTCGATACCCAGGCGCTGCCATTGAACTGCTCCAGGCTGCTGCCAATGTCGCTGCCGATGCTGGCGCTGCCGCCAACAAGGACTGGCGTGAAGCTGAGAGCGGAGCTGATCGGTTCACTGATCGAGACAGCAACAACGGCATAGAGGGAGGATTCACTAACGGTGATCGGCGCCACCGATAGGGTGACCGCAGGAGTAAGCGCAAGGCTGTAGGCGGTGCTGACGGGATTGGAACCGCCGAGGCTGCTGTCGCCCACCACAATGGCGACGGCGTAGGCCGACTTGCTCTCGTAATTCAGGCTGATGCCGGCCTTGAGATAGAGGACGGTGCCCTCCACCTCAAAGGCTG
>CALRXC020000034.1:0-44188 GCA_943372025.1 Synechococcus sp. UW140 | reverse complement strand
TCTGACGAAACTTGTTGCAACTTCTAGATCGGTAATCGGGATGGCGTTCTTTGTGATGAATTCAGAGAAAATCTTGCGCTTGCTGCGCCTTTTATTGGCTCTATTTGTATCTGTGTGCATAGCAATTATGCGCTTATTCGTTCCTGAGCGTCGAACAGCGGTGTTGGGTGCGTTTTAGACTACTCTTCGAGTCAATCCTTGATAAAATGCCCAAGAACAGGCGGTCCAGCGCATTGCCCTTGATGCGTCCTAGGCCCAGGAAAACTTTTTTTCAGCAAGCCCTATTTACAAGCACGCACGTATAAATACGAGCACGCGTGTAATCTGCGCGTATCGGGTGCGCCGCGTCTCGCCATGACCGCAGCCGCCCCCAACAAGCTGCAGGCCCGCTTCTGTCAGGAGCTCGCCAAGCAGCTCAGCGAGCCTCGGGTGCTGCTGGTCTTTGATCCCGGCCAGCAGCTGCGCCCTTTTCTCGACGACATCGCGACAACCCCGTCCAGTGACAGTGAATTGGGCAGCCTCAGCCTTGGCGAGCAGCCGGCCCGCCTCCCCGCTGCAGAGCTGGCGAGCCTGCGTGGCCCTATCTGCGCCGCTGCATCACCGGGGCCCTGCAGCACCATCTCCGCGATCGCGTCCGCCTGGTGCGCATCTCCCGCCAGGAGCACGAGAACGGCAGCTGGCCGCTCGGCCACACCAGCCTCGATGCTCCCGCTGCTGGTGGGCACTCCTTGCGGGAGCAGCTGGAGGCCCCCGCCGCTGAGCCGGCCCTGGAGCCTTCCATCTCCGGGCCCGCCCTGGAGCAGCTGCTGGAGCAGCTCCCAGCAGCCCAGGCCACGGCTCTGCGGCTCACCCTCATCGAGGGGCTGTCCCTACGAGCCGCCGCGGCGCAGCTGCAGATCAACCAAGCGCCAGAATCAGCTGGGACATGGTTCGTCTGGTAGGGGTGCCCCACCCCTTGCAAGGCCAGCCGGAACCTGTCGCCTGAGGTGCGCGGGGCACCCTGGCGGTGCCGATGTAGGGCTGCTGGCCAATTGCACCACTCCGGGGGACGCCTGCATCACCCGAATACTGGTTGACCCCCTTAGGATCTAGGTTCCACACCCTGCAGCGGCCACTTCTGAGCCCTGAAATCCCGACCCCAGACTTGTTTCAGCTCTGGGTAACTGATGGGTCCTGGCATATTTGGCATTTCTAAACCAGGTCAATGACCTAACCATTTCGTCAACATCGCATCAAGTTGCGGAGCAGACTGCTGCGATCGTCTACTGCGAGGCAAACTTCGCTGGGCTCGACGGCAAAACCGCCCATGGCTTAGCGCGCTTCTGTGAGGCCTTCAAAATTAGAGCAATTATTGATAGCCAATCGGCTGGAATTGATGCAGGTCTGCTATTGGATGGCATCAGCAACGGCATACCTATCGTGGCCGATCTAAGCAAGGCCCTTGCCTTGCCAGGTCCCCGCGCTACCACCTTCATCTACGGCATGGCGCCTGCAGATGGCCTTTATGGCAAAGACGATCGCCGGGTTCTGATGCTGGCCATCGAAGCTGGCCTGAATCTGGTCAGCGGCATGCGCGAATTCCTTAGTGACGACAATGAATTTGCCCTGGCGGCTGTACGGCATAACGTCTCAATCCGTGATGTGCGTCGTCCACCCGCTTTGAAGGATCTTCGCCTGTTCAGTGGTTCGATCGCTCAGGCACGCTGCATTCGAATCGCCGTGCTTGGTACCGATGGCGCCATTGGTAAGCGCACCACGGCGACGCTTCTGGTTCAGGCCCTCAACGCCAGCGGCATTCACGCCGTTTTGGTGAGCACGGGGCAAACCGGTTTGATTCAAGGGGGGCGCTATGGCCTTCCTCTTGATGCCATTCCGTCGCAGTTTTGCTCAGGGGAGGTGGAGGCCGCTGTGGTTGAGGCCTACTGCACGGAAAACCCCGCGGTGATCGTGATTGAGGGCCAAGGGGCCCTCAGCCATCCTGCCTACCTCTCTTCCAGCTTCATCCTGCGGGGCAGCCAGCCCCAGGCGGTGGTGTTGCAGCACGCGCCGGCGCGCCGGCAGCTCAGCGACTTTCCGTTTATGCCGATGCCCACTCCAGCCAGCGAAATTCGCCTGATCGAATCCTTCGCGCCAACACGGGTCATCGGCCTAACCCTGAACCACGAGGGCATGAATGACGCCGAGCTGAGTGCTGCAATCGCCCTCTATGCAGCCGATCTCGGCATTCCTGTCACCGATGCGGTGAGTCGTGCTCCCTCTGCCCTCGTGGCCATGGTGCTGCGGGCTTTTCCCGAGTTGTGCCTATCCATTGACGGCCAGCTTTGAGCGCACCGCGGCTGGAGATTCATCTCGAACATCTGCAGCACAACGCCACCACGATGGTCCATCGGCTTGCCCGCCAGGGAATCAAGGTGACCGGGGTCAGCAAGGCAACCCTGGGACTGCCGGAAATCGTGCGCACCTGGGTGGCGGCAGGGGTGGATTCCATCGGTGAATCGCGAATCGAATCCCTCGAATCGCTGAGCCGCTGTGAGCTCGGTGTGCCTCTGCTGCTGATTCGCTCACCGATGCTTAGCCAGGTGGATCGGGTGGTGGCCCATGCGGCGATCAGCTGCAACAGCGAGGCGGTGGTGCTGAGGGCTCTGGCGGCAGCTGCCCATGGCCAGGGGGTGCGCCACGGGGTACTCCTCATGGTTGAGCTTGGGGATCTGCGCGAGGGCATTCTCGCGGCAGACCTTGAGGCGATGGTGTTGCTTACCCTGGCCCTGCCAAGCCTGCTACTGGTAGGGATCGGCACCAATCTGGGCTGTCAGAACGGCGTAGCCCCAGAC
Source organism: Synechococcus sp. UW140 (assembly GCA_943372025.1). GTDB lineage: Bacteria > Cyanobacteriota > Cyanobacteriia > PCC-6307 > Cyanobiaceae > Cyanobium. Next base: position 41,357 of record CALRXC020000034.1, on the reverse strand, counting down.
CAATCGAATATGAGCGAGCTATCGCGTCTGATCGAAGCCGTGGAAGGCCGTTTTGGCATCAGGCTCGAGTGGTGCTCCGGAGGCAATTCGGCCAATCTTCCCTGGCTGGCTGCAGGCGGTGATCCCGGCCGTATCAACCACCTGCGTCTCGGCGAGGCCCTACTGCTGGGCCGAGAGCCGCTCACCCGTACGGCGATACCAGGGCTCTACACCGATGCCATCACGTTGGTGGCCGAGGTGATCGAGTCCAAGCACAAGCCAACCCGTGCATGGGGAACGCGCCACTGCACCAGTTTTGCCAAGGGGCCAGCCGCTCCCCAACAGCACCCAGACCAGCCCATGGCCATGCGAGCGCTGCTTGCCTTGGGCGAACAGGATGCCGATCCGGCCGGCCTTCTTTCCCCTGGGATCAGCATCGAGGGCGCATCCAGCGACCACTTGGTGGTGAGCGGTGCGGAATCGGCGCTGGCGGTGGGCGATGAACAGCGCTTTCAGCTCAGTTACAGCAGCCTGCTGCGGGCGATGACCTCTCCATTCGTGAGCCGTTGTTTCATCGAAGGACCTGCTTCGCTAGGCCCACAGGCGGCAGGCCGCTGATGCAATGGAGCTCGTTGCACTCCCGCCAGTAGCTCAGGCCAACGACCGACCTCCAGGGCTAGCCTCGGTAAGATGGTGAATAATCGGGGCTCCTCCTTTCCTCAACGGCAACGCCGGAGCGGACCTGGGTTTTTCGAGTGGTGAAGTAGGAGATCGAGCAAGCCGGTGACTGGATTTGAACCTGCGACCTACTGATTACGAATCAGTTGCTCTACCACTGAGCTACACCGGCATCAGGGGCAAACTAGCATTCGGCCATGGTTCCTCAATCCAGTCCGCGCCAGCCCCTTGACCCGGAACTGCGGCGCCGGCTGCTCCTCGAGGCCCGCACCCCCTGGCGGGGCCTGCGGCGGGCCCTCTGGTTTGCCCTTGTGGCATCAGCCGCCCTTGGGCTGGCCACCATGGCGATGCGTTCCTCCGCAGGCGGCGAGGTGGCCTCAACGGATCTCTTGATCCAGGGGGGGGCTCTGCTGCTCTTCGGTGGACTCCTCTGGTTCGATCGCAATCGCAGCAGCGGCAGCTGAAGGGCTGGCAAAGCCTTCCCGGGCGTCTTCGGGGGCTGGAGCGGAAGGGGCGGCCGGTGGGGCCGCGGGATCCATGGCCGCTGATGGCGGGGCGGAGAAGGGGGCCGTTGAAGGGATGGAAACTGAAGCCAGGGATTCGCGCAGGGGTGGCAGCAGCAACAGCGGCAGTCCTGGGCTGAGCCGCTCCCGCTCCAACGCAGCCGCCGACAGCGGGGCCGCAGCCGCAACCTCTTGGGGCGAACGGCTCAGCAGCCAGAGGGCCTGAACCACCTGCTGACCCTGCCACTGGAGCAAGGCGAGCAGGGCCGCGGCCAGCAGCAGACCCACCAGCCTGGGGCTTTCCGCCACGGGCGAGAAGGCGCTGGCGAAGGCGGCATGGTCGTCACACCACCAGAGCAGCACCAGGCTGAGGATGGCGAGGCCCACCAGGCTGCCGAGTCGCAGCACCGCGGGCGGCTGCAGGGCAGAGAGGCGTTTCTGGATCTCCCGGCGGCCCCGTTGGGGCACCTGCGCCACCAGCAGCGACCAGGGATCGACGGGAAGGCGCCAGAGCAGGGCGGCGGGAGCCAGAACCCCGATCGCCCAGCAGAGCAAGCGTTCCAGGAGCGGCAGGGAACCTGGATCGCTGGCTCCCAGCAGCAGGAGCAGCAACAAGGCCTCAAGCGGCAGCAGGCCGAGGGCCAGAAGCTGCAACCAGAGCAGCGGCTCGCTACGAGGAGACGGCGCGGCCACGCTCACGGCGCTCAGGTGCTGAGGGTGCGGCGCTGGGTCACCAGCTTGAAGGCTTCGACTCGATCACCCTCCTGCCAGGAGGAGAAGCGATCGCAGCCGATGCCGCACTCGAAGCCGGTGGCCACCTCCTTGACGTCGTCCTTGTTGCGGCGCAGGGAGTCGAGGTCGCCTTCGTAGACCTTCTCCTTGCCACGGTGGACCCGCACCTTGCAGTTGCGTTGCAGCTTGCCATTGGTCACATAACAGCCCGCCACGGCGTTTTTGCCGATGGTGAACACCGCCCGCACCTCCGCTTCCCCCAGGGACTCCTCCACCAGCTCCGGTTCCAGCAGGCCCTCCATGGCCATCTGGATTTCTTCCAGCAGCTTGTAGATCACCTCGTAGTCGCGCACGTCAACACCGGTGGCATCGGCGGCGCGCCTGGCGCCAGGGGCCATCGACGTGTTGAAGCCCACGATCACCGCGCCGGAGGCAGCCGCCAGATCCACATCGGTTTCGGTGATCTCGCCTGGGGCCGAAAGCAGCACCCGAACCTGCACCTCCTGCTTGGGAAGTTGTTCAAGGGCGCCGAGGATGGCCTCGACGCTGCCCTGAACGTCCGCCTTCAGGATGAGATTGAGCTCCTTGAGCTCGCCCTCGCTCACCTGCCCGGACATCGAAGCAAGCGACACCCGGCGGGAGGCCATCTGCTGGGCCAGGCGTGAAGCCCGGGCCTCGGAGGCGCGGTCGCCCACCACGGCGCGGGCGCTTTTCTCGTCGGGGTAGACCTCAAACTCATCGCCGGCGGTGGGCACTTCACTGAAGCCGAGGGCTTCCACCGCATAGGAGGGGCCGGCCTCCTTCACTCGCTTGCCGCTGTCGTCGACCATGGCTCGCACCTTGCCGAGCACCGGGCCGGCGGCCACCACATCGCCATTGCGGAGGGTGCCGTTCTGGATCAGAAGGGTTGCTACCGGTCCCTTGGCCTTGTCGAGGTGGGCCTCGATCACGGTGCCCTTGGCGAGGCGATCGGGGTTGGCCTGGAGGTCTTCGACCTCGGTCACCAGCAGGATCATCTCCAGCAGCTGGTCGATGTTCTCGCCCCTGATGGCGCTCACCGGCACCATCACGGTGCTGCCGCCCCAGTCTTCGGCCACCAGATCCTGGCCGGAGAGTTCCTGCTTCACCCGCTCAGGCGAGGCGCCCTCCTTGTCGATCTTGTTGATCGCCACCACGATCGGCACCTCGGCGGCGCGGGCGTGGCTGATCGCCTCCAGGGTCTGGGGCCGCACGCCGTCATCGGCGGCCACCACCAGCACGGCCACGTCCGTGACCTTGGTGCCGCGGGCCCGCATGGCGGTGAAGGCCTCGTGGCCCGGGGTGTCGAGGAAGGTGATCTTGCGCAGTTCCCCGGCGTGGGGCACTTCCACCTGATAGGCGCCGATGTGCTGGGTGATGCCGCCGGCCTCGCCCGCCGCCACACGGGTTTTGCGGATGGCATCGAGCAGGCTGGTCTTGCCGTGGTCCACGTGCCCCATCACCGTCACCACGGGGGGGCGGCGGATCAGGTGGGCGAGGTCACTGGCCTCGATCATCTCCACGGTCTTGGTCGCTGCCGCCTGGACGTCGTCCTCGAGCACTGGCACGCCGAACTCCTCGGCCACTGTCTCGATCGTGGGCAGATCGAGCGTCTGGGTGACGGTGGCGCTGATGCCCTTGAAGAAGAGGGATTTGATGATCTCGGAGCTCTCCACCCCGAGCCGATCGGCCAACTCCTGCACCGTGAGGTTGCCCTCTGGCACGATCAACATCTCGGGCCTCTGGGCCTTGAGCTCGCGGGCCGCCCGCAACTCCATGGCGCGGCGGCGCTGACGCTGGCGGGTGGTTTCCTTCTTCCGTTTCCGCACCGCCACCGTGGGCTTGGCGGCGGCGGCGGCTGGTCTGGTGCGGGGCTTGGCTGGCCGGGCCAGGCTGGCCTGGAGAACGATGGCCTCCTGTTCGCCGGCGAAACCGCTGGTTTCGGTGGTGAGCGCATCATCGTTCTCGCCGATGATATGGACCTTTTGGCGCTGCTTCTGGGGCGTGCGGCTGCGCAGGGCTTCCAGCTTGGCGCTGTCGTCCCAGTCGGGACGCCGGGCCCGGCCGGGGGCAGCCCCGGCGGGCTGGGGAGGCCGGAAGCCCGGGCGCCGGGGCGCCGTGGGCGCCGCGGCGGTGGGACGGACCAGATCGGGCGTGCTGGGCGCGCCGTCGGGCCCGGTCTCGCTCCGATCGGTACGGCGGGGGGGCGCTGCCGTTGGACGCATGCCCGGCTTCTGGAGCTGCATCAGCTCGCCGGGGGCCATCGGCTTGCGCATGCCGGCGGGCATTCCGGGACGGCCCGGGGAGGCGGGGCGCACCCCACCCGGACTACCGGGACCGGCACTGTCGCGACGGATCGGTTTGCCCACCAACTCGAGCGGGGTGGCACCGGGACGGCCAGGGCCGGGGGAGAGGCGGGAGGGCGCGCCTGGGGAGGGCCGTCCTCCGGCCTGGGCGGGTCGGGTCGGGGCAGGGGCGCCCGGACGCTGGGGGCGGGGAACCGGGGCCGCCGGACGGCTGCCGCCAACTGCGGCAGGCCCATTGGTGGCGGATGCACCGCCGGCGGGGGATCCCTGGCCGGGCTGGGGACGGCCCACCAGCTGGGGACGGGACCCTGGACCGGGGCGGCTGGGTTGGGCGGGCTTGCCAGGGGCTGGCGCCGCTGGACGGGGGGTTGGGGCTGCAGCGCCGGGCCTCGGGGCACCCTGGCCGGGGCGACTCACCAGGGCAGGGGTCACGGGGCGTGGCGTGGCGGGCCGCACCGGTGTCACCGGCTTGGCGGGAGCGCCGGCCGTCGGCCGCGGCGGCGGTGCCACAGGACGGGGTGGTGGGGTAACAATTGTTCCAGAAGGTGGAACCACGGTTCCAGAAGGTGGAGCCACCGGGCGGGAAGGGGATGCCGAAGCGGGGCTGGGGGCCGGCGCCTTGGCAGCCGGAGGCGCCGCAGAACGGGCAGCGGGAGGGGCGGTCACAGGACGAGCTGGAGCACCCGGCGATGCCGGCGAGGGGGGGGCAGGCGTCTCGGCGCGGGCCGGCGCAGGGGGCTGGGGGACTACCACTGGCCGTTTCGGCTCCGGGGGCCGGGGCGGGGCTCCGTTCGCCAATGGGCGGGTCGGGGCAGGAGGCGTAGCGGCAGCAGGCCGGACCGGCTGGGGGGGACGGGGCGACGGCACCGGACCGGCGGGGGGCGAGGAGGGGCGAGCGCCGACAGCTTCCGCAGCAGGGGGCACCTCAGCTTTCTTCACCGACAAGATCGTCTTAGCCGGGGGCTGGGGGGTGGCGGAGCCATGGCCCTGGATCAAGGCCTTGATGCGGATGGCTTCGTCGTCGCTGATCGAGCTGCTATGGCTGCGGGCAGCGATGGACAACTTCTCGGCGGCATCGAGCACGTCCTTGTTGTCCAGGCCAAGGTCCCGGGACAGCTCATAAATTCTGACTTTGCCGCTGCTGGTCATTCAGGTCTCCGAAGGGCGGGGCCCATGGGGCCGCCGGGGGGGCAGGGGTGCCACCGGGCCGTACAAACGCCACGGCCACAGTTCATCTTGCCTCAGGGCTCGCAATCCCGGCGTTCGGGAGACGGGCCCCAAGCGTGGCAAAGATGGAATCCGATACCTGACAGCGCAGTGCCCGTTGGAGGCGCTTGCGTCGCCTGGCCTCATCCAGACAGGTAGGACTCGGACAGAGATAGGCCGAGCGGCCCATCCCCCCATCCAGTCCTAGTCCCCCATCCGCCAGGCGGATCACCCGCCAGAGCTGGAGTCGATCCACCAGCATCCGGCACGAGACACAGCGCCGCAGCACGGGGCGAGGGGAGTTCACCGGACCGGTTCCTCGCTCGTGCCGTCATCGCTGGACGCCACGGGAACCTCGCTCTCCTGAGCCTCAGCTCCATCGTCCTCGGCCGGTTCGTCGCCGCCGAGTTCCTCACCAGCGGTGGTTTCGGCCCCGTAGTCCAGATCTTCGTCGTCCTCCGGCAGGGGATAGAGCTCCCGCAGACGGGCATCCTCCTCGGCCCTGGCCGCCTGCTCGACGGCCAGGCGGGCCTCGGCCTCGGCCTGGAGGGCCTCCTCTTCCTGGCGCTGGGCAATCAGACCGGCCACCACCTGATCCTCGGCAGCCTGGTCGTACTCCGCCGCATTCTTGATGTCGATCTTCCAACCGGTGAGCCGCGCGGCCAGACGCACGTTCTGGCCTTCCCGGCCGATCGCCAGGCTGAGCTGGTCGTGGGGGACGAGCACATGGGCATGGTGCCCCTCGGGATCCACCAGGCGCACCATCTCCACCCGGGCGGGACTGAGGGAATTGGCGATGTATTGGCCGGGGTCGGGCGACCAGCGGATCACATCGATCTTCTCGCCCCGCAGCTCATTCACCACCTGCTGGATGCGGGAGCCGCGGGCACCGATGCAGGCCCCCACCGGATCCACCTCCCGTTCCACACTGTCGACGGCCACCTTGGTGCGAGGACCCACCGAGCGGGAGGGGGGGTTGGCTTCCCGGGCCACGGCCACAATCCGCACCGAGCCTTCCTGAATCTCCGGAACTTCGTTCTCGAAGAGGTACACCACCAGGCCGGCATTGGCGCGGCTCACGAACAGCTGGGGACCCCTTCGCGGCACCTCACTCACCTCCTTGAGGAACACCTTGAAGGTGGCGTTGGCTCGGTAGTTGTCGTTGGGCAGCTGGTCGCGGCGGGGCAGCTCGGCCTCGACCTCGGGCCGGCCCAGGCCGCTGCTCACGGCCATGATCACGCTCTGGCGCTCGAAGCGGATCACTCGGGCGGTGAGGACCGGATCCTCCAGATCGGCGAATTCCTCCTGAATCATGCGCCGCTGCTGATCGCGCAGTTTTTGGGCGAGCACCTGCTTGGTGGTGGCGGCGGCCATGCGGCCGAAGTCATCCTTCTCGGGTGTGACATCGAGAACCACGGTGTCGCCGATCTGAGCATCTTCGGCCACCTGCCGCACCTCATCGATGGAGATTTGGTGGTCATCGCTCTCCACCTCCTCCACGATGATCTTGCTGGCCAGCACACGGTAACCCTCCTCCTCCAGATCCAGAGCCACATCGAAATTGGAGAAGTAGTCCTCCTCGAAAGGGTCCTCACTGACGCCGAGATAGAGGGTGCGGCGGTAGCGCTCGTAGCCCTTCAGCAGGGCTTCGCGCAGGGCCGCCTCCACCACCTGGGGAGACAGTTTCTTCTCGTCGCTGATGTCCTCGATCAGGTTGTTCAGACCGGGGAGAAGGACCAGAGCCATGGCGATGCGTTAGGGAGTCGGAAGAGCGGAGCGGCCGCGAAGCCGTGAACTGGGAGCGGAGAGCAGGACGCGATCAGGGGCCGTCACGGGGGCTGACCAGCCGCACCCTCACCACCTCCTGGCGAGGCACCTTCACGGTTCGGCCCCGCACATTGAGCCGCACGGCCTCCGCGTCGCGCTCCAGCAACAGACCCTCCTGGATGGTTTCGGATCCATCCGCGGCCTGGCGAAAGACCGCCACCGGGAAGCTCCGGAAGCTGATGAAATCGCGGTCCGTGCTGAGCTCCTCGCCGATGCCGGGGCTGCTCACCTCCAGGACGTAGGGAGCCTCCAGCAGGGCGGCCGCCTCCAGGGCCTCTCCAAGAGGAGAGCTGAAGGCGGCGCAGTCGTCGAGGTTCACATCGGAGCCATCGGCCCGTCGCAGCAGCACCTGCACCGTCATCGGAATCCGGTGGGCGTGCAGATGAAGACCCTCAAGCCTCAGGGCGGCGGCAGCGGCCAGCGGGCTGACCAGCCGTTCAAGGTCCGTAACGAGGGAATCGGGCAAGGCGGTGCAGCGGGGCGGACGGTTCGAGGGAACCGCATCCGGGGGCGGGGCAGCCGCCGCGGCCGCAGTTGATAGAACTGCCCCAACCGTGAACCGGTGCCCCTCGGGGGCGCCGGTTCACGGCCGAGTGCTGCCCGGCGGGCATTCCATCACCCTAGGGGATCGGCTGGCGGGATCACCCCCAGATCCAGCAGGGGCGCCTCGGCGTAATAGTCGTTGCTGGTCACGGCGCCCCGCAGCGCCGCTTCCTGATTGAGGCAGCGGGCGCATTGCTCGGGGCTACGCAGGTATTGGCAGACCCTGGCCCACAGCTTCGCCCGGGTACCCGGCGCGCCCATACTGAAGTGCACCAGATCGGCACCCCCCACCATCCCCTGAATCTCCACCTGGCAGAGCTCACAGCGCTGACGGGTACCGGGCGGGATGGAGGGCATGGCACGCAGCCTTCACGGCGGGCAACTGAAGGAGATCCTCCCGGAATCGGCCCGCCCCCGCCCACGGGTGCGGCCCACTCGTCAAGACTTGTTGGGAATGGTCCCCCGCCTGCGCCTACTCCAGCTCAGCGATCCCCACCTGCTGGCGGACCCGGCCGGCAGCCTGCGGGGTCGAAGGCCAGCGGCCCTGCTGCGGCACGGGCTCCGGCAGGCCCTCGCCCAGCTCCGGGACGACGGGGCCTTCCCAGATCGGCTGCTGATCAGCGGCGATCTCTGCCATGACGAGAGCTGGGGCGGCTACAGGCGGCTCGGCGACATTCTGCGATCCGAGCTCCCCGAACCCCTCCCCGCCCCCACGCCGGGGGGAATCGCGACACCGCTTCTCCTGGCGGGCAACCACGACCATCCCCAGCTGCTTCGCGCCGCCCTCGGCCGGCAGGCCAGGATCGGCCCCGGGCTCTGGCCCCTGGAGCCGGCCCCGGGGTGGAGCTTGCTGGCCCTCGACAGCCACTGCGCCGGCCGGGAGGGGGGCCGCCTGGATCGGGCCCAGTGGGCCTGGCTGGAGCAGGCGCTGACGACCCCGGCGGCGGCGAGGCCTCTGCTGGTGGCGCTGCACCATCCGCCGCTAGCGATCGGCGACCCGGGCTTCGACGCCATCGCCCTGGAGGAGGGGGAGCGCCTGATGGCCCTGCTGGCGGCGGCGCCGGCGGTGCGGGGGGTGGTCTTCGGCCACGTGCACCAGCACTGGCAGGGCTGTCTGCCGGGCCGGCCGGAGGTACCCCTGCTCGGCTGCCCCTCCACCCTGATCGGCTACGGGCCTGTCCAGCCCTGTCCGCTGGGCCGGGCCGCCAATCCGGGGGGCAGGCTCCTGGAGCTCGGGGAGGAGGGGGAAATCCGGCATCGCCTGCTGCGCTGGCCGGCGCTGGAGTGCCCCTAGTTTTCGAATGTCGTGTCTTACGGCCTCCTCCCCTGAAACGCTTTCTTCGTCGGCTCAGCGCGCCACTGCTGCCGCTGGTCCTGGTGCTTCTGCTCGCGGTGGGGGCCCTGCCCACCCTGCCCGCCCAGGCGATTCCGATCCGGGGGATGCAGTCCACCCCGCTCACCAGAGACCCCTCCATCCCTGCCGGCGACCCCGCCGAGGCGGCAACCCCGGACCCGGACATTGAGCCGAGCTCACCACTGCCGGTCGCCCCTCGGGCCAGCGCGGCAGCCGCCGCCCTGACGGCCGAGGGCCACAGTTTTGTGGCGGATGCTGCCCGCCGGGTGGGGCCGGCGGTGGTGCGGATCGACACCGAGCGCAACGTGGCGCGCCAGCCCTTTGATCCGGCCATGCTCGATCCGCTGCTGCGGGATCTCTTTGGCGACCCCTCCGGTTCGATGCGGGAGCGGGGCCAGGGATCAGGGGTGGTGATCGACGCTGGCCGCGGCCTGGTGCTCACCAACGCCCACGTGGTCGATTCCGTTGACAGCGTTGAGGTGACCCTCGCCGATGGCAGCCAGCTCGACGGCAGCGTGGTGGGGGCCGATCCGGTCACCGACCTGGCCGTGGTGCGTGTGGGCCGCAAGGGCGAGCTCAAGGCCGCCACCCTGGGCGATTCCGAGGCCCTCGAGGTGGGCGACTGGGCGATTGCCCTGGGCAGCCCCTACGGCCTGGAGCGAACGGTGACCCTCGGCATCGTGAGCAGCCTGCACCGCGATATCAACAGCCTCGGCTTCGCCGACAAGCGCCTCGACCTGATCCAGACCGACGCGGCGATCAATCCCGGCAATTCAGGCGGCCCCCTGATCAATGCCAGGGGAGAGGTGATCGGCATCAATACTCTGGTTCGCTCCGGCCCCGGCGCCGGCCTGGGCTTCGCGATCCCGATCAACCTGGCCAAACGGGTGGCCGGCCAGCTGGCCGAAGGGGGCAAGGTGATCCACCCCTACCTGGGTCTCCAGTTGGTGCCCCTCACGGCCCGGGTGGCCCGGGAGAACAACCGCGACCCCGACGCCCTGCTGCAGCTTCCCGAACGGGATGGTGCCCTGGTGCAGAGGGTGCTCCCCGAAAGCCCGGCGGAAACGGCCGGCCTCAAGCGCGGCGACCTGGTGGTGAGGATCGCCGACCAGGCCGTGCTCAACCCCTCGGCCCTGCTGCAGGCGGTGGAGCAGGCCGAGGTGGGCCAGCCCCTGGCCCTGAAGGTGGTGCGGGGCCAGAAGGAGCTGCAGCTTTCGATTCGGCCCGCCGCCCTGCCGGAGAAAGGTTCGGCCTGAGCTCCGGGCCAGGGTGGCGCCACGGCCCGGAGGCACCCCCCTCTGGTGCCGTGGCGCTTCCCTGCTACGGTCTGGCGCCCCAGCCAGCCCCAGCGATGTCGGATCTTCAGGACCAGATGAAGCAGGCGGTCGCCGCGGCGGCCGTGGAACAGATCCGCGACGGCATGGTGCTGGGGCTGGGCTCCGGCTCCACCGCCGCCCTGATGATTCAGGGCCTGGGCGAGAAGCTCCGCCGCGGTGAGCTGCGCGACATCGTGGGGGTGACCACCTCCTTCCAGGGGGAGGTTCTGGCCGCCGAGCTCGGCATTCCGCTGCAGAGCCTCAATGCCGTGGATCGCATTGATCTGGCCATCGACGGCGCCGATGAGGTGAACCCTGCCTTCCAGCTGATCAAGGGCGGTGGCGCCTGCCACGTGCAGGAGAAGCTGGTGGCGGTGCGCGCCAAGCGCTTTGTGGTGGTGGTGGACAGCACCAAGCTGGTGGACACCCTCAACCTGGGCTTTCTGTTGCCGGTGGAGGTGCTCCCGGGGGCCTGGCGCCAGGTGAAGGGCCAGCTGGGCGAGATGGGCGGCGATGCCCAGCTGCGCATGGCTGTGCGCAAGGCGGGCCCGGTGGTGACCGACCAGGGAAACCTCGTGCTGGATGTGACATTCGCCGGCGGGATCAGCGATCCCCAGACCCTGGAGAAGGCGATCAACAACCTGCCGGGGGTGCTGGAGAACGGACTGTTCGTGAACCTCACCGATCAAGTGCTGGTGGGCGAGATCGTGGCTGGGGTGCCGGGTGTGCGCGACCTGGTGAAACGCTGAGGCAGGTGGTGGATCCGGGCCCGACTCCGCCCAGATCTCAGTAGCCCGAACTTCCCGATGGCGGCGCCCCCACCGGCGTGGTCTGGAGCCAGGTTCTGGCCGGCACCGGCCGGGCCTCCAGATAACCCACCGGCAGCCACAGATCACCGGCGGCGGAAGCGAAGTGAATCTCCCAGTGGTAAAAACCGGCGTAAGCGCGGGGATCTTCTTTGAGTAGGGCGGCGTACTCCAGCACCGCCTGGCCGTAGTGATCGCTGTTGTTGTAGCCCCATAGCCCCTTGCGGATGTCTTTGAGGCCGCCGCGGCGCACCAGGTAGCGGGCGGCGGCGTTGATGGCCGTGCGGGGATCGCGGATGTTGCCCCCGTTGCCGATGCCCGGCTCCGCCCAGGTGCTGGGGAGAAACTGCATGGGACCGTGGGCGTCGGCCACCGACACCCCATCGATACGTCCCATGCCGCTCTCCACCAGGTTCACCGCGGCCAAAACCTCCCAGGGGATGCCCGTGGCGGCGGCGGCCTCGCGGTAGTAGCGCAGCAGGTTGGCGGCGGGTTCCGGGGGAATGATCCGCCAGGCGGGCAGGTTGGCCGGCCGCCGGCGCGGATCGTGCATGGCGATGAATTCCCGCCGGGCCCGAATATGACGATCGAACACCGGACGCCAGCGCTCGGGCAGGGCGGCCCGCACCCGATCGGCCTGCTCAGGCTGGTAGGCAAGCACCCGGTAGGTCACCTGCTGCTGGTGGCCCAGAGCTGGCAGGTCCGCTGCGGGGGTTGCCTCCGAACGCAGGGCCTCCTCCAGCGAGGCGAGCAGGCTGGCGGTGGCCCCGGGATCCGCCGGCACCAAGGGGTAATGGCGGCCGTCGGGCGCGGTGGGCAGGCCGGCCCGGGTGGGCAGCGGCGGGCCGGCAGCTGGCGCCACTGAAGGCCCGGGCGCAGCTGGGGGCCCGGGGGGCGGAGGAGGCACGGAAACCGCAGGGCCTCCAGGGCTCACCTGGATGGGTGGGGAGAGGGGCGCCGTGGCAGCCCCCGGGGAAGGGTTCGCGGCCGAGGGAAGGCGCAGTAGCAGGGAGGCCCCCAGCAGTCCAGTGGCAGCCACAGCGAGCGGCAGGGCACGGAGCGCAGGGGAGGCCATGGGGAAGCGCACGGTGCGGTCACGCTATCGGCCGCCGCCGCTGGTGCAGGGCCATCCGCGTGGAATCAGGGCCAGAGCAGCTCGATGGTGACCCGGGCTTCAAGGCCGACCCGGCGGGCAGGACCGGCTGCGAGGCGGAGCGCGGCCTTCATTCGAGCCGGCGCCGCACCGATTCAGCGTGGCTGTGGAGCCCCTCGCTCTCGGCGAGCTCGATCACGGCCGCGCCGGTGGCCTCCAGGGCCTCCCGGTTGAACTGGATCAGGGAGGTGTGGCGCAGGAACGTTTCCACGCTCAGGGCTCCGGCGAAGCGGGCCGTGCCGCTGGTGGGCAGGGTGTGGTTCGGACCGGCCAGGTAGTCGCCCACCGCCTCAGGCGTATGGAAGCCGAGGAAGATGGCGCCGGCGTGTTGGATCCGCTCCGCCAGAGCCTCTGGATCCTCCACCAATAGCTCCAGGTGCTCCGGCGCGAACCGATCACTGAGGCCGGCCGCCGCCTCCAGGTCTGCGCACACCACAATCAGGCCCCAGTCAGCCAGGGCCTGGCGCACGATCGCCGCCCGGGGGTGCCGGGCGAGCTGGGCCCCCACCGCCAGCGGCACCGCCGCCGCCAGCTCTTCGCTGGTCGTGATCAGGATGGCCGCCGCCAGCGGATCGTGCTCCGCCTGGGCCATCAGGTCGGCGGCCACCTGGTCGGCCCGGGCGGTGTGGTCGGCGATCACCAGCACCTCGCTGGGGCCCGCCAGGGAATCGATCCCCACCTGGCCGTACACGGCCTTCTTGGCCAGGGTCACCCAGAGGTTGCCCGGCCCGCTGATCACATCCACCCGGGGAATGGATGCGGTGCCATAGGCCAGGGCTGCAATCGCCTGGGCCCCGCCGACCCGATACACCTCCCGCACCCCGGCGAGATGGGCGGCCGCCAGCACCGTGGGGTTGGGTTCCCCATTCGGGCCCGGCGGCGTGACCATCACGATGCGCTCCACACCGGCCACGCGGGCCGGCACGGCGTTCATCAAGACCGTGCTGGGATACGAGGCCCGCCCGCCGGGCACGTAGAGGCCCGCCCGCGCCACGGGCCGCCAGCGGCGCCCGAGCCGCTCGCCATGGGGTCCGCTCATCGCCAGGTCGGCCGGAAGCTGGTGACGATGAAAGGCCGTGATCCTGTCGTGGGCCAGCTCCAAGGCGGCGCGCAGGGAGGGCGCCGTGGCCTCCCAAGCCTGGGCCAAGCGCTCGGGCGGAATGGCGAGGGGATCGGGCCGCACCCCGTCGAAACGCTGGGTGAGATCGAACAGAGCCTCGTCCCCCTCGAGGCGCACCCGCTCCAGGATCGAGGCCACACGCTCCTGCTGCTCTGCCATCGCACTCCCCTCGGTCCGCTGGGCGATGGCCGCCAGCCTGGCGCCAGCCTGCTCCGAATCCCTCAGGCAGGCCAGAGCCAGGGGAGGGTCGAGGGCCTGCAGGCCAGGCCCCTGCTGCGATGGGTCCACCTTGTTCACAAAGGAATTCAAGCTTGCTTTCAGCAACGGATACCCCGGCGGATCCAGGAACCTGATCGAGGCTGGGGTGCGGAAACCACGAAAGGCTAGGGCTGGCTTGACCCCCCAGCTGGCTTGACCCCCCGCCGCCGGGCCTGCCCGGCACAGCCGAATGACCCCGACAGGGCCTCTTGGCAGTTAGGATTTTTGTTTGTCGAATCAGCGCCAGCACCTGTGGCCAATAACAAGTCGTCGAAGAAGCGCATCGAAATCGCCGAGCGCAACCGGTTGCGGAACCGCACCTACAAGTCGGCCCTGCGCACCCTGATGAAGCGCTGCTTCACCGCCTGCTCGGCCTACAACCAGGAGCCGGCGGCTGAAGCCAAGGCTGCCGTGGAAACGAGCCTCAATGCCGCCTTCAGCAAGATCGACAAGGCGGTTAAGGTCGGAGTGCTACATCGCAACACTGGCGCCAACCAGAAATCACGGCTTAGCGCCGCCGTGAGGAAGGTTCTCGAGCCCGTCCAAGCCTGAGCTTCCCCCGACGAGCAGAGGGCAAGCTTCCCCGACCCCTAAAGCGGGGCAGATTTGCAATTAGGGGACATCACATCTGGAAACATCACAATGGTGAGCCCGTTTCCACTTCCGCCGGCCGCCCCGATGTCGATCTCCACCCCCACGGGTGATGCCACCGAAGGCTTGACCGCTGGCCCGCCCTCGGCAATCGCCTTGGTTGATTCCCATTGCCACATCGTCTTCCGCAACTTCGACGAAGACCTCGACGAGGTAGCGGCTCGTTGGCGTGAGGCCGGTGTCAGCGCCTTGGTGCACGCCTGTGTGGAGCCCGCCGAAATTCCGGCCATCCGCGCCCTGGCCGACCGTTTTCCGGAACTCCGCTACGCGGTCGGGGTCCATCCACTGGATACCCAGCATTGGCATGAGCACACCGCCAGCGACCTGCGGATCGCCGCCCAGTCCGACAGCAGGGTGGTGGCGATCGGAGAACTCGGGCTGGATCTTTACCGGGAGACCAACCTGGAGCGCCAGCTGGCCGTGCTGGAGCCCCAGCTGGATCTGGCCATGGAGCTGGATCTGCCGGTGATTATCCATTGCCGCGACGCCGCCGCGCCGATGCTGGAGCTGTTCGCCTCCCGGGCAGGCCAAGGTGGCATCCCCCGCGGGGTGATGCACTGCTGGGGAGGCACCCCTGCGGAAATGGAAGCCTTCCTGGCCCACGGCCTTTACATCAGTTTCAGCGGCACCGTCACCTTCCCAAAAGCCGAAGCCACCCATCAATGCGCCCGCCAAGTGCCGCCCCACCGCTATCTGGTGGAGACCGACTGCCCCTTCCTGGCCCCGGTGCCTCGACGGGGCAAGCGCAACGAACCGGCCTTCGTAGCCACGGTGGCTGCCCGGGTGGCGGAGCTGCGGGGCGAGACCCTCGAGCAGGTGGCTTCGACCAGCACCACGAATGCGGCGCACCTTTTCAAGCTGCCGCTTCATAATGTATGATGGTCCATTGGCCTGGCAGCGGAAGCGCTTCTTTGTCCACTCTTCGGCTCACCCCCCGGATCACCACAGCGCCTGGGTTCTTCCCCAGGCCCCAGGCGGCGTCCACCCCCTCCCCGGCCCTGAGGGAGTCACGGTAGGGGGCTTCGCCTGAACAGCCGTTCCTGGTTGCAGGAACGGCTGTTCGTGTCGACACCGCCGACCCTCCGTCGTGACCACCGGTTGTCGACCCCACGTCGACAACCGGTCCATCTCCAGACCGATTCCCTTATCCATCCGTTCCTGCAGGTTCACCGCATGAGCAGCGCGATCCAGGTCGCTAAGACCGTCACTTACCTCCCGGATCTGGTGGAGGTACAGCGGGCGAGCTTCAAGTGGTTCCTGGAGAAGGGCCTGATCGAGGAGCTGGACAGCTTCTCGCCGATCACCGATTACACCGGCAAGCTTGAGCTTCATTTCGTCGGCGACCAGTACCGGCTCAAGCGTCCCCGCCACGACGTGGAAGAGGCGAAGCGGCGTGACGCCACCTTTGCCTCCCAGATGTATGTGACCTGCCGGTTGATCAACAAGGAAACCGGTGAAATCAAGGAACAGGAGGTGTTCATCGGTGAACTGCCCCTGATGACCGAACGAGGCACCTTCATCATCAACGGTGCCGAGCGCGTGATCGTGAACCAGATCGTGCGTTCTCCCGGCGTGTATTTCAAGGATGAACAGGATAAGAACGGTCGCAAAACCTTCAACGCCAGCCTGATCCCCAACCGGGGGGCCTGGCTGAAGTTTGAAACCGATAAGAACGATCTCTTGCACGTGCGTGTCGACAAGACTCGCAAGATCAATGCCCACGTGCTGATGCGGGCAATCGGTCTTTCCGACAACGACGTGCTCGATAAGCTCCGCCACCCGGAGTACTACCAGAAGTCGATCGAGGCGGCCAACGATGAGGGCATCGCTTCCGAAGATCAGGCCCTCCTGGAGCTTTACAAGAAACTGCGACCCGGTGAACCGCCTTCGGTGAGCGGCGGCCAGACGCTGCTGCACAGCCGCTTCTTCGATCCGAAACGTTATGATCTCGGACGTGTTGGTCGCTACAAGATCAACAAAAAACTGCGCCTCACCATCCCCGATGCCACTCGCACCCTCACTCCCGAGGATGTGCTCTCCACGATTGATTACCTGATCAATCTTGAACTTGATGTCGGTGGCGCCAGCCTCGATGACATCGACCATCTTGGCAACCGCCGCGTGCGCTCTGTGGGCGAGTTGCTGCAGAATCAGGTGCGGGTGGGCCTCAACCGATTAGAGCGAATCATCAAGGAACGGATGACCGTCGGCGAGACCGATTCGCTCACCCCTGCCCAGCTGGTGAACCCTAAGCCCCTGGTGGCGGCGATCAAGGAGTTCTTCGGCTCCAGCCAGCTGAGTCAGTTCATGGACCAGACCAACCCCCTGGCCGAACTCACCCACAAGCGCCGCATCAGCGCCCTCGGCCCAGGCGGTCTCACCCGGGAGCGGGCCGGCTTCGCCGTACGCGACATTCACCCCTCCCACTACGGCCGTATCTGCCCGATCGAGACGCCGGAAGGCCCCAATGCCGGCCTGATCGGTTCCCTGGCCACCCATGCCCGGGTGAACGAATACGGCTTCATTGAAACCCCCTTCTGGCGGGTGGAAAATGGGAACGTGAGCAAGCAGGGCAATCCCATTTATCTCTCCGCCGACTTGGAGGATGAATGCCGCGTCGCCCCCGGCGACGTGCCCACCGACGCCAGCGGCCGCATCACTGTCGACCTGGTGCCTGTGCGCTACCGCCAGGATTTCGAAAAGGTGCCTCCCGAGCAGGTCGATTACGTCCAGCTCTCACCGGTCCAGGTGATCTCGGTGGCGACCTCCCTGATCCCCTTCCTTGAGCACGACGACGCTAACCGTGCCCTGATGGGCTCGAACATGCAGCGGCAGGCGGTGCCCTTGCTGCGTCCGGAACGCCCCCTGGTGGGCACCGGCCTGGAAACCCAGGTCGCCCGTGATTCGGGCATGGTGCCGATCACCCGTGTGAACGGTGAGGTGGTGTTCGTGGACGCCACCCAGATCATCATCCGCGACGAGCAGGGTGAAGATCACTACCACATGCTGCAGAAGTACCAACGCTCCAACCAGGACACCTGCCTCAACCAGCGGCCAATCGTGAAGCAGGGCGATCGCGTGATTGCCGGTCAGGTGCTGGCGAACGGCTCCGCCTGCGAGGGCGGGGAGATCGCCTTGGGTCAGAACGTGCTGATCGCCTACATGCCGTGGGAGGGATACAACTACGAGGACGCCATTCTTGTGAGCGAGCGTCTGGTTCAGGACGACCTCTACACCTCGGTGCATATCGAGAAGTATGAGATTGAGGCCCGTCAAACCAAGCTCGGTCCAGAGGAAATCACCCGAGAAATTCCCAATGTTGCCGAGGAAAGCCTCGGCAACCTCGATGAGATGGGCATCATCCGCATCGGCGCTTATGTCGAGAGCGGCGATATCTTGGTAGGCAAGGTCACGCCCAAGGGTGAATCCGACCAGCCTCCCGAGGAAAAGCTACTGCGTGCGATCTTCGGCGAGAAGGCCCGCGACGTCCGTGATAATTCACTGCGGGTGCCCAGCACCGAGCGGGGACGAGTTGTGGATGTGCGCATTTACACCCGCGAGCAGGGTGATGAATTGCCCCCCGGCGCCAACATGGTGGTGCGGGTGTATGTGGCCCAGCGCCGCAAGATCCAGGTGGGCGACAAGATGGCCGGCCGCCATGGCAACAAGGGCATCATTAGCCGCATCCTTCCCCGCGAGGACATGCCCTACCTGCCCGATGGCACACCGATCGACATCGTGCTCAACCCGCTCGGTGTTCCGAGCCGGATGAATGTGGGCCAGGTGTTCGAGTGCCTGATGGGTTGGGCCTCCTCCCACCTCGGTTGCAGGGTGAAGGTGGTGCCCTTCGATGAGATGCACGGCGCCGAGAAATCGAAGCAAACGGTGCAGGCCTACCTCGAAGAAGCCGCTAAGGAACCGGGCAAGGACTGGGTCTATGACCCTTCCAACCCCGGCAAGATCCAGCTGATCGATGGCCGCAGCGGCGAAGCCTTCGATCAGCCGGTCACCGTGGGCTATGCCCACATCCTCAAGCTGGTGCACCTGGTGGACGACAAGATTCACGCCCGCTCCACCGGTCCCTACTCCCTGGTCACCCAGCAGCCGCTGGGTGGCAAGGCCCAGCAGGGCGGCCAGCGACTGGGCGAGATGGAGGTGTGGGCACTGGAGGCCTATGGCGCCGCCTACACCCTGCAGGAACTGCTTACCGTCAAATCCGACGATATGCAGGGCCGTAACGAGGCGCTCAACGCCATCGTGAAGGGCAAACCGATCCCCAGGCCGGGAACTCCCGAATCGTTCAAGGTGCTGATGCGCGAACTCCAGTCCCTCGGCCTGGACATCGCGGTTTACACCGACGCCGGCGAGGAAGTCGACCTGATGCAGGACGTGAACCCCCGCCGCAGCACCCCGAGCCGACCCACCTACGAATCCCTCGGCGTCGCGGACTACGACGACGACTGATCGCTGATCGCCCCCGGCGCCGCCCCTCCTCGGGAGCGGTTGCAGGGGAGTCCGATACCCCCCGCCTTCCTCCCTCTCCGCGCGACAGCCGCCATGTCCAACAGCAACCTCCGCACCGAGAACCACTTCGACTACGTGAAGATCACGCTCGCCTCCCCCGAGCGGATCATGCAGTGGGGCCAGCGCACCCTGCCCAACGGCCAGGTGGTGGGCGAGGTGACCAAGCCGGAAACGATCAACTACCGCACCCTCAAGCCCGAGATGGACGGGCTGTTCTGCGAGAAGATCTTCGGCCCCTCTAAGGACTGGGAATGCCACTGCGGCAAATACAAGCGGGTGCGGCACCGCGGCATTGTCTGCGAACGCTGCGGGGTGGAGGTTACGGAAAGCCGGGTGCGGCGCCACCGCATGGGCTTCATCAAGCTGGCGGCGCCCGTGTCGCATGTGTGGTACCTGAAGGGTATACCCAGCTACGTGGCGATCCTGCTCGACATGCCCCTGCGCGATGTGGAGCAGATCGTTTACTTCAACTGCTACGTGGTCCTCGATCCGGGCGACCATAAGGATCTCACTTACAAGCAACTGCTCACAGAAGACGAGTGGCTGGAGATCGAGGATCAGATCTTCGCTGAGGACTCCGAGATTGAAAATGAACCCGTTGTTGGCATCGGCGCCGAAGCCCTGAAGCAACTGCTCGAAGACCTCGATCTCAATGAGATCGGCGAACAGCTCCGTGAAGACATCAACGCCAGCAAGGGGCAGAAGCGGGCCAAGCTGATCAAGCGCCTGCGGGTGATCGATAACTTCATCGCCACCAATGCCCGTCCGGAGTGGATGGTGCTCGATGTCATCCCCGTGATCCCGCCGGATCTACGACCGATGGTACAACTCGATGGCGGTCGCTTCGCCACCAGCGACCTCAATGACCTCTACCGGCGGGTGATCAACCGCAACAATCGCCTGGCCAGGCTTCAGGAGATCTTGGCCCCTGAGATCATCGTGCGCAACGAAAAGCGCATGCTGCAGGAGGCTGTCGATGCCTTGATCGATAACGGCCGCCGTGGTCGCACCGTGGTGGGAGCCAACAACCGGGCCCTCAAATCCCTCAGCGACATCATCGAGGGCAAGCAGGGGCGCTTCCGCCAGAACCTGCTCGGCAAACGGGTGGACTACTCCGGCCGTTCCGTGATCGTGGTGGGTCCCAAGCTGAAGATGCACCAGTGCGGCCTGCCCAAGGAGATGGCGATCGAGCTGTTCCAGCCTTTCGTCATCCATCGTCTGATCCGCCAGAACATCGTGAACAACATCAAGGCGGCCAAGAAGCTGATTCAGCGTGCCGACGATGAGGTGATGCAGGTGCTTCAGGAGGTGATCGAGGGGCACCCGATCCTGCTCAACCGCGCCCCAACCCTGCACCGTCTGGGGATCCAGGCCTTCGAGCCGAAACTGGTGGATGGACGCGCCATCCAACTGCATCCATTGGTCTGCCCTGCCTTCAACGCCGACTTCGACGGCGACCAGATGGCCGTGCATGTCCCCCTGGCGATCGAGGCACAGACCGAGGCTCGGATGCTGATGCTCGCCAGCAACAACATTCTCTCTCCCGCCACCGGCGAGCCGATCATCACCCCCTCACAGGACATGGTGCTGGGCGCCTACTACCTCACTGCCGAGCAGCCCGGTGCCGCCAGGCCCGCCTTTGGCGACCGTTCCCTCACCTTCGCGGGCCTTGAGGATGTGATCCACGCCTTCGAGGAGAAGCACCTCCATCTCCACGACTGGATCTGGGTGCGCTTCAACGGTGAGGTTGAGAGCGACGACGAGGATCGGGAGCCCCAGTCGAGCGAGACCCTCAGTGACGGCACTCGCGTGGAGCAGTGGAAGTACCGTCGCGACCGCTTTGACGAGGACGGCGCCCTGATCAGCCGCTATCTGCTGACCACCGTGGGCCGGGTGGTGATCAACCACACGATTATCGCCGCCGTGGCCGCCGCCTGATGCCGAACCGGGGAAGCGCTGCCCTTCCCTCCGGCGTGCTCTGCTCGAGAGCAGCCAACGGCACACCGCCATCTTTCCTCCTTCCTACCAGCCTTTCCTCTCCGCGCTGACACCGCCGATCAAGCCATGACCGCTACGCCCGCCAAGAAGTCGAGCAAAAAGAGCAGCAAGGCCGCTCCCGCCCCAGCCGTGCCCGAAACCACACCCGCCTTCAGCCGGGAGGCTCCCCCCTTCCGCAACCGGGTCATCGACAAAAAGGCCCTGCGCAACTTGGTGTCTTGGGCCTTCAAGCACCACGGAACGGCGGCCACCGCCTCCATGGCCGACGAGCTCAAGGATCTAGGTTTTCACTACGCCACCCAGGCGGCCGTGTCGATCTCGGTGGACGACTTGCGCATCCCCGGTGAGAAGGTGCGTTTGCTGCAGGAGGCAGAACAGCAGATCACCGACACCGAGGAGCGCTACCGGCTCGGGGAAATCACCGAGGTGGAGAGGCATACCAAGGTGATCGACACCTGGACGGAAACCAACGAGCGTTTGGTCGAGGAAGTCAAGAAGAACTTCAACGACAACGACCCGCTCAACTCGGTGTGGATGATGGCCAACTCCGGCGCCCGGGGCAACATGTCGCAGGTGCGCCAGTTGGTGGGCATGCGCGGCCTGATGGCCAACCCCCAGGGCGAGATTATCGACATACCGATTCGCACCAACTTCCGCGAGGGGCTTACGGTCACCGAATACGTGATCTCCTCCTATGGAGCCCGTAAGGGTCTGGTGGACACGGCCCTGCGCACCGCCGACTCCGGTTACCTCACCCGCCGTCTGGTGGACGTAGCCCAGGATGTGATTGTGCGGGAGGAAGACTGCGGCACCACCCGCGGCATACCGATCGATGCCGACGACAAGGGCAAGTACGCCACCAAGCTGGTGGGCCGGCTGACTGGTGAGCCCGTGCTCGACGCCGATGGCACGGTGATCGTCGACCGCAACGTCGAGATCGATCCCCCCCTCTCCCGCCGCATCGAGGCGGCCGGGGTGCGCACCGTGGTGGTGCGCTCGCCCCTCACCTGCGAGGCCTCCCGTTCGGTCTGCCGCAAGTGCTACGGCTGGGCCTTGGCCCACAACGAACTGGTGGACCTAGGCGAAGCCGTGGGGATCATTGCCGCCCAGTCGATCGGTGAGCCCGGCACCCAACTCACGATGCGCACCTTCCATACCGGCGGGGTGTCCACTGCCGAAACCGGTGTGGTGCGCTCCTCGGTCGAAGGCATCGTTGAGTTCGGTCCAAAGGCTCGGGTGAGGGGCCACCGCACGCCCCACGGGGTGGAAGCCAACCTGGCCGAAACCGATTTCAGCCTGGAGGTGAAAAGTGCCAAGGGTAAAAACCAGAAATTGAGCATCAGTTCCGGATCCATCCTGTTCGTGAACGATGGTGCCCATGTTCTCTCTGACACGGTGCTGGCCCAGATCTCCGCTGGCGCTCAAGTCAAAAAGAGCGTGGAGAAGGCCACCAAGGATGTGATCTGTGACCTGGCGGGTCAGGTGCGTTTTGAAGACGTGATTCAGCCCCGCGAGGTCACCGACCGCCAAGGCAACATCACCCACAAGGCCCAGCGCCTTGGCCGCCTTTGGGTGTTTAGCGGCGATGTGTACAACCTTCCTCCCAATGCCCAGCCGGTGGTGCAGGGCAACAAACCGGTTCACATCGGCGATGTGCTCGCTGAGAGCCGGCTGGCCAGTGAATATGGCGGTGCGGTACGGCTGCGCGAATCGGCTGGTGATTCACGCGAGGTGCAGATCGTCACGGCTAGCATCACGCTCAAGGACTGCAAACTGCAGGGCGAATCCACCCACAGCGGCGAGAACTGGTTCCTTGAGGAGAAGGATGGCAGCCGCTATCGGCTGATCACCCATCCCGGTACCAAGATCGGTTCCGGTGAGGTGATTGCTGAACTCCACGACAACCGCTTCCGGACCCAGACCGGCGGCATCGTGAAATTCGCCCCCGGCCTGGCGATCAAGAAAGCCCGCTCCGCCAAGCATGGCTACGAGGTGAGCAAGGGGGGCACCCTTCTCTGGATCCCGCAGGAAACCCATGAGATCAACAAAGACATCTCCCTGCTGATGATTGAGGACGGCCAGTGGATCGAGGCCGGCACGGAGGTGGTGAAGGACATCTTCAGCCAGACCGCTGGCATCGTGAGCGTGACCCAGAAGAACGACATCCTGCGCGAGATCATCGTTCGATCGGGCGATCTTCGCCAGATCAGCGACGCCAAGGTGCTCAGCCGCTACGGCGGCGATGGACGCATGGTGAACCCCGGTGAAGAGATCGCCCCCGGGCTGGTGGCCGAGGCGATGCAGTTCGTCGAGGCGGTCGACACTCCGGAGGGAGGGGCCCTCCTGCTGAGGCCCGTGGAGGAATACACGATCCCCGATGCCGCCCACCTGCCTGAATTGGCCTCGGTGAAGCAGAGCGCTGGTCCATCCCTTGGCCTCAAGGCCTCCCAGCGTCTCACCTACAAGGATGGGGAGCTGATCAAATCGGTGGAGGGTGTCGAGCTGCTGCGCACCCAATTGATTCTGGAAACCTTCGACACCACCCCCCAGATGACGGTGGATGTGGAAGCGGTGGCTGATAAGCGGGCCAAGACGATCGATCGCCTCCAGCTGGTGATCCTCGAGACGCTGCTGGTGCGGCGTGACACCCTCTCCGATGCCAGCCACGGCTCTACCCACACCGAACTTCAGGTGGAGGATGGGATCAGCGTGAAGCGGGGCGACGTGGTGGCCACCACCCAGATTCTCTGCAAGGAGGATGGCGTGGTGCAGCTGCCGGAGTCCCTCACCGGTGAGCCGATCCGCCGCCTGCTCGTGGAGCGCGCCGGAGACACCCGCAGCCTGGAACTCTCCGGCACCGCTTCGGTGGCGGTCGGCGACCGGGTTGTGGATGGCGATCCCCTCGCCGAGGGCGTCACGGCCCCCTGCTGCGGCCAGGTGGAGGCGATCCAGGGCAAGGCCATCACGATTCGCCTCGCCCGCCCGTACATGGTTTCGCCCGATTCCGTGCTGCACGTGCGCGATGGTGAGCTTGTGCAACGCGGTGATGGCTTGGCCCTCCTGGTGTTCGAGCGGCAGAAGACCGGTGACATCGTGCAGGGCCTGCCCCGGATCGAGGAACTGCTTGAGGCCCGTCGCCCCCGCGAATCGGCTGTGCTCTGTCGTAAGGGCGGCACGGTGCAGATCAAACAGGGCGAAGACGACGACTCAATCACCGTGTCGGTGATCGAAGCGGACGATGCGATCACCGATTACCCAATCTTGCTGGGTCGCAACGTGATGGTGAGCGATGGCCAGCAGGTCAGCGCAGGGGAACTGCTCACCGATGGGCCGATTAACCCCCATGAGCTGCTGGAGTGCTTCTTCGAGGACCTGCGCCTGCGCAAGCCCACCATGGAAGCCGCCCAGGAATCGATCTCGAAGCTGCAGTTCCAGATGGTGCAGGAGGTGCAAAACGTTTATAAATCCCAGGGAGTTTCGATCAGCGACAAACACATCGAGGTCATCGTGCGCCAGATGACCAGCAAAGTGCGGGTTGAGGATGCGGGCGACACCACCCTCCTGCCCGGTGAGCTGATCGAATTGCGTCAGGTGGAAAAGGGCAACGCTGCCATGGCGATCACCGGAGGCGCTCCGGCTGAATTCACGCCGGTTCTGCTGGGGATCACCAAGGCCTCCCTCAACACCGACAGTTTTATCTCTGCCGCCTCGTTCCAAGAAACCACCCGGGTGCTCACCGAAGCGGCCATCGAGGGAAAGAGCGACTGGCTGCGGGGCCTCAAGGAAAACGTGATCATCGGCCGATTGATCCCCGCCGGCACCGGCTTCGGGGGCTTCGAGGAGGAGCTCCGGGCCGAGGCCGGACCCCACCCCGACATCCTTGAGGAAGAGGCGGCGAGCTATCGCCGGGTGCAGAACCTCCGCCCCGACTACACAGTGGAGATGCCAGCCCCTGCCGCCTCGGCGGCGGTGCTGGACGATCCCTCCGAGGAGGATCTCGAAGCCACCCGCAGCCGCCATGGCATCGAGGCCACGGCCAGTAGCTTCGCCGCCTTCACCCGCCCGGGACTCGACGAGGGACTCGACGAGGAGCTGATCGCCGATCCAGCAGCCTTGGAGGGCCTGCAGGAGGAGGGGCTGCTGAGCGATGACTGACGCCCTCGACCGGACCGTCCCCCGTGCTGGCGCAAAGCCCCCCGGCCGATCCGCCGCTCCATCCGCTGCAGGCAGAACAGATCTAGGCACCCCCATCCCGGTGCAACGCCTGCCGCGCTGGGGCTTCCACGGCCACACCGAGCTGCTGAATGGCCGCCTCGCCATGCTCGGGTTCGTTGCCCTAGTGATTGTGGAATGGAAGCTCGGCCACGGCCTCCTGATCCGGCCCTGATGGCCGCCACGGCAGCCGGAGCCACCCCGCAGGAGCCGTCCAGTGCGGTTGCTGGACGGTCTGTGACCACCACGGGATTACGCCCAAACCCGGAAACCGCCGCTGTGGCGTCCACCGATCTGCTCCCTCAGGCGGTGGCGCAGACGCCCCTGTTGGGACTCGGGGTGGCCGAGCTGGAAGCCTGGGCCAAGGCCCAGGGACAGCCCGTCTTCCGTGGCCGCCAACTGCATGACTGGCTGTACAACCGCGGAGCCCGCAGCCTGGATTCAATCTCGGTGCTTCCCAAGGCGTGGCGTCAGCGACTGCAGGAGTTGCCGGTGTTCCCGGCCGGGCCAGGGGCCACAGGGTCCGAGGCGGAGGCCCGTTGGCCACCAGTGCAAGGGAGTCCAGAGCCCCCCAGAGAGCAACGGATCACCCCAGGGGAGACCGAACCCGGCCAGGCGCTGCTGGGCCGCTCCAGGATGTTGCACCGCAGTGACGCCCGCGATGGCACCTGCAAGCTGTTGCTCGGCACCGTCGATGGTCTGAGCATCGAAACCGTGGGGATTCCCAGCGCTGAGCGGCTCACCGTATGCGTGAGTAGTCAGGTGGGCTGTCCGATGGCCTGCCGCTTCTGCGCCACCGGCAAGGGCGGTCTGCAGCGCTCCCTTGCCGTGCACGAGATCGTGGACCAGGTGCTGAGCGTGCGCGAGGCCATGGGCCGCCGCCCCAGCCATGTGGTGTTCATGGGCATGGGCGAACCCCTGCTCAACAGCGAAGTGGTGCTCGCTGCGATCGACTGCCTCTGCCGCGACCTGGGCATGGCCCAGCGCCAGATCACCGTGAGCACCGTGGGTGTGCCGAGAACCCTACCCACCCTGGCCGAACGGGCCCTCGATCGGCTGGGCCGCGCCCAGTTCACCCTGGCGGTGAGCCTCCATGCCCCGGAACAGCGGCTGCGGGAGGAGCTGATCCCCACCGCCCACGCCTATCCGATCGAGGAGCTGCTGGAGGATTGCCGCCACTACGTGACGATCACAGGCCGGAGGGTGAGCTTTGAGTACATCCTGCTTGGGGGTCTCAACGACCAGCCGCGCCATGCTGCGGCGCTGGCCGCTCTGCTGCGGGGCTTCCAGAGCCACGTGAACCTCATCCCTTACAACCCCATCGAGGAGGAGGAGTTCCAGCGCCCCTCGCCCGCCGCGGTGGAGGCCTTCCGCACGGCCCTGGCCCGCCGCCACACCGCGGTGAGCGTGCGCACCAGCCGCGGCCTCGACCAGGACGCCGCTTGTGGCCAGTTGCGGCGCCGGCTGAGCTGAGCCGGGGTGATCCACCCGGCCGCAGGCGCGGAGCTCCGCCGGTTCCGACATCGCCTGTTCACACCCTTCATGATCTCCTCTTCATTGAGGGGGCTTCGACTCCTGTGGCTGCCATCGCCGATCCCTCCTCCGGCGCCGCTCTCGAGCCAGAGCCAATCACCTAAGGCGAATCCAGCGGTCCCCGCCCCTGCTGGGTGCGCTGCGGCAGTTCCAGCAACCTCGATGTAGCCGTGGCGATCCTCGAAGCTCTGACCGCACTCTTTCCGGATGGCCTCGCCGCAGTCGAGGCACCGGCCCTGGTGCTGGCCATCGCTTCCATCGGGTAGGCGGTGGAAGCGATGGCCTGGGAGCTCAAGGCCGCCCAGGGATCCGTTCCCCTGATCGGCTGCAGCACATCCGCGGAACTCACCGACGGCCGCTGACTGCGCCACAGCCTCGTGCTCTGGGCCCCGGGCGGTGCCGGCTTCTCCGTGCGGGGTATCGGGCAGGGGGTATTGGGCAGCCTGCGGGTGGCCTCCCGCCAGGCGGCCCGCTGCCTCGATGGCCTTCCCTCCCATCCCCACCGCGTCCTGGTGCTCCTGGCCGATGGTCTCTGTGGCAACCAGGTGGAGGTGGTGCGCGGAACCTACACCTCCCAGATCTCCGGAGCCAGGGTGCTCAACCAGGCCGTGGACGCTGCCGCCATCGCGGATCCGACAGCCCGATCGGCATCGTGGTCTCCCACGGCTGCCCGCAGCAATGGCGCGGGTTCCACAACCAGACCCTGGTGGCCTTGGCCTGAACTGGCCTGAAGCGCGGACCGGTTGGAGTCAGGTGGGATCCCGATCCGCATCGAAAGCGCCGCGGGCCTCCAGCTCGCCCCAGGGGGCGAGCTTGGCCAGCAACAGGAAGGCGGGTATCGAGGCCGCCACGGTGAACAGGAAGAAACCGGGCCAGCCCACCCGTTCCGCCAGTACCCCCGCCGGGGCGGAAAGCAGGGAGCGGCTCATCGCGTACACCCCGGAGAGCAGGGCGTACTGGGTGGCCGAGAAGCGTGGATTACAGAGGCTCATCAGCAGGGCCACGAACACCGCGCCGACCATGCCGCCGCTGATGTTCTCCAGGCTCACCGCCGTGATCAGGCCGGCGAAGCCGCTGCCGAAGCGGGCCAGACTCCAGTAGCTGAGGTTGCCGAGGGCCCCGATCGCGGCGAAGAGCCACAGCGAACGGTTCATCCCCAGCCAGGCGAACAGGGCGCCGCCGAT
The DNA here is from genome assembly GCA_943372025.1 of Synechococcus sp. UW140. Taxonomy (GTDB): domain Bacteria; phylum Cyanobacteriota; class Cyanobacteriia; order PCC-6307; family Cyanobiaceae; genus Cyanobium. Next base: position 13,456 of record CALRXC020000034.1, on the reverse strand, counting down.
CACGGTGCCGGCCATGGTGGCGGCGATCGCCCAGCCCCCCTGCACGATGCCGATGTCGGCCTCGCTGAAGCCCCGCAGCTTGAGGAAGGGAATCGCCATGGCGCTCAGCAGGCCATCGGGCCAGCGGTAGAGCAGCACCAGCAGCAGCAGCTGCCAGCTGCGGCTGGGGCCGGCCCGGTGCCAGAACTCCCGCGCCGGGCCGAGCACCGCCTGCTTGAGGCTGGTGACCTGATGGACCACCGGCCGCAGCTTCGGGGCGGTGAGCGTGAACGGGATCACGGCCGCCACCAGCCCCGCCGACCCTAGAAAGGCCACTGGCCAGCCGAAGCGGCCGGCCAGCAGGAAGCCGCCGGCCCCCACCGCGAGCATGGCGGCCCTGTAGCCGAGGGAGGCGGCGGCAGCGCCAGGGCCCCGTTCCGCCTCCGGCAGCAGGTCGGTGCGGTAGGCATCGATCACGATGTCCTGGGTGGCGCTGCAGACCGCCAGGGCCAGGGCCGTTAGGCCGATGGCCGTGAGGCTGGTCGGATCCTTGGACGGCTGGAGCAGGCCCATCGCCGCGATCACGGCCACCAGCAGCAGCTGCATCGCCAGGATCCAGCCGCGGCGCCGGTCGGGCCAGGGGATCGGCCAGCGGTCCAGCAGGGGCGCCCAGAACAGCTTGAGGGTGTAGGGAAGTTCGGCCAGGGGAATCAGGCCGATCAGGGACAGGGGAACGCCGCTGGCGGCGAGCCAGCCCTGCAGCAGCTTGCTGCCCACCATCAGGGGGGTGCCACTGGCCACACCCACCGCCCCCACCGCCAGGAGACGCCGCCAGGGGGCGACGGAAGCAGCGGGAGAGCTGGGAGCCACTGGGCACCGGGCAGGGTGGGGGCACCCTAGGAGTGGTGCCCGGACAGGGCAGGCACTGGCGCCATGGCCAGGGCCGGGGGCCCCATGCACCCCAACCCGGTCCCGTGGCACGCAGCTGGGCGGGTCCCGAACCCCTCTCAATCAGGCGCCGGAGATTTTGGAGATGCCACCCCGGTCCGTGCTGCTACAGCGAATAACCACAGGAGGCCGGCAGGATGCCAATGACAGGCAGGAGAGCAATGTCAGGCAGAAGAGCCAGGCAGGACAGAATGTCTGCACTACGCCCGCTGTCATGTCGTTCTTTCGATCCACCCTGCTGCCCGCCGCCATCGTGCTGATCTTCGGTCTGGCCCTTTTCGCCGTGAGCGCTCGCATCTGGCTGCCGGGCGACATGGCCGCCCCCGCACCGATCAGCTGAACGGCGGCGGGTCCAGCTGCGGCCTGGCCGACCGACCGACTTCTACGATCGGTCCACGCTGACCGCCCCATGTCCGAAGCGGCCCTGCCCTTCCCCGAACCCTTCCCCGACAGTCCGGCGGAGCTGGCCCTCGATCCCGAGGTGCTGGCCAGGGAGTTGGCGGCTGAACTGCTCGGCGATCCCCTCGATGAAATCGAGGCCCTTGAACCCGCCGAGGTGGATGTGGCCGCCGAATGCGACCTCGGCCTCTCCCTCCTGCAGGGTGAACAGGAGCAGCGCATGCAGGGACTGCGCATCTTCTGTGAGCATCGCGATCCCCGGGCCATCCCCCTGCTGCTGCCCCTGCTGCAGGCCCCCTGCGCGGTGCTGCGGATGAGCGCGGTGTACGCCCTCGGCCGAAACCCCCATCCCCTTGCGGTGGAACCCCTGCTGGGCCTGTTGCAGGCCGACGACAATGGTTACGTGCGCAAGGCGGTGGCCTGGAGCCTGGGTAACTACCCCGATGCCCCGGTCCTCAACCCACTGATCCGCTCCCTTGAGCTGGATGTGGCCGCCGTCCGCCTTTGGGCCGCCAGCTCCCTGGCCGATGCCGGTGCCACCGGTGCGGCCAAGGCCGATCCGGCCGCCGCCCAGCTCCTGCAGAGTCTGCGGATCGACAGCGAGCCTGCGGTGCGCAGCAACAGCGCCTGGTCCCTGGGGCGCCTCTATCCTGATCTGGTCGAACCCCGCCAGGAGACCGTGGTGGAAGCCCTTCTGCACACCCTCCTGCACGACGGCGACCCAACGGTGCGGGATGAGGCCCGGCTGGCCCTGGAGCAACTGGAGCAGCCGGATGTGCTCGACCGGCTTCAGACCCTGGTGGATGAGGGGCTGATCAGTTGAGGAAGGCTTCGGGCTGAACAGCTGAACTCGGCCGAAGTGGGCAGGGATCGAGCCTTCCACTCCCGGCAGGTCGCTGTCCGCCACGGGGCGGAGCCCCTACCAGGACAACGCCAAACCGGGCGACCACCAAACATGGAACGCGGCAAACGTCGGACAACGTCGGGGGCCATGATCACCGCGCCCGATCGAAAACACGGTTAGCATCCCGCAACCCCTTTCCCTACCGGGATGGCCCAGCGCACGATCCGTTTCCGCATCCGGCCCGACGGCCGCGTTGAGGAGACTGTGGAGGGCGTGGCGGGTCAGGGTTGCCAGCAGCTCACCGAGCGGATCGAATCCAGGCTCGGCGCGGTGCAGCAACGGCTCGAGACCAGTGAGGCCTTCCAGGCCGCACAACGCTCCGCCGACCTCCAGCAGCCCCTCTCGGCCAACCAACCGATTGGTTGATCTAGAGCCCCCAGGATCCCGAACCTTTCCCACCACGCAGCCCCCTTCGATCGATGTCGCACTTCAGCACCGTGCGGACCGAGCTCCGCGATCGTCAGGCCCTGATCGAGGCCCTCGGTGATCTCGGCCATCCCCCCCTGGAGGGCAGCCAGCCGGTGCGTGGTTACCGCGGCCAGACCGTAATGGCTGACCTGGCGGTGCCCCAGGAGCAGGGAGCGGACATCGGCTTCCGTTGGAACGACGCCATCGGCAGCTATGAGCTGGTGGCCGACCTCGATCTCTGGAAGCAGCCCATCCCCGTGGAGCGTTTCCTGGCCCGCCTCACTCAGCGTTATGCCCTGCGCACCATCCTGGCGGCGAGTGCCGAGGAGGGCTTTCAGGTGGCAGAGCAAACCAGTCAGCTGGACGGCAGCATCGAGCTGGTGGTCAGCCGCTGGGACGGCTGATCACGTGGGCTCCACGCCGATCGGGTCCCATCCCGCCGCAGGTGCCGATCCGGCGCTCGCCTACCGGGTCAATCCCGACGCCCCGCAAGCCGCCACGGGGCTAGAACCTTTGCTGGGTGGAGCCCTGAGGCAGAAAGCGGTGTGGGTGGATGAGGCGGTCTGCATTGGCTGCCGCTACTGCACTCACGTGGCCACCCATACCTTCGTGGTGGAACCCGACTGGGGCCGCTCGCGGGCCCTTCGGCAGGACGGCGACAGCACCGAACGGATCCAGGAAGCGATCGACACCTGTCCCGTGGACTGCATCCACTGGGTCAGCTACGAGGAGGTTCCAGCCCTGGAGGCCCAGCTGCAGCAGCAGGAGATTCTTCCTCTCGGGCTTCCCAACCCCATCCGCCTACGGCGCACGTTGCCGCGGGCCACCGTTGCCTCGCCGGCCCCGGGTACCCCCTCGTGAACCCAGCTGCCGGTTCCACCGCCGCCGCCGGCACGGGGATGGTGCCCAGCAGGCGTTTCGGCCGCACCGGTCTGGCGATGCCGGTTCTCTCCCTCGGCGGCATGCGCTTTCAGCAGAGCTGGAAGGATCTCGAAGCCGGCGCCATCGAGGAGTCCAGCCAGGTCAACCTGCGCCGCCTGCTGGAGAAGGCAATCGGCGCCGGCCTCCACCACATCGAGACCGCCCGCCACTACGGCAGCTCCGAGCGGCAGCTGGCTCCCCTCCTCCAGGACCTGCCCGATCCGCGGCGGATCCTCCAGAGCAAGGTGCCGCCCAACCCGGATCCGGCCGCCTTCGAGGCCGAGCTGGCCACCAGCTTCTCGCGGCTGGGCCTCGATCCCGGCCGCGATCGCCTCGACCTGCTCTCCATCCACGGAGTGAATACCGGCGAACTGCTGATGCAGACCCTGAGGCCCAACGGCTGCCTGGCGGTGGCTCAGCGCTGGCGGGAGGAGGGCCGCATCGGTGCCATCGGCTTCTCCACCCATGCGCCGCTGCCGGTGATCCTGGAGGCGATCGACTCGGACAGCTTCGATTACATCAACCTGCACTGGTATTACATCCAGCAGCAGAACCAGGCCGCCATCGGGGCCGCCACCGCCCACGACATGGGCGTGTTCGTGATCAGCCCCACCGACAAGGGTGGCCACCTCCACACGCCCTCGCAGCGGCTGAGCGAGCTGTGCGCGCCGCTCCAGCCGATCGTGTTCAACGATCTCTTCTGCCTCAGCGCCCCCGGCATTCACACGATCAGCGTGGGAGCGGCCCGCCCCGAAGACCTGGACCTCCACCTGGAGGCCGTGGCCCTGCTCCCCCGGGCCGGCGAGCTGCTGCCGCCGATCCTGGAGCGGCTGGATGCCGCCCGCCGCTCCGCCCTCGGTGAGGACTGGCTGAGGAGTCGGCACCAGGGGCTACCCCGCTGGGAAGACACGCCGGGGGAGATCAATCTGCCGGTGCTGCTATGGCTCCACGAACTCCTGGAGGCCTTCGATCTCGAGGGCTTCTGCCGGGCGCGCTACGGCCTACTGGGCCATGGCGGCCACTGGTTCCCAGGGGCCAACGCCGATGCCCTCGATGGCGAGGTGCCCGAGGCGGCCCTGCGGGCCGTGCTGGGGGGGAGCCCCTGGGCGGAGCAGATCCCCGGCCTGCTGAGGCGGCTGCGGGAGCGGATCGGGGGGCAGGCGGTGCGCCGGCTCCAACAGAACTGACCCTTCAGGAGACGACGCACCAGGAGACCTCAGGGGCCTGGAGATTGAGGGGATTGGCGGAGCCTGGGCCTCGCACCCAACGCGAACTCCCCAGAAGCTGGCGGCCGACCTAGATCGCGGCCTCCCCCTCTGGGGCGATCTCCCCCAGGGGCTGGCGGGCGGGCACCCCCACCGCGCGGGGGTAGGTCTTTGGGCAGGGCCCCGTGGGCCGCAGCAGCAGGGCATGACGCACCCCCCGCTCAGCTGGTAGTTCCAGCCGCTGCACCTCCTCCAGTGTGGCGCGCAGGGGCACCAGGGCCCTTTCAAGCTCCGCCTGGTCCTCGGAGCTCCACTGGCCGCGGTAGAGGAGAGCTCGCCCCTCGGGGCGCAGCAGGGGCACCAGGTATTCGGCCACCACGGGTGCCCGGGCCACCGCCCGGGCCAGGGCCCAGTCGAAGCGGCCGCGGGTGGCAGCAGCCTGGCCGGTTCGCTCGATCCGGTCGCAGTGCAGCTGGACCCGCGAAGCCAGCCCCAGATCGGCGGCCATGGCCCGCACCGCCTCCACCTTGCGGCTCACGGAATCCACCAGGGTGAGGCGGGCCTGGGGAAGGGCGATCGCCACCGCGAGGCCGGGGAAACCGCCTCCGGTGCCCACGTCAATCACCTCCGGGGAGGCCTCCGGCTCCTCCTGCAGCAGCGGCCGCAAGGGCCAGAGGCTGTCGAACACCTGGGCCACCCAGTAGTCATCGCCCTCCACCAGGCGGGTGAGGTTGATGCGGCCATTCCAGTGGCGCAGCAGATCCTGGAGTTGCAGGAACCGCTCCTCCTGCTGCGGTGCCGGTTGCCAGCCCAGGGCCCGCCAGAGCTCTGCCAGGGACATCGATGCCGCTTCCATCACCGTGGGCCGGTCTGCTCTCCCTAGGATCCTTCACACCGTGCCGGGTCGCCGTCTGCCGGGCCATGCCCCCCACCCAGAACCCTTCCGCCCCGGGCCCCACCCACTACGACCTGCTGGAGGTGGCAAGCACCGCCAGTGTGGCGGAGCTGCGCCAGGCCTTCCGCCAGCTCAGCAAGCGATACCACCCGGACACCACCAGCCTGCCCCAGGCCCAGGCCCAGGAGTCGTTTCGGCAGCTGCAGCAGGCCTATGCGGTGCTCAGCGATCCGATCAGCCGGAACCGCTACGACAGCCAGCTGCTGCAGCCGCCCGGGCCGATCTCGCCGTCGGCGGTGCCGGCCCAGCCCCCACCGCGGACCTCAACACCCCGGCCGGTGGGGGTGCGGCGGCCACTCTCGGGGGGCGAATGGTTCGCGTTGTTACTCCTCGGTCTGGCCCTAGTGCTCAGCCTGGTGCTGGGCCTGGGCGTGGCCTGGGCGCGGGGGGCGGCCCTGGTGCGCACCCCCAGCTGGTGGCCCGAAGCCGTGGCTGCGGCTGCTGCCCCCGATTCGCCCCCGGACTCCCCCTTCACCGATGCCCACCCTGCCCCCTGAGCGGACCCCGCTCTACAACCACCCCCTGCCGGCCCTAGAGGCCTGGCTGCGCCAACTCGGTGCCCGCCAGGAAGGTTCCCAGGCGGTGCACTGGGATCTGCACCGGCCCGAGTGGAGTGCCCGGATCACGCTGCAGAGCGAGGATCTGGCGGTGATCTGGCATGGGGAAGGGAGGGAATGCCAGCGGCGCTTCCCCTATGGCCTCACCCGCGCCGACGTGGAGGCGGCAATCCTGGCCGGACCCTGAGGACAGAGAGGCCTGTTCGGCGTGGCTGCCGTGCCACTTTTCAGGACCCGCTGGCCCGGCAATCGGCGCAGGCTTCAGAAGGGGGAAGCCAACCGAGCGTGCCCTTGACCCTCTCGAAAGGATTCGTGCCCAGGACACCAAGCCCATGACTTCGGGCTGTGGAACCGGGCTGATCAGCCTGTGGATCCGAATCGATGCATTCAAGTCGAGGCTTTTTAGGGCTGTTCAGGGAACATGGTGCAGCAGGTGGTCCGGATCAGGCCGCCCCACCGAGCGCATCGAGGGCCTTCGCGATCGCCCGATAGCAGCACTCCAGTTGATCGTCGTCGATGCAGAGGGGAGGGAGCAGGTAGATCACCTGACCCAGGGGGCGCAGGAACACCCCCTCGCGGCGCACCAGGGCCTGAAGCCGTTTGCCGGCCGGATTGAGATAGCCGGGCGATTCCACCACCAGGTCGAAGGCGGCGATGCCTCCGAGCAGGCGAGGCTGGCGCACGCCGGGGTGGCCGGCCAGGCGCTCCAGGTGGGGCCGGTGCCGCGCCTCCATCCCCCGGTGCCGCTCCGGGAAGCCCTCCAGCAGATCGAGGCTGGCCAGGGCTGCGGCGCAACCGAGGGGATTGGCGGTGAAGCTGTGGCCGTGATACAGGGTGCGGGTGGGATCCGGATCGACGAAGCCCTGGAAGAGCGCCTCGCTGGCCAGGGTCACCCCCATGGGCAGGAAGCCGCCGGTGAGCCCCTTGGAGAGGGCCATCAGGTCGGGCTGGAAACCGGCACGCCGACTGGCGAACAGCTCGCCGGTGCGGCCGAAACCGGTGAGCACCTCATCGGCGATCAGCAGGGCTCCCGCCTGGCGCACCCGCCGCTCCACCTGCCGCAGGAAGGATTCACGCACCATGCGCATGCCGCTGGCGCCCTGCAGCAGCGGTTCGAGGATCACCGCGGCGGTGGGGGTCTCCAGGAGCCGCTCCAGCACCGCCAGGGCTTCGCCTTCCTTTTCCTCCACGCCGGCATCGTGCCAGTGGGTGGCGGGCCAGGGCACCCGGGCCACATCGAACAACAGGGGCTCGAAGGCGTCGGTGAAGAGGGAGCGCTCCCCCACAGCCATCGCCCCGAAAGTATCACCGTGATACGCCCCGGCGAAGGCCACCAGCTGGCGGCGCTCGCTGCCGCGGTTGCGCCACCACTGCCAGGCCACCTTGAGAGCCACCTCCACCGCGGTGGAGCCGTTATCGGAGAAGAAGAGCCGCTCCAGGCCGCTCAGCCGGCTCAGGCGGTTGGCGAGCTGCTCGGCGGGCGGATGGCTGAAATCGGCGAAGATCACTTGCTCGAGGCGGCGGGCCTGATCGGCGATCGCGGCGGCGATGCTGGGTTCGCCGTGGCCATGCAGGGTGACCCACCAGCTGCCGATCGCATCGATCAGGCGGCGGCCGTCGGCGGTGATCAGCTCCGCCCCCTCACCTCGCACCACCTGCTCGGGCGGCGACGTTGTGGCCACCTGGGTGGTGGGATGCCAGAGGTGGGGATGCCAGCCCGATGGGGCGGCGGCGCCGATCGGCATGGGGCGCTCAGGGCCGGGATTGCCCGTCATGTTGGACCGGCGGCGGCACTCAGCGGCAGGCCCTGGCCTGGGGCAATGAGACCAGGGTGCCGCAACGCAGCAAGCCGCCCACCGTCTTCTCGATGTTGGTGAACAGCACCAGGATGCCGCTGCAGAGAGCGGCCACCAGGGCGCTCACCAGAAGGTGACGCTTGCTCATCCCTCCAGGCTACGGAATCCTTCGCAGCGCAGCCATTGGCGATGCAGGCCAGCCCGATCCAGCGGTTCGATCGGAGGCAGTTCAGCCAGCACCGGCACACCGCCGAGCTCCGCCAGGGTGCGGGGGTTGTCGGGGTGGGGCTCGCCGTTGAGCACCAGCCCCAGCACGGGAATGCGGCGCTGGCGCAGGGCCTCCAGCGAGAGGAGGGTGTGGTTGAGTGTGCCCAGGCCGCTGCGGGCCACCAGCACCACCGGCAGCCCCCAGTGGCTGATCTGCTCGATCTGTAGCCAGTCGCGCCGCAGGGGCACCTGCAGGCCACCGGCACACTCCACCACCAGCGGCCCTTCGCCCGGCGGCAGGGCGAGCCGCGCCGGATCGATCACCACGCCCTCCCGCTCGGCCGCCCAGTGGGGGGAGACGGGCGCCGCAAGGCGGTAGGCCTCCGCCACGATCCGATCAACGGGCAGATCCAGTAACGCCGCCACCCGGTCAGTGTCGCCGCCGCCCTCGACACCGCACTGCACCGGTTTCCAGTAGCGGGCTCCCAGCCCTTCCACCAGCAGGGCGCTCACCACCGTCTTGCCCACGTCGGTGTCAGTGCCGCAGACCACCAGGCGCATGACTTGGGGCGGCTGCCATGAAATGGCGCCCAGCATGGCGGGCCGCAGGGAGGGCTGGGGCCCCAGGGAGGGGGCTGGAGGCAGCCGGAGATGTGCGGGCAACTCAGGGGGCCTGAGGCTGCGGCTGAAACGTCTGAGAACGCCAGCCGATTCCTGAGCCAGTCGCTGCACCCCTGCAGTTCGGCATATCGGAACGACACCCAGGCTGGCCAGCAAGCACTCGAAGCCTTCTTGATGCGGGCCCTCTGCCCACGAAGGTGGAAGCTGGCAGCGTTTTCATCCACTGCCGAGCGGGCTGGAGCGTGACCGCAGTTCCCCTGGGTGGTGGTGGGCTTTCCCCTGAGTGCCGGGCGGACCGGCACGGCGTCAGAGGACCAGCGCGCCCCCGCTCCTACGGCCCACCAACACCAGCACCTGCCAACGGAGCGGAGCGGCGGGCCAGTAGGACAGCATGCGACGCAGCTGGCTGGCATCCAGGGGCGGTTGCCGGCTGGCGGTGGCACCAAGAGAACGCAGCAGCCGCAGGGTGGCGAGCCCATCGCGGGGCGCCCGGCTGAAGCGCAGCCGCTGGGCCTGGTGGAGGCTCAGGCCGGCGCGGATCGCCACCTCGATCAGCCCGTCCGCTTCGGGCAGGGGCAGGGCGGTGCAGGGCACTGCAGCGGCGCGGGCGGCCGCCTGCCAGCTGTCGAAGCTGCCGGCCACCGGCACCGCCAAGGCAAGCCAACCGCCGGGAGCGAGCCGGCCGCTCCAGTGGGCTAGCTGGGCCATGGGATCGTCCAGCCACTGCAGGGCAAAGTTGGAGAGCAGCAGGCCGGCGTCCCGGAGCTGGGGCGGCAGGCCCCGGTTGAGGTCCCAGGGGGCGGTGGCGGGCGCGGCGAGTGGATTGCGGGCTAGCAGTTCGGGGCAGAGGTCGAGCTGGAGGGGCGGCTTGGCCAGGGAAGGCCGCTGGGCCAGCAGGGCTCGGCTGAGCAGGCCGCTGCCAGCACCGAGGTCGGCGCAGGGGCCGGCGGGGAGGGGAAGGTCGCGGCAGAGGCGGCCGAGCCGCCAGGCCAAGCCCTGCTGCAGGCGGGCCTGGGCCTCGTAGCTGGCGGCGCCGCGGCCGAAGCCCTGTCGCACCCGGCCGCTGAAGGCGGGCAGAGGGGGATCGCCCACCTGCTGCAGGGTCGGCGGCCCGCCACCACGCACCTGCCGGTCGCCAACGCTCACGAGTCCATCCTGATCCTGTCCCAGCCGTTCTCGGAAAGCCTGCTTCTCCGCCGCGTCATTCGGGGGAGCAAGGCTGGCGTCAACGAGAGCCGCTGGCGGGCCAGGAATCCGGGATGGCAGCGTCATGAAGGGCCAGTCCGCTCCAGCCACTGCAGCACGGCGGCCAGCGGCGGGCTGGTGAGAAAGGCGTGGCCGGCGCCGGGCAGCAGGATCCGCTCCGCCGCCGGCAGCCGCTGGCGCAGGAGCTCCCGCACCTTGGGCCCCACGATCCGGTCATCGCCGGCCTCCACCAGCAGCACCGGCACCTGCTCCGGGAAGCCCTCGGGCAGGTCGGCCGTGGCCTCCAGCAGGGCCAAGTCGTGGCGAAGGCGGCGGCGGGCATCGGCCCCCACCGGCCCATCGGCGGGACCGGGCGGCATCAGGCTGGCCGGATCGGGGGCGGCAGCCTGCACCAGGAAGGACTGCAGCAAGGACTGGGCCCGCTGGGCGGTTTCCTCGGGATCGGGGCCCTCGGCGAGGGCCGCGGCCATGGCCGCCAGGGCAGTACGCAGCTGGCGCCCCTCGCGACCCGGCGGCACGAAGCGACCGAAGCCGGCCAGCAGCACCACCCGCTCCGCCTCTGCCAACAGGGAGGGGGGCAGCAGGTGGGCTCCCATCGAGTGAGTGATCAGCACCCGCAGCCCCTCCGGCTCCCAGGCCGGCAGGAAGGGTGGCTCTTCGCCGTAGCCCCGCTCACCGCTGCGCCACCGCCAGCCGCGTGCCTCCGCCTCCGCGCGCCAGGGCTCCCAGCCGGCCGCGGTGCCGCACCAGCCGTGCATGGCGATCACCTGGAGGGGGCTGGTCGAAGGGGTGGGCACGGTGCGGGTGGCGGGGTGGCAGCAGCGGCTGCGTCCGAGGTCAGCGCGAGGCTGACGGCACGTGGGGTCCGGGCCCCAGGGCCACCAACAGCTTCTCCAGAGTGCCGGAGGGAAGGCCAGTCCGCAGCACCAGCCGCAATCGGGCGGTTCCCTCCGGCACGGTGGGCGGCCGAATCGCCAGGGCCAGCAGGCCCGCCGCCTCCAGCCGCTCCTGGGCGGCGAGGGCGGCGGCGTCATCGCCGAGCCGCACCGAAAGGATCGGCCCCTCGCCGGGGGGCCGGGGCCAGCCGGCGGCCTCCAGGCCATCGCGCCAACGGCCGGAGCGCTTCAGCAGGGCGGAGGCCGCGGCGGGATCGGCCAGGATCCGGGCGAGGGCCGCCAGGGCGCCAGCGGCCAGGGGCGGGGCGAGGGCGGTGGTGTAGCGGAAGGCGCCACTGCTTTGCAGCAGCCAGTCGCCTACCAGGGAATCGCCGGCCAGGAAGGCGCCGCCGCTGCCGAAGGCCTTGCCGAAGGTGCCGCTCACGATCGCCACTTCAGCGATGCCATGCGCCAGGCCGCGGCCGCCGGGGCCGAGCACGCCGAGGGCATGGGCCTCATCCACCAGCAATGGCACCCGGTGACGTGCGCAGAGGGAAGCCAGCGTGGCCAGAGGAGATGAGCTGCCTTCCATGCTGTAGAGGCTCTCGCAGAGCACCAGCAAGGGGGCCTCGGGGCGGGCTCGCCGCTCGCTGTGCAGGAGGTGCTCGAGATCGGCCGGGTCGTTGTGGGCGAAGCGCTTCAAGCGGGCGCCGCTGGCCCGCACGCCGGCCAGCAGGGAGTGGTGGATCAGGCGGTCGGCCAGCACCAGGCTGTGGCGATCGGCGAGGGCGCAGACGGCGGCCAGGTTGGCCTGGAAGCCGCTGGGGAAGAGCAGCACCCGCTCGCGCCCCAGCCAGGCGGCCAGGGCCTGCTCCAGCTCCAGATGCACCGGCCGGGTGCCGCAGATCAGACGCGAGGCGGTGGCGCCGAGGCCGCTGGCGTGAAGTTCAGCCGCAGCGGCCGCCAGCACGGCCGGGTCGCGACTGAGGCCCAGGTAGTCGTTGCTGGCCAGGTCGAGCAGGGGGGAGGGCGCCGGTGGGCTGGCAGCTCCGGCCCCCCGGGCGTCTGCGGCTCCTTCCGGTTCAGGCGGGACGCTCTGCAGGGCTGCTGCATCACCTGCGGGCGCCAGGCTGCGGAGGCTGCGGCGGCGGACGGCGGCAACCCCAGCCAAGGCCGAACGCAGGCGCTCCCGCCAGGCTGGCTCGGTAACGGGTCCGCCTGCCGGCGGGTCGGGCGGAGCGCAGGACGTGGTTGGGTGAGATGGGATCAGTGGAGTCCCGAGGCCGGGGATAGGAGTCAGTCTGAAGCGACGCAGGGCACCGCAGCTGCACCAGCAACTGGGGCGGTGGCAGCAGCTGAGGGGGCCCAGGAGCGGAGCAACCCGTCGATCTGTGACGCCCATTCGCCGGGCTCGAACCGGTGCTGCCCCCCGTGGCCGGGCAGCAGCCAGCGCACGTCGAGGCTGCGCAGCTTCGCCACCGACGCCAGCTGGCGCTCCCAGTTGTGCCAGCAGTAGGTGCGGGAGGCCACCAAGGCGCCCGTGGCCTCGCCGGCGGCGGCGCTCCACCAGAGGTGGTCGCCGCTGAAGAGGATCTGGTCGCCGAGCAGGGCCACCAGAGAGCCGGCGGTGTGGCCAGGGGTGGGGATCAGGCGCAGGGCGGCGTCGAGATCCTGCGGCTCGTCCCCCTGCAGAAGGTGTTCGGCGCCGGGGGCGGCGTCGGCATCGGCGGCGTGGATCCAACGGGGGCAGCCGAATCGCGCCGCCCAGCGGTCGTGGTCGGCCACATCGTCGCGATGGGTGAGCACCATCGTGGCCAGGCCCCCCAGGGCTTCGATCTGACGGGCCAGGGGGGCGTTGAAGCGGGGAGAGTCGATCAGCACGTTTCCCGCCGGCCGCACGATCAGGTAGCTGCTGGCTCCGAAGCTCCGCCTCGATGCCCAGCCGCAGTAGTAGACCTCCCCGGCCGGATGGCGCGTGAGCAGGGCGGGAAAGCCATCGTCTGGCGTGCGCCGCACCTGATCGGCGGGCGCCTGGATAGCCGCCACCGGACAGGCCCGCAAGGCCAGCAGCGCCCGCGTGGTTTCCGGCTCCCCCTCGGGCTGGCGCCAGACGAGGGCCTTGTCGCCGCTGGGCGCCGGGGCGAAGTGCTGCGGATCCCACTGCCAGCAGGTGCCGCAGTCGATGCAGCGCTCGTTCACCCAGAAGGTCATGGCCGCAGCGGGAGCTGCACCCATGGTGGCGGCGGGGAATCCTCAGGGGAAAGACCCGAGGGGATGCCCATGGCCGCGCCCGAGATTCAGTCCCCGCGAGCCCGCCCGCCGGGTTTGATCCAGCGGTACCGGGAGGAACTGCAGGCTCGCCATTACGCACGCCGCACGGTGGCTACCTACGAGCAGTGGCTGCGGCGGTTCCTGCGGTTTCATCGCCTACGCCATCCGCGCGAGATGGGAAGCGAAGAGGTGAATGCCTTTCTC
>CALRXC020000033.1:0-45744 GCA_943372025.1 Synechococcus sp. UW140 | reverse complement strand
CGGGAGCGAGCGAGAGCTGGCGATGCCCTGCAGTTGCTGAACCTCGTCATCGCTGAGGAGCAGCGGTGGCATCGGACGACCAAGCGCCACGGAACACCCCGGGAGAGACTCCATATTCTAGAGGCTATTTCCGGGACGGCACACTAGCCTCGTACGGTGATCCTTCCAGCCGCCGTTCCCCTCCTCCATCGAATGCTGCGGCAGGGCCTGCCCGCCGCTGCCCTGCTGGTGGGGCTAATGGTGTTGATCCCACGCCTCGGCATCGAGTGGCAGTGGTTCTCCCTGTTCGGCTTCGAGCCGGTCTTGCTGCGGCGCTGGCTCCTGCAGGTGGGGGCCTTTGCCCTGGTGCTCGGCCTGGGCATCCCCCTCCAGCTGCAGCAATTGCAGCGCTGTTGGCGCCTGCGTCAGGTGAGTGCGTCGAAGATCCTCCCCGGGTCTCCCCTTATCGCTCTGACACCTCTGCGCCTCGGGTTGGTGCTCTCCGGCCTGCTCCTCCTCCTGGCCGGTGGACTCACCTATCTCCTGGTTCAGGCACGGGATCTGATTGCCGCTCCGTTTAGTGGTCGTGTGATCACAGGAATCCCGATGCTGGCCGATCTGCCGGCCTTGCTGTTCCTGAGCTTGGCGGTGGGTTTGCTGGTGCCCTTACTCCTCTGGCCCCACACCACCCTTCGGGTGGCTTTGGGTGCAGCCCTCACAGCCTCCGCCACGGCCATCGCCCGCGGCTGGAGTCTCTGGCTTCCCGCCCTGCTCGCCACACCCTTCGGTGAACGGGATCCGGTAACCGGTTTCGACCTGGCCTTCACGGTGCTGCAGCTCCCGGCCGTGCATCTGCTGGTGAGCGTGATCGCCGCCCAGACCATGGTGGGGCTGGCCGGTTGTCTTTGGCTCACCTTCACGGAGGGCACCTCCCTTTCCGATCTCCGCTTTCCTGGCCTCAGCAAGCTGCAGCAGCGGGTGCTGCAACCCCAGCTGGCGGTGCTGGCCCTGGTGACTGCCCTGGGCAATGCCCTGGCCCCATTTGATCTGATGGTGCAGGGCAGCGGGGTTGCCTCCGGTGCCGGGTTCGTGGATCTCCATGTGCGCCTGCCCCTGCGGCTACTGCTCACCGCCCTGCTGCTGCTCACCGCGGCGGGGCTGCTCGTTCCCCTGCCGCGGGATTGGCTGAGGCGGGGTGCCCTCATTCCCCTGGCCACAACGGCCCTTCTTGTTCCCTTCGCCGAGTGGATCGTGGCTCCACTCGTTCAGAAGATGGTGGTACAGCCAAGGGAACTGGCCTTGGAAACCCGCTATCTGGCCCGCTCGATCCGCGCCACCCGCCGGGCCTTCGGTCTTGTGGCGGTGCGGCAGTTCACCCTCAATCCGCGCCAGTCGCTCACACCGGAGGATCTGGCCCAGGCCCCCGGAACCCTGGCCAACATCCGTCTCTGGGATAGCAAGCCCCTTCTGGCCACAAACCGTCAGCTGCAGCAGCTCCGCCTCTACTACCGCTTCAACTCCGCCGCGGTTGACCGTTATCCCCTCGCCAATGACCCGATACGCCAGGGTTCCCAGCAGGTGCTGATCGCGGCTCGTGAGATCGACACCGGCGCCCTCAGCAAAGACTCCCGCACCTGGCTGAACCGCCACATGGTGTTCACCCACGGCTACGGCTTCACCGTGTCCACGGTGAATGCCTTCGGCCCCGATGGCCTCCCCCTCTACTTCGTGAAGGACCTCGGCCAGAGCGGCAAGGTGCAGGGCATCCCCTCCCTTGGCCTCACGGATGAGACGGTGCGTCGAGCCCTGCCGGTGGGAAGGCCTCGCCTCTATTTCGGCTCCGCTCCTACCCCCTACGCCATCGCGCCTTCTCAGGTGCGCGAATTCGACTATCCCGAGGGCGACCTCAACGTGTACTCCCACTACGACGGCGAGGACGGGGTTCCCATCCACGACCCCTTGCGGCGCTTGATGGCGGCGGCCTACCTGAGGGAACCCCGCCTGTTGTTCACCGGTTCCCTTAACCCGTCGTCGCGTCTGTTGCTGCGACGCCGTGTCAATGAGCGGCTGGCAGCCCTGGCGCCATTCCTCCGTTTCGAGAGTCAGCCCTATCTGGTGACCGCCCGGGTGGAGAACCACGACGACTATGACCCGGAGCAGCATCAATACTGGCTGCTGGAGGGTTTCACCACCAGCGACAGCTATCCCTATTCCGATGCCAATCCTGCCGGGATCCGCTACTTCCGCAACCCAGTTAAGGCCGTGGTAGATGCCTACAACGGCAAGGTGTGGATGTATGTGAGTGATCCAAGCGATCCCGTGCTGAAGACCTGGCGACGAGCCTTTCCAGAACTATTCCAGCCCCTTAGCTCGATGCCGCTGGCCCTGCAGAGGCATTTGCAAGTGCCCCGCAGTCAGTTCTCGATTCAGGCGGAGCGGCTGTTGCGGTACCACGTCACCGATGTGCGCACCTTCTACAACGGCGATGACGTGTGGTCGATTCCACTGGAGATCTACGGCTCCACCAATACGCCCGTGCAGCCTTACCACCTCACCCTCCAGCTTCCGGGTCAGGACAAACCGGAATTCGTGCTTCTGCTGCCATTCTCTCCCCTCAAACGACCGAACCTGGTGGCCTGGCTGGCGGCCCGCAATGATCCCCCCCACTACGGCGAGCAGCTCCTGGCCCGCTTCCCCCAGCAGCGGCTGCTGCTCGGACCCCAGCAGGTGTCTTCGCTGATTGAGCAGGATCCAGCGATCAGCTATCAGTTCGGCCTTTGGAACCGGGCCGGATCCCGCCTGATTCACGGCAATCTGCTGGTGTTACCGGTGGGCAAGGGCCTGCTCTACGTGGAGCCCATCTACCTGCAGTCACGCAACAATGACCTGCCCACTCTGGTGCGGGTTGTGGTGACCGATGGCCGCACCTTCGTGATGGAGCGCAACCTTCAACAGGCCCTGGCGGAACTGGTGAGCCGCAAGGGGAAAGCCACCACAACTGCACCGCTGCCTAATGGGACACCGCTTCCGAATCCGGCGTCACTTCCTGATCAGGCAGCACCGGTGAAGCCCTGACTCAAACCTGCACCAAATCCGATTGCGTCGTCTGCACGCGCCCATTCGTTCGCGACCCATCTTGATCGCGGCGCCCGTTGCCCGCTTCAAGGCGAAGCCTCAGGAGCGGCATAAAAAAGCCCCCTACCGGGGGGCACGGTTCGCTGGATTCAGCACACACAGTCTGATCAGGCGGCCACGGCAGTCTTGGCATCGAGCACGCCCTTGGCATAGAGGCCCGCGTAGTAGTTGATGTCGCGTTGCTTGATCTTGCTGGCGTTGCCCGCGCACCAGAACTGCTGGTAACGGTCGAGGCAGACCTGCTTCATGTACTGGCGGGCGGGCTTGTTGAAGTGGCGGGGATCGAAGTTGGTGGGATCCTTGAAGGCCGCCTCGCGCACCGCGGCGGTGAAGGCCAGGCGGTTGTCGGTGTCGATGTTCACCTTGCGCACGCCGTTGCGGATGCCTTCCTGGATTTCCTCCACGGGCACGCCATAGGTCTCGGGGATGGCACCGCCGTACTTGTTGATCATGTCCAACCACTCCTGGGGCACCGAGGAGGAGCCATGCATCACCAAGTGGGTGTTGGGGATGGCCTTGTGGATCTCGGCGATGCGGCTGATCGCCAGCACCTCACCGGTGGGTTTGCGGGTGAATTTATAGGCGCCATGGCTGGTGCCGATGGCGATCGCCAGGGCATCGACCTTGGTCTTGGCCACGAAGTCGGCGGCCTCGGCGGGATCGGTGAGCAGCTGGGAGTGGTCGAGGGTGCCCTCGAAACCGTGGCCGTCCTCGGCTTCACCTTGGCCGGTCTCGAGGGAGCCCAGGCAGCCCAGCTCGCCCTCCACGCTCACGCCAATGGCGTGGGCCACGTCCACGACTTCCTTGGTGACGCGCACGTTGTACTCATAAGAGGCCGGGGTCTTGGCGTCGGCCTCAAGGGAGCCATCCATCATCACGGAGGTGAAGCCGTTGGCGGCGGCGCCGTAGCAGGTGGCGGGGCTGTTGCCATGGTCCTGGTGCATCACCACCGGGATGTCGGGGTAGGTTTCCACGGCTGCCAGGATCAGGTGGCGCAGGAAGCTTTCGCCGGCGTACTGACGGGCGCCGCGGGAGGCCTGCAGGATCACCGGGCTGTCGGTCTCGTGGGCCGCCTCCATGATCGACTGGACCTGCTCCAGGTTGTTCACGTTGAAGGCGGGAATGCCGTAGCCGTTTTCGGCGGCGTGGTCGAGCAGCAGCCGAAGCGGAACGAGCGCCATGGGAAACCTCAAGAATGGGGGGAAAGCGACGACTAGCGGGATCCCCCGCCGTGCCTAGGGGCGAGTCTAGGGGATGCCCATACAGGCTCTTGAGGCTTCAGGCGATCCCGATTGGCTGCCGCCGCCGAGCGGCATCACACAGGCTCTGGCTGGCAGCTGCCTCCGCCAGGCCCGGCACCATCGGCCGCCCCTCTCGGGCAGCCTTGGCCCACCAGCCGATCAGCCGTCGCACCGGCGCGATCCGGCCATCCTCCCAGGTGCGCTCGAAAGCCAATTGGGGATCGGCGGCAATGGGCCGCAGGGGCTCCCCGGGCCGGGCGATCGCCAACTGAAAGCCGTGCACATAATCGGCCTGGTTGGCCGACCCGAGCACCAGGGTGGCCTCACGGCCATAGAGCTCGAGCCAGCAGCCCCGGCCCGCTCGGGTCACCGAGGCCAGGTTCACCTGCGCCGGCACCCGCCGGCCCCGGGAGTCGTTGAGATCGAGCTGGATCAGGGCGATGTCCTCGGCGTCCACTGCGCCCATCGCGGTGGCCCCGGCGCCCTCGGCTCCGGCTAGGGGGCGCTCCCGGATCGCCGTGCTCAGCCGGGCGGCCTGGAGCTCAGCGGGTCCCACGAGCCAGTTCAGGATGTCGAAGGCATGGGTGCCGAGGGCGCCGAGCACACCCCCTCCCTCGGCCGCCTGGGAGTACCAGCTCCAGGGACGGCTGGCGTCGGCGCGGCTGGCCATCAGCCAGTCGAGTTTTACCAGCCAGGGTTCCCCCAGCACCCCGTCGGCCAGGAGCGCGGCGAGTTGCTGGAACACCGGTACGGCGCGGTATTCGAAATCCACTGCCACGCACAGGTGTTGGCGGATGGCCAGCCGCTGCAGCTCCTCGATGGCGGCGACCTCGAGGGCCACCGGCTTCTCGAGCAGCAGGTGCTTGCCGGCCTCAAGGGCCTGGCGGGCCAGCTCGAAGCGGGGGGCCGGTGGGGTGGCGATCACCACGGCCTCCACCCGCGGGTCGGCGAGGACGGCGTGGAAATCGGTGCTGCCGCCGAGCTCGGCCGCCCGGCAGGCCCGCTCCAGTCGTTCAGCACGGGGATGCCAGAGGGACACCGGCTCGGTGTCTGGGCAATCTCGCAGGGCCGGAAGGTGCACCGCCTCACCAAAGCCGAGGCCGGCGATGGCGACACCGATGGGACGGTTGGTGGGCGCAGCCATGGAGGGGAGAAAAGGCTTGGGGGTGGAGGGAGCTGGCGTGGGTTCAGGCCGTCGGTTCCCTGCTGGTGGCAGGCCCTGCCGCTGCGGCGCAGGCCTCCTGAAGCGTGGCCGCCACGAGTGGATCGCCGCCGGTGGGCTGCCAGGTGGCGTTGAAGCGGGGTAAGCCGTTCACGGACACGTCTCGGTAGAGCCGGAGGTCGCAATCGAGTTCCATCACCACCAGCGTTCCCAAGGGTTGGCGGGCGCTCCGCGGTTTCACTTCCAAACTGCCAGCTGCGGGGGAGGGCTGCTGAGCTTCGATCCCTTCCGACTCGGAAAGGGGCTGAAAGCGGCTCAGCACCGACAGGGTGCCGCGGCGATCACGCCGCAGGCTGCCCGCATCCCACCACTGATGCCCGGTGGCGGAGGCCGGAACCTCCCGCCAGTCCACCGGCCCAGCCCAGGCGGGCATCAGGCCCGGTAGTGGAGACGGCGCCGGGGGCAGGGCCAGGCCCACCAGAAGCAGCGCCACGGGCAGGAGAGCCTGGAGCCATCCCAGCCGGCGTGAAGCGTCCTGGCGGTGCGGCCATTGGGAGCCGAAGGACCGACATTTCATAGGGCTACCGGTCATGGGGCTACCGGCTGACCGCGACGCGATGGCGCATGCAGTCGCAGCAGGGTGGCCAGGGTGGCGCGGAGCTCGGTGCGGGGCACGATCTTGTCGACAAATCCATGCTCCAGCAGGTATTCGGCGGTCTGGAAATTGTCCGGGAGCTTCTCTCGCAGGGTCTGCTCGATCACCCGGCGTCCGGCAAAGCCGATCAGCGCCTTCGGTTCGGCCAGGATCAGATCGCCAAGCATGGCGAAGCTGGCCGTTACCCCGCCAGTGGTGGGGTGGGTGAGCAGGGGGACATAGAGCAATTCAGCCTGGCGGTGCCGTTCGAGGGCGCCGGAGATCTTGGCCATCTGCATCAGGCTCAGCATGCCCTCCTGCATGCGGGCTCCGCCAGAGGCGCACACGATCACCACGGGGCAGCGCCGGGCCGTGGCCTCCTCGATCAGGCGGGTGAGTTTTTCCCCAACCACCGAACCCATCGAGCCCCCCATGAAGCGAAAGTCCATCACCCCGAGGGCCAAGGGCATGCCCTCCAGGCGGCAGAGCCCGGTGACCACCGCATCCCGGAGGCCGGTGCTCTGCTGGCTATCCCGCAGGCGATCGGCATAGGAGCGGCGGTCTTTGAAGGCGAGCGGATCGGTGGGGGAAAGATCGGAATCATGGGCTTCGAAGCTCCCCTCATCGACGATCAAGCGGATTCTCTCCTCGCTGTCGATCCGCTGGTGATGGCCACAGCCCTTGCAAACGTGGGCATTGGCCACCAGATCCTTCCGATAGACCACCAGGTCGCACTCGGGGCACTTGCTCCAGAGGCCATCCCCCTCATCGGGTTCTGGACCCTGGCTGGATCGCACCACAGGAGCGTTCTTGCGACGATCGGCGAACCAGTCGAACAGGGACATGGGCTGGAAGAAGCTCGGTGCGGATCGGGCGAGGATCTGGTGAAAACCTATTTAACGCTGCCGCGCTACGGAGGGGCTGGGCCTGGCAGGAGGCTTCAGACGGGGCTTCCCGGCACCAGAGCGGGGAGCATCAGCCGCAGCCAGGGCTGGGGCCCCATCAGCCATACCAGTACGGTGCCCGTGGCGAGGAAGGGGCCGAAGGGAAAGGGTTGATTCGGACCTAGCCGGCCGAGAATCCTGGCCAGGCCTCCCACCAGAGCCCCTCCGAGCACCGCAAGGGCCACCGCCACGCCTAGCCCGGCGGGCCCGAGCCAGGCGCCCATCAAGGCCGCGAGTTTGGCGTCACCCAGGCCAAGGGCTGGCCGACCAAAGGCCCGCTCGGCCAGGGCGCTCACGGCTTCGAAACCCAGCAGTCCAAGCGCCGTGGCCACCAGATGCTCAAGCAGGAGTCCGCGACCGGTGGCCGGATCCTGAAGGAACCCCAGCAGGGCGGTGAAGGCCAGGCCGAGCAGCACGCCCCAGCGCAGCATCGGTTCGGGAAGCCAGAGGCGGTCGAGATCGATCAGCAGCATCGGGAGCAGCCAGCTCACCAAAAACCAACCGGCCACCAGGAGGAGAACCGGCTCAGCCCCGGCGCCCATCCGATCGGGCCTGGCCAGCAACACCGCCACCCAGAGGCCGGCGCAGAGGCTCTCCACCAGGGGGTAGCGGGCCGCGATCGGCTGATGGCAGTGACGGCACCGGCCCCGCAGCATCAGCCAGGCCAGAACGGGAATGTTTTCGAACCAGGCCAGGGGAGTGCCGCAGCGGGGGCAATGGCTTCCCGGCCAGATCAGGGATTCTTCCCGGGGCAACCGCCAGGCCACAACGTTGATGAAACTGCCGATGCAGGCTCCGATCAGGGCCACCGGGGCAGCCAGCAGCGGGATCAGGGACTGGATGGGGTCGAAGGGGGAGGACATGGAATCGGCAGGCCTGGGCGGCAACCTCAGAGGGGACTGCGGGATGGAGCCGGGCGTCCGGGCCGGTTGCGACCGACGCTGCGGTTGCGGAGCCAGTCGATCGGCACGAAGTGCTCGTCGGGCAGCAGCACCGGCGCCTCAAACACCACCCGACCCTCGGTGGCGGCGACCTTGAGCACGATTCCGGCGGGCTCGATGCCGCTGGGACCGGAGGAGAGGAAGCGGAAATACACCTGACGCGCCACTTGGAGCACCACGGAACTGTTGATGCGATCCAGGCGCAATCCCTGGAACCCGGCCAGCGGGGTGTTGGCGCTCAGCGAACCCGAAGCCGACCGAATCTCGAAGGAAGGACCTTCGCGCGAACCAAAAGCACGCGCTGGCGGTGGGGCCGGATCCCCGATCCGATCAAGGGGCCCATCAGTGGCGATGCCAGTGGCGATGTCAGTGGCGATGTCGGCGCTGATGACACGACTGCAGCGGAACGACGCGCAAGCGGAGGAACCCGTTGCACTGCAGGGAGTGTAGGGCTGTCGCTGCGATCAGGCGAGTTTCTTCTTCTCCTCGATCATGCGGTGGATGATCGGGGTGAGGATCAATTCCATCGCAAAGCCCATCTTGCCGCCGTCCACCACAATGCTGGTGGGACTGGACATGAACGAATTGTGGATCATGTCGAGCAGGTAGGTGAAGTCGATGCTCCACTTCTCACGAGCTCCCTTGCGGAAGTGGCAGATCACGAACGACTCATCCGGGCTGGGAATGTCGCGGATCATGAACGGGTTGGAGGTGTCCACAGTCGAGACCCGTTGGAAATTGATATCCGTGAGGCTGAACTGCGGACAGATGTGGTTGATGTAATCCGGCATGCGGCGCAGAATCGTGTCCACAGTGGCTTCCGCCGAATAGCCACGCTCCCTGTTGTCGCGGGCGATCTTCTGGATCCACTCCAGGTTCACAACCGGCACCACGCCCACCAACAGGTCGGCCAGGCCGGCCACGTTGTAGCTCTCACCCTTCACGCCACCGTGCAGGCCTTCGTAGAAGAGGAGGTCGGTGCCGGCGGGGATGGTTTCCCAAGGGGTGAACTGGCCTGGCTGCAGATTGGTGCCGAGGCGAGCGTTGTGCTCGGCGGCCTCTTCAACGGAGTGCAGGTAGTAGCGCTTCTGAGCGCTGCCGGTCTCGCCGTAGGTCCTGAACAGCTCCTCGAGCTTGTCGAACAGGTTGGCTTCGGGACCGAAGTGGGAGAAATTCTCGCCATTGGCTAGGGCGGCGGCCATGGCCTCCTTCATCGGCCCCCGCTCGTAGCGGTGGTAGCTGTCGCCCTCGACCACCGCCGGGGTAATCCCCTCCCGCTTAAAGATGTGCTCGAAGGCGCGCTTCACGGTGCTGGTCCCAGCGCCGGAGGAGCCGGTGACAGACACAACCGGGTGACGCTTCGACATCGAGCCATGGAGAGGGATAGTCTGAGAGTTTCGCAGATCGCCGGCTCGACCTTCCGGGCCGGCTGCTTGGGGGGTGCGGAGCTCGGGTTTCAGGGGACGCCGCGGTTTCGAGGCTGAGCCGATCGGAGCCTTTCTCCCCGGCGTTCCCAGGGCAAGCCGGCCGGAAGCGCCCCCCCCCCCCCGCCCGCGCTCCCCGTTTCCGCCGGCCTCAGCCCTCCAGGGCCGCCAACAGCTGCTCGCCCATCGCCCGGCAACCGAGCCGGGTGCACCCTTCGGCCATCAGATCGCCGGTGCGGAAGCCTGCCTCCAGGGTGCGCTCCACGGCGGCCTCCAGATCTGTGGCGGCGGCCTCCTGCTTCAGGCCGATGCGCAGCAGTATCGCGGCGCTGAGCACCATGGCCATGGGGTTGGCCAGGTCCTGGCCGGCGATGTCCGGCGCGGAGCCGTGGATCGGTTCGAACAGACCCGGTCCGCCGGAGCCCAGGGAGGCCGAGGGCAGCATGCCGATCGAGCCGGTGAGCATGGCGGCCTCATCGCTGAGGATGTCGCCGAAGAGGTTGCTGGTGAGGATCACGTCGAACTGCTTCGGCGCCCGCACCAGCTGCATGGCGGCGTTGTCCACATACATATGGCTGAGGGCAACATCGGGGTAGTCGGCGGCGATCGCCTCGACCCGGTCGCGCCAGAGCTGGCTCACATCCAGCACATTGGCCTTGTCGACCGAGCAGAGCCGGCCGCCGCGCTGGAGCGCCAGATCGAAGCCCACCCTGGCGATGCGATCGATCTCGAAGTCGCTGTAGGCCATCGTGTTGAACGCTCGTACGTGGCCATCAGCCTCCACCCGGCCCTTGGGGGTGCCGAAGTAAACGCCGCCGGTGAGCTCCCGCACCACCAGCAGATCCACCCCCTCAATCACCTCGGGTTTGAGGGTGCTGGCGCCGGCCAAGGCGGGGATGATCTTCACCGGCCGCAGATTGGCAAACAGACCCAGGCCGGCCCTCAGGCCCAGCAGCCCCGATTCGGGCCGTTTCTCGCGGGGCAGGCTGTCGAATTGCGGGCTGCCGATGGCGGCGAGCAGCACCGCATCGGCCTGCCGGCAGGCCTCCAGGGTGCTCGGGGGAAGAGGTTCGCCGGTGGCATCGATGGCGGCGCCCCCCATGGGCTGCTCGTCGTAGAGGAGTTCGAAACCATGGCGCCGGCTCACCGCATCCAGCAGCTCTCTGGCCACCGCCGTGATCTCCGGACCGATGCCGTCGCCGGCGAGCAGGGTGATCCGGTGGCTGGTCATGGCGGGCGGCACTCCGGCGGACAAAGGGGATGAGCGCGAGGCTACGGCGAAGCCGGTGGCGCCTTGGCCAGAGGTCCGGTTCTCTCCGCCCAGGGGTCTGGCCAACGTCGCCAGGGAGGGAAGCAATGGGCTGGTGCCTCTGCAGGCAGCTTGGGTCGCTGGAGTGCAGCGGCGCCTTGGACGTGATCGTGTTGAGGCCGGGGTGCTGTGGCGGGGCGCTGCCGAGGGGGCCCTGGCTGGATCAATCCTGAGCGGCCTTGAGTTTGCGCAGGGTGCGCGCCATCTCCGGCAGTTTGTTGAAGGCGGCGGAGCAGCGCAGCCACAGCCGGTTGGGGATGGCGGGATAGCCGCTCACCACCTCGCCGGCGGCCACCTCGCCGTGGATGCCGGATTTGGAGGAGGCGATCGCTCGGTCGCCGATCGTGGCCCGGTTCGCCACGCCCACCTGGCCGGCCAGGATCACACCGTTGCCCAGGCGGGCCCCGCCGGCGATCCCCACCTGGGCCGCCAGGGCACAGCCTCGGCCGGTGGTCACGCCGTGGCCGATGTGCACCAGGTTGTCGATCTTGGTGCCGGCGCCAATGCGCGTTTCCCCCACAGAAGGGCGATCGATCGTGGAGCCGCAGCCCACCTCAACGCCGTCCTCCAGCACCACCTGGCCGGTCTGGGGCATCTTGCGCCAGCCGCTGGCGCTGGGCACGAAACCGAAGCCCTCCGAACCGATCACGGCACCGGAATGCACCACACAGCCCCGGCCCAGCCGGCTGCCGGGATGCAGCACGGCGTGGGCATGCACCTCACAGCCCTCAGCCAGTTGCACGTCGTGATAAAGCACGGCCGCCGGATGAAGGATGCAGCCGTCCGCGATCACGGCGGCGGCACCCACCACCGCGTGGGCACCCACATGAACGCCGGCTCCGATCCGGGCAGTGAGATCGATCACCGCGCTGGGATGGATGCCGGGTTGCGGACGGACGCGGGGATGGAGGGCGTCGAGGGCTTCGGCGAAGGCAAGCCTCGGATCCTTCAGGGCCACCCAGGCCAGGCCCCGCTCCGTGGCCAGTTGCTGCAAAGGTTCGTCGCGGGGGAGGAGCACGGCGGAGCCCCCCGTTTCGGCCAGGGCGGCGGCGAGGCCGCTGCCGCTCTCTAGGAAGCAAAGCTGGCCCACGCCGGCCAGGTCGATCGCCTGGGCACCCTGGATCTCCGGATCGGAGCCCAGATGGCGGGGGGATGCCGCGTCGACCGCGCTGAGGTGGCTGAGCAGGCTGCTGAAGCGCATGCGCCGGGGATCGGTGGGCGGATCGTAGGGCCCATGGGTTCGCCCAGGTCCGACCAGCCCGACGGGGGGCAAGCGTTGCCATCGGGAGGCTGGGTCGGCGGTCGTTAGGGGGAGGGCGGGTCAGCCGCCGCCGGGGTGAGCACAAAATGGTCGCGGTGGATCACGGTGTCGCCTGCATCCCCAAGCTTGCGATGGATCGCGGCTCGGTCGAGACCCAGGATCCCCTCAAGCTCCTCGCTGCCGAGGGTCACCAGGCCGCGTCCGATCTCGCGGCCATCACCCCCCAGCACCCGCACGGGCTGATGCCGCTCGAACCGGCCCTCCACGGCCCGGATGCCCACCGCCAGCAAGGAGGCACCGCGGTGGATCAGGGCCTGGGCGGCGCCGTCATCCACCTGGAGGCTTCCCTGGGGCAGCACCGCATGGGCTAGCCAGCCCTTGCGGTTGCCGAGGGGGGAGGTGCTGGGATGGAACAAGGTGCCGATCCGCTCGCCCGCCAGCAGGGCCTCCAGCACCGCCGGATCCCGGCCATCGGCCAGACGCACCCGCACGCCACTGGTGGTGGCGATCCGGGCTGCGGTGATCTTGGTGCCCATCCCGCCGGTGCCCCAGCGGCCGCCGCCGCCCGCGCCACGCCCGACCTGCTCCAGTTCGGCCAGATCGCGCACCTCGTCGATCGGACGGGCCTCGGGGTCGTGGCGGGGATCGCCTGAGTAGAGCCGATCGATGTCGGTGAGCAGCACCAGCTCCTGGGCGCCGATCGCCACGGCCACCAGGGCGGAGAGGGTGTCGTTGTCGCCGAAACGCAACTCGTCGGTGGCGAGGGTGTCGTTCTCGTTCACGATCGGCACCACGCCCCAGGCAAGCAGCTGTTCGAGGGTGCGGCAGGCGTTCTGGTAGCGGCGGCGGGAGGCCAGGTCGCCGCGGGTGAGCAGCACCTGGGCAACGGCCAGACCGCGGATGGCGAAAGCATCCTGATAGAGGGCCATCAGGCGCCCCTGGCCCACGGCGGCGGAGGCCTGCAAAGCCACCACCTCGGTGGGTCGCCGCTCCATGCCCAGGGCCGTGCAACCGAGTCCTACGGCACCGCTGGTGACGAGGGCGACGGAGTCACCGCGCTGGCGAGCGCGGGCCAGGGTGGTCGCCAGGTCGGTGATCACGGCGATGGTGGAGCGGCCCGGTTGGCCGCGCAGCAGGCTCGTACCCACCTTGATCACCCGTCGCAGGCCGCTGCCGGCCGGGGTAAGCCTTCCCGAGGCGCTGCCTTCGGTCATCCTTCGACCAGGGCTCCGAGCCAGCGGGACATGCGGATCTCCAGGCTCTGCACCTGGTCATGGGGGCAGGGATCCCCATCCGGGCCGATCGGCCGCACCAGCACC
The DNA here is from genome assembly GCA_943372025.1 of Synechococcus sp. UW140. Lineage (GTDB taxonomy): Bacteria > Cyanobacteriota > Cyanobacteriia > PCC-6307 > Cyanobiaceae > Cyanobium. The sequence goes on along the minus strand of CALRXC020000033.1, from coordinate 32,395 downwards.
GTGAACAGCCCGAGGCGGTTGCCGGCGAGCACATCGGTGAAGAGGCGGTCGCCCACCAGGGCGATTTGATCGGGTTCCAGGCCCAGTTCCGCAACCACTCGCCTTAGGGCGGCGCGGCGCGGCTTGCCCGCCGAGGTGGTGAAGGGCAGGCCGAGCTGGGCGGCCACTGAACCAATTCGGCGGCGGGAGGGATTGTTGCTCAGCAGGTGAAGCGGCATCAGCGACTGGGCATGGCGCAGCCACTGATCGGCGCTCGGCGGCAGCGTGGCGCTGCGGCGGGGCAGCAGGGTGCGATCCACATCCAGCACCAGGGCACGGATCGGTCCCTCCGGCCGCTCCAACAGGGGCTGGAGGGGCAGGTGGGCCAGGGTGGTGCCGGCGGTCCAGTCCGGGCTGAGCAGGGAGGCCAGCATCAGTCTTCCGGCTCCCGATCCTCAATCTCCGCCTCGATCCGGGGCTGGATGCGCTCAAATTCCTCCCCTTCTACCAACCTGGCTTCAGAGCCATTGATGCGGGCGACGACAAAGAAGGGATCAAGGGGAATGTAAAGGCCGTATTCCACCTCATCGACCAAAAAACTCACCAGGAGTTCATAGGTTTCACTTTCATCATCGGCCTCGTCGTCGTCGTCGAGATCATCCGGATCCGGCTCATCAAGCTCGCCGTTCACGGTGAGGGTCACGGCGGAACGGATCAGGGTGAGGTCGTGCTCCTGGAGCACCACATCGGCCACCGAGAGGATCGGCTCGGTGGCATCGAGGGTTTCGATCAATTCGGGATCCTCATCGCCGTGGAGCCGGAACAGGCACACCGGGGTGTCCACCGGTGTGAACAGGCCGTAATCGTGGCCATCGAGCGGGATCAGCTGCTCGAGATAACAGAGCAGCTGACGGCCGTTGCCGTCATGGACGAGCAGGGTGGGCACGTCTCCTGAACCCGTCATCGAAGGGGACTCGGGTGGCATGGCGGGTGGGGGGAAGGCGTTGGGATCAGGATGGTCGGGTTTCGGGCTCGGGTCCATCCCGCAGCCATTGTTCCAGCAGGAGGGCAGCGGCGGCGCTGTCGAGTCGCCCGCTGCGGTCGCCGTGAAGGCCATGGGCCTCGGCAGCCATCCAACTGCTGGCATGTTCATCGACCCAGGCCAGCGGCAACGGCTGGCCGGCATCCTTCAGGGCCCCCTGCAGCTTGATGCCGTAACGGCGGCAATGCAGGGCCTGCCGCGTCGGCTGCTGGTCGGCGTCCAGCGGCAGGCCCACCACCAGAACTTCCACCCTTCGCTCCAGCACCAGCGGCAGGAGCCTGGCGAGATCGGAGGGGAGATTGCCGCGGGCCAGCGCCTGCAGGGGGGTCACGGTGATGCCGAGGGGATCGCAGCCGGCCAAGCCGATCCTCCGCCGGCCCACATCGAGGGCCAGGGCCGATCGCGGATGGGGCCGAGGCACTCAGGGCCTGACCATCGGGGTAGGCACGCTGCGGCGGCGGGGTTGGAGGCGGGGTTGGAGCTGCTCAAGCACCGCACTGATGCGCTGGGCCGCCCCCCGCACGGCCGGGGCGTCCTGACGGCGCCAGAGGCTGCGGGCCATCAACACCACGTCGCCGTGTTCTTCAGCCCCCAGCTGCGCCAGCCATTGTTGGCGGCCTCCATCGTCGGTGTCACTGAGCAGCCAAAGCTGGTCGCCCTTCGGGGCGAGACGGCGCAGAAGTACTTCGGTGGCTGAACCCAGCAGGTGGTTCCAGCCGGGATGCACGCTCAGCTCCACCTGGTGACCACCCGCCGGGTGATCGGCGATCCAGCGGGCCCCCGCCACGGCTTCGTTGCGGTCGGGATCGATCAGCAGCCAACCATGACCGCCGCTGCGCTCCAGCAGGTCCTCGATGCGGCGGTCGAGCACCTGGCGCAGCGGTGCCGGGCAGGTGGCCTGCTCCAGATGCCAGAGGAGGGGAGCGTTGCGGCGATGCAGCGGCCGCAGTTGCAGGGGGGCGGGCAGGGAGACCAGGGCCGAAGGGTCGCCGATCGACCAGCGCCAGAGCCGCTCGGTGCGCTGGGGCTGGAAGCCGTTTTCCCGAAGCAGGGCCAGGCGGCTGTGATCGAGGCTCGAGGCGGAGGCAATCCAGCTCACAGCGCCGGGGGCCTGCTGGATCGCTTCCCGCAGCAGGGATGATGCGGTGTGGCCCCGGGCCGGACTGGAGGGGAGCTCGGCGGCGGCCAGGGCTAAGCGGAGATGTTGCACTTCCCAGCAGCTGCCGCGGCGGTTGAGGGGCCGGGCCACGATCAGACCCAAGATGGTGGGCTTGCTGCCGGGCCCCTTTTGCCGGGCGACGAGCACCAGGGAACCCATCGACTGACGGCGGCCCAGGGCCGAGGCCACACTCCGGGGCACCGAAAGCAGCAGGGTGCGCTGGAGCAGGGGGTGCAGCGGCAGGAAGGCCGGATCATCCAGATGGGGAAGATGCCAGCCCTGGAGCCGCTCCACGATGCAGGGACTCTCGGAGAAGCGAGGGTCGAGCCTCACAGCGGGGGGGTCGGTCCTGACGGGAGGTAACACGGCAGGTTCCGGACGTGGTGCGGGGCTATGGAATCCATCACTACTTTAGGGGCCTGGTCCCGGGCTACGCCGGCCGCACCAACACGAGGGGGGTGCGTTCATTGGCGTTGCCCGCCGGGTTGGGCCGCAGGGCACGATGGAGAAGGGCCTCATCGCAGCCGCTGTTGGAGGCCAAGACCTTCACCCGGCCCAGGTCGTTCACATCCACCACGGCCACGCTCACCCCGAGGCTGCGGGCCATGGCCTCGCAGAAGGCCTGGGGGTCCTGGGGCCCCAGCACAATCGTCTGGTCATAGGGCGGGGTGGTGCCGGTCACGTCGTCGATCAGACGGGCCTGATCGCCGGCGAGTCGGTAGAACCAGCCCTTGCTGCCCACGGCCTTGAGGGCGGTGCCCACCAGCCAGGCGCAGAGCACCTGGGCGGGGCCCACCACATCGATCAGCGACTGGAGACCGCAGGCGGTGGCCAGGCTGCTGGTGGGGTGGAACACGCGGCAGAGCTGGCGGGCCAGCAGCGAGGGCTCGACGTTGGAGGGATGGTGATAGCGGCCCTGGATCACCGCCAGGGGGGTCTCACCGATCGTGAGCACATCACCGGGCTGGATTAGGGAGCCGGCGTACCGCTCCAGCACCTCCTGAGGGTTATCCAGAACCCCGAGCAGATGGGTGCGCAGGGGAAGCACCCGGCAGCCCTCGCCGTCGCGCCAGGTCGCCTGCTCCGGCAGGATCGGTTGCGGATGCTGCAACGCCACCAGAACGCCGTCGCGGCGCTCGAGGCGGCCGAAGGGGCCGTAGTTGATCCAGCGGATGTTGAGCCAGAGGGTGTCGAGCAACTCGGCCACGTTCACCCCGGGAGGGGCGGTGAAGCGCAGATCGATGCGGGCGGCGGTGCGCTTATGGCCCTTCACGATGTAAGCGAACCAGTAGCCATCGGCTCTGGCCTCCTCATCGGGATGCAGCGGCGTGATCGACACGCTGCGCTTCACCTCAGCCAGGCTTCCCTTGCCGAGCAGGACCGGCTCCACCGCGATCTCCGGCACGAACACCTCCATGCGGCCATGCGGGTTTTCGATCGTGATCTCGCCGCTCACCTCCACGGATTCGCCGCTGCGGCGCACATCGAAGTTGCCGGGCCGCAGGCGCAGGGGCGAGGCGGGCCGCAGCCGATGGCGCAGCTCCAGCCAAAGCAGGCTGAGGCCGAAAAGGAGGAGGAGAACCAGGAGTGTGGAGAGGAGCGGCAAGCCGATCACCCATCGGGGTACGAACGGGCGGAGCGTAGATGGGGGGATGGCCCTAGGTTCGAGTCCGCCGATCCGGCCTGGCCACTGGCATGCGCAAGACCTTTGTTCTCGACACCAACGTTCTGCTGCATGACCCCTCGGCGCTGACCCGTTTCGAGGACAACAACGTGGTGGTGCCGATCGAGGTGGTGGAGGAGATCGACCGCTTCAAGCGGGATCCCTCGGAGAAGGGCCGCAATGCTCGCCTGGTGTCGCGGCTGCTGGATGAGCTGCGCGAGAAGGGCAACCTGGCCGATGGGGTGACGATCGATGCCAGTGGCGGCGATGCAGCCAGTGGCGGCACCCTCAAGGTGGTGTTCTGCCGCAATGAGACCCTGGCCCAGCTACCGCCCGAACTGCGGGGCGGCAATGGCGACAACAACATCCTGGCGGTGGCGCTTGAGCAGCGACTGGAGCAGGTGGTGGGCACCCGGCCGCCGGTGGTGCTCGTCACCAAGGACACCAATCTGCGGATCAAGGCCGATGCGGTGGGCCTTATCGCCCAGGACTACACCACCGACAAGGTGGACATCGCCGACCTCTATTCCGGGGTCTGCGAGCTCTGGGTGAGTGCCGACCAGATGGACCGGGTCAAGACCGGAGGCCTGTCCCTCGACGAGCTTCCTCCAGCAGCGGATGGCAGCCGGCCCCTGCTGCAGGCCAACGAGGGGGTGACCCTGGTGGATCGGGCCCAACCCAATCACACCCTGCTGACCCGCTTCCAGGCCAGTCAGGGTGTTTTGCTGCCGCTCCAGCGGGCTCCGAAGGTGCGGCTGGGCCGGATCCAGCCCCGCAACCGGGAGCAGACCTTTGCCCTCGATCTCCTGCTGGATGCCTCTGTGCCCCTGGTCACCCTGGTGGGCAAGGCGGGCACCGGCAAGACCCTGCTCGCCCTGGCGGCCGGCCTGCACCAGGTGGCTGATGAACGCCTCTATGAGCGGCTCCTGGTGACCCGGCCGGTGATTTCGCTGGGCAAGGAGATGGGCTTTCTGCCGGGCGATCTCGAGGAGAAAATGGCCCCCTGGATGCAGCCGATCATCGACAACCTCGATTTTCTGCTCGGCGGCGACGAGGGCGGTGGCCAGCAGGGGGGTCGGGGCGGCCAGCGGGGGCCCCGCAACAGCTGGGCCGACCTCAAAGGCATGGGTCTGCTGGAGGTGGAGGCGATCAGCTACATCCGCGGTCGCTCGATTCCGCGGCAGTTCATGGTGGTGGATGAATCGCAGAACCTCACACCCCATGAGGTGAAGACAATCGTGACCCGGGTGGGCGAGGGCACCAAGATCGTGTTCACCGGTGATCCCTATCAGATCGATAATCCTTATGTGGATGCCGAGAGCAACGGACTCACCTGGCTGGTGGAGCGCTTCAAGGGCCAACCGCTGGCTGGCCACGTGAGCCTGCTGCGGGGCGAGCGCTCCGAGCTGGCGGAGCTGGCGGCGAATCTGCTCTGAGCCCCGCGGCGCTCCGGAGCTCACTTTGGAGCGCGGAACTTAATGGGGGCGGCCGGTGGCGGTTTGGCGGGAGCGTGGCATTCTGCGGAGCGAATGCCGGGCTGGCCGCGGGATGGGGGAATTGGAAGGTGCGCGGCGGCAATCGGTGCGAGGAGCGCAGGAGCCGCCCCTAGCAGGCCCCAGGCTTTCGGGGCCTTTGGCCGCAGCCACGTTGGCCCTCCTGATGCTTGGCAGCCCCGGCCAGAGATCGGCTACCGCCTCTCCCATAGCTCCTCAGCGGGGCCTGCAGGAGGCCCATCCCGTCGCTTTTGTCGAGGCTCCGGGATCAGCTCAGCAAGCCGTTCGTCGACCTGCCCTGCCCGCCACGCAACGGCCGAACGCTGCCGCTCTGGCCCAGATTCCGACGGCAGCCCCTTCGTCTGCCAACCCCGCCGCCGCCAAACCCGCGGTCCCGGCTTCTAGACCAACCGCTGGCGCTGCCGACTCTTTCGATGCCGATACCCAGGTGCAGGCGCTGGTGAGCCGCGTGGAGGCAGCCGCCGCCGAGGTGCGCGCGCGCGGAGAGGATGCCTTCGCGGCCTTCCGCCGGCGGGGCGCCCCCTGGTTCGAGGGCGAGTCCTACATCGTGGTGCTCGGCAGCGATGGCAGGAGCGTGGTGTATCCCCCCGATCTGCGTGGCGAGGGGCTGAACTACAGGGAGTTTCAGGACCTGGGCGGCAAGCCCTTCGGCCGCCAGATCCTGGCCGTGGCCGAATCCCCGAGCGGCCGGGGCTGGGTGCATTACCAGTGGCGCCGTCCGATCGCCGGTGACCGCCGGCCGGTGTGGAAGGCCACCTATGTGGAGCGGGTCACGGCGCCTTCGGGCCGCACCTACCTGGTGCTCTCAGGCCTGTATGAGCCGCCGATGGTGAAGGCCTTCGTGGTGGATGCGGTGGAAAGCGCCGCGGTGCTGCTGCAACGGGAGGGTCGCGGGGCCTTCGAGGCGCTGCGCGATCCGCTCGGACCCTTCTTTTATCAGGACACCTACGTGTTCGTGCTCGATCGCAACGGCACTCTGCTGCTCAACCCCGCCTTCCCGGCCCTGGAGGGCCGCAGCCTGCTCAGCTGGCCTGATCCAGCCGAACGCGCCATTGCCGCCGCTTCTCTCCAGGCGGTGCTCAGGGATGGATCCACCTGGACCACCTACAACTGGCCGCGCCCTTCGGCTTCAAAACTGCCGGAGCGCAAAACCACCTATCTCCGCCGGGTGGTGGCTCCGGGAGGCGAGGTGCTGATTGTGGGGTCGGGGTTGTATGCGGGGGGGTGACTTGCTGATTGCTGACTGACCAATCCTGGCCTCGATTCGAATCCGAGGATGGTCAGCTGAATGGAACTGGAAATCCTGACAATCGTTGCGCACCTGGCCCAACAACGTCGGCATAGCCCTCTGGAACGCAATGGGCGCCGTGGAGGTCCAGCGTGATGGGTGACGCTTATCTGTACCTCATCAAGCAGTTCGTCGATGCCGCGAACCAGAGAGCCGGCTCCTTCTGCACCCCGCGCAGGCTTGTGCTCCTGATGGTGGCCATCGCGGATCCGCAGGAAGGGGAGATGGTCTACGGCCCTGCCTGTGGCACCGGCGGGATATGCCCTGCGCAGCGTCGATGTGCTGGCCAATCCGCCCTAGGGGCCTAGGAGGCCTCGGGGCAGGAGTTCTGGCAACAGATGGATGGCGTGGTGGCCATGTTGGATGGGCTGGTGGGCGAGGTTTCCTTTACCGATGCGGTGAAGGAAAATCAAGGCTGATGGCCTAGGATGCAGATCACCTACGCCAGCAAAATCATCCAGCGCCTCTGTGAAGAGGACAAGCACCAACGCAAGCACCTGGGCGAGAACCGCGCCAAGCGACTGAGAGCGCGCATTAGGGAACTTCGAGCAGTGGAGAACGTGAAAAAGCTTCTGTACGGGAATCCCCATCCCCTCATCGGGGACAGGGCCGGTCAGTTCTCCGTCGATCTGGACGGGCCGATGCGCCTTCTGTTCGAGCCCATCGATCAGCCACCGCCAACCCTTCCCTCTGGCGGCATCGACTGGCAACAGGTTTGCAGCGTTTGCATTTTGGAAATTGAGGACACCCATGGTTGAACCCGTCACTGATACCTTCAACGCCGATTGGGCCTCCCCCCCCGGCGAATTAATCGAGGTGGTGCTTGAGGAAATTGGCTGGTCCAAGGCCGATCTTGCCCAGCGGCTGGATTTCAGCGCCAAGCACGTGAATGAACTGCTCAAGGGCCGGGCGTCGATCACGGCCGACACGGCCGAACGGCTGGAGCGGGTGCTCGGCCATGACGCCGGCTTCTGGCTGCGGCTGGAGGCCAATTACCAGCAGGATCTGGTGCGACTGCAGCAACTCGATCAGTTGGCCAGCCAGAAGGACTGGCTGAAGGAATTGCCCCTGCGCTGGATGCAAGGCAAGAGCTGGGTGGACACCTGCAGCCATGCCGGCCAGCAAGTGTCAGCGTGCCTGAAGTTCTTCGCGGTGGCGTCGATTGAGGCCTGGCGGGATCGCTATGGCCAGCCGTTGGCCGTGTATCGCACCTCCAAGAGCTTTGCGACGCAGCAGGGAGCCCTGGCCAGTTGGCTGCGCCGCGCCGAAACGCAAGCGGCCTCGATCGCCTGCAGACCCTATGAAGCCAAGGCCTTCCGAGCGGCACTGCAAGAGATTCGCCCCCTCAGCTGCGAAGCGGATCCGTCGGTGTTTGTCCCGCAGCTGCAGGCCCTGGCTGGTGCTGCCGGTGTGGCGGTGGTGTTCGTGCCAGCCCCACCGGGCTGCCGGGTGAGTGGCGCCACCCAGTGGCTGAGCCCGGATCGGGCCCTGATCGCCCTGAGCCTGCGGCACAAATCAAACGATCACCTCTGGTTCACGCTGTTCCACGAGGCTGGCCACATCCTCAAACACGGCAAGAAGGCCACCTTTGTGGATGGCCTCGATGCTGTGGATGAGGAGCATGAGGCCGAAGCCGATCGCTTCGCTGCGGATCAGTTGATTCCTCCGGTGGCTGCCCAGAAACTGCAGAGCCTGCGCTCCGAACAGGAGGTGAAGGCGGCGGCAGAGGCTCTCGGGATTGCTCCAGGCATCGTGGTGGGGCGCCTGCAGCACGAAGGCTGGCTACCTCGCACCCATCTCAATGGACTGAAGGTGAGCTTCCTCTGGCCGGAGGAAGAGTGCAATGAGTGACTTGAAACCGGGCTGGCAGCGGGTGAAGTTTGGCGATGTAGTGCGCCTCAACAAAGAAACCTGCAAAGACCCTGAGGCAGCGGGCATCGAACGGGTGATCGGCTTGGAGCATCTGGAGCCTGGAGATCTGCGAGTGCGATCTTGGGCGGATGTGGCTGATGGCACCACGTTCACGCACCCAGGAGGGCGGCCTCGGCCTGAAGATGCGGGCCGCCCTTCCCAATGCCTTCCTCTTCGGCCTCACCGGCACCCCCATCAACCGGATCGATCGCAACACCTATTACGCCTTCGGCGCCGAGGAGGACGCCCGCGGCTACATGAGTCGCTACGGCTTCGAGGAGTCGATCCGCGATGGCGCCACCCTCAAGCTCCATTTCGAGCCCCGCCTGGTGGACCTGCACATTGACAAGGCCGCCATTGATGAGGCCTTTGCCGCCCTCACCGGTGAACTCTCCGACCTTGACCGCGACCAACTCGCCAAGACCGCCAGCCGCATGGCCGTGCTGGTGAAGGCGCCCAAGCGGGTTCAAAGCATCTGCGCGGACATCGCCAAGCACTACCAGGAGTCCGTTGCCCCCAACGGCTTCAAGGGGATGGTGGTGACCTTCGATCAGGAGTGTTGCCTGCTCTACAAGGCTGCCCTCGATCAGTTCCTACCCCCAGAGGCCAGCGAGATTGTGATCTCGGCCACCGGCAAGGATGAGCGCTACAAGCCCTACGACCGCAGCCGCGACGAGGAAGAGAAGCTGCTCAACCGCTTCCGCGACCCCAACGATCCCCTCAAGCTGCTGATCGTGACCGCCAAGCTGCTCACCGGCTTCGACGCTCCCATCCTCCAGGCGATGTACCTGGACAAGCCACTCAAGGCCCACACGCTGCTCCAGGCCATCTGCCGCACCAACCGCACCTACGGCGATGGCAAGACCCATGGGCTGATCATCGACTACCTCGGTGTGTTCGACGACGTGGCCCAGTCGCTGGAGTTCGATGAGGAGGGCATGACCGACGTTGCCAGCAAGCTGGCCGCGGAGAAGGCGCAGGTCGCTGTGGCCATGCAGAAGTGCCTTGCCTTCTTCCCTGGGGTGGATCGCAACGTGGGTGGGTATAAAGGGCTGATCGCGGCCCAGGATTGCCTTCCTAACAACAACGTCCGTGATCTCTTTGCTGCCGAGTATTCGGTGCTGGGCAAGCTCTGGGAGGCGATCTCGCCCGATCCGGTGCTGTTGCCGTTAGAGGCCGACTACCGCTGGCTGACCCAGGTTTATGTCTCCGTTCAACCCACGAGTGGCACGGGCAAGCTGATCTGGCATGCGCTCGGAGCCAAGACCATCGAGCTCATCCACCAGAACGTGCATGTTGAGGCCGTGCGCGATGACCTCGACACCTTGGTGCTCGACGCCGACCTGCTTGAAGCGGTGATGGCGGCCGATCCCAAGAAAAAAGCCAAGGAGATCGACCTCAAACTCACCGCCCGGCTGCGGAAGCACATGGGCAACCCGCGCTACAAGGCTCTTTCGGAACGTCTGGAGGCCCTCCGGGAACGCCACGCGCAAGGCCTGATCCAAAGCATCGACTTCCTCAAGGAGCTGCTCAGCCTCGCCCAAGACCTGGAGGCCGCCGAAAACGACACCCCACCCGAAGAAGATGAAGACCGCGGCAAGGCGGCGCTCACCGAGCTGTTCCAGCAAGTGCGGACCGAGAAGACACCGGTGATGGTCGAGCGTGTCGTCTCGGACATTGATGAAATCGTGCGCCTGGTGCGTTTCCCGGGCTGGCAGCAAACCAGCGCTGGGGAGCGGGAGGTCAAGAAATCACTGCGAAAGTGCCTGCTGAAGTATCAGCTGCATCAGGAGCAGGAGCTGTTTGACAAGGCTTATGGGTACGTGAAGCAGTACTACTGAGTCTAATTGATCAAGTCCTGATCGGTGAGGTGCGGTTGAAGCGCTAGACGCCGAGAACTCACTGCCGTCAGTTATGGAATCGGCTCATTGCTTTGATGGGTGTGCAGCCGAACGCCACCGGCTCAAACCATCCGCTCCGGGCGCACCAGCGAATCAAATTCCTCACCGCTCAAATGGCCTAGCCCCAGGGCCGCCTCCCGCAGGGTGAGGCCCTTGTGGTGCGCGTGTTCGGCGATGGCGGCGGCCTTGTCGTAGCCGATCGCAGGGGTGAGGGCGGTGACCAGCATCAGGCTGCTCTCCAGCAGCGCCGCGATGTGCCCACGGTTGAGCTGTAGGCCCTTAAGACAGAAGCGTCGGAAACCCTCACAGCCCCCGTTCAGTAGCTCGATGCTTTCGAGCACGTTGTGGGCGATCAGGGGCTTGAACACATTCAGCTCGAAGTTGCCCTGGCTGGCGGCCATCTGCACGGCGGTGTTGTTGCCCATCACCTGCAGGGCCACCATCGTGAGGCTCTCGCACTGGGTGGGATTCACCTTGCCCGGCATGATTGAGGAGCCGGGTTCGTTTTCCGGCAGCCTCAGCTCACCCAGGCCGCAACGGGGCCCGCTGCCCAGCCAGCGGATGTCATTGGCGATCTTCATCAGGCTCCCCGCCAGCACCGTGAGGGCCCCATGGGCCGCCGCCAGGGGTTCATGCCCAGCCAGCGCCTGAAACTTGTTCGGGGCGCTGGTGAAGGGCAGCTCCAGCCGCTCCGCCAGCCGGGCCGCCACCGCTTCGCCGAAGCCCGGTGGTGCATTGAGCCCGGTGCCCACGGCCGTGCCGCCGATCGCCAGCTGCAACACCTGGGGCAGGCTGGCGCGCAGGGTGTCGAGGCCGAGATCGAGCTGGGCGGCATAGCCGCCGAACTCCTGGCCCAGACGCAGGGGCACCGCATCTTGGAGATGGGTTCGGCCGATCTTGATCACCTCCGCCCACTCCAGGGCGCGCTGGGCCAGCACGGCCCGCAGCGCTTCCAGCGCCGGGATCAGGCGCCGTTCCAGCTGGATCGCCACCGCCACATGCATCGCGGCCGGGAAGGTGTCGTTGCTCGACTGGCTCAGGTTCACATGGTCGTTCGGATGCACCGGCTGCTTGCTGCCCAGCACCCCGCCGAGGACCTCGATCGCCCGGTTGGCGATCACCTCATTGGCATTCATGTTGGTCTGGGTGCCGGAGCCGGTCTGCCAGACCTTCAGCGGAAATTCACCATCCAGCTCGCCGCTGGCCACCTGCTCCGCTGCCGCCACGATCGCCGCACACAGCGATGGCTCAAGCCGGCCCAGGTCGCGGTTCACCTCGGCGCAGGCGGCCTTGAGCTCGCCGAAGGCGTGCACCACCGCCAGCGGCATCGGCTGGCCGAAGGGAAAGAAATGGATCGAGCGCTGGGTCTGGGCGCCCCAGTAATGATCCGCCGGCACCATCACAGGCCCGAGGCTGTCGCTCTCGCAGCGCTCAGGCCCCGCCGAGCGGGGTTCCCCCCCTGACTCCGTGGTCAGGGGGCTGGCCGGCGCGGGGGCGGGATCGCCGGCGGAGGAAGGGTTCATCGGCCGCCGCTCACCACTTCACTATTGAGTTCATTGAAGCTGCGGGTGCTGCCCAGGCCTGATGGGGCCGGCAGCGGCAGACCCGTGGCCTGGCTTACCGCCCCATTGATCGCATCCACCTCCACCTGGCCGCTGGCGTCGAACACCACCTGACCCTGGCGGTCGAACACCACCACCTGGGGAATCAGACCGCTCCAGTAGCGGGAGGGATCCCCGGCGGGTAGGGAACCGGCGGCGGCTTTGCCGCCCGGACGCAGGGGGTCGGTGACCAGGGGGATCAGCTCGACGCTGTTACCCCAGAGCCGCTGCAGCTCCGACACCACCGGCGCGAATCGCTTGCTCACGCTGCTGTCATCGAGGTAGTACACCACCACAGCCACCCGGTGCTGTTCCAGGGCCAGGGCCAGGCTGCTGCGCGGCGGTACTAGGGAGCCGTTGCCGGCGTAGAGGGAGAAGATGTTGCCGTCATAACGGTCGTTGTCCAGGCTGGCTTCGGCGGCTGAGCCAAGCCCCAGGCTCACCGCCAGGAGCAGCAGCAGTGCGGCGAACGCCCCGATGGTGCGCCGCCAGCTTGCCTGGAGCGGCCGACGCGATGACGCCCCTGAAGCGGGGGTCCCTTCGATCGCCAGGACAGCCTGGTTCTCCGGGACCATCGGGGGCGCTGGGCGGCGCTGATCGGTGGTGTAAGGCAAGTCCCGCTGACGGCTGGGCACCATTGTGCCCGTCGTCATTCAGCTGCGTTCGGTTCGGCCGAGGCTGCGTCCCATCCCCTGGGCGATGCCGCGCCCCACCAGTCCAATCGCCCGGCCCACCACCTGGGTGAGGACCACCACCACCAGGTCTCCGAAGGCCCGGATCAGGCTCTGCACCTGGGGGGCAAGGGCGTCGCGGGCCTCCAGGGCCAGGGTCACCAGTTGCTGGAGCCAGGGCAACTGCCGCAATTCCCGGTCCCTCGGCTCGGTGAGGGTGATGGTGTCGATGGCACCGGCTTGCAGGCGGAAGAGCGGCCGCCGGCTTTCATAGAGCTGCACAGGGCGGGTGATCCAGCTGCTCCAGCGCTGCTGGCTGTTGAGCTGGTTTCGCAGCCGTTCGAGGTTGCGGGTGGCCAGGAGGTCGGGCCGCAGCAGGTAGCGCCGCAGCTCGGGCCACTCCGAACAGGCGGCGAGCACCTCGGCGCTGATCAGCTCAGCACTGCGCACCAGCCAGTTGGCCAGCAACGTCTCCAGATAGAGCACCGCCTGGGGTTCATCGGGGCCCAGCAGCCGCCCCTCCACCAGCAGCGGACGAGCCTGCAGGAGGGTGGTGAGCATGGCCCTCGGATCGGGGAGTTCTGAATCAATCACGGCAAAATCGGCCGATCCCACCAGGGTGTCGGCCACGGGTCGGAGTTTCCCCTCGCTCGGCAGTTGCACATAGGAGCCGGCCATGCGGCGCAGGGCCTGGCGCCGTAGCTCCGGCTGCAGCTCGTTCCAGGCCAGGATCAGGGCGTCGCCCCCGATCTCCTGGTGTTGGAGCCGCCCGCGCAACAGCTCGAACTGTTCGAGCAGGGCCAGCAGCAGATCGCTGCGACGGTCGGGATGAAGACCATCAAAGGCCAGCAGCTCGCCACTGCGATTGTCGGGCCCCAGGCTGGCCGCCTGGCTGAGGCGCTCCCGCAGGGCCTGCCAGATGCCGTCGGCGGTGCGTTGGCGCAGGGTGAGGCTCACCCCTCCCTGGCCAGGCGTCGCCTCGCTGCGGAGCAGCAGCTGGCCGAAGCCGGCGCTGCCGTTGGAATCTGGAGAGCCCCGAAGCTCTCGCCAGGCCGCGGAAGCGGATCCTGCAACAGGCGACGCCGGCTCCCAGGCGGCCTCCCCGGGGCTCCAGGCCATCTGCAGGGGCCCCCAGAGCCAGAGCAGCAGGGAGCGGGCCGCCCGCAGTTCCCGGCGCCGGCCCTCCAGCAGTAGCTGGGTCAGGGGGTTGGCGGGCAGCGGGTCGAGCAGGGCCGCGCAGACGCGCAGTTCCGCATCGATCTGTTGGAGGCCACTCACCAGCAGCCATTCCCCCAAACCCAAGGGTGGCCGCTCAGGCGGCGGCGGTGGCGGTCCCGAGGCCGGGGCGATCTCCACCACTCGCCCACCGGCCAGGAGGGTGGCCACGCTCTGGCGCAGCAGGCTGGGCTCTGGCTGCTCCAGCAGGCCCTGCACCGGGAGGCTCAGGAGCAGCCGCTGGGGGTAGCGGTGGCCCTCCGGGAGCAGGAGCAGCAGCGGCGCGGGTTGCCAGCGATCGAGCAGTTGGCGGGCTTCGGCCTCGAGTCGCTCGGCTGGCGGTGGGCTGGTAACACTCCAGATCAGCAGCCGTGGTGAAAGGCCTTCCTGGTCGGGATCCGCCGTGACCCGATAACCCGCCGGGTCGTCCTCCAGCCAGCGCCGCAACCCCTCACGCTGCAGGGGCTCGGCGAAGAGAAGAATCCATGGGCCGGGCTCAGCCTTGCGGCGGCTCACGGTCGGGAGAGCGGATGAGCCCACAACGTAACCAGCGGCTGACGATCTATCCAGGCCTGTTGCGCTGAGGCGGGGCTCATGGCCGGCGCCGGCCACTGAGATGGAGGGTGTAGCTCTCGATGGCAAAGCCCGTGGCGGCCTCGATCTGGCGGAGCAGGTCGTCGGGCAGCTCCACGTCGAGGTCGGTGATCGAACCAGACTCGACGCAGGTCAGGTGGCTGTGGGGATCGGCCCGATAGCCGTAGAGGCGACCGCTGGCCCGGTCGATGCATTCGATCACCCCGGCCGACTGCAGGGCCTCGAGGTTCTGATAGACGGAGGTGTGGCCGATATTGCGACCCAAATCATTGAGCTTCTCGAAAATGTCGCGGGCGCTGAGGTGACTGCGCTCGGCCCAGAGCAGATCAAGCACCATGCGGCGCTGCCGGCTGAGGCGCATGCCGAGGTGGCGGCAACGCTGGTACACGTCCTCCACGTTGGCGGGTCGACCGTCGTCGTTGTGGGCGGGCCCGCCGGAGCTGATCTGGGTGTCCTTGGCGGGGGAGGCCCCAACAGGAAAAGTGGCGAGGGCCACGCTGATTGGATCTCGTGCGTGAATCCGTTATAGGTCAGCTGATCCACGAACTGTTTTTTGTCCGCTTGTCAAGTCATGGCCTGCGGCTGCCAAGGTTGGCTCCGCCGGTTTCCAGCGGACCGGCCGGCCGCTCCTGGAGTTCAGCAGATCGGCAGGCTGTCCGGATCCTGCAGGCGGGCCGGACCGATCGCCTGCAGGGCTTCGGCCAGATCCACCCGACCGTCGTAGAGGGCTCGGCCCACGATCACTCCTTCCACACCGAGGGGCGCCAGGGCGAGGAGGCTGAGCAGATCCGTGAGATCGCCGATGCCGCCGGAGGCGATCACCGGAATGGAGCTGGCCTGAGCCATGCGCCGCAGAAAGGGGAGGTTCGGTCCGGCCAGGGTGCCGTCGGTGGCGATGTCGGTGGTGATCAGGGCGGCGACGCCGCTGCCTTCGAAGCTCGCCGCCAGGTCCTCGGCTTCCACATCGCTCGCCTCCAGCCAGCCGCGGGTGGCCACCCGGCCGTTGCGGGCGTCGATGCCCACCACGATGCGTCCCGGATGGCGGCCGGCCAGTTCCCGAACCAGGGCCGGTTGCTCGATCGCCACGGTGCCGAGGATCACCCGGTCGAGGCCGATCGCCAGCAGGGCCTCGGCCCGCTCAAGACTCCGCACCCCGCCGCCGAGCTGCACCGGAATGGCGAGCGCCGCCACGATCGCCCGCACCACGGCATCGTTCACCGGTTCGCCACTGCGGGCTCCGTCGAGATCCACCAGGTGGAGCCGTTCGGCTCCCTGCCGTTGCCAGGCCAGGGCCTGGGCCACCGGATCGCCTGAGAAGCGGGTCACCTGGTCGTAATCGCCCTGGTGCAGCCGCACGCACTGGCCGTCCAGCAGGTCGATGGCGGGGATGATCTGCATGGCGCGGCGCAGAGACTGCCAGCCAGGCTGCCAGAGCTGCCGGTCGCGCAGGCTCCGCAGCGGCACCACCAGCCGGAAGGAGCGCTCCAGCACCGCCGCCAATTCCACCGCCCGTTCGCCCCCCTTGCCCCGCTCACCGATCAGCGCGAAGTGGCGGTAGCCCCCGCTGCTCGCCAGCGCGGCCGGCTGGGCGGTCCAGGCGATTCCGATCGGCATGGCGGCATCTTGAGAGCGGTTGGTGGATTGTGTCGGCCCGGTTGGCTGATGGGGGCCCATGCCAACCGGCGTGGTTGGTGACGAGCAACGCCAGCGGCCTGATCAGCATCACCCGCTTCATCGCCAGCTTTGGGTCCTAGGTCCGGCTGAGGGTCTTGGGCATCGATGATCTGCCCGAGCTGGCGGAGCAGGTTCGTGCCGGCGTGGTGGATTTCTGGTGAAATGAGGCTGACCGCAAAGGGCTCTCCAGCCGGCCCGGGCCACCGCCCATTTCGCCGACAGGGGGTTTGAATGGCGGCCGGTTTCACGGCCCGCCTGCGGGTTTCGGCATGGACATCCTGGTGATGGGCGGTACCCGCTTCGTGGGCAAGCCGCTGGTGCGGCAGCTGCAGGACGCCGGCCATTGCCTCACCCTGTTCACCCGCGGCAAGCAACCCGTGCCCGCCGGGGTGGAGCACTTGGTGGGTGACCGCAGCACCCCGGAGGGTCTGCAGCTCCTGGAAGGGCGTCGTTTCGATGTGATCGTGGACAGCTCCGGCCGCACCCAGGAGGATTCCAGCGCCGTGATCGCGCGCACCGGGGCGCCGAGCCATCGCTTCGTGTATGTGAGTTCAGCTGGCGTCTACGCCGACAGCGAGCTCTGGCCCCTCGATGAGGACAGCCCCACCGATCCGGCCAGCCGCCACGCCGGCAAGGCCGAAACCGAGGACTGGCTGCGCAGCCAGGGCATCCCCTTTACCAGCTTCCGGCCCACTTACATCGTGGGTCCGGGCAACTACAACCCCGTGGAGAGCTGGTTCTTCGACCGCATCGTGCATGGCCGGCCCGTGCCCCTGCCGGGGGATGGCAGCACGATCACCCAACTGGGTCACGTGAACGATCTGGCGGCGGCGATGGCGCGCTCGATCGAGGTTGAGGCCGCCGCCAACCGCATCTACAACTGCAGCGGTCGCCAGGGGATCACCTTCCGTGGCCTGGTGCAGGCCGCCGCTCGGGCCGCCGGCAAGGATCCTGCCGCTGTGGAGATCCGCAGCTTCGATCCCGCCGGGCTCGACAAGAAAGCTCGCAAGGCCTTTCCGTTGCGCCTGGCCCACTTCCTCACCGACATCACCCGGGTGCGGCGCGAGCTGGCCTGGGAGCCGGGCTTCGATCTGGAGGCCACCCTGGTGGACAGCTACACCAACGATTACGCCCTGCAGCTGCCCACCAGCCCCGATTTCTCCGCTGACGGGGCCCTGCTGGCCGGTTGAGCCCGATACCGCCACAGGGGGAGCTGCTCTCTCGATCAGGCCGAATCCTGAGTAAAGCACCAGATGGCGGTGAACCGATCGGCAACGAAGGGGTGCCCATAGGTGTTGCAGAACCGCTCCCCCTTCTCCAGCCCTCAAGCTCTTTCCCCAAGCCGTCCCTGCCGCAGATAGTCCCAGGCCGAACTGAGTGCCAGGAGCAGCGAGGGCCAGAACAGCCACCAGCCGATCACCTGCATCAGCACCGGTAGCCCGAAGCCCCCTGCTGCTCCGGCCGGCACCCCGAGGGTCCAGTCAGCGGGCCAGAGCAACAACAGCAGGGCAAGAAACTGGAGGATCGTTTTCGCCTTGCCCGCCAGGGAGGCGGGACCGCCGCTGCCCTGGCCGGCGCGCCAGCCGGAGATCAGCAGCTCCCGGGCCAGCAATAGCCACACCGCCCAGATGGGCAGCACCCCCAGAGCCGCTAGCCAGATCAGCGGCGCACTGATCAAGATCTTGTCGGTGAGGGGATCGAGGCGGGCACCCCAGACCGAGCCACCGCCGGCGCTGCGGGCCAGGGCCCCATCGGCAGCGTCGCTCAGGCCCCCTAGCAGCAGCAGCCCCCAGGCCAGGCCGGAATATCCGGCCGAAAGAGCCAGAAGCAGCGGTAGGCCCAGCAGGGCCCGGCCGATGGTGAGCAGGTCGGCGAGACGGCGCAGCACGGGCACTCCCAAGGGCACAGCGGGCGGCGGGGCCACCGGATTCAGGCGTGTGACCATCCTGCCCGCTGGCCTTTCAGGGGGGAGTCTCGCCCGCAGAATGGGTGGATCGCAATCGCAGGATCCGGGGATGGTGGTGGAACGGTCGGTGGCGGAAGTGATGACCAGCCCGGTGCTCAGCGTGCAGAGAGCGACGCCCCTCCAGGAGGCGGTGAAGTTGATGAGCGAGCACCACGTGAGCGGTCTGGCGGTGGTCGGCGAAGCGGGTGAGTTGGTGGGTGAGCTCACCGAAACCGACCTGATGGTGCGCGAAAGCGGTTTCGAGGCCGGACCCTACGTGATGCTGCTCGATGCGGTGATCTACCTGCGCAATCCGCTGGCGTGGGACCGGCAGGTGCACCAAGTGCTGGGCAGCACCGTGGCCGATGTGATGGGGTCCCAACCCCATGCCTGTGAAGCCGCAACCCAGTTGCCCGCAGCGGCAAAGCTGTTGCACGACCGCTCCACCCAGAGATTGTTCGTGTTGGATGCTGAGCGGCGCCCGGTGGGGGTGCTCACCCGCGGTGATGTGGTGCGGGCCTTGGCGGCTGCGGGGTAAGCCCTCCAGCCCGCCGATCAGGGCAGGGGCGGCGGTGAGCTCAGCGGTGGCGGGCCAGCAGATCGAACTGCACGGCTCGGGGATTGAGGTCGAGGCTGAAGGCCTCGGCGTTTGGGGCATCGCGGAAGGCACTGCGGTGGTGCGATCGCCACAAGGCTCCCACGGCGGCCACGGGGTGGCTTTCCCCTTTTGGGGTCTGGGCTAGTGGATCCGCTGCTGAAGAGATTCGGGGGCTTGGGTGAAATGAGGAGCTCAAACCCTAAGTACGGGCGTCGGCGTGGCAGGGAGGCCCGTTGCTGGGCCGTGGGGTTCGCCAGGGAACCACGGTTCCCTCAGCCACCAGCCAGAGCCCATCGGCTTCGGAGTAGGGATGGCCTCCCGTCAAGTCACCAAAGGCTGGCAGCACCAATTGTTCGTCGTTCGGGCCAAGGCTGACCCGATCGCCCCCTCGCCTGTAGGCGAAGCAGGGCAGCCGCAGCCGATCGGACCCATGGCCCACCACCGCCACCGGATGCAGGTGGCCGCAAAGATTGAGATGGCCGGACCGGGGTTCGGGCCCGTGGCTGAGCCAAAGGGGACCGAGGGCACAGGAGGGTTCCCGCGGCAGGCCTTCCAGCCAGCAGCCCCGCTCGTGGTTGCCATCGATCAACCGCAGCGGGCAACCCAGCAGATCGGGGAGGGCCACCAGTTTCTGCCGCAGTTCGGCGGTGAGGCCCACCCGACCATGGATCAGATCACCGAGCACCACCACCTGCTCGGGAAGGAAGCGGTGGGCCAGCTCCAGCAGGGCATTGAGGCTGGCGGCATCCCCATCGCTGGGCAGGGCCACGCCATGGGCCTGGAACAGCTCGGCTTTGCCGAGATGGAGATCGGCCACCAGCAGGGTGCGCTGCTGCGGATCCCACACGGCCCGCTCGGCCAGCAGATCGAGGCGGTGGCCTTGCCAGATCCAGGGGTGCTGGCCGGAGCCGATGCTCAAGCCACCCCCATCGCCTTCTGGTAGATGGGCCGGTTGCGCGTAGCCTCAATCGCTGCCTGCACCGCCGGATAGGGGCTGAGGTCCACCTGGGGGCAGAAGAGGGGGATGTAGGCCAGGTACGACTGCAGCACGCAGTCGGCCGCTCCCCAGCCGGGATCACCCCAGACGCCGGCGAGCAGGTGGGGGCCTGCCGCCAGCAGCCCATCGACCGTGGCGAGCTGGCGGGCGAACTCCTCCGGCCGCGCATCCAGTTGGAACATCGCCGGACCGAGGCTGGCATTGGCGAACAGGAGCCACTGGGCCGTCAAGGATCTCCGGGCGGCGGCCGCCTCAGCCCCGCCGGGCCCCTGGGGGTCGAACTCCTCGCCGTAGCGCTCGGCCAGGTGGAAGAGGATGGCCCCGCTCTCGAACAGCTTCAGGGGGCCTCCATCGGGGCTGGCGAGGGCGTCATCCACCAAGGCCGGCACCTTGCCGAAGGGATTGATGGTGGTGAAGGGCTCGTGGCGGTGTTCGCCGCTCTTGAGGTCGAGCTGCACAAACGCGTAGGGGATCGCCTTCTCCTCCAGGTACCAGCGCACCATCGAGGCCCGGCTGCGGGCGGCGCCGTAGAGGGTGAGGGTCATGGGGTCGGTGGGGGAGGCCTGTCCATCATCGCCAGACTGGCATCGAACGTCAGGATCTGGAGGGAAGCGGAGCCCGAGGCCGCCGGCGGGCGGCATCGAGGCGCAGCCGATGCAGCGGCCAGTGCCGATCCTGCCGGCGGGGCTCTCCTGAGCCAGGGTCTGCGATCAGAATTCAATTCTCAGGGCCCGGCTGATGCTCATGGATGCCAATCCCACGGCGGCCGACCTGCGCCGCCTTGCCCCCTTGCTGCTGGGCCGGGTGCGGCGGGGGATCGTGGGGAGCAGCCGCTACGCCCAAAAACTTCGTGATGCGATCCGGTTGGCCGCCGCCGATCCCAGCGGCGCACCGGTGCTGATCAGCGGCGAGCCCGGCCTGGAGAAGGACAATATTGCCGCCCTGATTCACTACGGCTCCGCGGCCCGCAAGCAGCTGTTGGTGCGCCTCAATGGCGCCCTGCTGCGCCCCGACGGCGCCGAACTGTTCGCGCCGGGGTCTGAAGGCACGGCCCTCTTGGAGATCCTCGGCGCCGGCGGACTCCTGATCGACCAGGTCGATCTGGTGGACCCAGCCCTGCTGCCCCGCCTGCGAGAGCTGGCCCTGGAGCGTCGCTGGCAGGGGCCTGACGGACTGAAGCACGATTTCCGCGGCAGGATCTACCTCACCTCCGAAACCCACCTCGATGGCTTTGAGGCGATCGAGCGGCCGATTCGGGTGCCGCCGCTGCGGGTGCGCCGCCAGGACCTGGGCGAATGGTTGCGCTACGGCGTGCGCCAGAAGGCCCGCAGCCTGGGCTGGAGCCCCCCGCCCCAGGTGAGTGCGGCCCTGGTGAAACGGCTGCAGACCTACGACTTCCCCGGCAATATTCGCGAACTCAGCCAGCTGGTCGACCGGGCGCTGCGCCAGTGCGCCGTCAGTCGGCCGCCGGTGTTGCCGGAGGACGTGTTCTGGACCGAGCGGCGCCAACAGGTCCGCGCTCGCTTCGAGCTGTGGCGCTGGAAGCCGCAGCTGCGCAACCTGATGCGCTCCCCCCGGCTCTGGAACACCCTGCTGTTTGGGGTGGTGAGTTGGGTGTTCGTGCTGGTGAACCTCTGGCTCTGGCTGGGCCCCCAGGACCGGGCCCACAACGGCGGCCTCAACCTCTTCTGGGCCTGGTGGTGGCCGCTGATCCTGCTCACCTATCCCCTGGTGGGACGGCTGTGGTGTTCCTTCTGCCCCTTCATGGTGTGGGGGGAGATCGCCCAGCGGCTGGCGCGACTGCTGGGCTGGCAACCGCAGCGCTGGCCCCGCGGCGACAGCGACCGCTGGGCGGCTCCCCTGCTGGCCGCCGGCTTCGCCGCGATCCTGCTCTGGGAGGCGGTGGGCAACCTGGAGAACACCGCCTGGCTGAGCAGTTGCCTGCTGCTGCTGATCACCGCCGGCGCCGTGGTGGGGTCACTGACCTTTGAGAAGCGTTTCTGGTGCCGCTATCTCTGCCCCGTGGGCGGCATGAACGGTCTGTTCGCCAAGCTCGCGATCAGTGAACTGCGGGCCCAGATCGGTACTTGTAGTGGCAGCTGCACCAGCTTCGCCTGCTTCAAGGGAGGGCCGGCCGAGGGGGAGGGCTATGCCACGGCGGGCTGCCCGGTGGGCACCCATCCGGCCCACCTGGCCGACAACCGCAACTGCGTGCTCTGCCTCACCTGCGCCCAGGCCTGCCCCCACCGTTCCGTGACCCTGCGTCTACGCCCCCCGGCCGCTGACCTGCAGCGCTCGATGGATCCCCCCGCTGGGGAGGCGGGGTTGATCCTGGTGCTGGCGGGGGGGCTCTGCCTGCACCACTGGGAGCGCCTGCTGGGGTGGCTGCCCGGAAAGGTGGCGGCGCTGGCAAGCGGCCATGGGCCTGCTGCGGCGACTCTCGCTTCCGGCCGGGGGCTCCAGGCTCAGGCGGCGTTGTCCCTGAGCGAAGGCCCCCTGCTGCCCCGCCTGGCGATCGGATGCCTGGCCCTGGCCCTGCCCGCCGGCCTCTGGCTGGTGGCGCGCAACGCCGCCGCCCGTCTGTTGCCTGGCAGGGGACGACCCTGGCTGCTGCTGTATGGCCTGCTTCCGCTGCTGTGGGGTTTAATGCTGGCCCATCACCTGGCCCTCGGCATGGCCGAGGCGGGAATGGTGCTGACGGTGAGTGCAGCACCGCTTCTGGCCGGATCACGGCTCGGCGAAGGGGCCGGCTCCCTTGCCGAGGTCCTAGCGGGGTTGCCGGCCTGGGCTGCCGATCCCCATGTGATTGGCTTCTGTCAGAGCCTGGCCGTGGGTGTGGGCCTGATCGGTTCGGTGGTGCTGCTCCGCCGTCTGCTGCTGCCCGATCGCCTCGGCTGGCTGCTGCAGGCGGGGGGTACCATGATGCTGGCAGCGGCGGGTCGCTGGCTGATGGGGTTGGGATGAGCGTGCGTGAGCGGTGCCAAGACCTTCAATCAGGAGATCAACCAGGCCATGATCGAGTCCCGCTGCTAGAGCGGCCATCTCGATCAACGGGCAACTGGCGCTGATCTGAGTCCGCTGGGATTAGAAGCAGAAGGGCAGGTACTGGGTGCGGCAGGCGGTGTAGCCATCCACCAAGGCCCCGAGGCCGACCTGGTGGAGGATGCCGGAGCCGGTGAGGCCTTCGACCACCACGCCGATCACCAGGCCGACCATGGCGGCTCGGCCGTTGATCAGTTCAACCCGTCGGAGCTGGGCTAGGTGCACCTGACGGTCGTTGGTCTCATCGGCTGGGCGGCTGACCCGGGAGGGCTGGGCGGCGGTGGACTGAGCCATGGAACAGCTTCGACTTTGAGTTTTCTAACGCATTGGCAGCCACCTCCGCGATCTCCCCTGGTGATGGGGTAAGGCTCAGACTTTGCTGGAATGCCAGCTGCCGCCGGCCACCAACGGCGCCTGGCGCACCTGCCGGGGCCGCCCCAGGTACACCCAGGCCTGCCGGCCATCGCTCAGGCTGAGCGCCTGGCGGTCATAGAGGCGGGGGTAGCCCTCCAGTTCGTCGAGCCGCGCCAGCCCAATGCCCTCCACGGCATACACCTCCCCGATGGCCTTGCCCTCACCGATCACCGCCATCGGAAAGGGGCCTAGGTCGTGGAGGCGCACCCCGTTCAGTTCCGCTTCGCCCTGCCAGCTGGCGCCCTCGAGCCAATGGTGATTCTTTTCACCGCGTTTGAGGGTGCCGTAGACGAAGACGAGCTGCCGCTCCTGTGGCAAAGCTCCAGGCGGCGCTCCGGTGGTTGCAGGGTCATCGCGATCGGCGGGCTGGGCCATGGCGGCAGCCGGTGATGGGCAGGCCGTCGATAATGCACAAGTTTGCACCGGTTCCGATGACCATCGCCCTGCTGATCGCCCTGGCCGGTTCCCTCGCCCTGATGGCTTACATCGTGAAGCGGCTCGAGCGCGCCTGAATCCAGGCTCGGCGCACGGAAGCCTCTTCGACTAGCCCGCGGCCGACCCGGCCATCAGAGTCCCTCCGCCCGCTCCGCCTCCGCCCGCAGCCGGGCCAGGCGCTCCAACACCGATTCATTGCTCATCCGGTTGTTGAGCCGCTCGGCCAGCAGCGGAAAGGCCAGCGGGCCAGGCCTTGGCGTGTGCTCCAACACCACCGTGGCAGCGCGCAGCCGCTCTAGGGCCGCCGCGATCCGCTCCACCTCCAGTTGTTCGCGAAGCACCTCAGCCCTGGCCTGGGCCAGCAGCCGGTTGCCGGGTTCATGGCGGCTGAATACATCGAAGAGCAGGGCCGCGCTGATCTGCAGCTGGCCGCCGCTCTTGCCCTGGCCCGGGTAGCCGTTGTTCACCAGCCCCGCCACCTGGGCGATGGCGCGGAAGCGGCGGCGACAGAGCTCCGAAAGGTTGATCGCCATGGCCAGATCGTCCAGCAGGCCTTCGCCCATCAGCAGGGCCTCGCCGTGCTGCTCGAAGAGCTCGGCGAACGGATAACCGCGCGGGGCCAGTAGCTCGAAGCCGTAATCGTTCACCGACACCGTGATCGTGCCGCGCCGGTGGCGGGCCAGGCGCCAGGCCCAGAGGAAGCCGATGCCCTCATGCACGAAGCGTCCTTCAAAGGGATAGGCATAGAGGTGGCTGCCTTCGCGGCTGCGGCAGACCTCCACCAGCAGCTCGCCGGGCCCGGGGATGCGGGAGAGATCGCTCTGGCGATCGAGCAGAGGAGCCAGGGCCAGGAGCTCGGCGCTGTCCAGCTGGCCGGCGGCGCAGCGGCTCACCTCCTGGCGCAGGTGATGGCTGAGCAGATCGGAGAGGGCCAGCTGGCCGCCGGCCCAGGCCGGCACGGTGCTGCTCTTTTTGCTGGAGGCCTTCACATGGGCCGTCATCTCCCGCAGCCGCACGAACTCCAGGCCGCGGCCCGCGAAGAAAAAGGTGTCGCCGGGTTTGAGCCGCGACACGAACATCTCCTCCACATGGCCGAGCACCGCCCCGCGCACGTAGCGCACCGTGACGGCGCGATCGGCGGTGATCGTGCCGATCTGGAGCCGGTGGAGGCGGGCGATGGCCGTTTCCTTCACCCGGTAGCGAAACGGCTCCGCCACTCCGGGGCTCCCGGAAACATCCGCCGCAACCGGGGCTGATGCATCTGGAGATGGCTTCGGGTTCGGATCCGTTTCCCGCGGCGACGGATCACCCTCCGCGAGGGCCTCCCGCTCCAGCTTGCGGAAGCGCGGGTAGGCCCCGAGGCAATCGCCCCCGTGTTCAAGAAATCGCAGACACCAATCCCAGTCGTCGCAGCTCAGATCCCGGTAGCTCCAGCAGCGGCGCACCGTTGCCCATTCCTGCTCCGGCTCGAAGCCGGGTCCGCAGGCCAGGCCGGTGAGGTGCTGGAGCAGCACATCCAGCGGTGCCTGGGGCGGTGTGCGGTGTTCCACCAGCCCTGCCGCCAGTCCCCGCCGCATGGCGCTCACCTCCAGCAGTTCCAGGGCGTTGGTGGGCAGGAACAGCACCTCGCTGCAGCCCCCCGGCCGGTGGGCTGAGCGGCCGGAGCGCTGCAGCAGCCGCGCCAGATTCTTGGCGCTGCCGATCTGCACCACCCGCTCCACCGGCTGGAAATCCACCCCCAGATCCAGGGAGCTGGTGCACACCACCCAGCGGATCGAACCCTGCTTCACCCCGGCCTCGATCGCTTCCCGCTCGGCCCGGTCGATGGCGCTGTGGTGCAGGGCCAGGGCTCCTTCCATCTCCGGGCAGGCCCAGCGCAGGCACTGGAACCAGCGCTCCGCTTGGTTGCGGGTGTTGGTGAACAGCAGGGTGGAGATCCCTGGATCGAGGGCCGCCACCAGCACCTCGTGCATGCGCAGCCCCAAGTGGCCGGCCCAGGGAAAGCCGTCGATCGCCTCGGGCAGCAGGCTGCGGATCGTGGTGGAGCGCACCAGAGCGGCGCTGATGATCTCCGGTTCGCGTTCCGTGCCCACGGCTGCACGGGCCGCCTCCTCGAGGTTGCCGATCGTGGCGCTGATCGCCCAGGTGCGCAGTTCCGGCCGCCGGCGCCGCAGCCAACCGAGGCAGAGTTCGGCCTGGCTGCCGCGTTTGCTGCCGAGCAGTTCATGCCATTCATCGATCACCACAGCCCGCAGCCCGCCGAACAGCAGCTCGGCATGGGGGCCGCTCAGCAGCAGGGCGAGCGATTCCGGGGTGGTGATCAGGATCTGGGGAGGCGCCTTGAGCTGGCGGCCGCGTTCGGCGCTGGGGGTGTCGCCGTTGCGTAGCCCCACCCGCAGGGGCCAGCCCATCGCCTCGATCGGTTCGCGGATCGCCAGGCTTAGATCGCGGCTCAGGGCACGCAACGGGGTGAGGATCAGCAGGTTGATGCCAAGGCCGCCCAGCCGGGTCTGGGCCCCCTCGTTCCTCTTGCCCCTGCCCTCCCCTGCGGCGCCGTCGGCTCTCTGAGTCTCCCCTTGGCCTGGGCCTTCCTTGCTGCTGACAGGGGGTGCCGACATCGTTCCCTGGCCCTGCACATCGGCCAGCATCTCGGCGATCGGACCCATCACCGCCGCATAGGTCTTTCCTGAGCCAGTGGGCACCTGCACCAGGCCGCTGCGGCCCTCCAGGAACGCCTGCCAGCAGCGGCGTTGAAAGGGCATCGGGGTCCAGCCCTTACGGCGGAACCAGGCCTCAATCGGCGCCAGGGGGTCGGCGGCAAGGGTGGGGCAAGCCTGCGGCCCGCTCGGGGCCAGGTGGGTTGTGGAGCCCTCCAGCTGTCGATTGGCTCTGCCGGGAGCCTTAACCGCTGCAGCGGGAAGGGCCTCTGCGGTAGAGGGGGCGCTGGTGTGAATCGGGACAGCCCGGCGGGTGCGCGTCAATGCGGGATCAGGGCCAGGGCCGCCGCGAGGGTATCGGCTTCGGCGGCAGGTTTGTCGCGGCGCCAGCGGCTGATGCGGGGAAAGCGCACCGCCAGCCCGCTGCGGTGGCGACTCGAGTGCTGCACCCCTTCGAAGGCCAGCTCGAACACCAACTCCGGCGCCACCGCCCGCACGGGACCGAACCGCTCGGTGGTGTGGCGGCGGATCCAGCGGTCCAGCTCCTGGATCTCGGCGTTGCTGAGGCCGGAGTAGGCGCTGGCAAAGCTCACCAGCCGTCGTTCCTGGCTTGTCGCGGCTCCGCCACCGCCTGGCGCCGTGCCGTTCATGGGCGATGAAGCCGATGGGGAAGCAGCGGCCTCCGGGGAAGCGGGCGACGCCCAGAGCCCGAAGGTGTAGTCGGTGTAGAGATTGGCGCGGCGGCCACTGCCGTTGCGGGCATAAAGCAGCACCGCATCGAGGCGCATCGGCTCGAGCTTGTGCTTCCACCAACTGCCCCGCCGCCGCCCGCTGCCATAGGGCGAGGCCAGAAGCTTCAGCATCACCCCTTCAGCGCCGGCATCCCGGGCCTTCTCGCGCCAGGCCTCCAGGTCGTTCCAGTCCGATAGCGGCAGGTCATCGGAGAGCCGCAGCGCTGCCGACACCCCGCTGGCCAGCAGCTCCATGAGCCGCTCCCGGCGCCGCTGGAGCGGCTCGTTGCGCCGGTCGATCGCTTCGCTTTCCAGCAGGTCGTAGGCCACGAAGGCAGCCGGCATGGAACGCAACAGGGCCGCCGCGGGGTTGCGCCGGCCCAGGCGCCGCTGCAGCACGGCAAAGGGTTCCGGCCGCGACTGCCCGGCGGGCCAGATCAGCACCTCCCCATCCAGCACCAGACCATCGGGAAGGGCGTTGGCCTGCTCCAGCAAGTCGGGGAAGCTCCCATTGATCAACTCCTCGCCGCGGCTCCAGAGAAAGCCGGCACCACCGCGCCGGATCAGCTGGCCACGGATGCCATCCCATTTCCACTCCGCCAGCCATTGGGCGGGATCGAGGTCGCTGAGCCGTCCGGCTTCGAGCGGACTGGCCAGAAAGAAGGGATAGGGGCGGCTGGAGGGGCGTTCCTGGCTGGCCTGGGGCCGCAGTAGCTCTCTAAACGCCTCGGCACTCGGCTCAAAGGGCCCCATCAGCCGCTCCTGCAACTCAACGCTCTCCACCCCAGACAGGGTCGCCAAGGCCCGGATCACGAGCCCCGCACCCACCCCCACCCGAAAGGAGCCCGTCAGGAGTTTCACCATCACCAGCACCTCTTCCACGGAGAGAGCTCTCCAGATCCGCTGGATCTCCAGCGTCTGTTCTGCCTCCGGCAGGGCGGCAAGGCCGGGCAGGATCCGCTCCATCCAGCGGTGCAGCGGCAGGTCGGCGCTGACACTGGCTTCACCCGCCGGCGGCGTGGTCGCCATGCCTGCGGCTGCCGCCGGGCTTCCACCTACCAGCAGCGCGATTGTTTCAGCGCTATCCCCCACTTGGGCGTGGCAGGCCTGGAACAGCCATTCCGGCATGGCGGTGGCATCCAGGGCGATCTCGCGAAGCCTGCGGGCGGTGAGCAGGCGCCGCCGCTGTTTGCCCAGCAGGCAGTGGAGAGCCCAGGCGGCGTCCTCGGGAGGAACGCTGCCGAAATGGTCCACGAGGGCAGCCACCCGATCATGGCTACCCGTGCTGCGATCAAGCTGCCGAAACAGCTGGCAGAACTGGCGCATGGGGCCATTGTGGCGCCACCGGACCGGTGTTGCGCCGATCGTTTAGTCCGCCAGGGATTACAGCTGAAATCACGGCCTTGATGATCAAGGTGCTAGCGGCTACAGCGATAGCCATGCGCGAATATCCAGTCGATCTCGTCAAGTAGCTCGCCGATATGCCATTTCTCTAGTCCTAAAGATCGAAGGCTGCACTCGAACAGATGATCAATCTTGCCCAATGATTCCGATTCTTTCACTGTCATCAGAGGCTTTTGCTGGCAATGGTGTTTCGAGCTGGACTCGGGATCGAGGGGAATGACGGCACCCAGCTCAGAAGGGTGAGCGCGGGCGGGCCCGCAGATCGTTGTTAGCAAGGTTGTTCGAGTGCATGGTGCCGCTCGCCACGGCCGCAGGGGTGGATCCGATGTTGTGCCGGAGGGCATCCTCGAGCAGAAAGGCACAAAGATTCGACATCGAGCGACCCTCTTCCTCGGAACGCTTCAGTAATTCCTCATGCACGTGGAAACTGAGGGTGATCGAGATGCGGCGCGGTTGACGCTGCAGGACGCGCAGTCGGTCATTCATGTGGACTCCATATACAGCGGGTCGCGTGTGGTTGTCCCACGATCACTTCCCTTCATATTGAAGGCATGATCAACCATCCTCAGCCCTTCCCACGCCCAATTTGAGGCACGGGGGCTGCTGGCTGCTGCAGCCTTGTTGGCATCTGCCGATCCGCTTGGTAGGGCGGCTGCTCTGGAACGGCAAGATTCGGGGGTGATTATAATCCTTCAGCGGCGCCGAAGTTTTGTGCGGATTCTGATCATTCATCAGAATTTCCCCGGCCAATATCGGCATCTCGTGGGAGCTCTCATCGCCCGCGGCGACGAGGTGCAGGCGATCGGCGCTCCCCAGGCCCCGGGGATGGAGGATGTGTCTTGTTTTCGTTATAGGCTGCCTTCCGTCGCCAGCGTGCCGGCGGTGCATCCCTGGGCCCAGGATCTCCAGGTCAAGGTGATCCGGGCCGAAGCCGTGCTCAGGCTGCTGAGCGAACGTTCCAACCAGATCGTCAAGCCTGATCTGATCCTGGGCCATCCCGGTTGGGGGGAACTGCTGGGGATCAAGGACCACTGGGGCGATGTTCCGGTGCTCCATCAGCTGGAGTTCGTCTACCAGCTCCAAGGGGGCGACACCGGTTTTGATCCCGAGTTCCCCATCGCCCCTGGCTCCCAAACCCGGTTGCGGCTGCGGCGGGCAACCCAGTTGCTGGCCTTCCACGATCTCGACTGGGCCCTTGCTCCCACCCAATGGCAGGCCTCCACCGCCCCTGCGGTCTTCCGCGATCGGCTGTCGGTGATCCATGAAGGCATCGACACCACCGTGATCGCACCCCGCAAGGGTTCCCACGTGAACCTGCAGAAGCGAGGGCTCCGCTTCAAGCCCGGCGACGAGGTGGTGAGTTTCGTGGCCCGCAATCTGGAGCCCTATCGGGGCGTTCACACTTTTCTGCGCGCCTTGCCGCTGCTGCAGAGGCTGCGGCCACGGGCCCACGTGATCCTTGTGGGGGGCGAGGGCGTCAGTTACGGCGCCCCGCCTGCCCAGGGCGGAAGCTGGAAGCAGGTGCTGCTAGCCGAGCTGGAGGGTCAGCTTGATCTGGGCCGCATCCATTTCGTGGGCCAGGTTCCCCATCCCGTGCTGCACGACCTGCTGCGGGTGTGCGCCTGCCATGTGTACCTCACCTATCCCTTCGTGCTGAGCTGGAGCCTCCTGGAGGCCATGGCCTGCGGAGCCGTGGTGATCGGTTCTGACACCCCGCCCGTGGCGGAGGTGATCAGCCACGGTGTCAATGGGCTGCTGGTGGATTTCTTTTCGCCCGAAGCCCTCGCCCAGAGGGTGGCCGCCGTTCTGGCCGATCCCGCCGCGCACCGTGCCCTCGGCCTGGAGGCGCGTCGCACCGTGGAGCGGCATTTCAACCTGCACAGGGTCTGCTTGCCCCGCCAGCTCGCCCTGGTCGACTGGCTGGCCGCCGGCGGAGCCGCCCGAGGGACCTTCTCCCCACAAGGGGTCGGCGCAGATGGCGCCAGCGAGGCCTTAGGGAAGCCCTGGCAAACAGGGACGTGATACGCAGCTTGCGCTTCCAATTGTTCCAGATGAACGTTCTTGGCGCCGATTGAAGAAAAGTAGGCCAGAACCTACATCGTTCTGGATGATCCACCTGCTTCATCGCCATGCCGTTGGCCTTGAGGTGCGCTTTCACCGCCTAAAGATCCGATCGCCCAGATCGTGCTTCCCAGTCCATAGCGGTGATCACAGGAGAACTGTCGCGTCTGACCACTGGCGTTTGTCTTAACCACAGGCCTGCGCAACCGCCTTAAGTTGCCAGCAGCCTGACCGTTCTTCCCATGGCCCGTATCCGCCTGTTGGCGCCCACCACACTCCGCGGTGTTGCCCGGCGCTGGGGGGCGATGGCCGGCAGTCTGGCCGCCGTCCTCGCCCTGACCGGCTGTGGGGGCTCCACCACCCTCAATGGCGCCGAGGCCTCGTTTCCCGCCTCCATCTACCAGCGCTGGTTCCAGGAACTCGCCGGCCAGGGTGTGCGGGTGAACTACCAGTCGGTGGGCTCCGGGGCCGGGGTGCGTCAGTTCCTCTCCCGCACGGTGGATTTCGCCGCCAGTGATGTGCCGATGAAGGCCGAAGAGATGGCCAAGCTGCCCCAGGGAGTGGTGCAGATCCCGATGACAGCCGGCGCCATCGCGGTGGCCTACAACCAAAAGGGTTGTGAGCTGAAGCTCAGCCAGACCCAGCTGGTGGACATCTTCAGTGGCAAGATCAACAACTACAGCCAGCTCGGCTGCGCCGCCAAGCCGATCCGGGTGGTGCATCGCTCCGATGGCTCCGGCACCACCGCCAACTTCACGGCCCACCTGGCGGCGATCAGCCCGGCCTGGAAGGGAACGGTGGGGGCTGGCAAGACCGTGAAATGGCCCACCGGCATCGGCGCCAAGGGCAACGAGGGGGTGGCGGCCCAGTTGCTGCAGGTGGAGGGGGGGATTGGCTATGTGGAGGAGGCGTTCGTGAAGGAACCGCTTCAGTCCGCCGCCCTCACCAACGCTTCGGGACAGGTGCTGAAACCCACCCTCGCCAGCGGACAGGAGGCCCTGGCCTCGATCGATCTGGGCCCCGACCTCATCGGTTCCAATCCCAATCCGCCGCAGGGCTATCCGATCGTGACCTTCAGCTGGATCCTGCTCTACAAGAGCGGCAATGGCGCCAAGCATGATGCCCTCAACAAGGTGTTCAGCTACACCCTCTCGGAACCGGCCCAGGCGATGGCGCCGAGCCTGGGATTCATCAGCCTGCCGCCGGATGTGGTGGTCAAGGCGAAGGCGGCGCTGGCTACGGTTCAACCCTGATCGGCGGCAGGGAAACCAGTCTGATCAGGCAGCGGATCACCCCTGCCCATTAGCCTGCTCAAGAAATGGGCAGAGTGATTTCCATGGGATTGAATCATCCAGCCTCTTGAGAACCGGCCTTTGATCCTAAAGCTGATCCGATCACCGGTTCACTCCGATCCAGCCCCTCCACCTCCCCCTGGAACACCCGGCTGGCGGTGATGTCTTCCGCTTCGATCGTCATCAGATCCAGCTTGCTGAGCCGGCTGCCCATGGCATTGAACAGGCGGTTCGCCTGACGCATGCGGGCCCGGTCAATGGCGTTGCGGATCGAGCGAGCATTGGCGAAAAAAGCTAACTGCATGCGGCGCACGATGTAGTCGGCGAAGACCTCGGTGGCCGCATCGCTGAAGCGGTAGTTTTCGCTGGCCAGGATTAATTTGGCGATCGCCAACAACTCTGGGGCGCTGTAGTCGGGGAAGTCGATGTGGTTCGCCACCCGCGAAGAGAGGCCGGGATTGGATTGGTAAAACACATCCATCCTCTCCTTATAGCCAGCGAAGATCACCACCAGATCATCACGATTATTCTCCATCACCTGCAGCAGGATCTCAATCGCTTCGGCACCGTAGTCACGCTCATTCTCGGGCCGGTAAAGATAATAGGC
>CALRXC020000032.1:0-45759 GCA_943372025.1 Synechococcus sp. UW140 | reverse complement strand
TCTGTGTTCGGTTTGGTGGTAGTGCTCCGAACAGGGTCACAGACCGGCCCACCCTTTGCCACAGCTGATGTCTGAGGGAGGTGAGCCGTCAGCCCCGGCTACGCCGGGGCTGCTCCTCCTGAGTTACACCACTCCACGGGACGCTGCTGAAGGCGTGCCGTCTGATCAAGTAGACGCCCGGCTCGATGCGCTACTGCCGGTGCGCACAGACGATGCCCTGAGGCAGCTGGGAAGCAAGCGCTACAACATCGTGGCCACCAATGTTCCCTTTGGGCGCAAGTCTTCGATCAAGGTGATCGGTGAGGAGGGCGATGTGGGTAGCGAAGCCATCACCTACCAACGGGACGACTTCTGGGCCACCACCTCCAACAAGCAGCTCAACTTTGTGCAGCACATCAAGTCGCTGCTCACGATCAATGGCCGCGCCGCGGTGATCGTGCCCGACAACGTGCTCTTCGAAGGTGGGGCCGGTGAGGTGATCCGCCTGAAGCTCCTCCACGAGTGCGACGTGCACACCCTGTTGCGCCTTCCCACCGGCATCTTCTACGCCCAGGGGGTGAAGGCGAACGTGCTCTTCTTTGATCGCCGCGCCGGCAGTGCCCAGGCCAGCACCAAACGGCTCTGGGTCTACGACCTTCGTACCAACAAGCACTTCACCCTCAAGACCAACCCGCTGCAGCGCGCCGATCTCGATGACTTCGTGAGTCTCTACAAGCCCGCTGCCATCGATCAGCGCCAGCCCACCTGGAGCGAAGAAACTCCCGATGGCCGCTGGCGTAGCTACGAACTGGAAGACCTGCTGGCCCGCGACAAGATCAGCCTCGATCTGTTCTGGCTGAAAGACGACAGCCTTCTCGATTCCGACAATCTCCCGGAGCCCGACGTGATTGCCTCCGAAATTGCCGAAGACCTGCGCAGCGTCTTGGAGCAGATGGAGGAGATGCTCGGTGATCTGGAGCTAAGCCCGCCAGGGTGAGCGGCTTGGCGCGGCGGCCCACCTTCCGCTCCGCCACGAGATGCCCGTAGTCGGCATCGCTCAGGCCATGGCGGGGCGTGCCGGCCGGCAGGATCGCGGCATCAAGCGTGGCGGAGCAGAGCACCAGCTCCCGCGCCGCCGGGCCGCCCTGCTCCTGGTGCAGCTGCTGCAGGCGGATCGCGGTGCGCACCGCAGCTCCCTGCAGCTGGGTCTCATCCACCACCACCCGCACATCGGTGTTGAGGACGGCGAAGTGGCGCGGCCAGCTCCAGCGCGAGCAGCAGTAGCCCCGCATCAGCTGGCGGCTCACCACCTGATCCAGGGTGCCCACGATCACCGCCTCGGCTGCCAGGGCATCGGCGTAGTCGTTGTCGATCTGGCCGCCCCGCAGCCCATGCACCGGGATGGCCACCCCCAACCGGGCCATCACCGCCCGGCACTCCAGCGCGATCTGCTCGGTGAGGGTGCGCAACGGCAGCTGATACACCAGCCGCCGGGGGGGGGTGGCTTGAGGCCGTTGCTGCCGGTCCCACAGCCAGCCCATCAGCGTGGCGAGTGCTTTACCCAGGCCCGTTGGCGCCTCCAGCGTGCGGATCGGCGCGGCTTCCCTGTGCTCCATCCAGGCCTGCTGGAACGGAAGCAGCGGGAAGCCGGCTGCAGCCTCGTAGTAGCTGGCGGGGTGCAAGTGGGTGGGTGGGATGACCGGCTTTTATGCAGTGGCTGCATAGTTTGAGCAATGCCGATCAAGAGAGCGATCTTACCCAGCCTTCTTTCGCTCTGAACAGTCTGGTACGGATCTGGGGTGGAGCCCTTGACCGCAGAAACCTGTCCTGCTGAATCAAGGGCTAGACCCAACGATTTGATCTGAACAATCGTGAAACTTGAACTCCATCAGGTTCTCCGAATTTCGGAGACTCGAAAATCGCAGAATACTGTGCGACGGCATTACCTTCTATGGAGGGTTGACAACGGCCTGCCACGAGAACGCAATAACGTTAAAGCCAATACTCGACCACGTATCCGGCGGGGCCAATGCCGGAAGAATCAAAAGCAGAAATAGCCTCGCCCGCTGCGGCATGTTGCGGCAGGCCATCCTGAAACGGGCCCTTGAAGGTCGGCTCGTGCCAGCTTCATGAAGGGTTAACTCGGCTGGGTCGCGGGCGCCTGGCACTGTCAGAGCGGTCCCTCTCGAATTTCCCTCCTGGTGAACCGGATGACGCCAGCCCAGTCAAGAGAACCGCATCCTGATGCGAGAACGCCCATGCCCTCAGTTGTACGCTATCCTGTACAGATGCATTGAAGGGGCCATGGACGCCATCTCCTACACCGCCGCCCGGGCCAACCTGGCGCAGACAATGAAGCGTGTCTGTGCCGACCATGAGCCGATGATCATCACGCGCAACGGTGAACCCTCTGTGGTGATGCTGTCGTTAGACGACTTCAAGGCCTTGGAGGAAACCGCCTATCTACTCCGTTCACCACGCAATGCACGGCGGCTGATGGACGCCGTCGACAGCCTGGAAGCAGGCCGTGGCCAGGAGCATGTTCTGGCGGAATGAAACTGATCTTCGCGGAACAAGCCTGGGAGGACTACCTCCATTGGCAAGCCACCGATCGAAAGTTGCTCCAACGCATCCATGCCTTGATCAAGGAAGCCAGCCGGACCCCATTCGAAGGGTCCGGCAAACCTGAGCCGCTCCGGCACGCCCTTTCCGGCTTCTGGTCGCGGCGGATCAACGAAGAACATCGGATGATCTACAAGCTGGATGGCGACAGCCTGCTGATCGCCCAGTTGCGCTATCACTACTGAGCGAATCACTGCTCGGCTTCACCAGCTCCTGGCGTTCAGGGATGAGGAGCACACCCCAGTCCAGCCTAACCGTAGTAAGTTCAACTACAATCAATGATATTTTATGGCCCAGGCGCGAGTAGCCGGCACGCCCCAGGAGTTGCGGCTGCCACAGGATTTACTGGAACGAATCGACCGCTACGCCGCCCGCCTAGAGGCCGAACTGCATCTCTCGGTGAGCCGCGGCGACGCCCTGCGCCGCCTGCTCACCCTGGCCCTGGAAGATGCCGAGGACACCGCCGAGGCGGAAGCGATCCTGCGGGCCAACGAACCGCGTGTCGGCTGGGAGGAGCTGAAAGCCAGTTCTGAAATGCCCGCTCCGGCACACGGATCTTGACCCATTCCGGTGTGATTCCCTGACCCTGCTCCTACTGGCTGCGGCCCTGGCCGCTGGCCCTGCCGTGGCGGAGGATCGGATCTGGATTCAGGAGTTTTTGGCGAAGGCCACCTCAGGCTGGGCCACTCTTGCCCCGCGGCCTAGATCAATCCATCAAGACAGTGGCCAAAGTTTGCCCCTGATCCGAAGCGCGTTTCACTGCTACGCAGAAAATGTAGACTCCGGACTTCCATGTCTCAGTACGAATAGGAAGAACGTTCAACAAGTAGAATCCAGCCAGTCTTCCAGGAGATACTCCAACAATATTTACCAATGCACCGCCTGGCCCTACGATCAAGGGATCAACCTGAAAATTGCCTGCGGCAAGACCCGTAACCGGTACGCCTTGGCTATCGGTGACCGAGATAACTATGTAGTTCGGTTGGCGATTGCCTGGGGCTGCAATCGCATCCTCGGAAAAGGCTGTAGTCAGGAGCAATGCCATGATCGATTACCTCAATTGTTCGTGGAAGATGGAGGAAGCAAGCCAATGCAAGCATTTGCTTCGGCCCCCCGCTGTTAACATCGGCTAATGCGAGGGTTCTTGTCGATAACTGCGCTCACCAATCGCCGTGATCTTGCTCACAGGAGCAGCCTCAAGCCTCCCCCCATGGGCCACACCATAAGCAGATGGTCCCTGAGGCGATGGGAATGGCGTTCGCATAAACCCACTCGTCACCCATCGCTGTGATGAAACTCACAACGAACATCGAGAAGCGATGTAGGTTGGATTGAAAGCAAGCGAAACAATCCAATGCCGACATCACTCTTTGATGCAGAAGTAAGCAAAAATCTCGATCCAGCCACTTGGGTTGCATCCGGAGCAAGCCTGACACCATCACCGGCAGACTGGCGCGATCATTGGATCTATTTTCTACTCGTGGATCGCTTCAACAATCCGTCTGGCCCCCCCAGTCCAGCCACACTCCCCTGCAACACGTACCAAGGCGGAAGTTTTGAAGGCATCAAAGATAAGCTGCCCTACCTCAAAGGCCTTGGCGTGGGTGCGCTCTGGCTCTCTCCTGTCCTCTACAATCCCCAATGGTTCCGTGATTATTGGGGTGGCTATGGCATCACAGACTTTCTCCGAATCGAGCCTCGCTTCTGCAAGGATCCAGCCGAAGCGCTCAAGGATCCAGACCTGGCTGATCGGGAATTTCGCGATCTGGTCGACGCAGCACATGCCGAAGGGATCTATGTAATTCTCGATATTGTTCTAAACCATGTTGGGGACCCTTTCAACTATGAAGGCATGCGCGATTCCGCGCCCTGGAGAGAAAATGGTGAGTACGCAGTGTTCTGGCGCGACAACAACGGTACTCCCCAGGGGAACTGGACAGGAGTGGAGACGATCAGTGCCAAGAGCCGTGCCAATGGCATTTGGCCTCAGGAATTGCAACGGAACGATTACTTTAGACGCAAGGGTTCGGTGAACGACGCAGGCGACATCACTCGCGGCGACTTTGATCGCCTCAAGGAATTGGTGACAGAGTATCTTGGGGACGACAAATATCCTGTCCGCAACCATTTGATCCGCAGTTACCAATATCTGATCGCCAAATTTGATCTAGACGGCTTCCGAATTGACACCCTGCAGTATGTGGAACCCGAGTTTGCCCGCGTATTTGGAAATGCCATGCGTGAATTTGGTCTCTCGATTGGGAAGAAGAACTTTTTCACCTTTGGGGAGGTCTGGCAAGACAACAACGAAGCCGCAATTGCACGCTTCATTGGCCGCAACACTCTCAAAGACGAAGACATCATTGGCGTCGATGCAGCCATTGATTTTCCCATGCGCAAGCGTCTTTGTGATGTGATCAAGTGCAATGCCGCCCCCAAGGTACTTGCGGATCAGTTTGACGAACGGCGCAAGACCTTGAAAACCATTGTGAGTTCCCAGGGGGATGCAGGCAAAAACTATGTTACTTTTCTGGACAACCACGATCTCAATGAACGCTTTCATCAGCAGAACTGGCCCAAGCAATCACGCACGGCTCTTCTCTGTCTTTTCTCCTTACAGGGAGTGCCCTGTCTCTACTACGGTCACGAGCAGGGAATGGCTGGATCAGGAGATCGGCGGGAATATGCAAGAGGTGCCATGTGGGGTGGTCAAGGAGCCTTTTCCACAAATCATTCTCTCTACGTCTACTTGCGTGCGCTCAGCCAACTGCGAGTCAGCGAACCAGCATTGAGATACGGTCGCCAGTATTTTCGGCCCGTAGGTGATGGCGTCACTGATCAATTTGGCTATTCCCCCTATCCGCAAGGTGTGCTGGCGTTTTCGCGAATTCTCAATGACAGGGAGCTGGTGGTGGTGGTGAACACCCACACCACCTCCACGTTGACTGTGGCAGTGGTGGTGGATGCCAACCTAAACCCGGTATCCAGCACCTGGAAACTGCTGTTTTCCACGGCCGACCCTGGCGCCGGTGATCCATTGCCAATCTCCCCCTCAGCCACCCGTGCGTTCGGCTCCACCCATGCATGCGTGGTCACCTTGCAGCCGATGGAGGGTCAGGTGCTGCGAAGGTCGTGAGCATCAGCGCTGCTGCTGGGGCGCCCGCATCCGAAGCGGCTGCCCGTGAACTGATCCTTCAATCTCCCCCTGAGCCACGCCGTCGTCAGCTGATCCGCCCAACTGACCGTGCTGCCACCCTTGAGGTGTTCGATGTGGTCGCGGCTATGGAAGCCGTTATGGCCGCCTCGGGCCGTGATCACGGTGTCCAGCCAGGAGCATCGCCACCGCTGCGCTTGCCTCGCCAGCTCGAGGTGGGCCGCCACCGGCACCCAGGGGTCATCGGCGGCATGAAGCAGCAGGATCGGGGGCAGAGCGTGCCTGGTTTCCATCGCTGCCCGAAGGGGCTGCAGCGGACTGGCCGCCGTGTAGTAAGCCGCCAGGGACGCATGCCCCCAACGCGGTGCGGTGATGGCCGCATCGAAGGCCTGCAGGCTGCGCACCCGCTTCGGTCCGCACAGCAGAGCGCGTTCGGCCGGTGAGACCCCGTGGGGATCCTTCAGGGTCAGCTGGCGCAGGCGCCGCAGCACCCAACGGCGATACAGCCGGTTGCGCGGTCGGTCGAATTGATCCGCGCATTCGACCAGATTCAGAGGGCTGCTGATGCACGCCAGGCCATCGAGCAGGGGCTGCTCCAGCTGGGCATTGAGCAGCATCGTGCCCCCCAGCGAGAGCCCAACCCCGAACAGGGGCAGTGATCGGTTCCCTGCCGCCAGCTGAATGGCCAGCTGGCGGGCCTGCTGCAGGGCAGGCAGCAGATCGCGATTGCAGAGCGCGGCATAGGTGCCCGAGGCCAGAGGCCTGCCGGCGCCGGCACCGCGCATGTTGAG
The DNA here is from genome assembly GCA_943372025.1 of Synechococcus sp. UW140. Classification (GTDB taxonomy): domain Bacteria; phylum Cyanobacteriota; class Cyanobacteriia; order PCC-6307; family Cyanobiaceae; genus Cyanobium. The sequence continues at coordinate 39,213 of CALRXC020000032.1, read as the reverse complement.
CCGCAACACGGCAACACCGGCGGCCACCAGGTAAGACGCCAGCCGGCGGATGCCTGGTCCGTCCACGCAACCGCCAAGCCCTGGGATCAGCACCACCAAGGCCCTGGGCGCTTCCTGCTGCGGCAAGGAGAGGCGTGCCAGCAGGGCATCAGCACCGCCCAGGTCGATGGTGAGCGCAGAGGAGAGATCCTCCGGCAGCCGCTGGGGATGGATCGTGTCCCGCAGCGTCTGCAGATCGGCTCCCCACCAGGGCAGCCGCTGATGGAAAGGGGAAGGCTCGAGCTGGGGCTGGTGGGGCTCGCTCAATGGATCTGCCCAGCCTACTGATCGGACGACCATTCAAAACCTTGGACGCGACCCGACGGCTCCAGGACCCCCTTGAGGCCTGGATGAACGGACCCTCCCGGCGGCGCTCGGGAGCCCCGAGGCCCCGCTGATCCGGGCGAGCGCCCTGCTTGCCGGTCGCGGGAGCTCGCTGCGGCAGCGGCAGTCGCCCAGGATCGGGGGACCCCGCTGCCCGGCCCATGGCTGAACCGGCCATCCTCGATGTGGATCTGCTGGCCTTCGAGCGGGGCGATGGGGCGGCCCGCGCCGCGGTCGTGGATGGGGTGCGCCGCAGCCTGGCCACCGGCTTTGTGTACACCAGCAGCGATCTGCCCGTCGATCTGCTCGACACCGCCTACGGCCTGCTGCAACGCTTCTTTGCCCTCGATCCGGCCAGCAAGGCCCGCTTCCACGAACCCCTGAGCCATGGTCAGAGCGGCTACACCGGCCTGCTGGTGGAAACCGCCGCCGGCCACGATCGGGCCGACTGGAAGGAGATGCTCAACTGGGCAGCGCCGCTGCCCGGCGGCCATCCGCTGCGGCGCCGCTATCCCGTGCTCTATCCGGAGCCCGTGCTCCCGGAGGCGGCGGTGCCGGGGATCACGGCGGTGCTGGTGCGCTTCCATGCCGCCCTCGCCGACCTGCAGCGGCGCTTCCTGCGGGTGATCGCCCTCGGCATGGGCTGCGCCGAAAGCTTCTTCGAGGAGATGGTGCACGAGGCCCCCACCCTCACCCGCGCGATTCGTTATCCACCCATGGCCGCCGCGCCGGCGGTCGGGCACCTCTGGGCCGCCCCCCATGCCGACATCAACCTGATCACCGCCCTGCCCCGGGCCACCGCCGCCGGCCTCGAGGTGGAGGTGAATGGCCGCTGGCAGGCGGCCGCACCGCCGGAGGGTCGGGTGATTCTCAACACCGGCCTGATGCTGGAGCGCCTCAGCAACGGCACCATTCCGGCCGGCTGGCACCGGGTGGTGGCCCCACCGGGCGCCAGTGGCGAGCGCCACAGCGTGGTGCAGTTCTGCCATGCCCGGCCCAGCACGATCCTGGCCCCGGTGCCCTCCTGCTGCAGCGCCGCCCATCCCCAGCGCTGGGCGGGGGTGCGGGCCGCCGAGGCCCTCGAGGAGGTTCTCTATCGCATCAAGCTGATGGGACCCTAAAGAACCCGCCCCTTCCGCGTGGTCTGGATCGCCCCCGTCTCCGTTCCTGCACCGTTGCCGCTGACAGCCCTCGGCGGGGCTGCCCTGCGATCCACCGGTGCTCCAGCCGCCCCGGTTCAACCCGCTGCGTCAAGGCCCTCTGCATCTCGACGAACTGCATCAGAATCCTTGCTGATCTTTGCTCCATTCCTGCCTGGGACCGGCAGCCTTCGGGCCCAGGCGTCCGCCTCGCAGGGGTCGCCTTCCGGAGCGCCTTCGGGAGCGCGGTCGGCCGCCCGGTCGGCCCCCGGGGGAACCCAGGGGTCTGCTGACTCCCAGCTGGCGGGGCGGCTGCCCCCCGAACTGCGCTCCCTGGCCCGGGATCTGGAGCGGTATGGGTTCCGGTTGCGCTGGGCTCCGCCCCCCGCGCCGCGGGCCTACGGCCAGTACGTTCCCGCCAGTCGCACTCTCTGGGTGGCGCCGATCGCCTTCGATCTGGGCATCGGCCCTCAGACCTTCCTACATGAGGCGGTGCATGCCGTGCAGAGTTGCCCCGACGGGCAGCTCACCCCGATCGGCTGGCGGCTGCGCCTCGATCCGGTGGTGCGCCAGGAGATCGGTGGCATTCTCACCACGAGCTATCACCACGGCAGCCGGGTGCTGGAGCAGGAGGCCTTCGCCCTGCAGGGTCAGGATGATGCGGTGGCTCGCCTCCGCGCTGCCCTCAAGGCCCGCTGCCGGCCCTCCGGTTGAGCGGGGGCTTTGCCCTTCCGCCCCGGGTCCGCCGCCCTTGTTGTTCCGCCCCTTGGTCCATGAAGTCGCCGCTTCCAGCCTTCAGCCCCGACGATTGGTTGCGCCTGCGGGATGCCCTCCGCTATGTAGGGCGGGATCTGCATCACCGCTCCTTCGCCGTTGATGCCCAGCGGCGCGAACTGCTCTGGCAGGAGATGGATCGCTGCCTGGCCCTGGCGGAGCGGATCGAAGCCAGCTGCCCGTTGCCGGAACCGGCAGGGGGCGATCCGCTCTGAGCGCTCAGCCGGCCCACCGCAGCAGGGCCTCCTCATCGTCTAGGGAGGCGGGCGCGCCGGGCCGGGCGCCGGCCTCCTGCGCCAGCTGAAGCAGGTCCGCCACAGTGCGCTGCAGCACCGGCATGCGCCGCCAGTCGCCGGGCAGCAGCAGCCACAGGTGTTCCCGCAGGCGGGGATAGGACTCCAGCCGTTCGAGCTGGCCGAAGGGACCCAGCTGCTGATCGAGCAGGTGGGCGGGCACGGGGGCGGCCAGCCCACAGGAGGCCATGCGGGCCAGCCAGGCCATCGGGTCGTGGGCATCGGCGCCGGCGGTGGTGGCCAGCGGCAGGCCCCGGTTCTCGAGCAGGGTGAGCAGCCCCGGCGCCAGGGCCGCGGCGGGTGCCAGCACCATCGGGTGGTGGCTCGCCCGGGCCAGGGCGAGGCTCAGGGGCCATTGACCCAGGTGCACCCGATCCAGCGGCGGTGGATCGGCGCCTTCCCACTCGCCATCGCCGTTGCGCTTCCCGGCGGGGTGGAGTTGCGAGGGTGTGACCTCCAGCTCCAGGGAGCTCACCAGGGCCGCGTCCAGCACGGCTTCGCGCACCAGGTGCCCCCATTGGTTTGCGGGGCGGAACCGCATCGGCATCGGCAGCCGGCTTGGCAGGCCCTCCAGTAGGCCCTGGTGGAGTGGATCGCTCGCTAGGCCTACCACCCCCGCCTCAAAGCGGTGCCAGCGGAGGCCGTGGCGGAGCTGGCGCAGGCTCATACTGCTGCCGAAACGGCAGACCTTCGCGCCTCGCCGGGTGGGTTTCAGGCCGAAGTCGGCCGCCAGGCGCCGGTAGCGGCGGCTCACGGTGGGCTGGGACACCGCAAGCCATTGCCCCGCCAGGTGGGTGGTGCCGGTGAGCTCGAGCACGTTGAGCAGATGCAGATCACGCAGCAGCTGGGGCGGGAGGTAAGGGGGAGAGGGGTGGTTCATGGCGCCGCCGCTGATCGCCAGAGCCTGCGGCCGCGGGTTGCTGTTTGGCTCCATTCACGTGCGAAAGACCGGCGGCCGGAGGCTGCTCGAGCCGCCGCGTGGGCCGCGCTGCAGCATGGGGATCTGTGACTGCCTGCCGTGCCGAGTCCTGCCCCGGTGGATCCCGTGGTGCTCCATGCCGATCCCTGGTTGCTGGTGATCGACAAACCCTCGGGGCTGCTCAGCCAGAGCGGCCGCGGCCCGGCCCTGGCCGACGCGGTTCCGGCCCGTCTGGAGCCGGCCTGGGGGCCGCTGCGGTTGCCCCATCGCCTCGATCGCGACACCTCCGGCCTATTGCTGCTCGCCCGCGATCCGGAGACCCACCGGAGCCTTTCGATGGCCCTGGAGGCGCGGCGGGTGCGACGCACCTATCTGGCCGATGTGGCCGGGTGGCCGTCTGCCCCGGCCGGGCGGGTGGAAGCGACCCTGGCCAAGGCCCGCCACCAGCCACCTCTCTATCGGGTGCATCCCGCCGGCCGGCCCAGTCGTACCGACTGGTGGTGCCTGGAGCGGGGAAATGGCTGGTGCCGGCTGCGGTTGGAGCCCCACACCGGTCGTTCTCACCAGCTGCGGGTCCATCTGGCCTGGCTGGGTCATCCGATCCTGGGGGATCCTCTCTATGGCCCTGCCCGCAGTCGCGGCGCTGCTAGCCGGCTGCGGCTGCATGCCTGGCGACTCGACCTGGTGCATCCCCGCACCGGTGAGCCCCTCAGCCTCGAAGCTCCCCTGCCCTGGCAAGGCGCGCCAGCGGGGCTGCCCAAGCCGCAGCTGGGATCTGCCCCGAAGCCCGGACGGGGGCTTGGAGCCCTTCAGCGTTGACCCAGGAGTTCCTCCCAGGTGGGGGCTGGCCGGCCAGGGCCGCCGGCGGTGCGGCGCGGCAGGGGACAGCAGGGCGCCACTGGCGTGACGCGCGTCCCCTGTCCGGAACGGGGCTGGTTGGGCCAGGGGCTCGCCCCCCGGAAGGGGTGGGCCCGGGCCATCGGGATGCCTGGTGTTGGTGTTGTCATGGTCGTTTTCGTCATGCTGATGCGGTGGATGCCCTCAAGGGGGGGCTGCGAGTGCCCAAGGCCTCCAGACAGCTAACCCGCTGCGCGAGGCTGCTCACCGGGGCCGGGTGGGGTGGGGTTGGTTAGGCGAAGGGCGATCCCGGGTTGCTCGGGTATGGCTCGGGCCCTGTTGAAGCGCAGACGGGAGATCGGGGCTGGCCGCGGTTCGGGAGCGCGGGCCCTGATGGTGATTCTGGGCTGGTCAGGAGGGACAGCTTCGAGGTTCACCCTCGGACCACTCCTGATCGCCCAAACCATACAGCGTTCCAGCGCCCCTGTCCGGGTGGATCGCCGAACGGCTGCAGCCAAGCTGTTGCCCCCGGCGGCTGATACGCGCCGGGGGCGGCAAAGGTGCTGTTGCGGTGCAGGGTTGCCGGCCTGGCGGGTCTTCGCCGTCAGAACCTGGCTGCCATACGTGAGTTCGGTCGAGGCGACCGAGCGGTCGCTCCCTTCCCAGGCGCGCCGGTGAGTCCGGTGGCCCTTCCTTCGGCCTGACCCTCAGTCCTCCGGATAGAGCAGGTCGGAGAGTTCCTCAGGATCCACGTCGTAGACCCGGGCCAGGGTGGTTTCGATGGCGCTGGTCACCACATCGGGCAGGAAGCGCATGGCATTGATGGCGTCGTCGGCGATCTCATCGGTGAGCAGCTTCTCGCCGCCGAGTTTTTCGTCGTTGATCACGGCCATCACCCAGCTCTGGTAGGCGGTCACCAGGTCGCTGAACTCGAGTTCCGGATCGTTCAGATCGAGGGCCATCGAGCGTCTCCTGCAGGTTGCATGCCTTTGCAGTTTGCCCCCCGCCGGGGAGGATGGCGGTATGGAGGAGTTTCGATCAGCACCGCCACACCCAGCCGGCACGGCTCCGGAAGAGTCGCCGGGCCGGGCGGGCGGCGTTGCAGAGGCCTCGGCCAAGGCACTCCCCTGCCAGGACACCCTGCGGGCCAACCTGGTGGACTTCGCCCTGGCGGAGCTGGTGCGGCAGCATCGCGCCAGCTTTGCGCCGCCCTGGACGATCGAGAGCTGGGCCAAGCTGCTGATCTGGCTGGCCCTGAACAGCGGCTGCACGGGGGATGGGGCCTCCCTGGAGGCCTTTGCCGCAGCCCTGGGCCCGGAGCGCTCCGGGCGCCTGCGGCGTCAGTTTTTCAGCCGGGAGTTCGAGGTCAGCGGTCTGAGGTTGCTGGCGGATCCCGCTGAAGGGCAGGTGCTGGTGGGGGGGGCTTTGTTTGCTGCAGGGGATGGATCCGAGTCCGATCTGGAGCCGGTGGCCGCCGCCCTGGATGCCGTGGGCCTCACCGCCATCGTGGTTCCCGACCGGCAGCGTTGGCAGCGCCGCGATGGGGGGGTGGTGATTCCGTTCCGCTGAACCAGCATGGGGGCCAGTTCCACTCCAGAACGCTCCGCCTTGTTCCACCTTCGTCCCGTCCCGCAGCGCCGCCCTGGGGCATCTCGGTGGCAGCTGCTGCGGTTGCACCTCCAGCGTTGTGAGTTCGTGCTGCGGCTCCTGCTTCTTCCGCCCTTGTCCCCATGCAGCTGATCGGCACGTATCGCAACGCCGGCTACGCCGCCCTGGCCGATGGGGTGCTGGCTTTCTTCGAGCGCCGCGGTGATCTGCAGCGGCCCGGCGTGGCCTTCGGGCCCGGCGGCGCCGGCGATCCCGCCAAGGTGTCCACCGACATCAGCCTGGTGGCGATCGATCGCAGCGATCCGGAGGCCTTCGCCCTGGCCGAGGTGATCCTGCGGGGCGTGACGGCCGGCCTGAACCGCTGGCTCGAGGAGCGGCCCTTGTTCCGCGACTGCTGCCCGGAGCAGGAGCTGTTCGTGAACCCGATCTTCAACCTGCAGCGCTATGCCCCCGGCGAGGGCTTCCACCGCTGGCACTGCGACTGGACCACCAGCGACGAGGCCACCGAGCCGAGCCGCCGCGTGCTGGCCTGGATCCTCTACTGCAACGACGTGGACGAGGGCGGCACCGAGTTCCATTGGCAGGGGCACCACGAACCGGCCGAGCGGGGCAAGTTGGCGATCTTTCCGGCGAGCCTCTCCCACATCCACCGCGGCAGGGTGAGCCACACCCACACCAAGACGATCGCCACCGGCTGGATCAATGCCGGCAGCCGCGAGGCCTACCTGGCCCGGTTGGCGGCTGGCTGAGCTGGGGTCCGGGTCCTGCCGCCACCCCCAGCTTCCCCGTCACCGGAGGGCACGATCAGGCCCTCCAGCTCCCGCTGCAGGTCGGCGGTGAGGCTGGCCACGGCGCCGCGCCGGTCGGTGCGGTAGGCGGCCAGGCGGGGGCCGATCTCGATGGCCTCGCCGATGTGGATCTGGGCCCGGCGGGCCCCCAGGCGGGGGCGCCGTTCCGGGTTGCCGCCGCGGATGCGGCAGAAGGTGTCCCAGAGGATCAGCAGGGTGTCGGCGAAGCGTTCCTGGCTGGGGTCGTCCTTCACGTAGCTGCCGCTCACCGCCACGAACGACTCCACCAGCCGCATGTGCCACAGCTGCTGGGCGGTCTGCTCCGCCAGCCGGCTGGCCAGGCCCCGCTCCAGGGCGCTGGCGGCGAGGGGCGTGGCGGTGCCGCTTGCGGGGTAGAGGCGGTCCCAGCTGGCCTGCTCCAGTCGCCGGCAGCGCTCATTCACATCGCCGCGGCCCTCCACCGCCAGGGCGCGCTCGGCCACCCCCAGGGCCGCCTCCATCAGCCAGCTGAGCCGCGCGCCGAAATCACTGTTGTTGCTGGCTGGGGTTTCCGATGGTTGCGGAGCGGGGCCGCCAGGCTTCTGGCTGGCGTTGCCGCTGGCCGGGGTCATGTCCGGGACCTTGGGCAGGGACAGGTGGTAGGCGTCGCGGTAGAAGCTCTCCATCCGGGTGAGGATCACCTCGGCCAGGGCGAACAGACGCCCATAGAGCCGCTGCGGATCCAGGGAGCGGTCGGCGGCCGGTGGCAGCCCCACCTCCGTTTCCAGCTCGCGCAGCAGCCTTTCGATCGCCGGCCACACCGGAGCGGTGAAGCTGTACTGCAGGCCGATCGGCAGCAGGGTGGTGGCCTCGGGCCGGCCGGCCCGGTCCAGGTCGTCGGCGGTCCATAGGGCCAGCTGGGCCACCCCCGGCTCCAGCGGACTGATCACCTCGTTGTGGCCATTGGTGGATCCCTCCGGCGCCACCGCAAAGGGATGGGGGCCATCCAGGAGCAGGGCGCGGGCGGTGCGCAGGGCAGGCAGGTCGAGCTTGCTGCGCTGGATCGAGCAGCCCCCCAGGTGCGAGAGCAGCCAGCCCACCGGCGCGCCGGCCCAGAGGGGGATGCCGCGGTCGTAGAGGAACTGGGCATGGGGGCGGGGGCGGAAGCGGCGGCGTCGCTCCCCCTCGCTGCCGGGTCGGCCGGCCCGGGCCAGGTCGACCCAGAGCAGGTGAGCCATCACAGCCGGATCATCCAGGCTGGGGTGGCGGAAGGCCAGCAGGAGTCGGCTGTCGCCGGCCTGGAAGGCCTCCATCGCCGCCTGAAGCCGCCCCATGCCCTCGACCCGCACGCTGCGCAGGCCGGCCCGGTGCAGCCACAGCGGCAGCAGCCCGCGGGCGCCGGCCAGCACCCGACCGTCCAGCCGGGGCTGGATGAACTCCAGGGAGGTGGGGCTTGGCATGAAGGCAGCCGATCGCTGGGGTGAATGGCGTTGGGGACAGGTTGGCAAACGGCGGCAGGGCGATTCCCCACGGGCTTGCCTCGTGCATGGCGCAACCCGGCAGGGCCGCGAAGGAGGTGGTGGCCGCCGCCGACACGATGCTTTACGCGGCGAAGGCGGCCGGTCGCAACCGGCTCTGCGTGCATGCCGGTGCTCCTGTGGCCTGAGGGTTGATCCCCGGGCGATCGCCTGCGTGAGTGTGCAGAGTCTTCGGGGCCATCAGGATGGGCTCAGATCACCTTGTCCTGAGCACCCCGCTGTGAGCAGCCTGCCGTGTCCTCGTTGATCGTGTTCGGCGACAGCCTCTGCGATGGGGGCAACGCCCATGCGCTCCGGGGTAATGCCGCCTTCCCCTGTCCGCCCCATTGGCGAGGCCGCCGATGCGATGGTCCGGTGTGGGTGGAGCAGCTGGCTGGGCAGCTGGGCCTGCCGCCCCTGGTCCACTCCCTGGCCGGCGGCACCAACTTTGCCTTTGGCGGCGCCCGCTCCGGGTCGGGTCTTTCTCCGAAGGGGATGCCCAACCTGCTCGAGCAGGTGGCGGGGTTTCTGGAGGAAGCCCCGCCCGATCCCGAATCCCTGGTGGTGCTGCGGGCCGGCGCCAACGATTACCTCGATGCACCACCCTCCACCGCCGTCGGGGAGGGGGTGAACCGGCATCTGCTCGGCGCTGTGGAGCGCCTGGCCGAGGCTGGCCTGTGGCGGTTCTTGGTGCCCAGCGAGCTGCCCTGGGGGTTCAGCCCGATCCAGCTGCCGGGGCTGGGGGCGGCGGAGCGGCGGGGTCTCAACGCCTTGATCGCCCGCCAGAACGCCGCCCTGCAACAGGCCTTGCAGGACCTGGCGGCGCGGCGGGGGCTGGTGGTGGTGAAGCCGGATTTCCACGCGCTCTTCCTGACGGTGCGGGCCGAACCGGCGGCTTACGGGTTCACGGAGATCGGGCGGCCGGTGCTGGAACTCGATGGCGAGGGTGCAGGCTCACCGGTGGGTCCGGCTGTCGCCGCCGCTGCGTCGCTGCAGGTTCCTGGTGCCGCACGGGCCCAATCGGCTCCCGGCGCCTGGTCATCCACAGAGGCTCCCGGTCCGGGAGTCCCTGGCGCAACATCCGCGGGGGCCGGCTACCTCTGGTGGGACAGCTGGGCCCACCTCACCACGGCCTTCCATGGGCTGCTGGCGGACATGGCGCTGCGGGGGCTGCATCCTGCAGAAGCTACGTAGCGGATGTGAGCCTTTTGCCGGCATCGGGGATGGTGCTCGCGCGGTGCAGCAACAGGTTGGTTCTTAACGGAGTGGAGTGAACGGATCGCTGTGCGAACCGCCATGGAGGTGGCTGTTGACCAAATCCTCGGGGCCTGAAGTGTTTGCCTAGGCCCCGTCGGTACTGCTTGGCTCATCCCATCCCACGTACAGTCGCAGGGGTTGATAGGTGAATTCGCAGTCATCTGGACCCGGCCAATAGGCTAACCAGGCGTGAAACTGGCACATGGCTAATCGATTGCTGACTTGAACTACATCAATATCAAAGGGCGAAGTCTAAGTTAATTTTGGTCTAGCGATTTCTTGTTCTATCACGTTGTTTATGGATGTATCCGAGATGTCGACTAAACAATCTAAAACCTTAACAGTCTTGGTCGGTGCTTCGGCATCCGTTCTTTTACAGGGAATGCCGGTTATTTTGGCTGACAAAGCAAGCGCAGGGACAGTTCCTTGGAGGCCAACTTCGCTTCGCATAGAACGCATCGTTAATAAGGCTGGGGTTGTGACGATCAATGGCAAACGTGTCCGCTCGGGTGACACCGGACTTTCTGGTGATTTGGTCGCATCGAAGAAAACCAAAACAGAAGTCTTTTTCCCGAATTCAGCCCAAGGGGTCATGCTTGAGGGAACAAGCTTCTCTCTTGGCAAAAACTGCATCCAACTCGATAAATCAGCTGCCCGTCAGAGGATTCTTCTTAGCGGCGTCTCCAGCGTATGCTTCGCCAATAACTCGAAGGCGAATACTATTCAAACTGTGTTTATTGTTGAGCAAGACGCTCAACTTAATTATACCGTGGCAGTGCTTGCCGGCAATGTCAGCATCGACAAAAACATGGATACTTTAATCGCCGAAGATTATGATATCAACAAGCGTTTTCCTACCATCGCTCCGAGCTTTGGGGTCGGGGCGAGTGGTTTTGCCAATGCTTTCCCCTCCTCCGGGGGCATGCTCATGGCCACGGCCAATGCCTTTGTGCCGTTGAGCCAGCAGCGCGCCGCATCGATGCTGTATTCCTATAGTGCGGTTGGCTCCGATTTCGCTGGGTTTACCGGCATCTCCACAGAGCTTGGCTATCGCTGGCTTACCCCGGCGAATCAATCTTCAACCAGTGTTTATTTGGGTTATTCAGGTTTTGATTCGCCAAGCTGCTATAGCAACCTCGTGAATCTCGGTGCTGGCTGGGAGCGGCTTCGTTGGCGTTTCGGTGCCAGTGCTGGTCTGAATACGGGCGGGTGCCAAGCTGGCTTCAGTTTTGGAGCTGTCAACCTTTCGGCGCCAATCGGCACGTTTGAGAAAACGCGTATTGCCTATCTCAGCCTGACTCCTTATCTGCTTTGGGGCGATAATATTTTGTCTACAGGTTATTACGATGGCAGCGGTGCTTCCGTTGCGCCCGGAGCCCGTCTTTCGCTTTTGGCACCGATTACGGAGAATCTTTCTCTCAACGCCTACGGCGCACTGGACACCGTCTATGGCGCCACGGTTGGAGGCTCGCTCAAACTTAGCTTCCCGGTTGGAGGGCGTGTGATTCGGGATCCGAATGTGCAAGTAGCTCGGGCAACCTCAGCATCGGCGGGCGGTGTGGCTGCCCCGATCAGTGCGGCGGCAGATGGATTTGAGATTCCCGAAGCCTACAAGGCCAGATTTACCGCTGATGGCGACAGAATTGGCGGCACAGAAAAAATCAGGCCTAAAGAATTCATCGGATTTGTCACCAACTACCTTGAGGGCATCGCTCCGCTGGCCGAGTCCCATCGGGTCGCCCGAGTGGCAGCTAAGAATGGAGCCCTGAACTCCAGGGTTGCTTCAATCCTCGGCAGTGAGTTTCTTGAGACGGCCGCTCGCCCGGTCAGCGAAACAGCGCAGCAGCCGTTTGATGTCACTTACTTTCCCACCGCAACTTATTCCTGCGTAGCAACTGATTCGGCAAAGGCTTATGCAGAGCAACGCCTTCGTGACGAAAACAACATCGAGGCTGCTGATCGTGTAGCAGCCGCCAGCACGGTCTATCTCGGCCCAGGCGATAAGGTCTCCAGGGGTTGGCCGGTCACCACCTCCCCAAACAATGCGTATCGCTTTGGTAACGAATCTGTCTGTAGGGAAGTTAATTCTATCATTGAGCGTGACAGAAGTTATAACGGGCCGCCTAACCCTGTCGGAACAGTGATCCTGCCCTGAACCTGATCAGCTGATCAGCTTCCATCTGAAGCAGAGCCACTGCAGCACATTCCACCACTGATCCGGCGGTGGACAGGAACACAGTTCCGAAGCCTTCTGTTCGGCGAGGGTTGAAGGCTGATTCATGATCGGCTTGTAGAGCTGACAAGCGGCCCTGACGACCTTGCTGGGCGAGGTGATCTTGATTGAGCCATCGGCCGAGCCACTGATCAGATCTCCTGGCTTCGTCTCCAGTAGTGAGATGATCTTTCCCTGGCCTGTGTTGATCGTTTCATGGGCCGGTTGAGAACCCCTTTCGCGTGTATGGAGACCAGAATTCCAGACGCCGATCTGACCGTTCTCACCTGCTGTCAGCAGCACGCCTGATTGGAGAGGTGGGCTGTTGAGTTTCAGCATCGCCCACACTCCCTCTGTGTGGTCGGTTGGGATTGGGTCGCCGATTCTCTTGCCGTCGCGCCATTGCTGGATCAAGCCACTTGATCCCCCTGTGATCACGTCTCGGCCTGACCAGCGGCTGATGCTGGTCAGACGAGACTGCTGGGTGGGATCCTGCCGCAAGGATTGAAGGGTTCCATTCTTCCACCAACCCAGTTGGTCAGGAATGCCACTGACACTCACAACGTTGTTGCTGTCCAAAGCGATCATCAGTCGAACCGGATCGGCACCAGACGGTATGGCAGATCCCTTCCGGTTGCCTCGCGATGTCCACCACTGCAGAGCTCCCTGGTCATCCCCGGTGACAAGGTCGTTGTTGTTAAGGAGCAGCATCGCCTGGATCGGTGTGGAAGGTTTGTCATTGATGACGGTTTGATCCTTCCACAACCGCAGGTAGCCATTCGTGCCAGCCTTACTGGCTGAGAACAGTTGCTGTTCGGAGCCCAGAGTGGCCAGCGCTGTGATCCTCTCCCCTTCCGGCAGGCGCTGACAGCGCGGTGTTGGCAGCTTCTGACTATCTGCCAGGGATACCCACCAGCAGATCGAGCCATCCGCATACCCGCTGGCGAGGCCACCCTGCTGCCATGCCGTCAGGGCCGAAAGCGCCGCCGGTGTTGCCGACGTGTTTTGGTGAGGGTAGAGAGGTTGCCCCAGTGCATAGGGTTCTTGACTCAGCAGTCGGAGGGACCCATCGGCTCCCGCACTGAGCACATTGCCGCTGGGCTGTTGCGCTAGGGAGATGGCGACCAGCGCCTGGATTGATTGTTGGCCCGTGTCAAACCGGCTCTCGCTGGCCGCGATCAGCGCGCCCTTGCCACCGGGGATACTCTGCCAAGTCCACCAGCGAATGCGGGATTCTTGATCGCCCGAGATCACTTCCCCTGTGTTCAGGGCGGCCACGCTGACCCGTCCAATCTGGCGGGTCTGGGTGGGGCCAATCTTCTGAATGACCTTGCCATCTCGGATCACGATCAGGGACCCATCGTTACCTCCAGCAATCAGAATTTTCTGGCTATCCCGGGCGAAATGCGTCAGGCTCACAACCTTGATGTCAGCAGTATCGATCTGCTTTTCAGGCAGAAGTTGTGTCTTACCGTTGCTGGCGATCCGCTTCCATGTCCGCAGAGGCCCGCGTTCATGGGCACTAATCAGCGTTCCATCATCAAGGGCTAGAAAGGCTGTTGCCGGGGGTACGCCCTCGAACTTCTTGCTGATTTTGCCTCCGCTCCAAACCAGGAGCGTGTCGCGGCCATCACCTTCGGCCCAGGCGAGCAGCAAGGGCTCTTGATCTTGACCAGGGCCAGGGATCAGAGCGAGAGTGTCGTTAAAGATCTTCTCACCCGGGAATACGGGCTGCTGCTTCCTTGGGATCAATCTCTGCTCTGCGATGCTCCACTCACCAAGAAATATGCCTTCATCGGTATAGCCAAGGCTATAGAGAAGCGAATGCTCTGGATTGGCCAAAAGGCTCTTGATCCTGGTCATCTTGGAAAGACTTGGTTGGCCCTGCAGGATCGGGGAGCCATCCGCGGCCAGTTCGATCAATTGCAGCGCAGCTACTTGCCCTTGCGTTCCACTGACAACCAGACGTTGTTCGGAAACCGTTGTGATTGCATCGATAATGCTGAACTGGGTTGCTATCTGCGGAGTGCCCGCGAGAGTCGCGGTGATCGTTTGCTCGAGCGAGCGAGCGATCTGATAATTGAGACCAGGCCTGAGAAAAAAGCGACCCATGGCCGCCAGGCCTGCGATGCCACTCTCGTAGGGATCGCTTTCGGCCGTAGTGGCTTGTCTGATTTTATACTGATATGCCTGGGCTTCTTCGGCATTTTGCCAGAGATTCAGTGAATAAGCTAGACCAGCGAGGAGGCCACTTAAGAGTGCATACCACGCCAAGGTTTTGCTTCTGCGGTGGCGAATGCTGGTTTGGATAAATAGCTTTTCGGAAGAGTTCGATGGGAATTTGTCTTTCCATTTCTCTGCCTCAAGCAACTTCGAGCCCTCTAGATAGTCTTTATTTAAGCTTGCGCTTCGCTGCCAGTTAACATGGTCGGAGTTGAACCGATCGCGCCAGAGTAGAAAATCATTGTCCTCTCGGATCCACTCCTCCAGGCGTTTCCAGTTTCTTAGCAGTGCTTCATGGGTGGGTTCGATCAGTAGGTCTTCGTGAGCTGCGTTGGGGGAGTCGGTTTGGGGAGCAGAATTGGCCTTTTTTTTCACCAGCAGCCTGGCTGACACAAAGCGATCCAGGACAGCATGGCTTTCGGGCGGCATCTCACTCCATAGGGCTGCCCGTTTCACCCAGCCGACTTGATCAATATCAGCGTTGCTGCGGACCATTCGCAGCAAGCAATCGCGGAGTTGGATCTGTTGATCTGGGCTGCAGTAGTCCTGGTAGATCTGTTCCGCTCTTTGCTGAATGGCGCCTCCGAGGCCACCGATCTGCTGGTAGTCGCTCAAATTGATGCTGATCTGTGCGCCTCTCGCTTGGCGATGCTCCGTCTTTTTTTCCCACAGCTCGCGCAGGGTGAAGGCAAGCAGGGGCAAGGCGTCTCCAGTCTCCGTATCTTCGACCATGGCATCGATCAGCTTTTCCTCAATCTCAATGCCAGCCAGTTCAGCCGGTTTTTCGATCACCTGGCGGAAATTCTTGCGACTCATCGGTGCTAGAATTTGCTTGCTTGATTTATTCGATTGGAAGTAGCGAGCCTCTTGGAAGACATCCAGAAAGTCGGAGCGGAGTGTGCCGATCACAACCAGTCTGCCGGCAAGCGTTTTGCACTCCAGGATGTTTTTCAGTGTCTGTACGAATTGCTGCCGTGGCGAGTCGGCGGTTGTGTCGGGGCGGAGCTCCAGCAGTTCTTCAAATTGATCAATCGTGACCAGGAGAGAAGCTTCCTGTGCTCCCGACTGGGTTCTGAACGTCTCCACCAGATCCGCGATCGTTCGTTCCGGGTCCGTTTGCAGGCTCTGCAGGATCTCTTCTTGTTGCCTGGGCAGGTTGTAACAGCTCAATGCCGTCACGATGCTTGAGGCCCATTCCCGCAGCGGTTCGGAACCGGGGTGAAAGGGTGGCAGAACAATCCAGGCCTCTTGATCGCGCTTGAGGCGCGGAATCACCCCTGCCCGCACCAGTGACGACTTGCCACTGCCCGAGGCTCCGATCACCAGGTGAAGACAATGATCACGCTCTCTGCGAATCGTGCGAAGATGCCTGACGGTTTCCTCGATCTCATCTTCGCGGCCATAGAAGATGAGTTCGTCATTTTCATTGAAGGGATCGAGTCCCGGGTATGGTCTCCTCTTGGCATCCCAGCCCAGATCGAGATCGGAGGCGAGGTGTTGACGGATGCCATTGAGGAGACGAGTCTGGGCATCCTGAAGGCCTTTTTTCAGGCTGATGCACTGGGTCGGCTTGAGGATGCCAAGCAGCGGGCTGTCATCGATCAGGATGGGGATGATGGTGAGGCAGCGGTGATAAGCCACATCCATTTCATAGCGGCACCAATCCGATTCGCGATAGTGTTGACTACAGATTGCAATCAGGATTCGGCATTCATTGAGGCTGATCCGTAGTTGTTCGCTCCAGCCTGTGCCTGCAACGATACCCAGATTTTTGTCGGAGTCGAGAAAGGCTTCGTAGTTATTCTGCTGGAGCCATCCCAGCACCAGCTCAGCTTGTTCGGCATCCTTGCTGCTGTGGCTGATGAAGATTTTCCGCATGCCTCCTTTGCAATGATCCTGAGGGAGGCTCATCGCAGTCAACAGTCACTATAATGGTTCCGAGGATTTTTGTCTTGCCTGTAGCGGCTGCAACCCACTGGCCCCGCCGCAGCTATTCCTTGCCATGGTCGCCAGCCATGGAGGAGGCGGATTGCTTGCCGCTTCGCTGTTGGGCCGTTGAGGCCATTCGATGTTGGTTGGATCAAGCCAGTTGAGGTGGCGCCATGGCGTCTGCGTTGGCGCTTCGATCCTGGAGAC
The DNA here is from genome assembly GCA_943372025.1 of Synechococcus sp. UW140. GTDB lineage: Bacteria > Cyanobacteriota > Cyanobacteriia > PCC-6307 > Cyanobiaceae > Cyanobium. The sequence continues at coordinate 23,168 of CALRXC020000032.1, read as the reverse complement.
GCTGCTGGTCGCGGCAGCACCCTTTGAGACGATGGGTCCTACCCCGTTCCCCTGCCGTGCCTGAGGCCGCCAGCTCCGCTTCGTCTTCCGTGGACTCCTCCGTTGCGTCCTCCAGCGGGGCCGCCGCCACGCCCGAGGCTGCCGGCACCCTTGAGGCCGCGCTCCCCAAGACCTACGACCCGGCCGGCACCGAAGCCCGCTGGCAGCAGACCTGGGAGCAGGCTGGGGCCTTTCATCCCGATCCTGCGGCGGAGGGGGAACCCTTCGCAGTGGTGATCCCGCCGCCGAACGTGACCGGCAGCCTGCACATGGGCCACGCCTTCAACACGGCCCTGATCGACACGATCGTGCGCTTCCAGCGCCTGCAGGGCAAGAACGTGCTCTGCCTGCCAGGCACCGACCACGCCTCGATCGCCGTGCAGACGATCCTCGAGAAGCAGATCAAGGCGGAGGGGGCCAGCAAGGATGATCTGGGCCGCGATGCCTTCTTTGAGCGGGCCTGGGCCTGGAAGGCCCAAAGCGGCGGCACGATCGTGGGCCAGTTGCGGCGGCTGGGCTATTCGGTGGACTGGAAGCGGGAGCGCTTCACCCTCGATCCCGGCCTGAACAGATCGGTGGTGGAGGCCTTCCTGCGCCTGCATGAGCAGGGGCTGATCTACCGGGGCGAATACCTGGTGAATTGGTGCCCCGCCTCCGGTTCGGCGGTGAGTGACCTGGAGGTGGAGATGAAGGAGGTGGAGGGGTCGCTCTGGCACCTGCGCTATCCGCTGACCCCGCTGGCGGGGGAGGGCGGGAGCGCCCCCGCAGCTGGGCAGGCTGCGGCCAGCCGCACCATCGCGACGGAGGTCGAGGGCTTCCGCGAAGCAGGCGGCTCCGCGGCCGCCCCGACCATCACGGAGGCTGAACAGCCGTCGGTGTCCGGGGCTGCTGTTCCTGGCGAGGCTGCCGGGGCCCCTGGCCCTGCCGCTGGCGCCATGGGCGCCGAGGCGGCTGGCCACCACCTGGACCACCTGGTGGTGGCCACAACCCGCCCCGAAACAATGCTCGGCGACACCGCCGTGGCGGTGAACCCCAGCGACCCCCGCTACGCCCACCTGGTGGGTCGCAGCATCACCTTGCCCCTGGTGGGCCGCCAGATCCCGATCGTGGCCGATGAGCACGTGGATCCGGCCTTCGGCACCGGCTGCGTGAAGGTGACGCCCGCCCACGACCCCAACGACTTCGCGATCGGCCAACGCCATGGCCTGCCCCAGATCACGGTGATGGCCAAGGACGGCACCATGAACGAGGCCGCCGGCCGCTTTGCCGGCCTGGATCGCTTCGAGGCCCGCAAGGCGGTGGTGGCGGCGATGGAGGCCGAAGGCCTGCTGGTGAAGACCGAGCCCCACCGCCACAGCGTCCCCTATTCCGATCGCGGCAAGGTGCCGGTGGAGCCCCTGCTCTCCACCCAGTGGTTCGTGCGCACCGAACCCCTGGCGGCCCGCTGCCGCACCGCCCTCGACAACCCCGCCGGCCCCGAGCCCCGCTTCGTGCCGGAGCGCTGGAGCAAGGTCTACCGCGACTGGCTCACCGACATCCGCGACTGGTGCATCAGCCGCCAGCTCTGGTGGGGCCACCGCATTCCCGCCTGGTTTGTGGTGAGTGAAACGGGCGGCGTGATCACGGAGGCCACGCCCTATGTGGTGGCCCGCGACGAGGCGGAGGCGTGGGCGAAGGCGGAAGCGCAGTTTGGTGGTGTGGCCCTCCCCCTGCAGCTCGAGCAGGACCCCGATGTGCTCGACACCTGGTTCTCCAGTGGCCTCTGGCCCTTCTCCACCCTCGGCTGGCCCGGCGAGGGGGGGCAGGAGCCCGCTGATCTGGCCACCTGGTACCCCACCAGCGTGCTGGTGACCGGTTTCGACATCATCTTTTTCTGGGTGGCCCGGATGACGATGCTGGCCGGTGCCTTGTTGCAGGAAGTCGACCCCAATCACGCCGGCCCCGTTCCCGCCGATTCCGCCACTGCCGATGCGCCGGCCCGCGAGCGCCCCGTCGGCGACCGCGACAGATGGATGCCGTTCCGGGATGTCTACATCCACGGCCTGGTGCGTGATGAGAACAACCGCAAGATGAGCAAATCGGCCGGCAACGGCATCGATCCGTTGCTGCTGATCGAGCGCTATGGCGCCGATGCCCTGCGCTTCGCCCTGGTGCGCGAGGTGGCCGGCGCCGGCCAGGACATCCGCCTCGACTACGACCGCAAGTCCGACACCTCCGCCACGGTGGAGGCGGCCCGAAACTTCGCCAACAAGCTGTTCAATGCCACCCGGTTCGCGCTGATGAACCTGGGCGGGGAGACGCCGGCCTCGCTTGGGGAGCCGGTGCTGGCCGAACTGGAGAGTGAAGACCGCTGGATCCTCTCGCGCCTGACCCGCACCAGCACCCAGGCCGCCGAGCTGTATGGCAGCTATCGCCTCGGCGAGGCCGCCAAGCTGCTCTACGAATTCGCCTGGAACGACCTCTGCGACCAGTACATCGAATGGGCCAAACCCCGCCTCTTCGGTGATGACGAGGCCGCCCGCACCACCGCCCGCCGGGTGCTGGCCCGCAGCCTGGAGGCCCTGCTGGTGATGCTCCATCCCCTCATGCCCCACCTCAGCGAAGATCTCTGGCATGCCGTCACCGGGGCCGAGGCCACCGAATTTCTGGCCCTGCAGCGCTGGCCTCAGCTCGATCCGGCTTGGCTCGATGCTTCCCACGAAAGCGCCTTCCAGTTCGGCATCGACGCCGTGCGTGCCATCCGCAACCTGCGGGCCCTGTCGGGGGTGAAACCCGCCGAGAAGTTGCCGATCGGCATCCATACCCCTACCGCCGCTCGCCAGGATTTCGTGATCGCCAACCAGGGCAAAATCAGCCGCCTGGTAGGTGCCTCCGAGCTGCACTGGGAGGGCGAACCCACCGCCGGCCAGCTGCTGGGAATCGTGGATAGCGACGCCCAGGTGGGCCTCACCGTGCCCCAGCAGAGCCTCGATGCCCTGCGGGAGCGGCTGCAGAAAGACCTCGTCAAGGCCGAAAAGGAAATCGCTGGCCTAGCCGGCCGCCTCGCCAACCCCAACTTCGCCGGCAAGGCGCCACCGGAGGTGGTGGCTGAATGCCAGGCGAATCTGGCCGAAGCCCGGGCCCAGGCGGAGCTGGTGCGGGGGCGGTTGGGGGAGTTGGGTGAGGGGATCCGCCAGGCCTGATAGCCCTGTGGATCGAGGGCCAAACCTTGATCCCTATCGATAGATGCCGACAAGCACTCCGCGGGGCTTACCTGCCCAGCAGGCTTTCCACCGATCGGGTTTTGTCCTGGGCCGTTTGCCGCGGCGGCACGGTGCCGGTGGGGAAAATGCTCACCGTGTTGGTGTTGCGATCGAGCCCATAGGCCAGGGGTGGGTAGGTCAATAGGGGCTTCTTGTCGGTGTTGCGCAGGCTCGCTGGCAAGGCATTGATGGCAGCCTGCAGAGTGTTGCGGCGCTCTGCTGGGGCCGATGGGGAGCTGTCAGCGCTAGACACCGCTTGGGCATCCGGGGGCGAATCGGCGGCGAGGGCCTCCAGGCAGGTCTGGGGGTTGATGCCGGCCCTGGCCACGAATTCGACGCTGCGGACATCGGCCTCCCGTTGCAGTTGCAGCTGGCTGGTTTCCAGCTGCTTGCGATAATCGACCAGGTAGCGATCGATATCTTTTTGGGTACGTTTCACCAAGTTGAGGTTCAGACCCTCCATGCCGGCGATGGCGGCTAGGGAGCGGGGGGCATTAGTGCGCAGGATGGGGTAGTAGGCGGTGATATAGGCCTGGAACACCTGCCCACCGGCCTTAGCATCGGCCATCATGGTGAGAGCTTGGAACTGGTTGTCGATCGCCGCCTGATTGGCCATGGCCAGGTTGCCCCCGGCGGCACTGAGGCCGCTGCCCACGGCACTGAGTCCCATGGCAATGGTCATCCAGGTGTCGCGGTTGCGCTGGGCCGTGTGGGCGTTGTTCACGGCGGCGGCAATGAGGGTGGCGATCTGGCCGTCCAGTTCAAGGCTTCTGGTGCGGAATCGCTGCGGGTTATCGAGGCTGGCCTGGGCAAGCTCCTGGGCGATCACGCAGGCCAGCTGGGTCGGTTTCAGCGCCAGGCTGTCGACGGTGGCTTTGTCGATGCGCAGCAGGTAGCCGCCATTGCTGAGCTTCTGGCTGCTGCCCAGGGAGTTGTTGGCGGCAATCAGTTGCACCGCCCAGGCCAGGGTGGCGTCCTTCGGCAGCTGGCTGGGGAGCGGGGTGCCGCTGGGGCAGGGGGCTGGATTGGCGGCTGTGGCCTGGCAGTCAGCCGCGGTGGTGCTGCGCAGGGTGATCGCCATCGGGGTGGCGATGCGATTAACCTGCATCAACCGCTCCAGAATGCGGTATGCGGGGTAAAGATCTCCGCCCATCTCCCGGCGGGATTCGGCGTAGCGATCGGCAGGCGCTGCGGCAGCTCTCGAAGCTGGTGCCAGCTCGACCAGGGCTGCACCGAGCAGCACCGCGGCGATCCCCTGGCGCATGCGCGGCAAGATCCCGAGCCAAGGTGAGGGAGCTTGGCCTGGGTAGGGGGCGGGCGTTGCTGGCATGGTGATGGATTTGGAGTTACGGGTGGTACCACCCCTGACCTGACTCCTATGGATTCAGCGGGTCATCGCTGATTCAGCGCTGCATGGGTACATGGCCCCCTCCACTGACCCAACGGATCCCGAGCATTCGCGACAGCCACCACTCCTTCCTCGCCACGCCTGGGTGATGGGGATGGGGTTTGAGGTCCACCTCACACCACCTCACCCCCATGCGATGGCCTGAACCCTGTAGGGGGTGGGAAGCAAGCCCAGCTGACCGAGACTTGTGGGGTCATCTTCAGCAGCAGCAACAGCAATGGCGGCCAAAGGCGCAGCGAAGGGCACGCTCAATGCCAAAAATCTCGAAGCCCTGGGGGCGGCCAGGCTGGCGGAGCTTCTTATCTCGCTGTGCGAGGGCAACAACGCCAGCAAGCGGTTGCTGCGGCTGGCGCTGGCTGAGCAGAAGGGGCCATTGGAGATGGCGCGGGAGCTGCGCAAGCGGCTGGCCAGCATCGCCCGCGCCGGCAGCCTGCTTGACGACCACCAGCGCGATGAGCTGGTGCGGGAGCTGGAGCGGCAGCGCCAGGCGATCTGCGGACCGATCGCGGCTCACGACGCCGATCTGGCGGTGGATTTGCTCTGGGAGGTGCTGGAGCTGTCGGGGGGGCTGATCGAGCGCTGTGATGACCGCGATGCGGTGCTGCGGGACTGGTTCCATCAGGCCAGCGCCGCCCTCGGCCAGGTGGCCCTGGCTGCCCGCGGCAAGCCACAGAACTTGGCTGATCAGGTCTATGCCGCGGTGGTGAGCAACAGCTATGGCCAGTTCGATCCGATCGTGCGCGATCTCGGTCCGGCCCTGGGGCCCGAGGGGCTGGCCCATCTGCGCCTGCGCCTGGAAACCCTGCGCCAGCGCTCCAGCGGCACCGCGACGGCCAAAACCCAGCCCGATTTGATCGTGAGCATCGCCATGCTCGACATCGCCGATGCCCTGGGCGATGCCGAGGCCTATCTGGCCGAGTATCGCGACCACAACCCCGAGGCGCTGACAGTGCCGGCGATCGCGGCCAAGGTGGCGAAGCGGCTCACCAAGGCCGGCCGGGCGGAGGAGGCGCTGATGTTGCTACAGGCGGCGGACCCGACCCTGCGCCGGCGCCGCACTGGCGCCGAGGCATGGTGCGATGCGCGCCTGGATGCGCTGGAGGCCCTCGGCCGCAGCGACGAGGCCCAGGCCCAGCGCTGGGATTTCGCCTTGATGGAGCTCTCAGCCCGCCACCTGCGCGACTACCTCAAACGGCTGCCGGCCTTTGAGGACATGCCCGCCGAAGAGAAGGCCCTTGATCTGGTGGCGGAACACGACGACCTGGAAGAGGCGCTGTGGTTTCTGCTGCACTGGCCGGAGCCGCACCGGGCCGCCCGGCTGGTGCTGGCTGCGCCCAAGCCCCTGAATGGCGATCTCTACTTCCTGCTGGCGCCGCTGGCAGAACTGCTGGAACAACGCCAGCCGCTGGCGGCCACCGTTTGTCTGCGGGCGATGATCGATTTCACGCTCAAGGTGGGGCGCTCCAAGCGCTATATCCACGCCGCCCGCCATCTGGAAACCTGCCACCGTTTGGCCGCCGCCATCAACGATTGGGGGGAGCTGGTTGATCACCGCAGCTATATGTTGCAGCTGCGCAGGGATCATGGCCGCAAGTATGGCTTTTGGAGTGAGGTGCCGAAGCACATCATTCCTGAGCCTGAGGCGGAAGCTAAAGCTGTGGATAAGGGTGTGGTGGAGAAAGGGGGGAAGGGCAGAGGGCAGCGCGGCGCTGGGGCAACGGGCGCAGATACTGAATCTGTTCAGCCGGGTTTATGGTGAAAGGAGGGCTTCTTGTTGGCTTTCGAATCCTCAGTCTGGCGGCAAGCCACGTTGAAGAGTGGAAGGCCATGAGTGCCTTCGCGTGGACGAAACAAAACTGGCGGAGATCAAAAGTACGAAACCATCAATTATTCGATCCGAGCTAAAGAAGGCCATGGGATGCCCTCTGGCCTTGACGTCCCGAGCTTGTTCAGCCGGCCTCGATCCATGAGGAGCCAATTGGTTCTACGGATATATTAGCTTCCTCTATGGGCAGGTCTTCCGCCCCCATCGTCTCAAGTAATTCCGGCCCTACTCGGCCGTGGTCCCAAATCTCTACTCTACATTCGGGTGGGCACTGAAATCTAAAAATCTTTAAAAGGAAAGATTACCTTTTTTAGCCAGAAATCCGGCCCGCGAGTTGCTACCGTTGGCCTGCTCGTCGAAGCCACTGAGTTTCAATTCTCGCTTCATGAGGGCAGCTTCGTGAGCCGTATCGAGGGCGTGAATCTGTGTTGCTTATCAAAGATGTAGTGGGTCCAATTTTTGTCCGGGCCCTTGTAAAACTTTTTCTTTTTATGCAAGAATTATTGCTACGACTTGCTTGCCCCTGACTTGCGGGAACAGAAAGGATAGCTTTTTTTCCAGATGCACTCAACCTTTTTACCTTGCTCAGTTCGAGCACATCAAAAAGAAAGGGAATGTCATCGACATCACAACCAAGGGCCACAAGCTTCTCTTCAAGAAGTTTATAATTTAACCGAGCTTCAGGATATTCTGAATCATTGCGGGCGGGGATAGTCGCTTCATTCAGAAGGGCGCCTATGTCGATTGATTCGATCAATTCTAGCGCTTTGTTTTGCCTTCTCAGTATCTCGGTTTCGCTCCTCAATTGCTCGGTTTCTGTCTCGGTCTGCTTGGATTTTCTCCTCATGCTCTCGATCTCTTTCTTGGTGGATTCGTTTTGCTTCCTCAGCGAATCGATATCGCGCCACATCGGCGAAAGCCAGGAGGTCCTTCTGCTTCTCTCTTTTTTCACGCTGGTAGCCATAAATGCCAACCGTCGCAATCAATCCCAGCATCATAGGTCGGCTCCAGCCTGGCGCCGGAAACCAGTCCGCAATCCCCAGCAACGAGGTCAGCAGCACCAGGACAACCGGCCACAAGCTCAGCGCCCTGGAGCGCAACAGCCCCCGCGTCCTCCACCGCCAACTGGCCTGGGCCTTCCGCCGTTGCAGTGTTGACAACTGCTCCCATCCAGCCTCCAGAGCCTCCAAAACGATGCAGAGCGCACCCAGCGCTAGCAGCAGCTGCCCAACCCTGGTGTGCCACCCCAAGGAGAGAATGGCCCGGACCAGGGCCCAACCCAGTAGCAAGACTCCGGCCAGCCCAAGGGGTACGGCAAGTAGTCGCAACGCGAATCTCCACCCGGTTGTCCACGCACGACGCATGGTTATTTGCTGATGGGACAAACATCAGCCAGCCAGTTCCAGCCAATGGGATAAGACACTGTAGCAGGTCTCGAATCGCGGGCCTTCGAGTTAAGTCACGCCGCAAGAATCGTTCAGGGGCAGTCTTGAAGCCAGCTAAACCAGATTGAACTGTATTCGATCCAGCCCTACCTTTCAGCTGCTCTAAATCTCTGCCAGCTCCAGCCGTAACCCCGGCAACAACTCCCCCTCCCCCGCGTCAGCGCCGGTTCGATCCGCAGGGGTTCGCCAGGGTCCATCGCACCGCGACCGGCTCGGCATATTTCCACAGCCCGCTGCTCGGGAAACAGCAGCCAGCCCACCTTGAGAACGTTCCGAATGAATAGGCACTCCCGATTGGGTGGCCAAAGTTGCAATTTCAGGCCTCGTCGCTATCTGAACCTTGCCGCTATCAGAACCTCGCCGCCTGGCCAGAGTAGCTGTTGATACATGGGGGCCACCTATCGTTTCGCGACAACGCCTGCATAGCCCAACTGATCCAACTGAAAAGAATTAACCTGCATCCATTTCCTCTCGCCAGCTCATTGTGATGCTGTCCGGTGGTCTTCAGGAGCGGCACGCCCGACTGCTGCGCTGGTTGTTGATCGGCTGCTGGCTGGCGCCGATCGTCTCGTTGTTGATCCCCGCCAGTCCCGTACCTGGCAATCGCATTTTCTGGGGCACGGTGGTGCCCTCGGGCCTGCTGGTGATCGCCGCCATCAGCCATGAACTCTGGCGGCGCCTCTGCCCTCTGGCCTTCAGCTCCCAGCTGGCCCACGCCCTGGGGCTGCAGCGCAGCCGGCCGGGCAAGGGCAACCGCCCCGAACTGATGCTGATCAAGCCCGACTCCTGGCTGGGCCGCCACCATGTGCGACTGCAGTGGAGCCTGCTGATCGCCGGCCTCTGCCTGCGCCTGCTGGGTAGCAACAGCGATCCGATCTGGCTGGCCGTCTGGTTGCTGATCACCCTGCTGGCGGCGGTGGCCGTGGGCTGGTCTTACGGCGGCAAGAGCTGGTGCCAGTACTTCTGCCCGATGGGGCCGGTGCAGACCGTGCTCACCGGAGTGCGCGGCCCCCTGGGCAGCCCCGCCCACGTGGGAGCCCCAGCGAAGATCACCCAGTCAATGTGCCGCACGATCACGGCGGAGGGCCAGGAGCGCAGCGCCTGCGTGGCCTGCCAGTCGCCCTGCCTCGACATCGACGCGGAGCGCCAGTTCTGGCAGAACCTGGAACGCAAGCGGGGTCTGGCCTGGGCCTGGTATTCCTACCCCGGCCTCGTGCTGGCCTTCTTCACCCTGATGGAGTGGAGCGGCCATGGCGCCACCCAGCTCGTCCATCCCCTCGGCTACATCCGCTCCGGCCAATGGGCCCTGGATCGGGAGTTGGTGAGTCGCCCCTGGGAGCCACTGCCCCACCTCACTCCGCTGCCGCGGCTGTTGGTGATGCCCATTGCCATCACCGCCGCCGCCTGGCTGTCGGTGATGGCGATGGCGTGGGGTGGAGGGGCTGCTGCAGCGCCGCGGCAACCGTGAGGGGCGGCCGGCCGCCGGGGAGCGGGCGGCGCTGCGCACCCGCCTGCTGGCCTCGTTCGTGGCGATCAACACCTTCTTCTGGTTCGTCGATCCGCTGCAGGGGCTGCTCGGGGCCAACGGCGGCCAGGTGGTGCGCTCCCTGGTGCTGCTGCTCACCTCCCTGGGGCTGTACCGCGCCTGGGGCCGCGATTCGGCCACTTACCGGCGCGAGAGCACCAGCGAAAGCCTGCGCCGCCAGATGCGCGGCCTGCCCGGTCTGGAGCCCGCCCTTGATGGCCGCAATCTCGACGCCCTCTCCCCCCTGGAGGTGTTCACCCTGGTGAAGGCCATCCCGGCGGTGGGCGAGCTGCAGGCACGGCGGGTGTACGGCGAGGTGCTGCTGGACATGCTGCGCAGTGGCCGGCTCGATCAGGCCCAGAGCCTGCTCAACCCGCAGGAGCTGCGCCAAAGCCTGCAGCTCGACGATGAAGACCACCACGCGGTGATCGACCTGCTGGCCAAGGAGCATCCCGAGCTGCTGGGCAGGAACCGCTTCGAACGCCAGGGCGACGACCTGCGTCGAGAGTTGGCCCTGACCAATCTCGAGGACTTCCTGCTGCGCCATGGCTTCACCGTGTTCAACGCAGCGGCGCTCAACCCGCGGCAGCGTCAGGAAGCGCAGCGGCTGCGGTTCGCCACCGGGCTGCCAGAACCTGCCTGGGAGTTGGTGCTGCGGCAGTTCGGGCCCCAGGGGGAGCTGGAGCGGCAGCGGCTGGAGCCACTGCGGGCCGTCTGGCTGGAGGAGGCCGGCCTACTGGCCTGGCTCGACGGACAGCTATCAGAGGATGGTCTGCTGCGGCCGCTGCAGCGGGTGCTAACTCGGCGGGTGGGCGAACTGCAACGGCAGCTGGCCCCCCGCCTGGACGCCGCCGGCCTCGACCCCCTGCCGCCAGCGGTGGCGCCGGAGGGCGACCTGCGCCGCGTCTTCGATCTGCTCTGGCGCGATCCCGATCCCGACACGGCGGCCTGGGTGCTGATGCTCGAACGCCAGCGCCATCCCGAGGCCGTGGCCCGGCGCCTGCAGGATCCCCGCCCCGGCCTGGCCAGCTCCCCCTTCCTGCAGGGCCAGTTGCGCGGCAATGCCACGGTGGATGAGGCGTTGCTGGCGGCGCTCACGGGCTGGACGATGTTTGATGACGTGCTGCCCGCCGGGTTGCTCTGGCTGGCCCAGCGGGGCACGGTGCGGCAGTTGCCCGCCGGCGAACCGGTGATGGAGAAGGGCTCCATCAGCGACCATCTGGCCCTGGTGCTTGGCGGCGACGTGCAGGTGTTGGTGGGCAGCGACGAAACGGTGCTGCTCGGCCCCGGTCAGGCCATCGGTGAGATTGGCGTGATCACCGGCCGGCCCCGCACCGCCAGCGTGCGGGCCGGTGCGGACGGTTGCCGCCTGCTCATGCTGCCCTCCGCTAAATTCGAGGATCTGCTGCGCCGCTCCGATAGCTTCAGCCGCATGCTGCTCTCCCAGCTGGCGCTGCGGCTGGTTGACGCGACGCGCAAGGTGGCGGCGTAGGGCGGCTCAGCTCTCGAGGCTGCCGTGGTCGGGGGAGGGGTTGCTGATCAGGGTGAGGAAGGTTCGCAGTCGGGCTCGGTTGGTATCTGTGGGATCGAGCTGGACTCGGGCGGAAAGCAATGCTGCTTGATCAAGGCGCTCAAAACTCTTTCTCTGGCGTTCTCTTGCCATGGCCTCCGGCCGACTGCGTCTACAGCTGCTCGGTTTCTTTCTCGATCAGCTCGGTATCTTTCTCGAGCTGCTTCGTTCTCTCTTTGCTCCGCTCGATCTCGTTCGCGAGCTGTTTCATCCGCCATTTGTGCTGCATCTTGCGCTGCTCCATAGCCGCGATCGCGACGCCAGTTGAGCGTCGCGCCCTAGTGCCTAGCTGTATGACACGAATCAGATAAAAATGATCGCCACCGAGGCAGCGATGAGGGGGATGCCCCATTGCTGGGGGATGGTGAGGAGACGCCCGGCGATGGTGAGGTGGTCATCGGAGGAGAAGAGGGCGATCAGGCCGAGGGCAAGGCCGCCGATGGCCTGGGTGAGGCCGAGCCGGTCGAGACCTGGCCAGGGAAGGGGTGTTGAAGGCGATTCTGGCGAAACTGGTGGTTCGTCGCTGGTTGGTGGTGGTTCGGCGGTGCTGAGCAGTGGGGCCACGGGTCTGGGGGAGCGAAGACGGGGGGTGCAAGGGCTCCTTGTCCCCAGTTCCACCGTGTGATTCCTCCATCGCTGGACAACACTCACCCCACCAGCGTCAGCACAATCTTCCCCAATGTGCGCCGCGATTCCAGTTGCCGGTGCCCCTCCCTCAGGCTCTCCAGAGTCCAGGGGAGTTCGCGGCTGAGGGTGGAGCGCAGCCGGCCCTCTTCCACCAGGTCGGCGATCTGATCGAGGATGCGGCCCTGATGGGCGAGGTCGACGCCGAAGAGCGAGCGGGTGAACATCAGCTCGTACTGCAGCCGCAGGCTGCGGGCGAACAGGGGCGCCGTTTCCAGGGGCCGGTTGATCGGCAGCAGGCACACCATCCGGCCGAAGGGCGCCAGCAGGGCCAGCAGCTTCTCGATGGTGTCGTCCGGTTCGCTGGTGTGCAGCACCGCCTGCAGTTGGTGGATGCCCAGCGCTTGCAGCTGCGCGCCCAGGTCGCCGTTGTGGTCGATCACTGCCTCCGCCCCCAGGGCCAGGCAGTGGGCGCGGGATTCCGGCCGCGACGCGGTTGCGATCACTCGTGCGCCGGCCACCTGGCGCAGCAGCTGGATCGCGTTGCTGCCCACCCCGCCTGCGCCGCCCACCACCAGCACCGTCGCGCCAGGCGCGCTCTCCTCCTCCAGCAGCCCCTCCCACACGGTCAGGCCCGTGAGCGGCAGCGCCGCCGCCTCCGCAGGGCGCAGGTTGGCGGGGCGCCGTCCCACCAGGCGGCTGTCCACCAGCGCGAACTCCCGATGGCAGCCGGCCCGCCCCACGCTGCCGGCGAACATCACCGCATCGCCGGGCCGGAAGCGGCCATCGGCCTCGGGGCCGCACGCCACCACCTCGCCGGCGCCGTCCCAGCCGGTGATCACCGGATCGCCGGCCTGGAAATCACCGAACCCGCCCCAGTTGCTGCGCACCTTGGTGTCCACCGGGTTGAGGCCCATCGCCTGCATGCGCACCAGCAGGTCGGCGCCCTCCGCCTGCGGCACCGGCAGGCGCAACTCCTCCAGCACCTCCACCCCGCCGTAGCGGCGCTGCCCCAGCACGCGCATGGTTTCGGGAAGGGCTCCTTCGGCGTGGGCCATCACTCACCCCAGTTGCTTGCGGATCTGCTCCAGATAATGGTCGATCATGTGGTCGCTGATCAGGTCGGTGACGCCCTCGCGGGCTCTCACTGCGCCGGTGCCCCGCAGGCGTTGTTGAAGGGCCACGAAGTCGTCCTTGCTTAACATCGGCGCCACACTGCCCGCCGGGGGTGCGGCCAGGGCGGCCTCCCGCGCCCCGGTGGGGTCCTTGACCTCCTTTACCCGGCCCCGGTCGTCGAAATGCAGCAGATGGCCGCTGTGGCGGTAGCCCGGGGGCACCCGCGGCACGATGTCGGCGTCGTTCACCAGGCGGTGGTGGCGGCCCACCAGGGCGGTGCCGATGTTGGTCGCCGCGCCCTGCTGGGCCACGGCGGGCTGCCCGTAGGTGTATGGCGCCCGCACCGGGCGGTCGGCCGCCCAGGTGGCCGCCGCCAGCACCGCGATCGCGCCCCCCAGGCTGTGGCCGCTCACCAGGAGCGGCAGGCTGCGGCGCGGCTGCAGCAGCACCTCCAGCTGGGGTTGCAGGGCGCTGAACTGCCCCCAGAAACCGGCGTGCACCTTGCCCAGGCCCGGCACCGTGCGGGGCTGCACCTTGAGGTTGCTGAGCCAGTCGGCCGTGCTCTCGGTGCCGCGGAAGGGACACCAGCACCAGGCTGGCGGTGCTGGCCAGGAAGCCCTGGGCCGCGCCCGCTTCCACAAAGTGGCAGTCCTGGAAGCCCCAGGCCCGCGCCCGCCGCTCCACCTCCGCTGCCGGGCTGTAGGCCAGCTCGCTCGCCAGCGCCAACGACAGGGCCGTCTGCCAGTAGAAGCCGCGGCGCTCCAGCGATTCCAGGCGGAACTCCGCGGGCCCGCCCGCAGGGGCTGGCGGTTTCGTCACCGGGGCGGGGGGCCGGCCGAACAGGCCCAGGAAGGCCCGCTCCTCGGCGACCCGCTCCTCTGCCGCCTCCGCGCCCGCGGCGCCCGTGCCGCCGAGGACCGTGCCGCTGCCGGGGGTCGCCCCCTCTCCCAGCTGGGCCGCGCCCACCGCCACGCTCAGGTTCAGCTGCAGGGGGATCGTCCAGGTGGCACCGCCTGCGGGCGAGGGGGCTGCGGCCGTGGCGATCGGGGCCGGCACGCTCTCGATCGACTGCGACTGCAGCTGCAGTTGCGGCTGCGGCGGTTCGGGCGGGGCCGGGATGGCCTCCAGCAGCTCCTGGCGCAGCGGTTCCGCTTCGGCGGGCAGTTCCTGCTCGCGGATGTGGCGCACCAGCCGGCTCACCCGCACCCCCTCATTGGCAAGCCAGGCGATCCGCTGCTCCCCCATCCACTCCTGCCACACCCGCCCGTCGCTGGTGACCACCTCGCCCGCCCTGTTGCGCTTCGGCACCCCGGAGTGGTGCAGCGCCACCACCTCCCATTGATCGTTGAACACCGGTGAGCCGGAGGAGCCCGGGTCGGTGTCGGTCTGGTAGTGGAGGAACAGCTCCAGTTCGTCCACCACCTGGTTGTTGCGGATCGCCAGCTGCTTGGGCTCGCCGTTGGGGTGCTGGATGATGTTCACCGTTTCCCCCACCAGCAACTTGCCCTGATCCTCGATCAGGGGCAGCCAGCCGTAGGCGGCCAGGGCCGGATCGGGCGCCACCGCCACTAGGGCGTAATCGTGCTCCTCGTCGCAGAGGAACAGCTCCGCCGGGGCGAGGGCGAACTCCTCGCTGGCCTGGATCTCGCCGCTGGCGTTCTCCTGGTAGTTGAACTCCACCAGGCAGCGGCGGGCCTGCTCGGCGCTGGCGAGCACGTGCTGGTGGTGAGCAGCAGCCGCGGCGACACCAGGAAGCCGGTGCCATAGCCGAGGGGCGCGCCCCGCTCGTCGCGGACGTGCACCCTTGCCACGGCGCGGGCCACCCGCAACCCCTGCTCAAAGAAGCGCAGCCCCATCAGGTCGTTGCTGTCCAGCACCCGCTCCAGGGAGCGCGGGAACTGCTGGGGGGCCCGCCCCGGACCCTCCGGATCGAACGCCAGGCCCTTCTCGCGCAGGCTGAGCACGTAGTCGGGGTCGGCGTGCAGCCGCTGCATGCGCCGGCGCACCACAGCGGGTGTGTTGGTGGCGATGCTCAGGATCTGGCCGCTCTTGATGAAGGCCAGATTCTCGCGGCGCTCCTCGCGCCGCTCCTGATAGCGCTCCTCCGTGGCCGTGATCGCACTGAGGATGGACATCGGCCCATTTGCCCGGATCCTCACCGTAGTGACGGGCTCCGTCCCGGTCCACATTGGCTGAGTCGTCGCCCTGAATCAGCGGCGCCAGGCTGGATCCATCGGCGGGTGACCGGTCCCTTGTCCCCGGCGCCGGCCCGCCTCCCCTGCGATGGACTCCCTTCCCTACCGGCATCTGCGCACCTTGATGGCGGCGCCCGGTCTGGCCCGGGCGATCACCATCGGCTCGCGGTCCAGTGCCAGGGCGCTCGCCACCCTGGAGCGGCTGGGCCTGCTGGAGGTGCCCGCCAGCGCCGCCATCGACCGCCAGCTGCTGGAGGCCCGTGAGCGGGCGGACGAACGGGGCGTGCTGCTCTGTCTGCGCTGTCGCGTCAGCCATGCCGCGGAGCAGAAGATCCTTGCCCTGCAGCGTCGCTTCGGCCGCAGCCACCAGCTCGATCTGATCGATCTGGCCGCCACCGTCCTCGACGACGCGGGGGAACCGCTGCCCTGGCCCCTCCCGCAGCCGTCCGCCGCCCACCGCCCCTTCTCCCTGGAGGTGATCGACAGCTACCGGCCTGAGCTGGCGGGTCTCGGCCACTGGACCCGGCTGCGGGTGCAGAGCCACCCCCCTTTGGTGCGGCTGCTGCGGGAGCATGGGCTGCTGCTGCAGCGCGATTGGTCGCTGCTGGCCCACGCCAGCCCTGGCCGCATGGCGCGGGCCTGGGAGCAGCATGGTTCCGCGGCCCTCTCGCCCGCCCAGGTGGCCACCCTCCACCAGCGCTTCCGGGACCACTACCGCCAGGCCCGGGGCGAGCGCCTTGCCGCCGCCTGGGAGCCGGGAGCTTTGTTCCTGTCCGCGCTCGATCCCCCCACCGCCGCGCCCCTCACCTTGGGTCGGCTGCAGGCCATGGCGTCGGCCTTGCGCCGCGACCGGCTGGCGGCCCTGCCCATGGCCGGGCCGGAGGGCCTGGAGGCCGTGGCGGCTGCCGCCCCCGCAGAGGATGCTTCTCCCGGTCGGGTCGCCGTGGTGGAGGCGGCCCTGCGCCGCGCCCTGGCCCGGCAGCTGCCCGCCATGCTGGCGGCCGACGGCCCGGAGGCGGCCCTGCGGGCCTGCCTCTGGCGCCAGTACGCCCTCGGCCTTTCCCAGCGGCGCATCGGTGAGGCCTGCGGCTGCTGCCAGCCGAAGGTGAACCGCCGCCTCCAGTGCGCGGCCCACGCCACCGCGATCGCCACCACCGCCCTGGGCTTCCTCCTCGGCCGCGAGGGCTTTGAAGCGGTGGGTCGCTCCCTGGCGGCCACCGAAAGCCAGGCCGCCGCCCTGCGCGACTACCTGCTGGCCTCCCCCGCCGATGGCGCTCGCCCGCGCCTGGCCCACTGGCTGGAGCCCCTGCTGGAGCCCCTGCTGGAGCGCTCCGTCCCCGTTTCCCCTCCCCATGACCTCCTCCACGACCCCCATGCCTGACCCCTTCGACGAAGACCCGGACGATCCCCTGGCCCTTCCCCTCCCCCCCCACACCCTGTGGCTCGACGAGCCGGAGTCACCGGGCCTGCCACGGGACCATCCATCCCTGGCCCTGCGGGCGCTGCGGCAGCAGCGGGCGGAGCTCGGCCTGGATCTGCGCCTGCGGGAGAACAGCGGCGACAGCTTCCAGCTGGAGGGCTTCCGGGTGCAGCTGGTCTGCGCCCCCTTCTGGTCGGAGGAGCTGGCGGTGCCGCCGCAACCCTGGCGGCTGGGGGCCCGCTCCCCCCATCTGCTGCTCGGGGCCTGGGTGGATGAGGAGGCTGGCGTTGTGCGGCTGCCCGGGGTGCTGACCGCCGCGGAGCTGCGGCAGCGCTGCCCGGGTCTGGCCTCCGCCGAGGCGCCCTGCCCCCTGCCGCTCGCCGCCTTCCGGGGCGGGCTGGATCGCCTCTGGCTGCTGGGGCGCCTGCTGACACCGGAGGCCTTGCTCCCTTCGGAGCCGGTCGCCGCGCCGGTGCGCCTGCGCGATTGGCTGGACGGGCTGCTGGCGGAGGCGCTGGTGGCCCTGGGGGCTGAGCTGCTGCCCGCCAGCGCTGGCGCCTTCCGCTCCCCCGCTGCCCCCGTCGGACTTGCGTCGGGTCTGCCCACGGCCCTCGCCACGGTGGCGATCCCCCTCGCCCTGACTCTGGGCCGGATCGAGACCGGTCCGGCCCGCCGCGCCGCCAGCGAACGCTTCCGCCTGCTGTTGCAGCTCTGCGGCGCCATGGAGGGGGCGCAGTGGCTGGAGGTACGGCTGGAGCCCGAGCTGCCCGGGGATCTGCTGCCCCAGCGCCTCACCCTGCGGGTGGACGACCGGACGATCGACACCGGCGGCGATGGGGGTTGCGGACCCCTCTGCCTCACGGTGCCGGCGGGGGAGGAGCCGATCGTCATCGGCCTCTGGCACGGCGATGGCTCGCGCCTGGCGCTGCCGCCCCTCCATTTCGGCGCCACCCTGGGGGAGCCCGAACCGGGACCCGCCGGATGAGTGCCTGATGGCCAGCATCGACCTCAGCCTCCAGTCCCTGCCGGGTCAGGAGGAACTGGCGGTGCTGATGGTCAGTCCTGCCAGCCAGGCGGGCTTCACCGCGCCCCTGCCCACCGCGCTGCTGGAATCGTATGCGGCCTGGCGGCGCCGATTCGTGCACCACTACGGAAGCCGCGAGGGCGGTCTGCCCGCCGCGGTGCTGGACGACTACAGCGATCAGGTGATCCGGGGTCTGCGGCAGTGGTTCGAGCACGAACGCTGGCTCCCCCTGCACCGGGCCCTGCGGCTCCAGCCGGGCCTGCCCCTACGGCTGCGGATCGCCCCGGAGCTGCGCGCCCTTGAGGAGCTGCCCTGGGAGACCCTGCCCCTGGATCGACCCCTCTGGCGGCTGCCGCCCCAGGATCCCCCTCAGCCGGTGGCGGTGGCGCGCGCGCGCCGGGCCCGGCTGTTGCTGGTGGTGGGCCATGAGCAGGATCTTGATCTCCAGGCGGAGGTGGCGGAGCTGGAGGATCTGGCCCGCCGGGGCCGCCAACCGCTGCGCATCCTGCGGGGCCCGGCGGCCGGCCCCCAGGCGTTGCAGGCGGTGCTGGCGGAGGAACCGGGCTGGGATGCCCTGCTCTTCCTCGGCCACGGCGACGCTTCTCCGGAGCGGGGGGGGCGGCTGCAGCTGGGTGACGGCAGCTGGATCTCCGGCGCCAGCCTGGAGGGGCCGCTGCGGCGGGCGGTGGACCGGGGTCTCAGCCTGGTGTTGCTCCACTGCTGCCTTGGCATCGACCTGGCCCATCGCGCCCTGGCGGCCGGGGTGGCCTGGGTGCAGGTGTTCCGCGAGCGGGTGCCCGACGGGGCCGCCGCCGAAGCCTTCCGACGGCTGCTGCGGGAGCTGCAGGCCGGCCACTCCTTCGCCCAGGCCCAGCAGCGGGCAGCCCAGACCCTCGAGCAGCCCCCCTTGAGCGGCTGCCGGGGGCTGCTCAGCATCTACTGCCATCCCGATGCTCCGCCCTACCGCTGGCCCCGCCCCAGCGAGGTGCTGCGGCGCCGCGAGCTGCTGCTTCTGGGCGGCGCGACCGCATCGGCGTATGGCATCGGCCTGGGCCAGGGCTGGGACCGGCGCAGTCGCCATGGAAGCCGCGTGTGGCGGATGGCGATCTACCAGGGTTCGCCCCAGTACCGGCGCTTGCTGGTGGGGCAGGTGCCGGAGCGGCTGGCGCAACGGCTGGCCACCCTCACCGAGGGGCGCTTCCGCCTGGAGCTGGTGGATCGCTCCGCCCTCTCCAGCTCCGACATTCTCGGGCTGGTGAACGAGGGGCGCTCGGTCCAATGCGGCTACGTCGATGTTTACTACGACAAGGTGCTGCTGCCGCTGATCTTCGCCAAGGCGGTGCCGTTCGGCCTCACCCCCCGGGAGCAGACCGCCTGGCTCTGGTACACGCGCAAGGGGGACGATCGCCCCTTCCATCAGACCGTCTATCCCCGCCTGGCGGTGGATGGCGTGCGGCTCGACCAGCTGGTTTCGATCCCGCTCACCCTCACCGGCGGACAGATGGGGGGCTGGTTCAAGCGGGAGGTGAACGGAGCGGAGGATCTCAGGGGCCTGCGCATGCGCATTCCCGGGCTGGGGGCCGATGTGCTCAACGCCTTCGGCGTGCAGACCGACTTCGCGATCAATGCCGGCCGGGTGATCACCGCCGATCAGATCCTGCCCCGCCTGCGCGATGGCCGGCTGGATGCAGCCGAATGGATCGGCCCCTACGACGACGAACTGCTCGGCCTGCCCAGCGCTGCCCGCTTTTACTACACGCCTGGTTGGTGGGAACCCTCCACCACGAACGAGCTGATGGTGAGCCGCCGGGCCCTGGCGGAGCTGCCGGCCGACCTGCGCCTGGCCCTGCAGACCGCCTGCGCCGAGACCTTTCTCTGGACCCGGCGCGAGTACGACCTGCGCAACATCGAGGCCCTGCGCCGCCTGCGGGCCGACGGGGTGCAGCTGCGGCGCTTCCCGCCGACCCTGATGCGGGCTTTCGCGCAGGAATCCGAGCGCCAGCTGCGCGAGCAGGAACGCCAGGACCCCGAACGTTTCGGCTACGTGGCGGCGGAATGGCGTCGCTTTCGCACCCGCATCCGCGATGTGATCGCCGTCACCCAGTTCAGCCCGGAGGAGGGGCAGCCTTGAGCCAGCGGCCCAGGTCGAGATCCGTGGCGGCCTGCAGCCGGGCGAGCAGCACCGGCAGGCTGGTGGCCCCCGTCTCGCCCTCGCCGATCAGGCGCAGCTCCTCCACCTGCAGGGGGGGGACCGCCTGGCGCAGCAGGGCGAGCAGCGGCTGCAGGCGCGGCATCAGGTAGACGGTGCGGGCCTCGGGGCCGGCGGCCAGCAGGGAGTCCATCAGGGCGCGCAGCGCCTCGGCCTGGGCGTCGCCGTCGGCCCGGATGCCGGCGGCGTCGGCCCGGGCCGTCGCCAGGGCTTCCTGGTAGGCCGCCTCGGCAGGGGCCACCACGTCGGCCTGCAGCTGCAGGGCGACGCTCTGGATGCGCGCCTGCTGCAGCGGCAGCTCCGCCTCAACGCGGGAGAGTTCCCCAGCCGTCTCGGCCTCCGCCTCTGCCACCATCGCGTCCTGGCGCGTGCCGGCCTCCTGGATGCGGCGATGGGCTTCGGCCCGGGCGATCGCCTCATCGCGCCGCAGCTGCACCAGGCGCGTGGTCTTTTCCCGCTCCACCGCCTCGATGCGCGCCTCGGCGCGGGCCTCCGCCTCGGCGATGCGCGCCTGGCGCAGCAGGGTCACCTGCTGCGGACGCCCCAGGGCATCGAGGTACTTGACGTCGTCGTGGATCGCTGTGAGCTGCAGGCTGTCGAGTTCAAGGCCCAGCCGGCTGAAGTCGTCGTTCGCCTCCTCCATCAGGGCGCGGGCGAAGGCTTCGGTGTCGGCGTTCACCTGTTCGGGGGTGAGGGTGGCGAGCACCCCGCGCAGGTTGCTCTCCAGGGTCACCCGGGCCAGCTCGCTCACCTCCTTGGCGCTGCGGTCGAGCAGGCGCTCGACGGCGGCATGGACCACCGGCTCATGGCTGGCGATCTTGACGTTCGCCACCGCCGCGATGCTGATCCGGATGCCGGTGGCGGTGAGGGCCTTGGAGACGGTGATGGGAATGTTGAGGTTGCTGAGGTCGAGGGAGCGCATCTCCTCGAACAGGGGCACCAGCAGGGTGCTGCCGCCCTTGAGCAGGCGGTAGCCGCGGGCGCCGGGCAGGCCGTAGATCACCAGCGCCTGGTTGGGCTGGCACACCGCCAGCAGGCTGTGCAGCCCGCCACGCAGGACGAGCAGGCCACTGCCGGCGAGCAGCAGCAGGGTGAAGAAGACGGTCATGGCTGGGGGGTGCGTTGGGGGTTGAGGGCTTGGAGCACATCGATGCCGAGGGTGTCGCGCACCTGTTCAAGGAAGGTGCGCATGACGGCCGGATGGAGGGAGGCCAGGTTCGCCAGCTCGGCGGGGTTGCCGGTTTCCAGGGCGGTGATCCGGCCCAGCTGCATCTGGCCAGCCAGGCCGGCGGCCTCCTGCAGCACCATCTCCAGCTGCTGCAGCACGAAGATCGAACCGGCCTGATCGCCGGCCTCGCGCCAGAGCGCCGCCAGCTGATCGTTGATCGCCGCGCTGGCCCGCGCGTCCTCGAGGGTTGGCGCCGCGGCGCCCCGGCGCCGCCATTCCTCCGCCTGCTCGCGCGCCCGGGCGGGCAGCACCACATCGGCCTCCAGGCGCTGGCGCTCCAGGTCGGCCCGCAGCGCTTGCAGGGCCTTCTCTGCGCGGGCGCGGGACTCCGCCGCCACCGCCTCCACCCGCTCCTCGGCGGTGCGGATCTGTTCGTCGAGCTGGGCGCGGATGGTGCGCAGTTCGTTGCCGCGCTCCTCCACCACGGTGCGGGCGGTGGTCGAGGCCACCTGGGAGCGTTCCTCCGCCTGGGCCTCGCGCTGTTCGGCGTCGCCGAACCCCTCCGCCTCCGCCATGGCCGCATCGCGCAGCACCTCCGCCAGCCGGGCGCGACCGAGGGAATCGAGGTAATCGACCGTGTCGCTCAGCCGCTGGATCTTGAAGGTGTCCACCTGCAGGCCGAGCTTGATCATGTCCGGCCGGGTCACCTCCAGGACGCGGTCGGCGAAGCGCAGCCGGTCCTGGTTCACCTGTTCGGGCGTCATACCCGCCACCATCACCCGCAGATGGCCTTCGAGGCTGCGGGCGGCCACCTCCTGCACCGCGGCGGGCTCATGGCCGAGGAAGCGCTCGATCGCATTGCCGACGCAGGCCGGATCGGTGCTGATCTTCACCGTGGCGATCGCCTCCACATCGATCGGCGTGCCGCCTTGGGCATAGGCCTTGGCCACCCGGATCGGCACAGCCCGGGTGCGCACATCCATCCAGCGCCGGTGCTCCAGCCAGGGCACCATCAGCGCCCGGCCGCCATGCACCACCCGGTAGCCGATGCGCTGGCCGTCGCGGCGGCGACGGCCCCGGCCGGCGATCACCAGGATCTGATCGGGGCGGCAGTTGGGGGCGACGTGGCGGTGGGCGCCGAGCAGCAGCCCCAAGCCGAGAGCCGCCAGGAGCGGCCCCTCCAGGCCAGTCAGGCCAGCCAGGCCGAAGGGCGGGCCCGGGGGCGGTTCGCTGCGCACCGTGGCCAGGGTCGTGGATGGGGGGAGAGGGGGAAACGTCATGGCGAGGGACAGGGGTAGGTCGCCTCCAGGCGTGTGACCCAGAGGTGGTCGTCCTGGTGATGCAGCACCAGCACCCGATCCCCCCGCAACAGGGGGCGCTCATCGCTGCCGTAGGCACGGGCGTCGATCCAGCAGTCCCGTACCCGCAGCCGCACCAGCCCGCGCTGGTCCCGGTGGCAGCCCAGCAGCACTTCGCCGGTCAGGCCGACCAGGTCCTGCTGGCGCACGAGGCTGTCCGCCGGCTGAAGGCGTAGCCACTGGCGCAGCAGCAGTCGCAGAGGACGGAGCAGGCAGTCCAGGGTGGAGGGGGAAGGGAGGGGCCGAAACCCCAGGACGCCCCTCCTGTGCTTTCAGGCGCGGCGCCGTGATTCAGGCGCGGGCCTCGCCATGGGGCCACCGCCCCTCCGGTAGAAGGCC
This sequence comes from Synechococcus sp. UW140, assembly GCA_943372025.1. Lineage (GTDB taxonomy): Bacteria > Cyanobacteriota > Cyanobacteriia > PCC-6307 > Cyanobiaceae > Cyanobium. The sequence goes on along the minus strand of CALRXC020000032.1, from coordinate 661 downwards.
ATCGGCCGCGCCTGGCTCATGGCTCCGGATGGAGGCGGATCGCCTGGGCGCGGATCGCCCGCCAGTGGGGCGAGGTGGAGATGGCCATGGCCTGCCAGCGCTCGAGATCAATCGCCAGCACGTCATCACCCACCAGGGCTTCAATCAGTTGATCGGCGACCCGTTCAGCCTCGTCTTGGTTGGTACCAACCACCAGCAGATCGATAGAGCCAGACGCTGCAGTCGTTTGGCCCCAGGGTGTGCCGCTGGCGCTGGCGCAGCGCCGCGATTCGCCTTCCCTCAGGGTTCCAACTGCTCCAGCCAGGTCTGTAGATCCTGGGCGCCCCTGAAATCGAGCAGGGCCAGGGCCAGCTCTTCTAGTTGCGGCAGGCTGAGGGCTTCGATCCGCGAGCTGGTGGGGATTTCAAGCGATCCGCAACAGCGTTCCAGTTGGCGCAGGGCCAGAGCGCTGGCCTCGCGGCGGCGGCCTTCCTCCAGGCCTAGCTCCCTGCCTTCCTCGCGTCCCTCCTGCCGGCCCAGCTCGACGCCTTCCTGCCGCCCTTCCGCAAGGATGTCCTGGAAGGCGCGGGTGTGGCGCCAGAAGTCTTTGGAGATGCCGAGGGTGGCCATGATCTGGGAGGGGGAAAGACCTTGAAAACGTTCCGAAAGAATAGGCACGATT
>CALRXC020000031.1:0-46305 GCA_943372025.1 Synechococcus sp. UW140 | reverse complement strand
CCCAGGGACGGAAGGTTTTGAGCTTTTGCATGTCCCATTCTCCCAGGCAGATCCATTGCTGTCACTGGGATCTGGGCAGATTTACGGGCGTCTGTGGAGAGGTGTGGTGTTCGGAGCTGGGTGATCTATGCGCAACACGCTCCTAGGGGTGTTGTCGTGACCGCCGCCCCAACGGTGCCCGGCGAGCTGGACCATCTCGACCAGCTCGGGGCCAAAACACATCTAAGGCTGCGGCGGCCGGCTGGTTTCCTGGATGGCCGCGCGGCGGATCTCGAGGATCTGGCCGATCTCCCTGGCGAAGCTCGGCTGTCGATCGATCATCTGGTGCACCATGGACGCGGAAATTTTCATCACCTCTAGATCGTTGCTGGCGATCACGGTAACCAAGCTGGGTTCACCGGAAAAAAGAGACATCTCGCCAAAGAATTCACCGTTGCGAAGCGAGAGGATTTCCCGTTCCCGACCCTCAAAATCGCGGCTGAACATCAGGGCAAGACCCGCCACGATGATGTAAAGCGCCTGGCCTATCTGTCCCTGGCGAATCACCTTCTCACCGGCGGCAAAATGTTGCAGGGCGATACCGGAGCTGGTCTGCACCAGGGCATCCTGCTCCAGATTGATCGGCACGAAAGACGGGATGGCCTGCAGGCTCTCGATGAACTTCTTATCGATCCCCTTCTGCTGGCTGGATGGACCATGGAAGTTGTAAACCGTGCGAATCGGAAATGGAATAGTGAGATTATTGCGTTTCGCGGCATACCACACTCGGGTCATGAAACGTTCGCGAATTTGCTCCACATCGCCATAGTCGCGGATGAAGAACTTCACCTCGTAGCTGACCGCCGAGTCGTCGTAGTTGAGCGTGAAAACTTCCGGCTCTGGATCCAGCAGGATGCCCTTGGTCTCCAGGGCCGTGCTCTTTAGCACCTGTCTGGCCAGGTTGGGCGGATGGTTGTAGGAGAAGCCGATCCGGATCCGCTCGGCATGAATCCGATTCGGCTGGGTGAAATTGCGGATCATCGTGCTGCTGATCAGCTTGTGGGGAATCACCACCATCTCCTGCTCCAATGTCAGCAGCCGTACCGCCCGCCAGTTGATGTCGATCACCTGGCCCACCACCCCATCCAGTTCGAGCCAATCACCCACGGAAAAGGGACCTTCAAACAGCAGGGCGATCCCCGACATCACGCTGCCGAGGGTGTCCTGCAGGGCCAGACCGATCACCAGCGAGCTCACCCCGAGGGCCGTGACCAACCCGGCCAGATCGGCATTCCAGACGGAGGCGAGCACGAAGGCGGTGCTCAGCAGGATCAGGAACAGGCGGGCCAGATCGATCAGCAGCTTCGGCACCCGCGAGCGCCAGGTATCGGCCTCTGCCTGCTCAAACAGCACCACATTCAGCAGGGACAAGGCCGCATGGATCACGCAGACCCAGAAGATCGTCTCCACGGTCTTGAAGAGTCGCGTCGCCGGATCCAGACCGAGCAGATGCTCCAGGAAGAGCAGCAGCACCAGCATCGGCAGGAGCAGATCCCGCACAAGGCTCACGGTCGACGCCAACGCCAAGCCCCGTCGCCGCAGGCGGTGGATCACCTCCCCCAGAACGATGGCCAGCAGGGGGAAGCCGATGGTGAGCCCCACACCCCAAAGCCACAGCGGCGTTGTTGCAGTCATGGGGTGGAGATCGCCTCCCTGGTCACCGGCAGGGAGGTTCTCAACAACCGCCAGCCCCGGAGCCCCGGCTGGCCGTTCTGGCCAAGGGGCATCGGCTCGAAGTGGTAAAGGTCCTTGAGGCGATGCTGCACCACCTCAGACACCAGCACGGACCCTGCAGGACAGCTCTGGCTGAGCCCATAGGCCTGCTTCACCGTTTCGCCCCACACGTCGTAGACCACCTTCGACTTGCCGACGATGCCGGCGACGATGTCGCCGGAGTGGATGCCGATCTGCATCCCAAGCTGAAAGCCTCGCTCAAGGTTGAAGCGCCGCAGGATGCCGAGCATCTCGATCGCAAAGTCGATGGCTCGCTTGTCGTGGTCCAGATAGGGCACCGAGAGGCCGCACACCGCCAGGTAGCTGTCGCCAATCGTCTTCACCTTCTCTAGCCCGAAGCGTTCGGCCATGTCGTCGAAGCAGGCCACCAGGTCGTTCAGGACCGCTAGGGAATCGTGGGCACTCAGGGAGGTCACCAGCCGCGAAAACCCCTTCAGATCGGCAAATAGCACGGCAACATTGGTGATCTCATCGGCGATCTGGGTCTCACCCCGCTGCAAGCGCCGGGCGATGGCGGTGGGAAAGACACTCAGCAGCAGCCGCTCGTTCTCCTGGTTCTTGTGGTCCACCAGGGCTGTCTGGGTCTGCAGGCTCTGGACCACGGCATTAAAGGCACGACCCAGCTCCCCGAATTCATCCGGAGAATTCGACACGGGAATGCTGGCGAGTTCACCTGCCGAAACCTTACGGGCACTGTCGATCAGATTCTGAATCGGCTTGTTAAACAGATGGGCCAGGGCCATCGCCAGCAGGGTGACCAGCAGGATCAGCAGGGTGGCGGTGATCAGGATCTGGCGCTGCAAAGCATAGATGGGTTCATAGGCTTCACGGAGATCCATTTGGGAGAGGATCACCCAGTCCAAACCCTTGATCTGCAGGGGCGCATAGGAACTCAGAACGGCGGTGTTGCGGTAGTCCACCACCCGCATCGTGCCGGTGCCGCCGGCCAGGGCACGGGCGACCGCCGGGCTGGTGACCGGCTGCTGCAGAATCGTGGTGCCGTACTGGCGCAGGCGAGCAATGGCGTCCTCCTTGGTGCCGAGGGAGCGCAATTCGGCGAGGTAGGCGTTGGGATCATTGAGATGGAAACGCGAGGCGGAACGCATCAGGGAATCGCTACCCACCAGGAATGTTTGCCCCGTGCTGCCCAGGCCATCCTTCTGCCACGACTGATTGCCGGTCATCACGTTGTTGATCACGTCGACGGGCATCTGAAAGGCCAACACCCCCACCAGCCGCGAACCGCTGAAGATCGGAGCGGCGATGAAGGAGGCGGGAGCTCCGTAGGACGGGGCGTAGGCGGCGAAGTCGGCCAGATTGGTGAAACCCTTTTCCTTACTGGCAATCACCTGGCGAATCAGTCCGGCAAGGTTGCTATCACGATAGGGACCCGTTTGCAAATCGCTAGCGAAGTCTGTTTCCTTGAAAACGGTATAAACAATTTGCCCCTGTGGATTGATTAGAAACATATCATAATAACCAAACTTAGCCACGATGTTCCGAAAGATCGGATGGTGAAGGCCGTGCACCCGGCTGTAGGCAGTGCCATCACTTGCTCGATCGAGCAACTGCTTGCGGGAAACCGGATTGGGGTTGGCCGCAATGTACTGATATTGAAGATAGCGGGAGGCCGGGGATCGAACCAGATAGGACTCAAGGATGGGGCTGCCTGAGTTGAACTTATCGAGGCGGGGCAGAAACTGTTTGCGATAGTATTGCTCTAAAGTCTGCAACGCGTTGGCCGGCAGCGTTGCGGATCCCAGCTGCTGGTAGGCCGCATCAAATTCCTGAACGGCGGCCACGATCGATAGGTCTTCGCTGAGGGTGAGAGTGTGGTTCTCAATCGTGTGGAAATAGGCTTCAATCTGAGCGCCCTTGGAGGCGCGAACGCTGGTGAGCTGGTTAAAGACCCTATTGGTGAGGTTGATCTGGCCGCTTCGATAACCGAGTGCTGCGGTCAACAATGTCGAAAATCCACTGACCAGCAGCAGCATCAGAATCAGCTTAGATTTGATGCTCAGCTGGCCGGAAGAACTCCTGAAAAGCTGCAAAAGCAGATCCGCCGGCTTGACCTTCGACAGATCCATCCCACACCGACTCTATGGTCAGCTTAATCCGACAAATCTGATCGTTTGTAGGCATTGCGACCATTCAGCGGAACGAATCGCCCGCCACGGCCCTGATGCCGCCGAATCAGGCGGTCATTGCTGCCATCATCGAGCCGAAACCTCGCTGGGCGCCTCAGCAGAGCGCTGCCGAACCTGAACCGACTCCGCTGCAGATCCCTGCTGTCGTCATGAACCCCATCCCCATCGAAGTGCTGAAGGAGCTGCGCAGCGGCCACGAGCGCTTTCTTTCCGGTTTCTCCAGGCATCCCCACAGCAGTCGGGAGCGGATGCTGGAAGTTGAGGGCGCCCAGCATCCGATCGCGGCCGTGCTCGGATGCGCCGATTCCCGGGTGCCGGTGGAGCTGCTCTTCGACACCGGCTTCGGTGATCTGTTCGTCGTGCGCAATGCCGGCACGATGAGCACAACCGCAGCCATCGCCTCGCTTGAGTATGCGGTGGCCCATCTGGCGGTTCCCGCCATCGTGGTGCTCGGTCACCAGCGCTGCGGGGCCGTGGAGGCGGCCTTCCATCCTGAACTGCAGCTGACGCCGAGCCTGGCCCAGGTGGTGGGACAGCTCCGCATGGAGCTCTTTGGTCTGGGGGCGGCCGAAGACCTCGAGGAGGCCTGCCGCCTGCATGCCCTCAACGCGGCCCGCAATCTGGTGGATTCCAGCGTTCTGCTCACCGATCGTCTGCGGGAGGGTCGGCTGCAGGTCGAAGCGGCTTACTACAACCTCCACACGACCCGGATTGACTGGCTGGGTTCCGTGCTGCCCAACCGCTTTTCCAGGGATCTCTGGTGATGGACGCGCTCTTCCCCACCATCCGCTCAGCGATGAACACGTGCAGGCGCTGGTCGATGGGGGAGGGGGTTGCGGGGCATCCGGGCTTCATTGCGCTGCGGTGCCTGGGGACGCAGGGTTTACAGCGGCAACCTGCTGGGTTGGGCAAACTCACGGGTGGGCTCGCCTGGGCTTAAACCCGCGCCCAACCGGCTGGCTTGGAGCCAGCTGAGGGATGCGTTCTTGGTTTTGGTGTGATCCACGACTACAGAAATACAGAATTTCGCCTAGAGGAATATCACCGTTTATAGTGCCGCCATGGGCAAAGATAAAAACAAAACCAAGCGGGCCGATAAGGACTCGGATCACTCCGCTAAAGGCAGTGCTGGGCTGGATCCCGGTGACGCCTACCGCCCCTCTCCGATCCTCGATGATTTTGCAGCCCATCCAGAGGGGGCGAGCATCAAGCTTGATCGTAAGTTCTACGAAAGCGAGCTCAAGGAATTACAGGTTGAGCTGGTGAAGATGCAGTACTGGATCAAGCATGTGGGCTATCGGCTGATCCTTCTTTTCGAGGGCCGCGATGCGGCCGGTAAAGGGGGCACCATCAAGCGCATCACCGAGCCCCTCAACCCGAGGGGCTGCAACGTGGTTGCCCTCGGTACCCCTTCCGATCAGCAGAAGACTCAGTGGTACTTCCAGCGCTATGTGGAGAATTTCCCCTCGGCTGGCGAGATCGTGCTCTTTGATCGGAGTTGGTATAACCGCGCCGGCGTCGAAAAGGTGATGGGTTTCTGCACCCCCGCCCAGGTGGAGGAGTTCATGCTCTCAGCGCCGGAGTTTGAGCGGATGGTGGTGCGCAGCGGCATCACGCTGCTCAAGTATTGGTTCTCTGTGAGCGACGATGAGCAGGAGGCCCGTTTCCGCTCCCGCCTCCAAGATCCCGCCCGGCGCTGGAAGCTGAGCCCCATGGATCTTGAATCCCGCGATCGCTGGGTCGACTTCTCCCGCGCGAAGGATGAGATGTTCGCCCATACCAACATCCCTGAAGCGCCTTGGTTCACCGTTGAGGCCAACGACAAGCGTCGGGCTCGCCTGAACTGCATCCGCCATCTGCTCAGCAAGGTTCCCTATGTGGACATGACCCCGGAGGCGATCGAGCTGCCTCCCCGCAAGGGCAGTGGCGATTACCAGCGCCCCCCCTTCAACGAACAGTTTTTCGTGCCCAACCACTACCGTTGATCTGGTCCTGTAGGCCCCAGAGCCAGCACTGCGCCAACCCGGTTGGCCAGCAAGGGGGTGAGTCAGGGGTTTTGATGGCCTGGGAAGGCTGGAGCAGGCTTGCAGCGGTGCAGCGGTCCCTGCATCCGGGAAGCGACGCTCAGGCCAGCTGCGTGGCAGCGCTGGAAGACCCGTAAAATGCGGATGCGTCTATCGACCGCGTTTTTGGGCCCGGGTCTGCAGTGGTCTGCATGTTTCGGTGCAGACCATGGCGGGCGTCGGACCCTTAAAATGGTCACGGCCATTGGCCGGGGGTCTAGCTATCTGGTGAAAGCAGCGGGCTCATAATCCGCCTGAGGCGAGTTCGATCCTCGCGACCCCCATGACTGGCAGACCCTGTGTGCAGCACCACCGAGCCAAAGACTCGAGAAACCTTCTCCTGTTTGGCCCCAGACATATGTAGCCACGAGTATGCTGGGCCAGCGAATTGGCCCCAGCGCGGCTAGCGCTCAGCGTTGCAGAACCTGGCGAGGCGGTCATACTGCCTGTTCAGCCCCCCCTTTTTTTTCTTCCACCATGCGGTACCTGGCGCTGGCAATCCTGCTGGCCCTGATGGCCTTCTTCGCCGCCGCCGAATTTGCCGTGATCCGGCTGCGGCCCAGCCGGGTGCAGCAGCTCCAGGACGATGGGGTGCCGGGAGCCGGATCCGTGGCTCGGCTGCAGCAGCGGCTGCGAGTCGTGCTCGTGGCCACCCAACTGGGAGCGGTGCTCGCCCTTTTGGCGGTGGGCTGGACCGGCCGTGGTCTGGCGGGCCAACTGGCCTCCACCTTGGCGGGGCGGCTGGGGCAGGCCTGGTTGGATTCGGTGGTATTTCTGGTGCTGGTGCTGCTGGCCACCGTGATGGGCGGCCTGTTGCCCAAGGCTTGGGTGCTGCACCGGCCGGAGGGCTCGGCCCTGCAGCTGGCTCCGCTGCTGGAATCGCTCACCCGCACACTCTCCCCCCTGCTGCTGCTGATCGAGCGGTTCACCGCGGTGGTGCTGGGACTTGTGGGGCTGCCGCGCAACTGGGATGAGCTGGTGCCGGCGCTCTCGGCCGGCGAACTGGAAACCCTGATCGAGAGCGGCGGGGTCACGGGCCTGATGCCCGATGAGCGGAGCATCCTTGAAGGTGTGTTTTCTCTGCGGGACACCCTGGTGCGGGAGGTGATGGTGCCCCGCTCCGGCATGGTGACCCTTGATCTGGAGGTGCGCTTCGCCGAGATGATGGAAATCGTGCATGCCAGCCAGCACGCCCGCTTCCCGGTGATCGGCACCTCCCTCGATGATGTGCGGGGCATGCTCGACCTGCGCCGCCTGGCCGAACCGATCGCCCGCGGTGAGCTGAAGCCGGACACCCCCCTGGCTCCTTACATGGTGCCGGTGGCCCAGGTGCAGGAGAGCACCTCCCTGGCCGATCTCCTGCCCCTGATCCGCAGCGGCCAGCCCCTGCTGGTGGTGGTGGATGAACACGGCGGCACTGAAGGCCTGGTGACCGTGGCCGATCTCACCAGTGAAATCGTGGGCGACGACGAGGATCCCCTCGATGCCGCCCATGATCTGATGCCCCTGGTGGACGGGGGTTGGTCGGCAGCGGGGGATCTGGAGATCTTCGAACTCAACCGCCAGCTCGCCCTGCAGCTGCCCGAGGCCGAGGGGCACCACACCCTGGCCGGCTTCCTGCTGGAGCGTTTCCAGCACATTCCGATGCCCGGCGAAACCCTGGGCTGGAAGGGCAACCGCTTCACCGTGCTCACGATGGATGGCCCCCGCATCGAGCGCGTCCAGATCCTGGCCAGTAACGGTGAGGGAGCCTGATCACCGATAATCGGCCCACTCGCGCTCCCCTGCCATGAACCCTGTGCGTGTCGGGGTCATCGGCATCGGCAACATGGGCTGGCACCACGCCCGCGTGCTCAGCCTGCTCCGGGATGCTGAGCTGGTGGGGGTGGCCGATCCCGATGCCGGGCGGGGCGCCCTGGCCCTGGCCCAGTTCGGCTGCCGCTGGTTCCCCGACTACACCGAACTGCTGGGGGAGGTGGAGGCGGTGTGCATCGCCGTGCCCACCCTGTTGCATCACCGGGTCGGCATGGCCGCCCTGCAGGCCGGCGTGCACGTGCTGATCGAGAAGCCGATCGCCGCCACCCAGGAGGAGGCCATCGCCCTGATCCAGGCCGCCGAAACAGCCGGCCGGCTATTGCAGGTGGGCCACATCGAGCGCTTCAACCCGGCCTTCCGCGAACTGCTCAAGGTGGTGGCCGGCGAGGAGATCGTGGTGCTCGAAGCCCGGCGCCACAGCCCCAACCCCGACAGGGCCAATGATGTTTCGGTGGTGCTCGATCTGATGATCCATGACATCGACCTGGTGCTGGAGCTGGCGGGCTCCCCGGTGGTGCGGCTGGCCGCCGCCGGTGGTCGCAGCTCCGATGGTCCGATCGATTACGTGAACGCCACCCTGGCCTTTGCCAATGGCGTGGTGGCCAGCCTCACCGCCAGCAAGATGGCTCACCGCAAGGTGCGGCGGCTCTACACCCACTGCCGCAGCAGCCTGATGGAAACCGATTTCCTCAAGCACAACCTCCGCATCCACCGCCGCTCCACCGGCTCGGTGAGCGCCGACCACGGTGAACTGGTCTATCGCAACGACGGCTTCATCGAAGAGGTGAGCACCACCTCGATCGAACCCCTTTACGCCGAACTGGAACACTTCCTCCAATGTGTCCGGGGCGTGGAGAAGCCTGCGGTGGATGGCCTGCAAGCCTCCCGGGCCCTGCTGCTGGCGGATCTGATCGAGCAATGCGTGGAGCAGCCCAACCTCTGCATGGCCCTGGAGGCGCCAATCTAATCACTATGCCCTAAGGATCACACGCCTACCGGCTCGGTGAGCTGCTGCAGGGCTCGCAGCTGCCAGCGGCGGCAGGCGGCCGGAGAGGAGCGGTAGAACTGATTCCAGGCCTCGGCCTTGTGGAGCCCGTAGTCCTTGGAGGGGACCGCCGGATGGCGATCCTGCCAGCCCACCCGCACGGCGTGGCCGATCACCACATCGAGGGCTAAGTCGTCGTCGAACTGCACTTGAGGGTTGGCCGCCACGAAGGCCATCAGGGTGAGCAGGGCCTCAGTACAGAGCTGGCGGTATTCCGGGGCCTCGATCTTCCCGAGCAGCTGCTCCACCAGGGAGGCGAAGTTTCGTTCCCCGGGGGTCTTCTCGCTCACCAGCGGTGCACTTTCCAGCCGGTTGCGTCGCTCGAGCTTGTCGCCGATCACCACGCCGCGGCAGTGATGCAGGAGATCCCAGATGCCGGGATAGAAATCGCGGGGCACCCGGCCCAGGGCCCCAAGCCGCATGCGGTGCTGCAGCCAGCACTCCCCGCCGGGTAGATCTTCGAGGGGATCGGGAACTTCCCAGCGCACCCGACCGCGCAGGTGGAGCTGCTCCTTGCGCTGCAGGGCAGCCCTGGCGTGATCCACATCAGCCAGCACGGTGCGAAGGCGGCGGCGGATCCCATGGGGAGGCTGGCTGCAGAGGGCCTCGAACGCGTCGCTGGGGCTGAGGTTCTCCTCGGCTGCCAGTTCGCCCGTGAGCAGCAGCAGCAACTGGCCGAGCTGGAGGGTGAGGGTGCCGCTGAGGAGATCCGGTTCCAGCCGGACCAGGCCATCCACCGCCAGCAGCAGCTCCTGCTGGAGCATCCACTCGCGGCCATCCTCACCACTGAAGCGGCGGATCATCGCGGCGATCCGCTTGCTGCCGTGGGGCTGGCTGATCAACGACTCGTTCGTGTAGTTGCGGCCCACCACCACCTGCTTCTGACGCACCAGCAGGTCGGTGAGGGCATCTTCGAGCTGAGGGTGCACCAGGCCCATGGCGCCGGCCACCCGCCTCACCACGTTCCAGTCGGCTTCCTCCAGGCCGCGGCGGTAGACCTCCTCCAGCAGGGCCATCACCAGCACCGGCGAGCAGCCCTCGGGGCCCTGCAGGCGGGCATGGGAACCGAGACGCCGCGCCAGCAACTCCAACACCTCCGCCTGTTCCTGCAACGAAGTGCTCCGCCACAGGCGCTGTACCAGGTCGGCCTCGGAGTGGTCCTCGAGTTCCTGCTCCTGGCGGGCGGTGAGCGGCGCCCGACTGGTGCTGGGGGGGAGGAGGGTCTGGATGCGCGGCCTCAGGTCACAGGCTGGAATCGCCTGGGCCGGCAGCTCCACCCAGCTCGCCTGACTCACGAGCTCCTCCTGGCTGGCGAGCTGCACCGGCACCCCTTCCAGAGCGCCGCTGGCCAGCTGCTGGGCCAGGGCCAGGAAGGCCTCCGGGTCGCGCCGGAACGGTCCGGCCGGCACCGGCACCAGCAGCACCGGCAGGCCGGGCCCGCGCCAGTGGCGCCGCAACAGCCGCACCTCGCTGGCCACCGCGTCCAATAGCTGGTGCGGGTCATCGGCGAGATAGAAGGTGTTGTCCTCCAGAACGGCAGGCAGGAAGGCGATCCGGTCGCCGCCATGGCGGTAGAGGCGGGCCGTGGCCATGGTTTCCATCCGCACCGGCGGATGGCCGGAGAGGCCGAGGCGCGGGTTGGCCCCCACGAACGCCATCCGCATCGCCAGCTCCCGGGAGCTGGCCAGCCGCAGCGGTGGATCATCGTCGGGAAGGGAGGCGAGCAACTTCAGGGGCACCCCGACGGGGTTGGCCTCGTCGCCGCCCCCAGCCAGAGCCAGCACGGGATCCTCCGCTGGAAAGCCCGCCTCCCGCAGGGCCAGGGCCACGCCGGAATCGGCGGGGGCCAGGGCCACCAGCACCTCGGAGGTCCCCAGGGGGGTGCCCTGGCGGCGGCCGGAGGGATCGAGGTCCTCCGGGGTGATCAAGCCTTCCAGCAGCAGATCCCCCAGCCAGGTGAGGCTCTGGGTCCAGAGCAGGGGCACGTTCTCATTGGGAATCCGCGCCTGGCTGCCCGGATGGCGCCGTTCGGCCTCCAGGGCCTCGGCGGGCACCAGGTAAAGCTCCGGCAGCAGGGGAACCCCCTCCACCGGCACGCTCACATCGGCGACCCGTTGCCGCCAGTGGCGGGCCTCCTCCCAGCGCTCCTCGCAGCAGGCGGTGACCAGCTCATAGGCCAGGAACAGCGGCCATTCGCACTCGATGTGCTCGAACGCGGCCAGCTCCTCCCGCTCATAGTGCAGCCGGGTCACGTCTTCGTTCACGCACTGGTGGCCATCGCGGCGGAAGCGCTTGTAGCCATAGCGGCCCCCCAGCTCGCGGCGGATCGTTTCGCGGGTGCGGGCTACCAGCTTCGGATCCTCCACCGCCCAGGCGGGGTAGCCGATCACCGCCAGGCAGGCGCTGTCGGCCTCCTTGCTTGCCGATTCCCGAGGCAGCAGGCTTCGTAGGGCGCGGCGCAGGCGCACGATCGCGTCGTGGGGGATGGTGAGGCAGCAGCTGCCATCGCCATGGGGACCGTAGAGATCGAGGCCTTCGAGGGCCTCCAGGGCAGCCTTCACCAGGCCGATCGAACTGGCGTTGCGCTCCGGCAGGCCGTGGTTGCCCTTGTCGCCCCGCTCCCAGATGCCGTAGTCGGCCACGCGGTAGGCGCGGGCCACGTAGTACACGAGGTTCTGGATGAAATCACGCTCGTGGCTGGTCTGCACGATCACCAGCCCAGAGCGGGTGAGCTGGGCGAGCTGCAGCAGGAAGAGGGCGGTGGCGTCGAGTTGGAGGTGACCCCAGCCGTCGTCGGGCACCACGGGCTCGCCGTTGGCGGTGTTGAACTTGGCGTGGATGGCGTCGAGGCGGTGCAGGCTGGTCTTGAAGCGCTCCACCTTGGCGGCCTGGCGCAACATGGCCGAGAGCAGGCCGCGCATCAGCTGCAGCACCCGCTGCTCCAGCTCGAAGGCCCGGCGGCAGGGGCCCCGCAGGCGGCGGTAGGCCAAGGACAAGCCCCAGACGCACTGCACGGAGTACACGCAATCGCGCACCCAGGCGTCGCCGTAGTTGCCATGCACGGTGTTGGCGGTGCTGGCCGGCAGCAGGCCGCTCACCGGGTGTTGCCGCTGCAGCACCACGGCATCGATTTGGCGGTCGAGATCCTGGAGGCGGCGCCAGGCGGCTGTGGAGCTCATGGGCGCGGGGGGCGGGCCGGAGGACGGCACGGGAGGGGAACCAGGATCGGAGAGAGGAATAGCGGAACCGGAGCGATTGGTGGCGGGTTGGCTGCCCATCATCTTGGCGCGAGCTCAGGCCATAGATTCTCTTCCGCCGCCCCACCCACCCATGGCAGCAACCGTGACGGCCCACGTCCGTGCCCGCGTGCTAGGGGTACCTGTAAATGTTTGCGGCGATGTCTTCGAGGCAGCCCTTGCCTTGCACAGCGGGGCAGCTGCGACGGCGCAGGCCTCAGCCCTTAGCGGCCACCCTGAAACGCCCCCTGCGTTGGCCGCTGAGACGCTGACTGCCATGCGGGGCGGCCAGGTGGTGACCCTCAACGCCGAGATGACCATGGCGGCGCGGGCCAATCCAGAGCTGGGCGCCGTGATCGAGGCGGCCGAGCTGGTGATCCCCGATGGGGCCGGAGTGGTGTGGGCCCTGGGCCGCCAGGGATTCCGGGTGCGCCGGTCACCGGGCATCGAGCTGGCCCGCAGGTTGCTGGAGCACGCCGCCAGCCACCGCTGGCGGGTGGCCCTGGTGGGCGCCAGCCCCGGGGTGATGGACACCCTTGTGAGCCGGCTGCGGCGCGAGCTGCCCGGCCTGGATCTGGTGATCGCAAGCCATGGATATCTGCAGCCGGCGGAATGGCCCGAGCTGGAGCGGCGGCTGCTGGCGGCCCGGCCCGATCTGGTGCTGGCAGCCCTGGGGGTGCCCCGCCAGGAAACCTGGATCCGCGGTCTGGCTGGCCGCCGCGGCGGCCTCTGGATGGGGGTGGGCGGCAGCTTCGATGTCTGGGCGGGAACCAAAAAGCGCGCTCCGAAATGGATGCGCGCCCTGCAGATCGAATGGCTCTACCGTCTGGTGCAGGAGCCGACCCGCTGGCGCCGCATGCTGGCCCTGCCCGAGTTTGCGGGGGCGGTGCTGCGGGAGCGACTAAACTGAACCCATACTAACGGCAGCTTGGACATAAAAAAGCCCTGGCTCCAGAAGCTTAGAGTGAATAACTAAGCATCAGAAGCGGGAATCTAGCTGAATGAACAAGACCACGGACGGAAAGAAAGGATAGAAATTAAATTCTAAAGAATAATGAAGCGACTCTACCTAGAGGTCAGGGATATGAAAGGCGAGCGGCGCTTCTCGGATTGGCCCTCTTGCAACCGAAGCAAAAAACTCAGATTGTCCTGATAAAGCTGAGCAAATCCAGAACCCAGAACATGGCCACCTGGCTCAGCGGAAGCCCACCGAGGCCTGCCACACGAAGGCCAGCAGCAGGAAGAAGAAAGGGATGATTGGCAGGATGTCCACCAGCGGGCCAAAGGCCTGATAGGCCTCGGGCAGCTGGGCCAGCGGGGTGCTGTGGGAACCGAGACCGGCCAGCAGGAGGTGTGCCATGGAGGGATTAGGGGCCTTTGGAGCAGCCCGATGCAATGGTTGGAAGTTACCACGTGTAGGCCGCCGGTTAGGCCGGTCTCCCGCGAGCGACATCCTCTGCAAAAAAAGCGTCGTTGGGCTGGACTGGACCCTCGCTGTGGCAATGGCGGCGGCTGCGACCAGCCGGTTCCGGGCTGCCGGTGAGAGTCCAAGGACGGGCGGTAGGCCCCCAGGTCTGGGGAACCGAGCGGCTAGGGCGCGCCACAATCCAGCCCCCCGTCCGGATCAGCCCCTCCTTGTCGCTGATGGTCACCATCATGTTCTGGCGGACTAAAGCCGCCGGCATGCTGTACCCATTGCCGTCCACCTGGACCCAGCAATCTTTGCCAACAGGAAAGCTGAACTCTTGCTTCGCCAAATAGAACGGCTTCAGTTCTGCTCCATCACCGTACCGGCCTTATCCCGTCGGCGCCTGCGGTTAAGCCGGCCAGCCAATCCAGCCTGAACCTCGCCACTGCTCCATCCTCATCAACTAGGGCAAGGTGGGCTGCTACGACCGATCGGACCCGACCTCTGATCCGAGGCCGAGTGAGTGGGAGCGGTGGCAGTCATGACCCTCAGGCACGGAAGGGCTGGCCGCGATCAAGCCCTTCCGTGCCGGCAGTAGCAGAGGACAAAGCACAACCTCGGGAATCCGCATGCGTCGATGTTTCTTGACAGAAGTGCTAGAGGCCTGCGAAATTTGAACAAACTATTTCCGCTTGCTCAATTCAAGTCAACATCCCAGCAGCATTTACTGATTAACACAAGAGGTTGCCATGTCCGATGCAAGTATTTCCAAAGAGTTGCTTTATGCAATTCTGTCGATGGATTCATATTATCGCGGCACCACCGCCGATGGGACGCCGATCAACGTCATACCCGGAGAAAGGCTTGGGGACGCAAGCATCAATTTTAATTACACCCCTTCGGCAGGTTTGCCCGATTGGAACTCGGTGGGGTTCAGCGCCACGGTCTATACATCGGCTGGTCAGCAGGTCATCGCCTATCGCGGCACCGACAATATCGGCCTCAATATCGGCGCCTATTTCAATGGAGGAGATCTATTCTCCCAGAATAGCGATGCGCTGCACGGCTGGCTGTTAGGAGCCGGCTACTACCCGGCTGCGCAGGGGCAGCTCGCAATCGACTTGTACCAGCAAGTAGCCGGCCATCCCATTTCCCAGGGTGGAAGCAGCTCCATCAAACTCACCGGCCATTCTCTGGGGGGCGGGCTGGCCGGCTATGTGTCGGTGCTGTCCGGTTCCCAGGCGATTGGCTATGACCACATGCCCTTTCGTCTTGCCGCAACGCTCAAGATGAGCGTCGATGCAATCGATAGGATCAGCACCATCGTCAGCGACGCCTTCAAGAATGGAGCCGACACCCTCGATGCCAGCACCATTAGTGCTCTTATCGCTGAAATTGGCACAATCCGACTGCCTGACTATTCCTCATTTAAGGGAATTGCCGTCGACGAAGAGGCGCTGCAATATGCGCGCGAAGCCTATACTCAGGTCCTCAGCATCATTGGAGAGAAACTCGACGAGATTGTGCTGGAGGCCATTACAAATGCGCTTGGCGAATACACGGGTATACCGAAAGACTTCTACGACTTCATCCTGGAGCGCATCGGCACCGTCTTCGATCTGGTCGATGTCGATGTTCCCTCGATAGGCGACCTTGCGGATCAGCTCAACACAATCATCGTCGAGGTCGTCAACGAACTCACCAATCAAACCACGCTGGATAACTACGGCTGGGATCCCGTGGCCTTCGAAGCATTGCAGGGAATCCTCGGAGTGTTGGCTCCGATCAGCACGATCATGAGCGATATCGGCCTTTTGGTGCCGGCTGTGGCGCCAGCAGCCAAGCTACTTGATGTGACCGTCACTATTGCCAACTTTCTTAATAGTACGATCGGCCGGATCTTCGACGCCGTCGCAAAGCACAGCCAAGCTACGCTCGTCGCCCTGCAGTTTGCCAAGGACAACGAAAATATCTATAAACACTGGAAAGATGGCGTTAATCTCCAGCTAGGCGATTTGCCCGATGTTGCATTATCTGCGCTCAACAGTGCAGGGATCGGACAATTGGCGCTAAATGGCAGTAGTTATCTACAATTTAATTCAGAGGCCATCCAAAACGCGGGACGATTGCTTTCAGTCGCGGTTGCCTATTCAGCATTGGACCATGGTGAACGGCCGTTCGGCGATACCGGCATCTGGGCTTATTTCAACGACTTGAGTGAGCTGGGCAAGGTCCTAGGCAGCGAAGATGTCAACGTGATTTTCCGGAATTCCGGATTCAATTTCTTCGACATGTTCGAACTAAGGGCAACGAATACGGGATTTTCTGATGCGCTTACGCATATCGCGACTCAGTATGCCGGTGCGCTCGCCTTCAATGCCGTCGAAGAGGAAGGCAACGATACAGTCGACAGTCGCGAGGGTGTGCTCAAGCTATCGAGTGATGAAAGCGATCTTTCGATCGATCTCTCCAGCGTGCTGTGGGGTGATGTGCTCAGATCTGGCGGTTACCAGGGCGATGACAGCCTCGCGATCACATCACAGGACCAACTGTTCAGCGCCTATTTTTCACGATCCGAGGTCACGCGAGGCTGGCTGACTGCTCTGCTTGGCATCGCCTCCTTTGATTCGACCGCGCTTGGTCGACTAGCCCAAATCGGTTGGGATTCGGACGAGCGCTCGATCATCGACCGACTCCATGTGGCCACGAAAAACGATCCTGGCACGATCAATATGTCGGAACGTGTCTACGAAGTGATTACATCTAGCGGCAGTGATACTCACGTCGATGTCTATATCGGTAGTGACCACGATGAAACTCTCTACGATACCAAGAGCAACGATCTTCTGCTCCTTGAGGGCGGCAACGACACGATCTATGCATCCGCTGGCAGCGATCTGATCAATGCGGGCAGAGGTAACGATCTCATCGTCGACCGCATTGCTAGCGATGCTCTACAAACCAAGGTGGGCAATACTGCTCCCGACATTTTTGTCGGTGACAATCTTAACCGAGGCTATCTTGAGACGTTCCTCGACTGGTTGCGCTCCTCAGTTAATCTCGACGACGAGGATATCGTCCGATACAGCATTGCCCTTAATAACAGTAGCTTAGCTCCAAAAGGTCTCAAGGTCGAGAGAATCACATCGACCAGGGTTGGCGAGAGGGATGGCCTGGAGGTGACGATTCGCGATCAGAACACGCGCAAGCTCTCGGTCGACAAGTTGGTCAATGTCGACATCATCCAGCTCAGTGAACGGGCTGATTTTCTCAACGTCACGGACGACGTGGATCAGGCAGCGATTCTGGTCGACATGGATTGGCCAAGCTCCGGCACATTGCTAAAGAGTGATTTTGACACGGTTTCCTTCGCCGAACGCCGCCAAGGTGCTGTATCACTCAACGGCAGCATCAGTGAAGATCAGGCGATCGGCGATCCCAGCCTGATCTCGCTGTTGTGGACCGGCATTAAGGAGATTGTCGGCAGTGCCAGCGGTGGCTTGCTGGGCGATAGCGCTAACCTCTACTATCGCGGTGCCGAAAACGTCACCCTTTCCGAACATAACGATATTTTCTTTGGTGGCAACATCAATTCCTTCCTAGGACAGAATCTTGGTCGCTTCTTCGGCACGCCCAACCATCCCGGCTTTGGCGAGATCAAGGGCGAGGACGGCAACGATATTGTAATCTTCTACGGGCCTGAACATGTGCGAGCCGGTGGAACAATCCCCGGCACACAAGCGACGGCCGCCGAGGAATACAAGCTCACCTTGGACGGTGGTGAGGGTAACGACTGGGTCATCGCCCTTGGTGGCGATCAGGCTATCGTCGCCGGAGGATTGGGTCGTGACTGGATCATCAACAGCTCTAAGGATGGCGAATCCTGGGGAGATTACGCCATTGGCATAAGCCCGGACGGCAACAGGGCTGAGGACAGCCGTGAAAATTCTGACATGTTCTGGTATTTCCCAGACACCAAAGTCATGGATGCTCAACACCATGACTTCCTCAGTTTTTTCGGGATTCCCATGACTGGCGGCGATGCCGCAGCCTCAATCGTCGCCCTCGCATTGGGCGCAACAAGCCGCAGCCTCTCGATCACTTCTACCGTTGTCGGCATCGCCAACAGCGCTGCATTTGCCACCGGCAATAAGGTTTATTTTGACAACCTGATGCCGTTCATCACCTACAAGATGGACGGTGAGGATCTATTGGTCGGCAATATCTTCGACGGCTTCTTTCGAGCTGTGACCGGCCAGCCTGGCATCTACAGCATCAAAGATGCCGACGGCAATCGAAGACTCGACATCGGCGGCGTGATGAGGATAAAGAACTTCGACTTCGTTTCCAGCTACTGGGGTTATGAGCAATTTGATTTGGGCAACGAGCTCAATCAACGTGATCGGCCCGCAGGCACCATGAACATGGTGTTCAAGAAAGGTAATCCGGTCATTGGTTTCTTGTCTTTGGTGGCGGCAATCCTGCCGCCGACAGCGATCACTGCGCCCTTCTTGGTGGAGGCCCAACTGCTCGCCACGTTTGATGCGCTTGCGGTGTTCCTGGCGGCGATGGGGCGCGCGGCCAATGCGGTGGGCTGGAAGCTGGATCTCGATCCCCTGGTGATCGATCTCGATGGCGATGGAATCGAGACGATTGCACAGAGCGACAGCAATGTCTATTTCGACATCGACAACGATCTGTTCGCCGAGCGCAGCGGCTGGATCAAGGGCGACGACGGCTTCCTGGTCCTCGACCGCAATGGCAACGGCCAGATCGACGACATCACCGAAATGTTTGGCTCTCGCTTCGGTGGTGGCTACGCCGACTTGGCAAGTTACGACGCCAATCGCGATATCGCCATCAGCGACGCCGACCCGATCTGGGCCTCCCTACGGGTTTGGCAGGACAAGGATGGCGATGGCACCACCGACAGCGTCGAGCTCAAGACTCTCGACCAACTCGGCATCGCCTCCCTCTCCCTGGCCAAAGATCCGCTGGCGACGACAACGCCGCAAGGGGTGCAACTCATCGGCCGTTCAACGGTCAGCTTCGCTGACGGCAGCACCAGCCGCATGTTCGAGGCGCTGCTCCCCGCCAGCGACATCGACAGCCGCTACGCCGGCGAAAGCGGTCGGCCAGACTGGCTTTCTGACCTCAAGCCCGACAGCAAGGGGTTCGGTTCGATCACCAACCTGGCCGTCGCCATGGCCAACGACGTGGGGTTTTCCCAGCTCGTCGCCAACCGCGCCAACGCCATGGCGAGCCCGAAGCTCATGCACCTCGTCGAGCAGGTGGGCGACGTACTCGGCGCCTGGGGCCAGACGATGGAGACAACCCGCGAGCTCACGCCTGTGCGCGTCGGCCCCAACGCCCAAGGTCAGCCCACGCTACTGGACTGGGGCGTGTATGCGGAGGATGGGGCCGGCGGCTACTGGTCCCTGGCCTCCGGCGATGCGATTCGCAACGGTGCCGGCCAGCCGATCTCCCGCGCCAGCCTCGAAGACTTGCTGGCCATGGAAGGAGGCTGGCGATTGGAGCAGACTTGGTCCCCGCAAACCCGCGGCACCCCGCTGCTGCACCGGAGCGCCGCGCCCTATCTTCTCCGCATTGTTGATGACCGCGCTGTCATCATCGACTACGGCGTCGAACAGTCCGACGGCAGTTGGTCTCTCGCCTCCGGGCACTCCGTGCTGAATGCCCAGGGGGCCGCCATCGTGGCGCCCACCGTGGCCGATATTTTGGCCCAAGCGCACCCAACTGGACAGGAGTGGCGGTTGGAGAGCTTCGGCACCAACCCGTACACCGAGCTGCCGGTGGACGCTATCGGCGTGCGCTTTGCCGACGGCATTGCCGTCGACTACACGGTTTTGGTCAGCGACCGCGACGGTAGTTTCCATGTCTGGGCGCGCAATCTCGATCGGGCGCTCGAACTTCAGGCTAAGACCGGTGATTACCGCGAGTTCAGCTTGCGGGGCTACGAAATCAACTTCGCCAAACTCGACGAAGTTGGCTCGAGCGACGATTCGACCTACCGGGTTGAACTGCTCACCCCGGCTCAGTTCCAGTTCGCCACCAGCCTTGCCGGTCTCGATTACCACCCCGAGATGCTTACGGCGACCGCGGGCACCGCCACTGGCCAGCTCACTTACGCGGTGCGTTCAGGGCAGTCACCCGGCCTACCAGACCAGCCATACGAATCCTACATCAAGCCCATGATCGATGTCTTGGGCACGATGATGGCCCAGTATATCCTCGTCAGTCGCCGTACTGCAGTCCGCTTAGCGCTGGCTGGTGGCCTCAAGAAGTTCGCTCAGGGCATTAGCTACGATGTCGACAGGAATGGGTACTTTGCTAACACCGACCGTGAACTTGCGCCGCTTTTCGAAGCGATCTTTGCGGCGGCACCGACGACGAATGATCGCGACGAAGCTTTTGATTACTTAAGCGACTGGAACGAGATCCTCTGGCATATATATCCCGAATATCAGATGAAGAGCGATGGCAATCTATGGGGTACCACGGTAGCCATTGATCAGCCCTTCATCTTCCAGATGATGCTGCCGGCATTCGAAAAGGTGGGCATTGCGCTCGACATATTCGCTGCCGCCCATGCCCTCTCCATCGAGGAGAGCCGCATCCGCGTCCACAGCGCCACCGATCAGCAGGTGCCGGGCACAGTGGGGCTTGACTTCTTCTACATGACAGCAGGCAAGCAGACCTACGACGGAGGCTATGGGTCTGATTATTACTTCCTTGGCAGGAACAATGGCCAGGATATCATCAAGGACATCGATCGCGGTGATGTTGATGAGTTGCGCATCACGGCCTACAAATCAACAGAAGTCGCAGCAATCCGCGATGGCCAGGATTTGATCCTTCGCTTCAGTGGCGGCAGTAACGAAGTTCGCCTCGAGAATCAGTTTCTCGGCGAACTCAACAACTACCTCAACAATGGTAGCCAGCTCCAATCAGGAGTCGATACCATCGTCTTCGCCGATGGGATCATTTGGGACCGCACCCGCATGGCGCTGGAAGTCGTCGATCGGGCACGCGCAGCTGCTGATTTCGATGATTCCTATATCGGATCGGGATCATTTGACATCTTCTGGGGCGGCAAGGGTAACGACTACCTCTCCGGCGGCGCTGGCGGCGACTTTTACGTCTTCGAGCGTGGCGATGGCCAAGATGTGATCAACGATCTCGGCGCCTTCTCGTTCGGACCGCTTAAGGCTGGGCTCGACTGGCTGCGTTTCAATGGCGACATCGCTATCGATGATCTGAAGCTCATCCGTGATGGAGCGAGCGAAAACCTGAAGATCGTTCTCCTAGACGACAAAGGAAAGGAGAGCGGCGACACGATCGAAATCATCGGGCAGTTTGGCGGCATGCGGCTCAATCTAGGCCTCTTCAGTGATGTGGTAGGGGGGAATGCGGGGTTGGATTATGTAGCCCCCAATCTGATTGAAAAGTTCATTTTTGAAGATGGTTCCAGCCTCGAGTTTAGCGACATCGTCAAGCGTGTTTTGGAGAACGCCAAAACCAACGGCGATGATGCCATCTATGGCCTGCTCAACGACAACACACTCGCTGGCGGCGCTGGTAACGATTACCTGACTGGTCAACAAGGCTCAGACACCTACATATTCGCTCGCGGTGACGGCGCCGATGTGATCGAGGATAACGACTACAGCTTTAAAGCATTCGCTCCGCCGCAAAAAGACAGACTGCAATTCGCTAAAGATATCTTCTGGACCGACATCGATTTTCTGCGCGACGGCTCCTCCGACACCCTGCGCCTCCAGGTGCAAGGCAGCAGCGATCAGGCGGTTCTAACAGAGTATCTCAAAGAAATCTTTCTGATCGGCTACGTGAATCTTCTTGAGGCCATCAGCTTTGGCGATGGCACACAGTGGGACTATCTGAAGCTGCTGCAGCATTACGTCAATATCGCCAAGACACCTGGCGATGACATCATTTATGGCTTCGAAACGATCGCCGACAGCATCGATGGCGGTGCCGGAAATGATCACCTGGTCGGCATGAGTGGCAATGACATCTATCTCTTTGGCTATGGGTACGGTACCGACACGGCGCTCGACAACGAAGGCGATGATCGCCTCGTCTTCGAAGCGATTAATACGGACGACATTGTGTTTTCGCGCACGGCACTGGATCTGATTCTGAGCGTGCGTGGCACAGGCGATCAATTCATCCTCGCCAACCAATACGTCCGTGATGACGGCCAGCATTTCGCCATCGAAACCTTCAAGTTCGCCGACCGCACCCTCATCTATACCGATCTCAATCCAGAGGATATCGACCTGGTCGGCAGCAATGCCGCCGAGACCATAAGCGGCTCCAACTTCGGCGAGACCCTCGATGGGCGTGGCGGCGATGATCTGTTGCTGGGCGGCGATGGTGGCGACATCTACAAGTTTGATGTTGGCTATGGCAATGACGTCATCATTGACCAACGGCTGCGCGCCTCCTGGGATGATCGGCGCGGCATTCATGTGGCGGTGGATGACGTGGTGCAATTCGGCGCCGCGATCAATCGCGACAATCTGGTCTTCAGCAAGGATGGCAACGATCTGCTGATTTCGATCAGCGATCGGGTCGACACCCTCAGGATCAAGGATCAGTTTGTCGGCAGCGTCAACGGCGTTGAGCGCTTTGAACTCGCCGATGGCGGCTTCCTGCGCATCGATGATGTCGAACAAATCTTGCGGATCGAGGGGGGCAATCGCGGCGACAATCTCATCCAAGGCTCGGCCCACAGCTCGAGCACCTTGGATGGGCGCCAGGGTGATGACACACTGATCGGCGGCACAGCCGCTGATATCTATGCCTTTGGCGTGGATTATGGCTTTGATTCGATCATCGAGCAGTTCGATCAACCCGGCGTGATCGATCGGATCGTGTTTGGCCAATCGGTGGACGCGGCCAGTCTTCTCATCCGGCGGGACGGCGATGACCTCATCGTTGATCTCGGCAACGGCAGCGATGTCGTCATCGTGATCGCTGGCTTCGCGGGGCGCCGCATCGAGCGCTTCGAATTCGCTGATGGCAGCGTCCTCGACCTAGAGACGCTGATCAATCGCATGCTCAGCGGTGGACCCACGGATGACAATCTGGTTGGTTTCGACGACCGGGCCGACACCATCTCTGGCGGTGCTGGTTCCGATGCGATGGCTGGTGGCAGGGGAGATGATCTCTATCGTTTCGGACTCAACGACGGCAGCGACAGCATTGAGGACAGCGGCGGCATCGACCGCATTCAATTCGGCGCCGGCATCAGCCCGGACATGGTGACGTTCCGCCATTTGGACGGCGATCTGCTGATCAGCCTGGCTGCGAGCGGCGACAGGTTGGTGGTGCTGGGGGGCTACAGCGCCAGTCCGGTGGAAAGCTTCGTCTTCGCCGATGGCACGCAGCTCTCCATCGCCGAGGCGCGGGCCTTGATCGAGGCCGGTCGCGAGCCGGACGCCCAGGACCGCATCGACGCCAGCCAGCTTGCGGCCGTCGCCCAAATCCGTCCCGGCCGCGGCCATGACCGCATCATTCTCGCCAGCAACAGCGAGGTGGTCATCGAGGCCGGCGACGGCATCGACCGGATCGAGAGCCCCCACGGGATCAGCGGTGCCGTCGTCAATTTCACCGACCAGCGTTCCACCGATGCCTTGGTGCGCCTCGCGGCCATCGACAGTGCCGATCTGCTGATTAGCTTCCCGGCCAGTGGCGATCAAGTCACCGTGGTTGGAGCCCTCGCCAACGGGGCGCTGCCGAGCTTCCTGTTCAGCGATGGCGTGGCGTGGGATGGGGAGGCCCTGGTGCAGCGGGCCATCCGGGATCAGTCCAGCGCGGGCGACAACATCATCCTGGGCTCGGATCGCGCCGACAGCCTGGAGGGCGGTCGCGGTGACGATCAGCTCCGGGGTGGTGGGGGCAACGATGCCTACCGCTTCGCCCGCGGCGACGGCCATGACGTGCTCGAGGACAGCGGCGGCAGCGACACGCTCAAGATCAGCGGCTACAGCCTTGAAGAGCTGATCGTCAGCAAGGTTGCGGCCGATCGCGATGAACTGGTCCTCCGCTTCGACGGTGGTGAAGACAGCCTGCTGTTGCGCTACGGCAGCGACCGCAACGGCATCGATTGGCTCGAATTCGGCGACGGCCGCCGCATCGGCCGCGACGATTTGTTCCAGCGGGTGACGACCAAGGGCGGGGCCGCTGACGACATCCTCAGGGGCTCAAGCGCCAACGAAACCTTCAACGGCGGCGGTGCCAACGATGACCTAAGCGGCGGCGGCGGCACCGATACGTTCGCATTCAGCCGGGGCGACGGGCAGGACCGCATCGAGGGCGGCGGCGGTTTTGGCGTGCTGCGCTTCGGCGCCGGTATCGGCCGCGCCGACCTGATCCTGTCCCGCGATCGGGATGGAGCCCTCAGCCTCGCCATCGCCGGCACGGACGACCGGGTAACGATCGCCGCGCCAGCCCACGGCCAGGACCCGGCGGTGGCCCAGGTGCGGTTCGCCGATGGCAGTGTGCTCAGCTATGCGGATCTGGCCCTATCCCTCGCCGCAACCGCAGGCGACGACCATCTGCTCGGGCGGACGGCCGGCTCAACCAAGGGGGTGGAGCTCGATGGCGGGGCGGGCAACGACTGGCTGGAAGGCGGTGCCGGCGGCGACATCCTGTTTGCCGGCAAGGGCGATGACCACCTCGAGGGAGCTTCAGGCGCCGATACCTATGTCTTCGCCCGCGGCGACGGCCAGGATGTGATCCTCGACCTCGGCGGCAACAGCGCCGCGGAACGCGATCGGGTGCGGTTTGGAGCTGGCATCAACCCGGCCGACATCAAGGTGATCGCGATCGGG
Organism: Synechococcus sp. UW140; assembly: GCA_943372025.1. Taxonomy (GTDB): domain Bacteria; phylum Cyanobacteriota; class Cyanobacteriia; order PCC-6307; family Cyanobiaceae; genus Cyanobium. The sequence goes on along the minus strand of CALRXC020000031.1, from coordinate 21,938 downwards.
CCGACCGATCTGGTGTTCGGTTTGGCCGGCAGCGACGACCGGCTGACGCTCAAGAACATGGTCGTCAGCGCCTGGTCGCCCCAGGACTACGGCATCGAGGAGTTTGCCTTCGCCAACGGCACGATCTGGAGCCTGAGCGATATCCTCTCCCCCGCCGCGACCGGAAGCGATGCTGACGACAGGATCGATTTCGGCGGCAACCTCAGTTATCCGGGCGCACCGGCCACCACGCTTAGCCTGGACGGCGGACGGGGCGACGACTGGTTGTCCGGAGGGCCAGGAGATTCCACCTATCGCTTCGAGCGGGGCGACGGCCGCGACACCATCTGGGAGGGCTCAGCTTGGTGGTGGAATTCCAGCGACTCAGTGGCCTTTGGCAGCGGCATCGCGCCCGGCGATCTCGTCGTCGAGCAGGCGGGCGGTGATCTGATTCTGTATCTGCGGGGCGCCGACGACCGGCTGACGATCACCGGCCAGACCAGCGCCGAGCACGCGCCGATCGACAGCGTTCGCTTTGCCGATGGCACGGTTTGGACGGCAGCGGAGCTGGCAGCCCGCGCCCTGGGCCGCGACGCCACGCAACGGGAGCTCCACCCCGCGAACGACAACAGCGAGCCGTTCCTGCCGCCGCTGTTCGTGGGCGCCTCCGGCCCTGGCTCGGGAGGCGGCAGCGGCAGTGGGGCGGAGCCGGGGGAGATCAATGCGGGCTTTGGACCGCGTCTGCTCACCGGCACGGCGGGCCGCGACACCTACCACCTGTTCGTTCCCCTCTCGTCCCTCGACGATGCGGTCACCACAATCACCGATTTCCAGGTCGGCGATGGTGGCGACATCCTCGACATCCGCCTGGCCGAGGGCCTGAGCGGCGAGATCGTGGCGCGGCAGGAGGGGGCGGACACCTACGTGTATTTCGCCGCCTACGGCATCGCGACGTTGGATCAAGCGCGCCTGCTGCTGCGGCTCCCAAACGTCGGCGCAACGGCCATGACGGGCGGCAACTTCAACGGCAGCCCGTTCGCCCGCACCACAAACTTGACCCTCACCGGTACCAATACCGCTGAGACCCTGTCCGGCAGCTGGGGGAACGACACGCTGCGCGGCCGCGACGGCAACGACACCTTGATCGGCGGGCCAGGCGCTGACAACTTGGTGGGAGAAGGCAATAACGACACCTATCGCTTCGCGCTTGGCTTCGGACAGGACACCGTTGCCGAAAACAGCTGGTACTCGTCCAACGACGTTATCGAGTTTGGGGCAGGAATTGCAGCGGCGGACCTAATCGTTGAGCAGAGCCGCGATGGCCGATCACTGATCCTCGAATTCGCCGGCAGCGATGACCGCATCACCATCTCCGAAGCGCTGGTCGATGACTGGAACCGCATCGAGACGGTGCGCTTCGCCGATGGCACCAGCCTCAGCCATGCCGATCTGGTGTGGCGGTCTTTACAGGCGACCAACGGCGACGACAGCCGCTACGGCAGCTACACCAACGACATCCTCTTGGGTGGGGCTGGCAATGACACGCTCTACGGCGGCGGCGGGACAGACACCCTGGATGGCGGGATCGGCAACGACGAGTTGAAGGGTGGGGTAAGTGGCGACACCTATCAATTTGCGCTTGGCTTTGGACAGGACAGCGTGTTCGACATCGATTACAGCGGGCAATCTTTCGATGATGTCATCGAATTCGGCGCCGGGATCTCGGCGGCAACCCTGATTGTTGAGCAGAGCAGCGATGGCCGCTCGCTGATCCTCAAATTCGCTGAAAGCGAAGAACGGGTGACCATCTCGCAAGCAATGGACTCCGCCTACTCCTCCATCGAGACGGTGCGCTTCGCCGATGGTACCAGCCTCAGCCATGCCGATCTGGTGTTGCGGTCGATTCAGGCGACCAACGTCGACGACACCCGCTACGGCAGCTACACCAACGACATCCTCTTGGGTGGGGCTGGCAATGACACGCTCTACGGCGGCGGCGGGACAGACACCCTGGAAGGCGGGATCGGCAACGACGAGTTGCAGGGTGGGGTAGATGACGACACCTATCGATTCGCGCTTGGCTTCGGCCAGGACAGCGTGGTCGACAACGGTTGGAGCTATTATTCTTATAACGATGTCATGGAGTTCGGCGCCGGGATTTCCGCGGCGGATCTGATCGTTGAGCAGAGCGACGACGGCCGGGCGCTGGTTCTCAAATTCGCCGGAACCGACGACCGCGTGACCATCGTCGACACGATGGTCAACGACTACAACCGCGTCGAAAAGGTGCGCTTCGAGGATGGCACCAGCCTCAGCCATGCCGATCTGGTGCTGCGGTCGATGCAGGTGAGAGGCGGCGACGACAACCGCTACGGCAGCTATGACGACGACATCCTCTTGGGTGGAGCGGGTAACGACTCGCTGCATGGCCGCGACGGTACGGACACCCTGGATGGCGGTAAAGGAAATGACAACTTGGCGGGAGAAGGCAACAACGACACCTATCGCTTCGAGCTCGGCTTCGGCCAGGACAGCGTGGCCGACAACGGTTGGAGCTTTTATTCCGATAACGATGTCATTGAGTTCGGCGCCGGGATTTCCGCGGCGGATCTGATCGTTGAGCAGAGCGCCGACGGCTGGGCGCTGGTTCTCAAATTCGCCGGGACCGACGACCGCGTGACCATCGTCGACACGATGGTCAACGACTACAACCGCATCGAAACGGTGCGCTTCGCGGATGGCACCAGCCTCAGCCATGCCGATTTGCTGCAGCGCTCCACACCGGCAGCAGGGGCCGATGTCAGCCTCGTCGGCAGCGACACAAACGACAGCCTGTTCGGTGGGGAAGGCAATGACAGCCTCGATGGCCTTGACGACGCGGACACCCTGGAGGGAGGCCTCGGCAACGACGTCCTGCGGGGAGGTGGCGACAGCGATATCTATCGCTTTGAACTTGGTTTCGGCCAGGACAGTGTGGTCGACAACGGTTGGTCGTATAGCTCTTGGTACGATGTGATCGAGTTCGGCGCCGGGATTGCAGCGGCGGGTCTGGTCGTTGAGCAGAGCCGCGACGGTTGGTCTCTGATCCTCAAATTTGCTAGCAGCGATGACCGCATCACCATCGTCGATGCGCTGATCAACGACTGGAACCGCATCGAAGCGGTGTACTTTGCCGACGGCACCAGCCTCTCCGAGGCGGAACTATTCACCTTGTCAGCCATTGCCACGGACGGCGATGACAGCCGCTACGGCAGCAGCGGCAATGATGTCCTTTGGGGTTGGATCGGCAACGACACCCTGGCTGGCCGCGAGGGTACGGACAGCCTCGATGGAGGTCTTGGCAACGACCTGCTGCAAGGCGATGGCGGGGGCGACATTTACCGCTTTGAGCTCGGCTTCGGCCAGGACATCGTGAGCGACAACGGTAGGTCCAATTTCCCTGAGGGGCGCAGCGACTTCGAGCTAGACCTCGTCGCCGACGAAGACTGGACCGAATACTTCTTTGACGACATCATCGAATTTGGCGACGGGATAGCAGCTGCGGACCTGATTGTTGAGCAGAGCCGCGATGGTCGCTCGCTGATCCTCCAATTCATCGGCAGCCAAGACCGAATCACCATCGCTGATGCACTGGTCAGCGACTGGAACCGCATCGAGCTGGTGCGCTTTGCCGACGGTACAAGCCTCTCGGAGGCGGATCTATTCGCCCTGTTGGTCATCGCCACAGTTGGCGATGACCAACGCTTCGGCAGCAGCAGCAACGATCTCCTTTGGGGTGGGGAGGGCAACGACAGCCTGGAAGGCCGCGAAGGATCGGACACCCTTCATGGAGGCCTCGGCAACGACGTTCTGCAGGGCGGTGGCGAGAACGACCTTTATCACTTTGAGCTCGGCTTCGGCCAAGACAGCGTGGCCGACAACGGTTGGTCGTATTATTCCTCCAACGACGTCATCGAATTTGGCACCGCTATCTCGGCGGCGAACCTAATCGTTGAGCAGAGCCGCGATGGTCGGTCGCTGATTCTCAGATTTGCCGGCAGCGATGACCGCATCACCATCGCTGAAGCGCTGATCAACGACTGGAACCGCATCGAGACGGTGCGCTTTGCCGACGGCACGAGCCTCTCCGACGCGGACCTTTTCGCCCGATCGGCAACTCCCACGGACGGCGATGACAGCCGTTCCGGCAGCGGCAGCAATGACCTCCTTTGGGGTGGAGCGGGCAACGACAGCCTGGATGGCCAGGACGGCAGCGACACCCTTGATGGAGGCATCGGCAACGACGTTCTGCGGGGCGGTGGCGACAGCGATCTGTATCGCTTTGATCTCGACTTTGGCCAGGACATGGTGGCTGAAAGCTCTAGGTCCTATTCCTCAACCAACGATGTGATCGCGTTCGGCGCTGGCATATCAGCAGCGGAGCTGATCGTTGAACAAAGTAGCGATGGCCGCTCATTCATTCTCAAGTTTGCTGGTTCCGACAACCGCTTGACCATCTCGGACGCGTTGGTTAACGACTCGAATCGCATCGAGACGGTGCGCTTTGCCGATGGCACAAGCTTCAGCCATACCGATCTGGTGCAGCGGTCTACCTCGGGAACGTCGGCCGATGATTCCTATACCGGCAGCGCCGCAGCCGATGTGCTAGCTGGTTTAGCGGGCCGCGACACGCTGATCGGCAACGGCGGCGACGATCTGCTCTCGGGAGGCGCGAACAACGATCTGCTGGATGGTGGCGCGGGTGGCGACAACCTCTCTGGTGGAACCGGTGACGATCAGCTATCGGGAGGTGCCGGAGCCGACCGCTACGGGTTTACGGCGGGGGATGGCTACGACCGGATCGAAGATAACGGTGATTTCAGCAACGATAGGCTGCGCATTGAAGGGTACCAACTCCAGCAGATCCGCTTCAGCCGCACCGGTGCCGACGGCATTGACCTGACCCTTCGCTTCACGGGCAGCGCCGACCGCATCGTGGTCACCAACGCCTTCGCGCTCGACAGGAGCGATCGCGTCGAAGCGTTCGAGATCGTTGCCAGTGGCATGACGCTCAGCCTGGATGACGTGCTGGCCCGGGTGACCCCAGACCTGCCGACCAGCGGCGAGACGCTGCAGGGCGACGCGGAAGCCAACCTGCTGGCCGGCGGTGACGCTGACGACCATCTGGCAGGTGGCGCTGGCGCCGACACGCTGAAGGGTGGTGCCGGCAACGACATCTTCGGCGACATCGTGGCCGATGGTTCGATCGACCTGTTGCAGGGCGGGCCGGGCCGCGACACCTACCGCTATCTGCCCACATACACGATACCCGCCGGCATCGCCGCCGATGTGATCACTGATTTCACACCGGGCGATGGCGGGGATGTGATTCGCCTCTCCTCCAGCAACCCTAATCCGTTCGAAACGGGCCGCCTGCGTTTAGCCCAATCCGGCGCTGACACGCTCGTCCTCTTACGCGGTGACGATGGCTTCGATCGCACCCTCCTCACCCTGCAAGGGGTCAGGGCCACAGACCTCACCGCCGCCAATTTTGATGGGGTGCCCTACGGCATCGACAACGGCCTGCGCCTTGCCGACGGTCCCGCCGCCTCCAAGCTGAGTGGCGGTCCCCTCGACGACCGCCTGTTTGGCAATGGCGGCGCCGACACCCTCCAGGGCCTGGGGGGCAACGACCAGCTGGCGGGCGGCGCAGATGCCGACAGCCTTGAGGGTGGCTACGGCAACGACTGGTTGGCGGGGCAGGAAGGCCATGACCAGCTGATCGGCGGGCCCGGCGACGACATCCTCTCGGGCGGTAGCGGCCACGATGCCCTGTTCGGCGGCGAGGGTGGCGACATCCTGTCCGGGGACGGTGGCGACGATTCCCTCGAGGGCGGCGGCGGCGACGACATCTACCGATTTGCTTTCGGCGACGGCCGCGACAACCTGGTTGACGCCGGCGGCAGCGACCGCATCGCCTTCGCCGCCGGCATCGCAGCGGCCGACGTGCGGGTGCTGCAGCGGGGCAGCGATCTTGTGCTGCTTGTCGGGGCGGATGGCGACCGGATCACCATCAGCGGCGCCCTGGACGGAGCGGCGACCCGGATCGAGGTTGGCGAGTTCGCTGATGGCACGCAATGGTCCTGGGCCGAGATCCTGGCGCGTTCATTGGCGGGCAGCCCTGGCGACGATGTGCTGCAGGCGATCGGCGTCGACGAGAGCGCCCCCAATCTCCTGATCAACGGCAGCTTTGAGCTCGGCAGCGACGGCGGCGGCCAACAATCTTGGTGGGGGTGGAGCTATCCCACCATCCCCGGCTGGAGCGATGCGGGCGGGGCCTGGTTCGAGCTGGTGGACAGTGGTCACGAGGGCGTGGTGGCTTCACAGGGAAACCGCTGGCTCGATCTCGACGGCGACGGCGTCAACATAGACGTGTACCAGCGCGTCTCCGGCCTTGCCGCCGGCCAGACGCTGCTGCTGCGCTTCGACCATGCCAACCGCGCCGGTTCCGCGTCGGGCGGATTTGAGCTGTTGTGGAACAACGCCGTGGTCGCCACCTACAGCGACGAGGGCGTGACGCCCACCGGCGAATCCGTGCTGCTCACCGCCATCGCCGCTGACAATCGACTCGGTTTCCGGGCCATCGGCAGGGCGGATGGTCGCGGCGCATCGCTGGACAACGTGCGCCTGCAGCCCGTATCGCTGACGGCCCTGCCGCTGGCGGCGCTGTCGGGCGGCGCCGGCAACGATTCGCTCACGGGCTCTTTCCGCGACGATGAGCTCATCGGCGGGACCGGCAACGACCTGCTGAGGGGCGGGCCGGGCAACGACAGCTACCGCTTCGCCCGCGGCGACGGCCAGGACCGCATCCAGGACGCCGCCGGCGCCAACCGCCTTCTGTTCGCGGCCGGCATCGCGCCCAGCGAGGTGCTGATCGTGCCGGGCCAGCCCACCGTGGTGCTGGAGATCACGGGCAGCGGCGACCGCATCGACCTCGGCGGCGAGGCGGTGGCGGAGATGGGCATTCAGCGGGTCGAATTCGCCGACGGGACGGTGTGGACCGCAGCTGACCTGGCGGCGATGGCGCTGGCCGCCACGCCGGGGAACGATCGGATCGTTGGCACCAGCCGCGCCGACAACCTCAGCGGCGGCGCCGGCGACGACCAGCTCAGCGGCCTGACCGGCGATGACAGCCTCTCCGGCGGCTCCGGTGTCGACCTGCTCGAAGGTGGCGAGGGCAACGACAATTACCGCTTCGGCCGCGGCGACGGCCAGGACTGCATCAGCGACTCCGGCGGCAGCGACACCATCACGTTTGCCGCCGGCATTCATCCCGCCGACATCCGCGTCTCCCAGAGCAGCGATGGCAGTCGCATGATCCTCTCGATCGTTGGCGGCAACGACCGCATCGCCATCGAGGAGGCCCTCGCCGCCGGCCGGATGGAAGCGGTGCGGTTCGCTTCGGGCACCAGCTGGTCGCTGGCCGATCTGATCGCCCGGGTGGCGACCTTTGGCGACGACATCCTCACGGGCGACGGCGAGGCCAACAGCCTGGCGGGCGGCCTTGGCAACGACCGGGCCAGCGGCAAGGCCGGCGACGACCTCTACCGCTTCGCCCGCGGCGACGGCTTCGACATCCTCGACGATGGCGCCAATTCCTCCGCCGACCGGCTGGAGATCAGCGGCTATGGCGTCGCTGAACTGCGGATCCAGCGGCCGGGCTTCAACAGCAACGACATCGCGATCCGATTTGCCGGCAGTGACGATACCATCCACATCGTCGACGCTCTGGCGGGCAACAACGCCGGCATTGAGATCATCACGCTGGCGGACGGGACCCGCTACACGGTCGCGGATTTGCGCGCGCTGGTGCTTACCAATGCGGCCACCGAGGGCAACGATGTGGTGATCGGCACCGGCGGCGCCGACAGCCTCACAGGCGGCAAGGGCAGCGACCTGCTCAGTGGCGCCGCGGGCGACGACACTTACATCTACCGCAAGGGCGACGGCGATGATCGCATCGATGCGTTTGGCTCGGGTCGCGACCTCGTTCGCCTGCCCGATTACAACATCAGCGATCTCGTTTCGGCGTTGCGCGCCGGGCCGGACAGTGACGATCTGGTGCTGCTGTTTCGCGAGTCGGGCGACCGGTTGGTGCTGCGCGATGCCCTCGGAAGCCTCAATGCATCCAGCTGGCAATCCCTTGCCCTTCAGTTCAAGGACGACACGCTCTGGGAGCGCGATGCCATGCGGGCTCGCGCCCTCGCCGATGCGGACAGCGGCGGCAACGACAATGTCTATGGCTTCAGCGGCAACGACCGTTTTGCGGCACGACCCGGCAATGACTGGCTGGCGGGCGATTCCGGGAGCGATTCCTATGCGTTTGCCCGCGGCAGTGGCAAGGACACCATTCAGGACCTTGGCAGCGCGGCGGCAGAAACCGACAGCCTGGTGTTCAGCGGCATCGCTTCCATGGACGTGGCTGTGTCGCGGCTATTCCGGGGCAGCGAGAGTGTGGTGTTCAGCGTTCCTGGCGCCAGCGGTGACAGCCTCACCGTGATCAACGCGCTGGCGGCCGATGGCCAGGGCATCGAAAGCTTCAGCTTCGCCGATGGAGTGACCTGGACCAAGGCATCCCTGCGCAGCGTGCTCGACAACCTGGCACCGCATGCCAACGATGACGGCTACTACTCAACGCTGGCCGGCCAGCCCTTGCTGATCCCCGCCAGCGAGATCAGCCGCAACGATTTCGACGCCGACGGCGACAGCATTCGCATCGTGGCGGTAACAAGTGGTCCAGAGGGTTCGGCTAGCCTCACCCCCTCGGGTGACATCCAATTCAGCGGCGCCGCGGGTTTTTACGGGCCAGCCCGGTTGACCTACACCATCTCCGACGGCCGCAACGGCTTCGCCACCGCCGCGATCGATGTGCGCGTCCGTCCGGTGGCAACCGCCTTTGACGATGGTGGCTTCACGGTGGCCGAAGACGGCACGCTCACGATCCGCGCCGCCCGTTTGCTGGCCAACGACCTCGACGGCGACCGCCTGCTGATCGGCCAGGTTTTCAGGGCCAGCCATGGCAGCGTGTCGCTGTCCAGCGACGGGAACATCAGCTTCTCGCCGACGGCCAACTACAACGGTCTGGCCGGTTTCAGCTACAGCGCCACCACGCCGCAGGGCGCGAGGGCCGAAGCCAAGGTGTCGATCATCATCACCCCGGTGAATGATGCGCCGCTGGCCCGTGACGATGCCGGCTTCGTAACCGCCGAGCGCACTAGCTTCACCATCCTGCCGAGCCAGCTCACAGCCAACGACACCGATGTGGATGGCGATCTGCTGCGGCTCCAATCGGTGGTGTCGAGCCCCAATCTGCAGGCTGTATTGGGCCAAGACAACAGCATCCGGCTAACGCCGCAGGATTATTTCTTTGGTTCCACCTACTTCGATTACACCATCTCTGATGGTGCCGGTGGCAGCGCTACCGGTCGCGTCAGCATCAGCATAACGCCGGTCAATGACCCCCCCGACGCTCAGGACGATCGCTTCGAGACCACCCAGGCCGGCGAACCCATCCGCGAAGACAATCCGATCGTGCTTGCAGCAGCCCGGCTGCTGGCCAATGACAGCGAATTTGACGGCGAGACGCTGAATCTGATCGCCGTTCGCAATGAACGCAACGGCAGCGCCCGTCTGCTGGACAACGCCACGGTGTTGTTCACGCCAGTCAGCAACTTTTTTGGCGAGGCCAGCTTCGAGTATCAGATCAGCGATGGCCACGGCGGCAGCGACTGGGCGACGGCCAGCATTGTTTATGCACCAGTCAACGATTTACCGGTAACGGGCGATGACCATTATGACGATGAGGATTTCTATTTCCTGAAGGGCAAGCAAGACCAGGCGATTGAGGTTCCAATCATTGAATTGCTCAAGAATGATTTCGACCCCGAGGGTTTTGCGCTCAGCTTCAACGGCGTCTTTGCGCCGATCAACGGCGAGGTCACCCTGACCGATCGCGGCCATGTGCTGTTTACCCCGGATCCGGGCTATGCCGGTGAAGCCAGCTTCCATTACGGGGTCCAGGACATCGAGGGGGGGGTATTCGACGCGGTGGTGACCCTGTTCTTCCAGGCCACCTCCAAGGCCAAGCCGCAGCCTCGGCCTGACACGGTGTATGTCTACGAAGATGTGCCGACATCCATTGCCATCGCCGCGCTGTTGGGCAACGACAGCGATGTGGATGGAGATCCGTTGAGCTTTGTCGGCTGGCGTCACCTCAATGGCCTCGCCGACTTCTTCACGTTTGGCCCCGATGCCGCCGGCCCCCTCAACGGCACACTCGAATTGGACGCCAATGGTGATCTCCTCTTCACCCCCAGTCTCGACGCGACCATCGCTTCGGGCTTCATCTATGGGGTCACCGACAACGCCCAGGGAAGCAGCGAGGGCTTTGTCGACATCCGCATCCTGCCCTCCAACGACGATCCCACCGCTGTGGACGACAGCGGCTTCACCACGCCGCAAGGCATTCCGCTGGTGATCCGCGTCTCCGACCTGCTGTTCAATGATTTCGACATCGAACAGATCGATGGCGACGGCGATGGCCGGCCTGATCTGGATTTGGACGAGCCGAATCGGCCTCGCCCCAACTTTGTCGGCATCGACGGCATTTTCGACCCGGCCCACCTGGCATTTGGCCATCAGGTTGCCGTCGGCCAATTCGAACTGGCCAGCTTCCAGGGGGAGCGATTCCTGGTGGCCCGCTTCGACGAGGCGTTCAGCGGTCCCCTGACGATTCAATACCGCATCGCCGATGGCGAAGGGCTGGAGGACATCGGTTTCGCCAGCGCGACCGTGGCCGATGTCTATAGCGGCAGCCTGATCGGCACCCCACGGGTCGACTATCTCGTCGGCAGCAGCTCTGGCGACCGCATCGAAGGTCGGGCCAGTGCCGACGCCATCTTCGCCATGGGCGGCAACGACGCCATCAGCTCAGGGCTGGGTGCCGATGCCATCGATGCAGGCCCAGGGGATGATCGCATCGATGGCGGCGACGACGGCGACCGGATTGATGGCGGCGAGGGCTTTGACACGCTGGTGTTCAGCGGTTCGAACACCGGCGTGCGCGCCGATCTGGAGTCCCGCGTCGGCCAGGGGGGCTTTGCCGAGGGCGATATCTATCTCAATCTCGAGGCGCTGATCGGCACCGACTACGCCGACGAACTCGGCGGCAACGCCTTCCCCAACCGGCTGGAAGGCGGCGCCGGCCGCGACCGGCTGCGGGGGCGCGGTGGCGACGACACCGTCCTAGGCGCCGCCGGCGATGACAGCCTCGAAGGCGGCGGCGGCGCGGACCTCCTCGATGGCGGCGAGGGCCAGGACACGGCGACCTGGTCCCTCTCGCTGGCGGGCGGCGTCAGCGTGTCGCTGGCGGATGGCACGGCCCGGGGCGGGGATGCAGAAGGCGATGTCTTGGTATCGATCGAACATCTCAACGGCAGCGACTTCGCGGACGTTCTCAGCGGTGACGGCGGCCCCAACCGCATCGAGGGCGGGCGCGGCGACGACCAACTATTCGGCGGCGCTGGCGATGACAGCCTCAGCGGCGGACGCGGCGCCGACACGATCAGCGGCGGCGAGGGGCTGGACACCGTGGATTTCAGCCTTTCGCTGGAAGGCGTGGTGGTGGATCTGGCCGACAGCACGGCATCACGCGGCGATGCGGCGGGGGATCGCTTCAGCGACATCGAGATCATCCAGGGCAGCTATCACGACGACAGCCTGCTGGGGGACGGCGGCGACAACCGGCTGCGCGGCGGCCGGGGCGCCGACCTGCTCGATGGCCGCAGCGGTATTGACATGGCCGACTACAGCACGGCCGATGAGGCGGTCAGCGTGGATCTGGCTCTGGGCCAGGGGTTGGCGGGTGAGGCTCTAGGCGACACCCTTCGTAACATCGAGCGGCTGCTGGGCTCGACGTACGCCGACCAGTTCAGCGGTTCGGTGGCGGACGAGACGTTCGATGGCGGCTTTGGCGATGACACGCTCGCCGGCGGCGCTGGCTCGGATCGCTATGTCTTCGGCTACGACAGCGGCTCGGACACGATCGGCGATCAGGGGCTGGGGGCTGACATCGACCGGGTGATGGTGAGCGCCACCATCGCGCCCAAGGACATCTCCCTGCTGCGCAGCGGAGACGATCTGTTCCTCGAGCTGGAGCGCGGCGCCGGGTTCCTGATCGACACCTTGACCGTGAGGGGCCATTTCCTGGGAACCGCAACCGGCATCGAGGAGATCGTGTTCGCCAATGGTCAGCTGTGGGATCGCGACCGGATCGAGACGTTGATCCGCCTGGGACGCTTCAATGCGGCGGATGATCTCTATCGGTTCGCCGTCGAAGATGAGCTGGCAAGTATCGATCCGGTCCGCCTGATTGAGAATGACGCTGAGGACGTCGATGGCCTCGCCCTGATTGCGGTCGCTAATGCCAGATTTGGCACGGTTTCGATCACGCCCCACGGGACGATCGCCTTCCTGGGCGCGAAGGATCACAACGGTGACGCCTTCTTTGATTACACAGTCCGCGATCGCTTCGGGCGCGAGTCCACCGCCACGGTGGAGGTCAACCTGGCCCCGGTCAATGATGCACCAATCGCCCTGGATGACCCGCTGGTCTACGGCATTGAGGATCAGCCTCTGCGCATCCGCCTCGACACCCTGCTCGCCAACGACTTTGACGTGGATGGCCAATTTGAAACCGAAGATCTGCGGATCATCGCTTTCGCACCCCTGCTCGATCGCGATAGTGTTGCGCTTTATCCCTACCGCGACAGCGCATATCAGGGCCCGGCGACGAACGCCGCCTGGCGATTCGATGGAGCCTATGTGGAGCTCAAGCCTCGGCCTGATTACTTTGGATCGGCCGGTTTCATTTACACTATCGCCGATGCGGCTGGCGCCACTTCGAACGCCAATGTCGAGATCTTCATCGCACCGGTCAACGATGCGCCCCGCGCCCGCGATGCGATCCATGAGGTCCGACTGGGCCGGACGAAGACCTTCAGCCTCGACCAGCTCCTGCAAGAGGTTGTCGACATCGAGGGTGATGGCTTCGGCTTTGTGGGCCTCCACCACAAGGCCAACGGCAGCGCGGCTACCAATGGCGAGGTGGCGTTCGACGCCATCGCGGGAACGTTCACCTTCACGCCCTATGACTTGGGCGCGGCGGCGTTCACCTACGACGTGATCGATGCCCGCGGCGCCGAGGCGACGCTGGAGCTGAAGCTCAAGGTGCGGCCGCTCAACGACCCGCCCAAGGCGTTAGACGACTACGGATTCCGCACCCTCGAGGACACCACCCTCCTGATCAACCCAGCGGCATTACTGGCGAACGACACGGATGAGAATGACGATGGGCTGTTGCTGGGTGGCCTGGACCGCTTTGCCGAAAACGGTAAAGTGCGGCTTAATGACGCCGGCTTGATCGAGTTCCGGCCGCGATCCGACTACAACGGCGCCGCCGGTTTTGGCTACACGGTGAGCGACGGACGTGGCGGCAGCGATCAGGGCTTTGTCCATATCAATGTCTTGCCGTCCAATGCGGCTCCACTGGTGAGGCCCGATCTGGTTGCCGGCGTGGAAGATCAGCCGCTGGGCGTCATCGCCGCTGAGGCCTTCGGCAATGACAGCGATCCCGAGGGGGATGTGATCTTTTTCCGATCCGCTCAGGTGCTGGGAGCGCTGAGCAAGGGCTATCTCTCCGCCGGCATTCAGATCAGCGCCGAGTTGGTGGATGGATCCCCCTTGCCGCAGTGGTTACAGTTCGACCCCGCCACCTTGATCATCAGCGGCACCCCGCCGCAAGGCGTCACAGAAAGCCTGGCCCTCGACATCTGGATCCATGATCCTGAGACCGACTCCAGCTTCAATACCCGCTTCAATCTCCCGACCAGCAGCCTGAGCGAGCCGCTGAGGCTTGAAGACCAGGTGCTCGGCCGCTACATCATCCGCTCGGCCCATGAAACAACCCTGGAGTTCGGCGTGGGGCGGCTCAACCCACGCGTTCTCGACCCGAGGATCAGCGTCAGCGCCAGCGGGCCCGATGGCAGTGCCTTGCCGAGCTGGCTGGACTTCGATGCCGTAACTCTCCGCTTCAGCGGCACCCCTCCGGTCGAGGCGACAGCGCTAGAGATCGCGCTGCGCTTCAGCCTGGCGGTTGACGGCGCCGCCCCCCTGAATTTCGACCAGCTGGTTCGCCTCGATCCCACCGAGCTGGCAGCAGGGGGGGGGACCTTCCCCTATGACAGCGACATCGTCCTGTTCGACATCAGCGCGGGCAGCTGGTCGGCGGGCAAGGCCGGCGGTCAGCCCCTGCCCGATTGGTTGCGGTTCGATCCGCAGACGCTGCAGCTCGATCGCTCGGGCTTCCAGCCGGACGCGGACGAGCAACCGGCGCGGGTGCAGATCGTGTTCACGCCCACCGCGCCGATTCTTGCCAAGGATCACCATGCCGCCACGGATCGCGGTTACGCCCTTGAGTTCGTTGTCGACCCCCATCGGCCGATCGACCCGGCGATCAACCGGCTGCTCGCCAATCCCGCCTTCTTCCAAGCCCAAGGACTGTTCGCCCTCGATCTGGGCGATGCGGCCCAGCTGTCCGTGGCCCGGGAGAGCAGCGCGCCGCTGCCGGCCTGGCTGCGGTTTGATGCTGAGCAGCTGAGCTTCTCCGGGATGCCGCCGGCCCAGTTCGTGGGCGCGGTGCCGGTGCGGCTGAATGTCGAGGGTCAGGGCGAGCTTCCGACGCTGTCGGTCATCACCCAGGTGCTGGTCGACCCGACCTATCAGGTCGAGGCTGTGGAAGGCCTTTCATTGCGCTTCACCAACGAGCGCATTCAGATCAGCGCCCCCGAGGATTTCAACGGTGCCCTCGCCCTGAGCTACCGGGCTAACGACGAAAAAGGAGCGGTATCCGGGTCTACGAACATCATTGTCAACGTGAAGCCGATGCCGGAGCGGCCGACGGCCTACCCCGATGTCGTGGAGGTCGAGGAAAACGGCAGCATCAGCTTGCCGCTGTCCAGACTCATGGCCAATGATTTCGACCGCGACAACGATGCCTGCCGCATCGTTGTCGTGGGCGGCCCGGATCGCGGCGAGCTGGTGCTGAATCCGGGCCGGATCAGCATCGCTCCACCGGCAACGCTGGCAGCGGTCAGCGGCGCGATCTGGTCAGCAACCCTGGACAACGGAGCGCCGCTGCCGATCTGGTTGACCCTTGACGCCGACAGCGGCCAGCTCAGCGGCGCCGTGCCGATCGACCAGAAGGGCGAGCTCAGCATCCGGTTCACGCGAACGGTCGCTGACGTCGCCGCCAGCGCCTCTCTGGTTCAGCCAGTTGATGGCAATGCCGGCGCCACGATCCAGTTCACGCCACCGCCGGGCGTCTCGGGCAAGCTGCAGTTCACCTACACCCTGACGGATGACCGCCAAGGGGACAGCCAAGGCGCGGTGACGGTGAATGTTCTGCCACGGCTGAAGCCACCGACGGCCAATACTGACCAATTCACTGGTTTGGAAGAGACGCCGCTGACCCTTCAACCCGCCGTGTTGCTGGCTAACGACAGCGATGTCGACCAAGACCCAATCCGCTTCGTCGGTGTCGGCAACGGGCGCCATGGCAGCGTCCGCTATGACGGCAGTGAGATCGTGTTCACGCCGGAGGCCAACTTCGCTGGGCTGGCGAGCTTTGAGTATCAGATCAGCGACGATCGCCATGGCAGCAGTGCCGGGCTAGTGGAGATCCAGGTCGTTTCGACCAACCGCGCGCCGACCCCGGGCGCCGATCGCATCGCCAGCCAAGAAGACGTGTCGGTGCTGTTCACCGACGCCGACCTGCTGGCCAATGACAGCGATCCCGATGGCGATGCGATCCGGTTTGTATCGCTGCGGCCCGATGCGTTGCAAGGGCGGATCGACACCCTACCGGGGGGGCGGTATCGGTTCGTGCCGAACGAAAACGTCAGCGGTCCGGTCGGGTTCGAGTACACGATCAGCGATGGGCGAGCTAACGCTATCGGCCGGTTCACGTTTGATCTCGCTCCCGTCAATGATGCGCCGATCGCCAATCGCGACGGAATCTTCTTCGGCCAACAAGACACGCCGCTGCTGATCGACTTTGCCCAGCTACTCGCCAACGATCGCGATGTGGAAGGCGACAGCTTCCAGATCTTCGAGGTGTTCGATGGCGACAACGGCGAGGTGACGCGACAGGGGGATCAGGCTGTTTTCACGGGCCGGGCTGGCTATTACGGCGATGCCGGCTTCCATTACCGGGTCACAGATGTCCACGGCGACAGCAGCATCGGGTTCGTGCAACTCACCATTCTGCCGAATGTACTGTTGCCGATTGGGGTATCCGATTGGGGATTTGAGCTGCTGGAAGACAGCAGCCTCGACATCGCTCCCACTGCCTTGCTTGCCAATGATGTGGCCCCTACCGGCTCGACGCTCAGCTTCGCTGGCTTTGCAGGCAACCTTGCCCAGCCGTTGGAGGATGGCCGCTGGCGGATCACGCCAGAGCCCAATTATTTCGGCCCCCTCAAGCTCACCTCTTTCATCACCAACGCCAGCGGCTTCCTCATTCCCACCACGGTGGAGATCGAGGTGCTCCCCGTGGCCGACGCACCGGTGGCCAACAACGATGCATTGACGTTGCGCGAGGATGAACCCGCAGCCGTGTTTATCACCAGCCTGCTGGCCAATGATGTCGATGTCGACCGGCAGGCGATCGCTCTGACGCGGCTGTTCGATGAGGTCGGTCTCAACGTCATCAACAACGACATCGGCCAACTCGTGCTGACACCGGATCGGGATTTTTCGGGGCAGGCGGGGTTTTCCTACGAGATCAGCGATTCCACCGGCCTGATCGCTACGGCCCATGTTCAGGTGGATGTGAAGCCGATTAATGACGCGCCAGTGATTAAGCTGATTCCGGTGATCAATGGCACGGAAGACACACCCTTTACAGCAACAATTGCTCAACCGGTGGCCAGTGATGCAGATGGCGATCTGCTGCTGATTGAAGCAAGGGGAATCGGCGGCACAGCTTTGCCGGAGTGGCTGAGCTACGACCGTCGCAGTGCGACTTTCTCCGGATTGCCGCCCCGGGACTTCCACGGGTCTGTTGCCGTTGAGCTAACTGCCTTTGACGGCCAGATGGAAACATCGCGGCAGGTCACGATCGTCGTGGCGCCAGACAATGACGTACCAACGGGACAGGTCACCATCAGTGGCATCCCGGTTGTTGGGTTGACCTTGACAGCCAGCCACACCCTCGCTGATGCCGATGGCATCCCCAGCTCCGGGGCTGCGGCCATCACTTACCAGTGGATGTCTGATGGCAGACCAATTGCGGGAGCCACCGGGAGTTCCTTGCTGCTCACGCAGCCTCTCGTGGGCATGTCTATTACTGTAACAGCCAGTTACATCGATAGTGCTGGTACTAGTGAATCCATCTATTCATCCGCCAGCCAGCCCGTCGCCACAGCGATTGCCATCGCCGGAACACTTTCATTCGTTGGCCTTTTGGATAACGGTGCCAGTTCATCAGATGGAATTACCACCGACGACACGTTTACACTGGCTTTATCTGGCACTCAAGACAGCATTGGACTTGCCTCTACGGAATATCAAGTTTCAACCAATGGCGGAACCGGTTGGACTCCTACAACCGCCGAGCAAACATCGCTTGTATCCGGAAGCTACCAGTATCGAGCGGTGGTAACTGGTGTTGCCGGCAACAGCGCAGTCTCTAATGTTGTTGCTGTTGTGGTGGAGAAGCCACCTCTAGCCACGACGACGGCATCGATCAACAGCGTCACCGAAGGCGCCGGAGGCGTCCTTGTCAGCAGTGGTGGAGTATCCGGCGGGAAGGCTCCGCTGGTAGTCAATGGAACCCTGACAAGCGCCCTGGCCATCGGTGAGACGCTTCGCCTCTTCGATGACAACACTTTCTTAGGCAATGCCACGGTGACTGGATCCACTTGGATGTACACCGATCGAAGAGTTCTCTCGGCGGGGCAAACTGTGGTTTACAGGGCTCGAGTCGAGGATAGTGCCGGCAATCAGTCAGCTTCAGCGAACACCTATGTCGTTTCCTTATCGCCGATAGCGCCTGTTATTAGCCTGCATGACATGAGCGTCTTGGAGGGTGATTCCGGCCCTACGACATACAATTTTGAGGTAATACTGTCTCGCCCGTCTATTGTTCCCGTCAACGTCGTCTATCAATTCATCCCTCTAGTGAGTGGCGACGCCGCCTTGTTTGGCGTTGATCTCAATGCAAATTCCACTAGTCAATTACTGACGTTCTCTCCCGGGGTCATTTCACGAACCATTGCCTTCAGCATTACAGGAGACTCAGTGTCTGAACCGGATGAATCCTTCCGCATACAGCTGTCCAATCCTGTCAACGCTATATTTGCCGATGGCGCATCCAGCATCTCTGCCATGGCCACTATTATCAATGATGATGCTGGCAAAACGAATACAATCTCATCTACGGGAAACTTCCAAGGCAGCAACTCAGACGATGTATTGATTGGCCTTGGCGAGGCGAACCAGATCGACGGCCTAGCAGGCAACGATGTCATCACAGGAGGCCCCGGTGCCGATTTTTTATCTGGTGGCCCTGGTTCAGATAGCTTTGTTTATCCATTCTTCTCAGACTCAACCCTTTCTGCGTTTGATACGATCACGGAATTCAATGTGTCAGCAGGTGACAAGATTGATTTACCAAGTTCCCCAGCCGTGGTCTTCAATAGGGGACTTATCTTCGCTGCCAATCTCTCCAATGCTCTTCAGACAGCGACCAGCAATCCGACAAATTCCAGCAACCCCATCGCATTACTTGCTAACGAGGCGGTAGTGTTCGTGTGGGGGACTACTCCACGCAATCGCAGCACCTTTCTTTGCATTTCAGATGGAATCGACGCCAATTTCAATGGCGATCTCTTGATTCGTATGCCGGCAAATCCAGGTACAATAGACCTGCACACTTTTCTATAGACTGTTACTCAGGTTAACGCCATGACTATTGCCATGACCAACAGATCGTTTCCCCACGCCACCACGCCGTCGTGGATCTGGCCACTGAGCCCGGCCTTACTTTGCTCCTGCTTAGCCGTTACACCTGCACGCGCAGCCGGTCTGCTTGATTTCGATCAGGGCTGGACTGGTGCCAACGTTTGCGTTGCCGCTGATGTTGGCTGTGTAGACAATGTGCAGCCCACGAGTGTTACCTTGGTTGGCTATAACGCTGTTAACAGCCAACTTCTTTACGTGTCACCACCTGTGCCGCCCCAGGATCCCGGCTTTACAAACTTTAGCTTTGACTATGCTTTTGATCCCATGTTCAATCAATCCGCTTTTTATAATTTTGCTAACATTCAGGTACCCCTGGATTCTACTGGTGGATCGGCCTCGACAGTTATCTTGACAGGTATTCTCGGTCCCGGTCAGACGATTGGCTTCGGCGTGGCCAATTCCAATAACAGTTTTACGGCTGAATTAGTGATCACCGACTTCAGCTATTCACGTGCCACTTCATCTGTTCCGGGTCCCCTTCCACTTCTTGGGGTTGGGGCGGCCTTTGGTTGGTTTCGCCGTCTCAGAGTTGTTTACCGAGCTGGGCAGTATGAACAATTGAAAATCAAGAAATGAGTTTTACTGTTCATCTGGTTGTTTTCGGGCGGGGTCCCGAAGTTTTAGGGGTGAGCAGCCCTTTCATGTCCTTGCGCAGGTTGGCCGCATCTGAGGGGAGGTAAGCAGCCGGGATGGCCTCTCTGCGCTTGATAAGATGCTCCGGCCGGCGCACCCCCTCGGCCTAATCAAAGAACCGCTGCAGTATCTGGTGCAGCAGGTTGAATAGCCGCACGAACTGCTTTTATTCAACCGGGCCAGGGGACCTCATTGGATGGTTCGGGCTGCACTGGCGCTACTGGTTGGATCGACGGCAGCGTGGACTTTGCTATCTAAAATGATGTCGAACATCAGGAGTCCATGCTGCAGCGCATCGGCAAGTTATTCAGATTCCAGCGATCACGGCAGGATGCGCTGGCGGCAGCAACAGGATGAGGGGGCGTGGCCCGATCAGAGCATCCCGGGATGACGGATGGGCCCACCTCCATCGACACAGATAGCAGAAGAATGAGGCGCGCGGTGTTTCCCAGAGGTGACGTTTACCTTAACCGGCAGGGTCCTGCTCTATCGATGACAAACTCTTAGGACTTGCGGCGCTCACCATGCTGCTGCAACAGCCAGAAAAACAGCTCTTAGCTGATGACTACAAGGAGGTGCCGGCTGCCTCATTGTACCGATTACGCCACGCTCAGGCCGTTGGTGCCGATGGACCATTCCACGTGTGCGCTCCCTGGGAGCCGGGCTCCCAGGGAGCGAAATCCTCTGAGAAACAACCCTCAGCGATCGCCTGGCCCATGGCCCGCGTAAAGCGCAGCAGGGTGGTGAGGTTATGGAGGCTGAGCAGGGTGCGGCCGAGCATCTCCTCGCAGCGGATCAGGTGGTGCAGATAGGCGCGGCTATGGAGGCGGCAGGCCAGGCAAGGGCAGGTGGGATCGAGGGGCGCGTGCTCGTGTCGGAAGCGGGCGTTGCGCAGGTTCCAGCGCTCACCGCCCACCAGCGCCGCGCCGTGGCGGCCCAGCCGGGTGGGCAGCACGCAGTCGAAGAGATCAAAACCCTGGGCCACGGCGATGGCCATCTCCCGCAGGCTGCCCACCCCCATCAGGTAGTGGGGTTTGGGCTCCGGCAGCAGCGGTCCCACCTGGCGCACAATCCGGTGCATTTCCTCCACCGGCTCGCCAACGCTCACTCCCCCCACGGCGATCCCCGGCAGATCGAAGCCGGCCACCACCCGGGCCGATTCCGCCCGCAACGCCGGGTAGCAGCCCCCCTGCACGATGCCGAAGAGGGCCTGACCTGGCCGGTCATGGGCCTTCACGCAGCGCTCCAGCCAGGTGTGGGTCCGGCGGCAGGCGGCCGCCACGTCGGCCTCGCTGGCCGGATAGGGCGGACACTGGTCGAAGGCCATGGCCACATCCGCCCCCAGGGCCATCTGGATCGCCATCGAGCGTTCCGGCGTGAGGCTGATGCGGGCCCCATCGCGGGGGGAGCGGAACACCACACCGTCGTCATCGATGCGGTTGATGGCACCGAGGCTGAACACCTGAAAACCGCCGGAATCGGTGAGCAGGGGGCCCTGCCAGCCCATGAAGCGGTGCAGGCCGCCCGCCTCTGCCACCACCGCTTCGCCGGGCAGCAGATGGAGGTGAAAGGTGTTGGCCAAAACCATCTCAGCGCCGGTGTCGGCCAGCTGGGGGATGGCCACCCCCTTCACGGTGGCGGCGGTTCCCACCGGCATGAAGCGGGGGGTGTGAACCGGCCCGTGGGGGGTGTGGAAGCAGCCGCAACGGGCCCGGGTGTGGGGGCAACGGGCCGTGATCGTGAAGCGGAAGGGATGGGCCCCCTCCTGGAGCGTCGGGACGGTCGGGGCGCCATCCGCCGCGGGCTGGGGGGCGGGACTCGACGACACGCCGGGCCTTCCGGATGGGGGGCCACTGACTAAAGGGGCGCCCGCCGCGGCGGGTTCGGCCGATGACGGGTAGTCGGGGCTCATCGGCAGACGGGGACTGGCGGATGCTGGATCAGGGGTGGGTGCGGCGTCGGCGGCTGGGAACGGGTCCGAGGCTAGTGTGCCGTCCTGGAAATAACGACTGGAATTAGGAGTGTCCCTGGTCGCTCCGTGGCCCTTGGTCGTCCGATGAGCAGCGTCCCGTGGAGTGGTGTAACTCAGGAGGAGCAGCCCCGGCGTAGCCGGGGCTGACGGCTCACCTCCCTCAGACATCAGCTGTGGCAAAGGGTGGGCCGGTCTGTGACCCTGTTCGGAGCACTACCACCAAACCGAACACAGA
>CALRXC020000030.1:0-48773 GCA_943372025.1 Synechococcus sp. UW140 | reverse complement strand
CCCCAACGGCTGGATGGGAAGCCAGCCGTAGCCAATCGCCTTGTCTTTGGATGATTCGCACCCTAAAATCTTCTCAAGCCGGTCCACAAAAAGTGCCGGGCTGAGGTAGATAGCGTGAGCGCAGGCATTATGCGCAACAGACTCCTAGGCCTGAGAACCCTCGCCCCTCGTGACCATGCAGACCACCGCAGCGGAGGCGCTGGCCCTGTTCGACCGGCTGCCGGCGGTGGAGCCCACCGAGCTGCTGGGTCGCTGGCGTGGCGGCAGCTTCGCCACGGGCCATCCCCTCGATGGGGTGCTGGAGAGCTATCACTGGTATGGCAAGGCCTTCCGCGGCCCCGACGACGTGGATCCGCTGCTGTTTCGCACCGCCGGCGGCGCCGTGGTGCCGCTGCGGGCCACGCTGCTGCCGAATCCGCGCTGGCTGGAGCGCTGGCCCTGGTTGGGCACCGCCGCCGCCGGGAGCCTGTTCCAGCGGTTGGCGCTGCCTCTGTGGATCACCCACCAGCCGCAGGCCCGCCTGCGGCTGGTGGAGCACCGTGGCGTGGCCAGCGCGGCAATGCTGTATGACCACCTGCCGATTGTGGATGTTTTCCGCCGCCTCGATGCGCACACCCTGCTCGGGGTGATGGACGCGCGGGGCATCCCCCAGCCCTTCTTCTTCACCCTGCGGCGCGAGGGGGGGAGCGACGACGCCTCGCGGACGTGATCGCTTCAGAAGATACGCGGCAGCAGCTCGCCATGGAGGCTCATGGCAGGCGCTACAAGTGGATACCGGGTCCGATAACCACTGTTTCCGATGAACCTACCTACAGGAAACTGACTGCGGCAGCTAAGATTCGCTTGACATTAAGGAGGTGGATATCGGACAGAAGCAGGAGCGCTGCTGTGGTTCTTGGAAACCATCCAATAAGCGTTGGCCGGTCCACGTGGGGGAATCCCAAAAGCCCAAATTGAAGCTAGTCTAATCAGATGCAGGAGCTGATTCATGGCAAGGCAGTTTGACGTCGTTGTGGAGAAGGACTCAGATGGATTTTTCGTCGCCAGCGTTCCCGCTCTCGCTGGGTGTCACACACAGGCACGCTCATTGGATCAGTTGATGGAGCGTATCAAGGAAGCTATTGAGCTCTGCCTCGAAGTTCAGGAAGGCGATTTTGAGCAACTTGATTTTATAGGCGTTCAGAGGGTTACGGTCTAAAGGTGTCGAAGTACTCATCTGTTACAGGCAAAGCCCTGATATCGGCACTGAAGAGGGCTGGCTTTCTTGTTCAGAGAGTAAAGGGAAGTCATCATTTTGTTCGGCATCCAGATGGGAGGACAGCCGTAGTGCCAGTTCATTCCGGTGAATCAGTTGGACCTGGGTTGCTGGCGAAGATCCTGCGGGATGTTGATCTCAGTAGGGAGGAACTTGAGGAGTTGCTGTCTTAGGCGGAAATGCCGTCCAACAAGCCCTTCGAGATGGACAAGCCGCCGACCACTCTTTGCTTCGCCGCCCCAAGCTCCCTGCCTGCCACTCAAGGGCAGCGTTGAAGGATCCTGCTGCCACTTTGAGAATGCCGTGAGGAGCCCTTGTCTGCTCGTAGCCACGGGGCTACACTGTCAGTGTGGTTTCAGTTCGTCGTACAGAGGAGTTTGCGCGTTGGCTCAGAGGCCTGCGGGACCTCAGGGCTAAGGCTTTCATTCAGGCCAGGATTGAACGCGTCATCTGCGGCAATCCAGGCGATGTTCGGCCCGTTGGGGCAGGAGTCTCTGAACTGCGGATCCACTATGGCCCTGGTTACAGGGTCTACTTTCAACAACGGGGTTCGATGTGGTCATTCTTCTCGCCGGTGGTGACAAGAGCACCCAGGCGAAAGATATTCAATCTGCGCAGGATCTCGCTCGTAACTTCAAGGAGTATGAATGATGGAGACGAAGACGGCACCTTATGACGTTGCCGAGTTCCTGGAGACTCCTGAAGAGATGGCTGCCTATCTGGAGGCCTGTATTCAAGAATCAGACGGGGATGCTGCCTTCATTGCAAAGGCATTGGGAGATATTGCTCGTGCCAAGGGGATGACCCAGGTCGCACGCGAGACAGGACTGTCGCGGGAAAGTCTGTATAAGGCACTCTCAGGTGATCGGAGCCCAAGTTTTGACACGATCTTGAAGGTCATCTCAGCCTTAGGTCTTCAATTGAGCGCATCTGTGAAGGAGAGCGCAATTGTCGAAGATGTGGCTGAGGTTGCATGAGTGTTGCTTGTGCAGCTGAAGTCTGCAGACGTTTCCTGTGGGAAGTTGACACTTCGAACAAGCCCCTTGAACGGATAGGCCTCCACCTGCCCTCAGCTCCGCCACCCCAGCTCTCTGCAATCCTCCAGCTCATCCCAGGGAATGAGCTAGGCCAATCTAATCCAGCGATTGTCGCATGAGAGTTGGCCGCCAAATGGCAGAAAGAAGTCTGCCAATGAGAGCTGATGGCGATGCTCACGCCGGTACATGTGGAAAACTTCTGGCGGCATTTCGGCTCAAATCAGCCGATTTCAGCACATTTTACCGCTTTCAACAGCTCAGATCAACTGCAGCGGAAGCGATCTTCCATTTTTCAGGAAGTCCTATGAAGACTGGTATCTTAAGCCTGAAGCCTTTGATGCCGTTCTCGCGGCCAGCTCCATGCACTGGATCCCCGCTGAGATCGGCTATGCCAAGGCAAGCCATGCCTTGAAAAAGGATGGTTGCCTGATCCTCTTGTGGAACAAAAAACCGCAGCCCTCCGCGGCCCTGCAGGCGGCTCTTGCTGAGGTCTACCAACGCCATGCCCCAGCGCTCGGCCGCACCGAAGACAGAGCAACACAGGAGCGCATTCTCAGCGGTCTTGGCCAGATGATGCTCGATTCAGGCAGGTTCCACAATCTGGTTACAGCAACGCTTGAATACTCCTTGACCACTACACCTGATCAAACCATCGCTCTTCTGGGCACCTACTCGCCCTATCTCAAGCTCGATCCCCTCTCAAGGAGTGCCTTGTTCGCTGGGCTAAAGCAATGCCTCGTGGAGCAAGGCGTCGGTGAGATTCAGCTGTCTTATCTTTCCGCTTATCATGTTGCTTAGAAAATGCCGAGCTTTTGTTAATCGAATTCTTGCAGTCTCGAGAGCCACTTTCGCCACGGCACCCCAAGTCGGGCCTGGCTTGTGCCTCTGCAGCGGATGGCACGGAAGCTCGTGACTACGATCGGGCCACGCTCTTCAGAGTAGAGAGCATGCACCGCACGGAGGGCTGATGCACGCCACCCCGCCCCCGTCTGGTCAACCTCAGCAGCCGCTCTCCACTTGGCTGCTGTCCGTCGTGGCGGCCGTGGTGTTGGCCCTGGCCTGGCTCACTACCACGCCGATCGGTTCGCAGCTCACGGGCTGGCTGATGCCCTCCTCCGTTGCGGGGGATCAGGTCATCGCCCGGGCCTTTGTGGCCCAGCGCAGCGGCGTTCAGGTGGCCAGCGATGGCGTGGTGGAACGGGTGCTCTCCGACGACAACGCGGGCAGCCGCCATCAGCGCTTCATCCTGCGGCTGGATTCCGGCCACCTCGTGCTGGTGGTCCACAACATCGATCGTGCGCCGCGGCTGCGGGCCCTCAAGCCCGGCGATCGCGTCGCCTTCTTCGGGGAATACGCCTGGAATGCCAAGGGTGGGGTGATCCACTGGACCCACCACGATCCGAACGGCCGGCATAGCGCCGGCTGGCTCACCCAAAACGATCAGCGCGTGCAGTGACGGCCTGACCTTGGCTACGGCCCGGCAGCCTCCTCCCGTCAGCGCTGCCAAGGCTCCCCCCCACCCCGAAACCACAGCCGCTGGCTGAAGGGATCAACCACCAGGGTGCCGTCGTTCACGAAGCTGGCGCCGAGCTGGGCGGCGGGTTCGCTCCAGGTGCCGATGCCGCCGCAGGCCTGAATCGCCGCCGGGCTGTCCTTGAGGAACAGGGTCACGCCCGGTAGCCGGCGCACGGCGCCGCCATCACTGCCGCCATCGCTGCCCACCAGCTCCACGGCGCTGCCGGCGCTCAGGCGGTAGGCCAGCACCCGCTCCGCTTCACCGCGCACGCAGCTGCTCAGGGTGAGATCGGCGCCGGGCTCGCGGATCAAGGGCATGCCGGCCTGCTCAAGCCGCTGTAAAAGAGCCCGGTTGATGTTCATCGAGGGGGGCCGCAGGTTGTCGGAGTAGCCGGTGTCCACCTGGGCCACGGCGCCCACCGAGCCGATCCGCAAAGGGATCGTGGGGATGTTGGGGCAACCGCCGCGCCGTGGTGCCGCCGGGCACCGCAGGGTGGCGTCGCTGGTGCCGTAGTAGTCGCGGCTGGAAAGCGGCTGGAAGCCTGCCTGGCGCAGCTCGCCATCGCTGCAGAAGCTCTCTGCTGGGGCGCGGCGCAGCAGGCCGTTGGCGTAATCGAGGCTGATCACGTGGCCGTTGAGCAGATCGGTGCCGATCAGCCCCGCCTGGGGAAGAGGGCCGCGGATACCGCTGTGGTCCTGCACGCTCAGCCGCAGCGGCGCCCACGGGCCGAAGAAGTCCACCCCCGCGAAGCGGTCGGCGCTGCCTGGCTGCGGCACCGGTCCCGCCCCGCCCCCCGCACCGCCTAGAAAGGTGCCCGGCGAGATGGCGCTGCCATCAGCCCCCAGGTCCACCACGAAGAAGCCCGAGCGCCCCTGCACCCGCACCGGCGTGTAGGGCATGCCGCTCGAAACGATCAGCGAGCGGGTCTCGCCCAGACAGGCCAGCGGCTCCTGAGCCAGCGGCCGCGCCAGAAGGCCCTGCTCGGCCCCGGGGGCCAGCATGAGCAGCAGTGCCCCAAGGGTGCTCAGGCTGAAGCGGATCCAGTGCATCGGCCCATCCTCGGCGGGAACGGCACAGAGCCGATGCCATCGGTTACCAGGGAGCTTTCGGCCGCCCTTGCGATCCGCCCGGCGATCAGCAGGTCCTCGTCCGTTCGCCGAACCCAACAAGCCATGCAACCTGCCCCGCCCACGCCTTGCCAGCCGCCGCAGCCGCTCTCGCGTTGGCTGCTGGCCGCTGCGGCGGCCGTGGTGCTAGCCCTGGCCTGGCTCAGCACCACGCCGATCGGCAGGCCGATCACGGCCTGGCTGTCGCCCTCCTCCGCTTCGGGTGATCAGGCCATTGCCAGGGCCTTTGAGGCCCAGCGCAGTGGCGTTCAGGTGGCCAGCGATGGTGTGGTGGCCCGGGTGCTGCCTGACGACAACGCGGGCAGCCGCCATCAGCGCTTCATCCTGCGGCTGGATTCCGGCCACAACGTGCTGGTGGCCCACAACATCGATCGCGCCCCGCGCCTGCGGGCCCTGAAATCCGGCGATCGCGTGGCCTTCTTCGGGGAATACGCCTGGAACCCCAAGGGTGGCGTGATCCACTGGACCCACCACGATCCGAATGGCCGGCACATCGCCGGCTGGCTGAGCCACAACGATCAGCGGGTGCAGTGATGCCCCCTCGGCGTGCCGGGGCGCGGGCTGGATCAGCGGCCTAGATCAGCCCCGCCTCGCCAACACCGATTTGATCGCGGCGTGAGCACTGCTTAGCCCTCCGCCCCCTACTCCCCATCCCACAGGCTCTCCAGCGTGTAGGGGCCCCCCTCCAGGCACCAGAAGCGCCCATCGATCAGCCGCCGCCCCTCATCCAGCGCCGCCAAGCGGGCCATCAGTTCCCCATCGAGCGCCTCGCAAGCCGCGGCCAGGTTTTCGGCCAGCCGCGCCGGCTGCACGGATTTGGGGATCACGGCGGTGCCGCAGCCGATTCCCCAGGCCAGCAGCAGCTGGGCCGGCGTGAGCCCCCGCTCCGCCGCCAGGGCCACCACCTGCGGGTGTTCCAGCACCAGTGGCGGCCGGTTGGCGCCGCTCGAACCCAGCGGTCCATAGCCAGTCACCACCACCCCCTGCTTCCGGCACCAGGCGATCAGCTCGTTCTGCTGCAGCAAGGGATGGCGCTCGATCTGCAGCACCTCCGGCCGGATCCGGGCCCCGGCGCTCAGGGCCTTCAGCTTGGTGCCGCTGAAGTTCGACACGCCGATGTGGCGCGTGAGCCCCAGATCCACCAGCGCCTCCATGGCGGCCCAGGTGGCGGCCAGCGGCACCTGCTCGAGGCTCAGCTGTTCCTCTGGACTGCTCGCCATCGCCACGCCGCGCCGCTGGGCCAGGGGCCAGTGCATCAGGTACAAATCCAGCTGCCCGAGGCCCAGGTCCGCCAGGCTGCGCTCCAGGGCCGGCTGCACCTCGTGGGGCTCATGGCAGTCGTTCCAGAGCTTGCCGGTGACCCACAGCTGCTCGCGCTGCACCAGCCCATCGGCGAAGGCCTGCCGCAGCGCCTCGCCGATCTGGGGCTCGTTGCCGTAGATGGAGGCCCCATCGAGGTGGCGGTAGCCCAGCTCCGGGCGGTGCGCACCGTGGCGGCGGTGAGCTCGGGCGGCAGGCGCCAGGTGCCGAGGCCCAGGGCGGGCATGGCGTTGCCGCCGGCGAAGGGAAGGACAGGCATTGGGCGGGGCATGGGGGGGCACTACGGCATCAGCGGCTCCGACCTGGCCAGCCTGGGGTTCACCACCACCCCCGAGCAGATCGACCGCTTCGTCGAGGAACTGATCGGCTCCATCGGCTTCCTGTGGGAGCACACCTGAACGGCGCCTCAGGCCATGGAGTGGAGCCCGATCGCATTGCCTTCCGTGTCCACCAGGATCGAGATGAAGCCAAAGGGACCGATCGACATCTTGGTCTGCTTCACACTGCCGCCAGCCGCCAGCGCCCGCCCCTCCTCGCTGATGCAGTCCGCGCTGCTGAAGTAGGCCAGGGTGCCGCTGCCTCCTGAGGGCACACCTGGCATGTGCACCAGCGCGCCGCCGGCGCCCCATTGGCTGGAGTCGGAGGGGAAGGCCCACATGGGGATTTGGCTGTCCAGCTTCTCGAGCTGGAAGCCAAACACCGCCTCGTAGAAGGCCTTGGCCCGCTCCAGATCCTGGACATAGATCTCTACCCAGGCGAAGGCGTTAGCAGCCATGAGAAACATTTGTGTAGTTGATATTGAGTTTAGGCATCCCTCCCGGTGTCGCTCAGCACGTTGTGCCCGCCGCAGCCGATCCTTCAGGATTGGGGCACTGAAGGGGTGACCCATGAACATCAACGGCACCCCCTGGCGCACCATCGGTCTGGAGGCGGGCGGCCGTTCGGTGTGGGTGATCGACCAGACCCTGCTGCCCCATCGGTTCGAGACCTGTTCCCTGCGCTCCCTGGAGGACGCCGCGGCGGCAATCAGCACGATGGTGGTGCGGGGCGCCCCCCTGATCGGGGTGACCGGCGCCTACGGCCTCATGTTGGCCCTCCAGCACGACCCCTCCGATGGCGCCTTGATGGCGGCCTTCGAGCAGCTCAATGCCACCCGTCCCACCGCCGTGAACCTGCGCTGGGCCCTGGAGCGGGTGCGCGATCGGGTGGCGCCGCTGCCGGAAGCGGAGCGGGCCGCGGCGGCCCAGGCCGAGGCGGCTGCCATCGCCGAGGAAGACGTGGCGATGTGCGCGGCGATCGGGGATCACGGCCTGGCGATCTTCCGCGAGCTGGCGGCGGCCCGGCCTCCCGAACGTCAGGGACAACCCTTCAACGTGCTCACCCACTGCAACGCCGGCTGGCTGGCCACGGTGGATTGGGGCACGGCTCTTGCGCCCATCTACAAGGCCCACCGATCCGGCCTGAAGGTCCATGTGTGGGTGGATGAAACCCGCCCCCGCAACCAGGGCGCCAGCCTCACCGCCTACGAACTGGGCCAGGAGGGCGTGCCCCACACCGTGATCGTGGACAACGCCGGTGGCCACCTGATGCAGCACGGCCAGGTGGATGCGGTGATCGTGGGCACGGATCGCACCACCCGCCGCGGCGATGTGTGCAACAAGATCGGCACCTATCTCAAGGCCCTCGCCGCCTTCGACAACAACGTGCCCTTCTACGTGGCCCTGCCCGCCTCCACGATCGACTGGACCATCGATGACGGCGTGGCCGAGATCCCGATCGAGACCCGCTCCGAGCGGGAGGTGACCCACATTCAGGGGCTGCTCACCCCGGCGGCGAACACGGCGGTTGGCAGTGGCGAGGTGGCAGGCGGGGGCAAGGCGGCGGGCCAGCTGGCCACGGTGCAGCTCACACCCGCCGGCTCCCGTGGCTTCAATCCGGCCTTCGATGTCACCCCCGCCCGGCTGGTCACCGCCCTGATCACCGAGCGTGGCGTGGCGGCGGCCAGCGAGGCGGGCCTGCGGGGGCTGTACGGCGGCTGAGGGGATGCCGGGCCGTTTGCCCAGAATGGCGAGCGCAACGCTGCAGCCCGGCGGACGGCCTGCTTCAACGACACCCTCCATGAATCCGGCCACCCCCGCCAGCTCCCCGCCCCCAAACTGGGTGGAATCGAACCATCCGCTCGGCTGGCTGATCAACCGGCTGTTGGTGGTAGAGCCCCTGCGCCAGCTGCTGTTCTGGCAGGCGCGGCGGCTGATCATCCGCACCGCTGAGGGCCGCGGGATCGCCTGGCGCCAGCGACGGGAACAGCTGCAGCGGTCCGCCGAGCCCCTGTTGGCCCTCAGCACCAACCCCTCGGCGGCCATTCCCACCTACTACCGGGCCCGCTTCCACGCCTACGACCAGGGCAACCTCTGTTGGGCCGCCGCCTGCGAGGCGGAACAGGCCACCGATTCGATGGCCCTGCGGGTGTGGCCCGAGGAGCCCGATCTGGCACCGGATCTGGCCCAGCGGCGCCTGCGACGCGCCATCTTCAGCGCGATTGAGCCGAGTCTCACGGGCCCCGTGCGGCGGGTGCTGGATCTGGGCTGCTCGGTGGGGGTGGGAACCTTTGCTCTGCGGGATTGGCTGCTGGAGTGGCAAGCGGCGGCGGCCTTCGCGGTGTGGGAGGACTCCTCGGCCGTTGCTGGCGTTGGACCGGGCCCCGCAGGCGCGGCTTCGGCACTGCAGGTGGAGGGTCTTGATCTCTCGGCCGAGATGCTCGCCGTGGCCCGGGTGCGGGAGGCGGAGGCCCTGGCCGCATCAAGGGTCGCTGCCACCGCGTCGGCCACCCGCGCCGCCCTCCCGGCGATCACCTGGCACCACGCCGCCGCCGAGGCCACAGGCCTGCCCGCCGGCGCCTACGACCTGATCACGCTCCAGTTCGTCTGCCACGAGCTGCCCCAGTCCGCCACCCGCGCCGTGTTGGCCGAAGCCGCCCGGCTCCTGCGCCCCGGCGGCGTGATCGCCGTGGTGGATCAGGACCCGGATTCGGAGGTGATCCGCCGCCTGCCGGCCCCGATCGCCACCCTGCTCAAGAGCACCGAGCCCTACCTGGAGGATTACTTCCGGCTCGATCTCCCGGTCGTCCTGGGGGAGGCCGGCTTCCAGAGCGTGCGGCGCACGGCAGCCGATCCCCGGCACCGGGTGCTGGTGGCCACGCGCTGAGCAGCGGAGCTGCCCGAAAACGATGGATCGGTGCGGCCTGGCCTGGTCGTTAGGTCGGGTTGGCCATCAGCTGTGCCGCATGGCGGCTGCGGGGTCGCCGCCGGCCTCCCACCCCTCCAGCACGATCTTCCCCAGGGTCCGGCCACTCTCCAGCAGAGCGTGGGACTGGGCGAGGTTCCCAGGGCTGATCGGCTCCAGGCGGGTCACCCTTGTGCTTTGGATCTCCCCGGCCTCCACCAGCTCCGCCAGCCGTTCGAGGATCTCCCCCTGCCGGCCGCGGTCAGGGGTGCGGAACTGGGGACGGGTGAACATGAATTCCCAGTGGAAACTCGCGCTCTTGGCCTTGAGCAGATTGAGATCCAGCGGGGCCCGGTTGCCCACGATCGCCACGATCGCTCCCTGGGGCCGGATCAGCTCGGCCATCGCCGGCCAGTAGGCGTCGGTGTCGCTGAAGTTGGCGATCGTGTCCACCTCCGCCAGGCCCAGCGCCGCCAGTTGGGGGGCCAGGGGCTGGCTGTGGTCCACCACGTGGCGGGCGCCCATCCGCTCGCACCAGGCCCGGCTCTCCGGCCGCGAGGCGGTGGCGATCACCACCAGGCCGGCCCGCCGCGCCAGCTGGATCGCGATCGAGCCCACCCCGCCGGCGCCGCCGATGATCAGCAGGCTGCATCCCGCATCGGCGCCCTCGGGATCGAGCCCCAGCCGCTCGAATAGCGCCTCCCAGGCCGTGAGCCCGGTGAGGGGCAATGCCGCCGCGTCAGCGGCGCTGAGATTCACGGGGCGGTGGCCGCAGATCGCCTCCTCCACCAGCACCCGCTCTGCGTTGCAGCCCGGCCGGCTGATGTCGCCGGAGAACCACACCCGATCGCCCGGGGCGAAGCGCACCACCGCATCCCCGGTGGCCTCCACCACCCCGGCGGCGTCCCAGCCCAGCAGCCTTGGCGGTGCTCCGGACCCTGGCCCGGGCAGGCCGGAGCGCACCTTGGTATCCACCGGATTGACGGCCACCGCCTCGACCCGCACCAGCAGGTCGTGGGGGCCTGGCACCGGATCGGGCAGCTCCACCAGGGCGAAGGCGGCCGGATCGGCACAGGGAAGGCCGCCGTAGACCGCAATCGCTTTCATCTCACCAGGCCTTCGCTTGTCCCGCCGATTCCCGCAGGGCCCGGATGCGGGTCTCGAGCGGCGGGTGGCTGGCGAACAGGCGCAGGAAGCCCGGCGGCTCGTTGATCTTGAGCGTCGCCAGGGTGGGTTCATCGCGGGGATCCTGCAGATTTTCCACCCCCCCCAGGCTCTGCAGGGCCCCCACCATGGCTCCGGGGCTGGTGAGCCGGGCGGCGCCCGCATCGGCGCGGAATTCGCGGTGCCTGGAGAACCAGGCGGTGATCAGCGAGCCGAGAATCCCCAGCAGGATCTCCAGGGGCCAGATCAGCAGCATCGTGGGCGGTGGCGCCATGCCGCGGCCGTCCTCCCGGTCGCCGCGGGGCAGCAGGAACAGCACCGCTCGCGAGAGGAACATCACGAAGGCGTTGATCACCCCTTGCAGCAGGGTCATGGTCACCATGTCGCCGTTGGCGACGTGGCTCATCTCATGGGCGAGCACCGCCTCCAGCTCCGCGGGCGGCATCCCCTTGAGGATGCCCGTGGACACCGCCACCAGGGCCCGGTTGGGGGAGGGTCCGGTGGCGAAGGCGTTCCATTCCGGTGAGCCGTAGATGCCCACTTCGGGCATCGGCAGACCGGCCTTCTGGGCCAGGCCCGCCACCGTGCCGTGTAGCCAGCTTTCAGCCGATCCGCCGCCCTGGCCCACCAGCTGGATGCCCATCATCCGCTTGGCTGATTCGGCCGAAAACTGCAGCGCGATCCAGGCCCCCAGCACGCCCCACACGAAGCTGCCCACCAACAGGGGCAGCAGCGGCAGGTCGGGGGGCAGCAGCCCGATGGCGGTGAGCAGGTTGAGGATCAGGGAGATCGTGAGCACCACCGCCAGGTTGGTGATCAGGAACAGAAGGGTGCGCAGGGCCATGGCGGGATAGGGGGCGGGAGACTCAGGGGCGGCGAGGCATGCAGGAGCCGATCGGAGGCCGCCTGAGGGCTCCGGTCGCCGTCCTGTCTGCCGGCAAGGTAGCGACGGCCTCGCAGGTTGCTCGTTGTTGACGGGACCCTTCCCGCCGCGATCGACGACGGCCTTGTCCGGCACTCCCGGTTGCCCGCCACCCCATCACCTGTTCGTCACCCGCAGCAACGTCTCATCGCCGCTGATTCCTGCTCATCCCCAGTGATCCCCTGCACATCGACCCATCAGCAGGCCCGCCTCGGCCAGATCGGTCACCGGCTCCCTCCCTGGCGCAACGGCGGTCGTTGCGACAGCATTCCTCCAGGACACCGCACACCGACGGCATGATCCGCGAGCCCGTGCTTCCCGGCACACACCGCAGGCCGACGGGCCAGGCTTCTGCGGCCGTTCCATTCCTCCAGGGGCCGGTTCCGGCCTCCGCTTCCCGGACCCGGCTGGTGGCGCTGCACCCAGGGGGCTCCTCAGCTGGCGTTGAGGCCGCAGTTATCGCCCACCTGGTGGAGCAGGATCTGCCGGCCGGATCCCTCCTCGACACCCTGGCCCGCCTCACCGCCGAAGCTCTGCAGCAGGCGCCCAACGGTGTCGCAGCCTCCACCCCCTCCGAGGTGCGGGGCGTTGCCGCCCGCATCGCCACTGGCCTGGCGGTGGCCCTGCTCGAATCCGACCTGTCCGAACGCATCACGGCCCGGCTGGCGCAGGAGGCCCCCTTCGCCGAGGGTTGGCGCTCCTGCCCGGAGTAAATTTCGAGGTTCCGGTGGGCTCCACTTGCGGCAGCGCCCCCCGGCACCCGTAGCCTCAGCGGCAGTTGCCCCGGCCGACCTTGTCCGTGCTCAACCGCTGGTCCGATGCCGAGGCTGCGGCGGCCGTAGCCCACTACGGCGCCCAGGGCGTGGCCGAACCCCTGGCCCTGCGCACCTACTCCGCCCGCTTGCTGGGCGCCGACCCGGATCTGGTGCTGCACGGCGGCGGCAACACCTCGGTGAAGACCAGCGTGACCGGGCTGCTTGGGGACACGATCCCCGTGCTGTGCGTGAAGGGTTCCGGCTGGGACCTCGGCACGATCGAGCCCCCCGGCCACCCGGCGGTGCGGCTGGAGCCCCTGCGCGCCCTGCGGGCTCTGAAGTCCCTCAGCGATGAGGCGATGGTGGCGGCCCAGCGCAACAATCTGATCGATCCGGCCGCCCCCAACCCCTCGGTGGAGGCGCTCTTGCACGCCTTCCTGCCCCACACCTTTGTGGATCACACCCATTCCTCAGCGCTGCTGGCCCTGGCGGACCAGCCCGATGCCGCGGCGGTCTGCCGGCAGGTGTTTGGCGAGCGGGTGGTGCTGGTGCCCTACGTGATGCCCGGCTTCGCCCTGGCCCAATCCTGCGCCGACCTCTACGAGGAAGCCGCCGCGCGGGCCGCCGCCAGCGGCGTGGAGCTCGCGGGCATGGTGCTGCTCAAGCACGGCCTCTTCTCCTTCGGCGCCACGGCGCAGCAGAGCTACGAGCGGATGATCGAGCTGGTGCGGCTGGCCGAGCAGCACCTGGCCACCGGAAACCGCCTCAGCCAGCCGGCGGCGGTGCCGGAGCGCCCGGCTCCTGCGGCGGCGCTGCTGCCGCGCCTGCGCGGTGCCCTGGGCCGGGCCGCCAAGGCCGCCGGCTCCCGCTCCCACTGGCTCCTGGATCTGCGGACCACCCCGTTAGCCCGCGCCGTGGTCGACGACGCCCGCCTGGCCGACTGGGCCCGCCGCGGCGTCGCCACGCCAGATCACGTGATCCGCACCAAGGCCCATCCCCTGGTGCTGCCCGCCGCCCCCGCCGCGGGCGACGCGGCCGCCCTTGAGGCCTGGAGCGCCGCCTTGGCGCCGGCCCTGCAGGCCTACGCCGCCAACTATCAGGCCTGCTTCGAACGCCAGAACGGCCGGGTTGGGGGCATCAAGAAGCCCCTCGATCCCCTGCCCCGGGTGGTGGCGATCCCGGGATTGGGGCTGGTGGGGATCGGCAAATCGGCCACCGATGCGGCGGTCACAGCCGACATCGCCGAAACCTGGGCCACCACCCTGCTGGCCGCCGAGAGTATCGGCCGTTTCGAGCCGGTGGGGGAGAACGACACCTTCGACATGGAGTACTGGAGCCTCGAGCAGGCCAAGCTCGGCAAGGCCGCTGAGAAGCCCCTGGCCCGCACCGTGGTGGTGGTCACCGGGGGAGCCGGGGCGATCGGCGCCGCCACCGCCCTCGCCTTCGCGGCCCAGGGCGCCGATCTGGCCGTGCTCGACCTCGATGCCGAGGCGGCGGCGGCCGTGGCCCGGCGCTGCGGCTCCCGCGCCCTCGGCCTGGCCTGCAACGTGACCGATCCGCTCCAGGTGCAGAAAGCCTTCGCGGCGGTGGCGGCCCACTTCGGCGGCCTCGACATCGTGGTGAGCAATGCCGGCGCCGCCTGGGGTGGCCGCATCGCCGAACTCCCCGAGGCCGACCTGCGCGCCAGCTTCGAGCTCAACTTCTTCGCCCACCAGCACGTGGCCCAGGCCGCCCTGGCCCTCTTCCGCCTCCAGGACACCCTCCCCAGCCCTGCGGACGCTGCCGGGGGGAATGCCAGCGCCAGCGCGGCTTCCCCGGCCGGCGGCGCGGGTGCCGGCGAGGGGGTCAGCGGCCGTCTCGGCGGCCAGCTGCTCTTCAACGTGAGCAAGCAGGCCCTCAACCCCGGCCCCGGCTTCGGCGCCTACGGCACCAGCAAGGCCGCCCTGCTGGCCCTGGTGCGTCAATACGCCCTGGAGGAGGGCGGCGCCGGCATCCGGGTGAATGCGATCAATGCCGATCGGATCCGCTCCGGCCTCCTCACCGACACCATGATCCGCGAGCGCTGCGCCGCCCGGGGCCTCTCCGAGGCCGACTACATGGGCGGCAACCTGCTGGGCTCGGAGGTTCGCGCCGAGGATGTGGCCGAAGCCTTCGTGGCCCTGGCGCGCCTGGAGCGCACCACCGGTGCCCTGCTCACCGTGGACGGCGGCAACGTGGCGGCGATGGTGCGTTAGGTGCTGGATCCACCAGGGCCCAGATCCCGTCTTCTCTGCCTGGTCAGCTTGCCTGGCTGCCTGAGGAGAATCGCCGCGCCAGGGTGAGGGCCAGGCCGCTCCAGAGCAGCACCAGCACCAGGCAGAGGCCACTCCAGAGCGGCAGCCCCAGCCGGGTCACCGCCAGGGGGGCGACCACGGTGATCACCCCCCCGGCGATCAGGGGCTGGAGCAGCAGCTGCTTGATCGAGAAGGCCGGCAGGGCATCGGCCTGGTCGCCGGGGTCGGCCATGCGCAGCAGCAGCAGGCCGCTGGCCGCCACGCCGGTGGCCTGGCCGAATTCCAGGATGCCCCGCTCAAACCAGGGGGCGGGCAGGATCCGCGGGCCCAGCAGCAGCACCACCGCCAGGTTCCACACCAGGCCTGCCAGTGCCAGGGCGGTGAGGGGGATCCAGTCCTGGGCGAGCAGCGAGAGGTCGAGGCAGGCGGTGGCGGCGGTGATCAGCAGATCGGCGGCGAGGGTTGCCACCAGCCCCTGGATCGCACTCGAGGCCACCGAGGCGTTGCCGCTGCGCTCCAGCACCAGTCGCACCAGCAGCGAGCCGATGATCGCCAGGGGAAACACAGGGAAGGCCTCGATCACGGCGGCAAAGCCCCCGCCCAGAGCATGGGCCCCCCAGCGCAACCCCTCCAGGGCCAGCCAGCCGATCCCCACGGCGATCCCAGCCAGCGCCAGGTTCACGGCCCAGGCAGCCAGGCTGGGGATCAGGACGCCGGTTCCGGCGCCTTTGGGGTTCGGGGATTCAGGACGATCGGAGGGGTCAGGCAAGGAGCCGGCCGCATCGGCCAGCAATCCCCCCTCCCTGGCGTCGCCGCTGAAGGGCGTGGCCCTTCCCCCCAGCAGCGATGGTGCTGCGTCGGTCGGATCCGCTGCCGGAACCGCCCCGCTCTCACCAGAGGTAGCGGTGATCCCGGCCGCGTTCAGGGCCGCCGCCGCCGGGGCCACCGCCGGGGCCGCCGTCGGGGCCGCTGGCGCCATGAAGGTTGCCTCCGGCACCGGGGCCACCAAGGCCGCGTCCTTGCCAGGGACGGATCCGCCCTTGGTCGCCACCACCGGCACTACGGGCGCCACCACCTGCAGCCAGCCGACACGACGGGCCAACACCACCACGATCCCGCCCACCAGGGTGGAGCTGAGCAGCCCCACCGTGGCCATGGCCAGGCCCAGCGCTTCGCCACCCGGAAAGCCGAGCCGCGCGTAGGTGGGTCCCATGGCGGCGGCGGACCCGTGGCCCCCTTCGTAGGACACCTCGATCAGGCAGGCCATCAGCGGATGCACCCCCGCCAGGCGGCCCTGCAGGGCCATCACCACCAGGGCCGCCACCAGGTACTGACCGAAGGCCAGGGTGAGGGCGAGCAGCACCTGGGCCGAGAGGGGCCGCCAGAGCCCCCCCGGCTTTGGCAGGGGTTTGCCCACCAGCAGGGTGCCGAACACCAGGGTGAGCAGGATCAGCGGCAGCTCCTGCCACACCGCCAGCACCCCCGGGGGAATCAGGGGCAGGGGCCCGGAGGGAGCCAGGAGCAGGCCGATCACCCCGGCCAGCAGGGCCTCCGGTACACCCCAGTTGCGGCTGCCCAGGATCCTTCCCAGGCCGGTGCCCAGGGCCAGCACCAGCGTCAGCACCGCCAGGGCCAGGCCCCAGCTGGCCGCCGGCGCCAGGGCTGCGTTGGCCGCAGGGCTGAGGGGAAAAGGCAAGGGGGATGGGGTCACGCCATGAATCCTGCACCCCCGCGGGGGCTGGCCCCGTGCCCTTCGCTGCCGTCAGGGCAGGTCGAGATGGCGGCGGAAGAAGGCCTCGGTGGCCTCCAGCACCCGCTGCTGCACGGCCCGGTCGCGGAAGCCATGGCCCTCGCCGGGGAAGAGATGCACCTCCACCGGGATCCCCCGTTTCCCCAGGGCCAGGGCCATGCGCTCGGTCTGATCCGGGGGCACCACCCCATCCTCCAGGCCCTGGAAGAAGATCACCGGCACCGTGATCCGCTCGGCGTGCAGCAGGGGGGAGCGCTCCCGGTAGGTGGCCGCCGCCTCCGGCCAAGGACCCACCAGGCCATCGAGGTAGCGCGCTTCGAAGCGGTGGGTATGGCGCGCCATGCCCTCCAGGTCGGCCACGGCGTAGCGGCAGGCGCCGGCCCGAAACACCGCGCCGGCGCAGAGGGCTGCCAGCACCGTGAAGCCGGCGGCGCTGCCCCCCTCGATCGCGATCCGCAGCGGATCGGCCCGACCCGCCGCCACCAGGGCCGCCGCCGCCGCAGCGCAGTCGGCCCCATCCACCACACCCCACTGCCCATCGAGCCGTTCGCGGTAGGCCCGGCCGAAGCCCGTGGAGCCGCCGTAGTTCACATCCACCACCCCCCAGCCGCGGCTGGTCCAGAACTGGATGGCCAGGTTCAGCCCCGTGCGGGCCATCCCCGTGGGTCCGCTGTGGCCCTTCACCAGCAGGGGGGCACCGGGATGGCTGCCGCCGCGGGGGGGGTAGTACCAGGCCTGGGTGGGCTGGCCGCCGTGGCCCTCGAACCAAAGGGGCTCTGGATGGCTGATGGCCACCTCCGATAGGGGGCTGGCAGCGGCGGGGGTATGGCGCCAGCGGCCGCTGGCGGTGTCGAGCTCCAGCAGGCCGGCTGGATCGGAGGGGGAGGCGGCGATGGCCACCAGGAGGCCCCGTTCGGCCACCACGGCGGCCAGATCATCGAAGCGCAGGTCGTAGGGCTGCCAGCTCAAGCCTGTGGCGCTCCAAGCGCATTGTTGCGTTCCCCCCTGAACGGATTCCAGATCTCCTGGTGGAACGGTTGTCTGCCCACTGGGTGGAACTGTTGTCTGCCCATTGGGTGTCTGCCCACTGGGCGTCATGGCCTCCTGCCCTTCCGTCGGCACGGGCTCCTGCCCACGCGACGAACCAGCGTCATGTTCTGTGGTGGTTCCAGCGTTCTGCCCAACGGCGGCTCCAGCCCCCTGCAAAGCCGTCAGTCGGGCCTCCTGGCCATCGGAGGTTCCGGCGCGTTCCAGGGCAAAGGTTCCAAGGTCCTGCCGATCCAGCGATCGAGCGTCCAGCCCAGCCGTTGCACCGGAGCCCTCCACCCGGTGCTGGCCGCCCGCAGCAGCACCTTTCGCTCCTGCCGTCGTTCCAGCGTCCTGAGCCCCACCCCCCGCCACTACCAGCCGGCCCAGGCGCCAGCGGCCCTCGAAGCAGGCGGCCGCCACCAGCGCCTCGCCATCCCAGGCGGTGGTGGCCATGCCATACACCCACTGGGGCATGCCGAATTCGGCCTGCAGCGGCAGCAGGGGCTGCCAGGCGGGTTCCTCACCGGCGCCCAGGGCCTCGGCGGCCTCAAGCCGCTCGAGGTTCCACCAGCCGCTGCGATCGCAGCTCACCACCAGGTCGGCCGGCTGGCCCTCCCGGGGAATCCAGAGGGGCTGGAACACCGAAACGGCCTCACCCTCACGAGCCATGGTTCCGGCGATCGGCCGGCAGTCTGCGAGGGAGCCCTCCGGCGTCAGCCGCCCCAGCCAGAGCTGGCTTCGCTCCCAGGGCATCGAGGGCCGCTGCCACTCGACCCAGGCCAGGTGGCTGCCGGAGGGGCTGAGCACGGCGTAGCCGCAGAAATCGGCGGGCTGTCGCAGCAGCTGGGGTTCGCCGCCCGCCAGGGGCACGCTCACCAGGGCCTCCTGCTCGCCGCTTTCGAGCACGCCGATCCAGCGGCCCCGGGCCGGGTCGATCAGGCCATCGGCGAAGCAGCGCTTCGGATCGGGCTCGGTGAGCCGACGGGGCTGAGCATCGGCCAATGGCTGCTGGCTGGCCGTGGGGGCTGCGGCGGCGCCGGACTCCAGCGGCGGCAGATCCAGGCGCCAGAGGCAGCGGTCGCCGTCATCGACCCAGACCACCACCACCGTGGCGCCGACAGGGGCTCCTGAGGGGCCCGCCACCGCGGAGCCTGCCGTGACCTCCGACGGACCAGCCACGGGACCAACTGCCCTGTTGCCACTGGAGAGATCCTTACCGTTCCCTGGCTGTGGGCCAGTCCATGGCAAGCCAAGACCCGGCGCGCCATTCCCCGGCGTGCCGACCGGTGCGGCATCGAGGGGCTCCCAGGCACCGGCTTCCGAGCCACCGGCTTCGATGGCTTCGAGTGGCGCTGCCGTTTCGGCTGGCCAGCCTCCCACCGCATAGGCGCCGCCGCCATAGGCGTGGATGCGGCTGCGCACATCGGCGCCGGCGGGGGTGATTTCCTGCCCGGGCGGCGCGCTGGCGGTGGGGCTGGCGGGGAGGTCCAGGGGCCCAGCTGGTCGCATCAGCAGGCGGGTGCGACCGCCATCCTCCGGCCTTCGCTCCAGCCAGAACAGCCTTCCCCCCTGCAGCCGCGGCTCGGACCAGAGCGGGATGGCTCCCACCACCTGCGACGCCGCCAACGGGCCATGCCTCACCACCGAATGCTCCTGCCCATGGCTTCTAAGATTGGTAGCAACGTTTCAGGAACCGCCCGTTGGCGCGCAGCTTCGCCCAGATGGCCCGGTCGGCCGAGCAGGGCAACCGCACGGTGCACGTGCCCAAGGAGCCCCTGGCCGAATCGCCCCTGCCGATTCACACCCTCGGCGCCCGGGAGCTGCGCACCCCCGCCAGGCGGATCAGCAAGGTGGATGAGCCGTTGCGCGATCTCGTCCGCGACATGCTGCGCAGCATGTACACCGCCCGGGGCATCGGTTTGGCCGCACCTCAGGTCGGGGTGCACAAGCGGTTGCTGGTGATCGACCTTGACCTCGAAGAGGCGGCCACGCCACCGCTGGTGCTGATCAATCCGGAGATCACCGCCGCCAGCGCCTCCTTGAACACCTACGAGGAGGGCTGCCTGAGCATTCCCAAGGTGTATCTGGAGGTGGTGCGTCCCTCCACGGTGGAGGTGAGCTTTCGCGACGACCAGGGCCGGCCGCGACGGATCAAGGCTGATGGTCTGCTGGCCCGCTGCATTCAGCACGAGCTGGATCATCTCAACGGCGTGCTGTTTGTCGATCGCGTCACCGACGAGCTCAGCCTCAATGAGGAGCTGCGGCAGCATGGCTTCGATCGCCACCACGTCGAGTCGATCCGCTGACATGCCGATGAAACCCCTGGCGGGCCTTTTCCTCGCCCTGGCCTGCGTGCTCGGCATTGCGGCCACGGGCTCGGTGTTTGAGCTGGCCTATGGCGATCCCGATCTTGGTGTCACCACCACCCGCATGATCCTGGGAGCTTGCCTGCCCGGCACCGTGGTGGCTCTGTTGCTGGCGATCCGCATCAACCGCCCGGCCTGAGGGCCGCGAAGGCAGGGCAGTTGATGCCGCAATAGCGCAGCGTTTGAAGCAGGAGCCGAACAGGAGCCCGTTTCGATCACGATCCCGCTGCCGGACAGCGCTCGATCCACACCACGGACCCTGCTCCAGTTCCCGCAACTCCACAGATTGAGCTTGTGGAGCCGTTCCGGCCGGCCGCAGGAGGGGCCACCCCAACGCCGGGGCTGCAGGGCCCCTGCATACGATTCGACCCTGCCGCCATCCGCCGTGAGGTCCCCCGTGCGTCTTCCCTTCCCCCGCCGGATCGCTCCCCGTGCGCAACGGGCCGCGGCGGTTGCCCTGGTCAGCTCCCTGGCCAGTGGGGCGATCGGCCCCGACACCCTGCCCGCGCGGGCCCAGTCCTCGGAGCCCAGTGCCTTCGCCAGGCCGGCGCCCTCGTTGTTCGGCATGGCTGATCTCGATCCCCAGAAGTTTCTGGTGGTGGCGGCGCCGATCGGCAGCAGCAGCCGCTCCCAACTGAATATCTATGAACAGGTGAATAGCAAGCGCCCCTGCTTCGCGGTGGCCACCGGCCGCCCGGCGGTGGTGACCCCCCTGCTCAGCAGCTTTGATTTCAGCGGCATCTGCGGCCGCTACATCGATGCCAACGGCTACTCGCTGCGGGTGGGCGATACCGATCTGGCCACGGTGTACCGCCTCAGTGTGGTGAATCAGGACAGCGACACCCTGCTGATGGCCCTGCCCACCCGTCCCGGCGCCGGTCCGGAGATGGTGGTGGGCCGCACCCTCGGCAGTGGCAGCGGCTTCCTGAAGCTGGAGCTTGAACCCGGCTGGAGGTTGGCGCGTCGCACGTTCCGGGGCCGTTCCCTGGGCCATGTGTACCTCTACCGCGACAGCTGGCCGGCGCTCTCCGCCAGCAGTTCCCCTGGCCTGGGCTCCGAGGCGGTGCCCGCCGCCGGCCGCTCGAACCCCTCGGCGCCCCCCGCGGCTCCCCCCTCACTACCGCCAGCGATGCGATGAGGGTCAGTTGCTATGATTAAAAACTCTGTGCGTCTCCGCAGCATTTCATGACCCAGGTCACCGTCGGCGAAAACGAAGGGATCGAATCCGCCCTGCGTCGCTTCAAGCGCCAGGTGTCCAAAGCTGGCATCTTTGCCGATCTGAAGCGTCTGCGGCACCATGAGACGCCCACCGAGAAGTACAAGCGCAAGGCCCAGCAGCGTCGCCGCCGCCGCTGAGGGAGCCGCACCCTCCGGGTTCCGTCCTTCAGCCTGGCAGGGGTGATGTGTTTGTTGCTAGTTCATCCCCGTTCAGCAAGGATTGTTCAGGGAGTACCAGGTTATGCCCGTGATGTGACTGCTTTTTGTGCTCACTTGTGAGCTTCGCAAGCGTTTTGCCTATCGGAATCCGCCCCACTGAACTCGGGGCCTCATTCGGGCGAAACGCTACCGAAGCCTAAGAGAGCCTCCCAGGGCCCCACTGGATCGGATCAGCGGAGGCCAGCACGGCAGCACCAAAACGGACTTCCGCTCGAACATGCTGGCCTGAAGGGTTCGCCAGTAACTCCCGATCGCTCCTCTTGAGAACGGGGCGAAGGGTTCCTCTCGGCTCGATCCCCAATCCCAGGTTCCCCGACGGTTGCGTTCAGTGCCGGATCGTCAGGATGGACAGAGCAGCCCGGAGCGCCTCTGCGCG
Source organism: Synechococcus sp. UW140 (assembly GCA_943372025.1). Taxonomy (GTDB): domain Bacteria; phylum Cyanobacteriota; class Cyanobacteriia; order PCC-6307; family Cyanobiaceae; genus Cyanobium. The sequence continues at coordinate 27,224 of CALRXC020000030.1, read as the reverse complement.
CCGGCGGTTGCAGCCGGTGGAGCGGTTGCTGCTCTACCACTCCCGCATGCGTGCCGCAGAACCGGTGCCTCTACCGGTTCCCTGACGGATCCACGCCGGATCCTGGCTTGAGGAGCTTCGCCTGAAGTCCATAGCTTCGCTCTCCTCCCCTTCCGGCTCCCTGGCCCGGTTCGCCCTGTGGCTGGCCGACGCGATCAATCACGCCTTCGGCAATCCCCGGGGGGAAGGGGCCCACCCTCCCCTTGGTGGGTGGGCAGCCCTACCGCGACCGGCCGCGGCGCCGCTTCCACTGAGCTCAGCCTCCGTGCCCATCCCCAGGCCATCGAAGCTGCGGTAGGTGAGGGCCTCGGCCACCGCCGCCGGCCCCACCCGCTCCTGCTGCTCCAGATCGCTGATCGTGCGGGCCACCCGCAGCAGCCGTGCGCCCGATCGCGCCGAAAGATGCCGCTGGCGGATGGCCTGCTCCCAGAGGGCCAGGGCCGCGGCATCGAGCCGCAGGGCCTGGCCCAGGGATGCCGCCGGTAGTTCGGCGTTGCTGCAGCCGCCGGGGTTACGGGCGGCGGAGCATTGCCTTGCCGCAAGAACCCGCTCGGCCACTGCGCGGCTTCCCTCGGGAGCCCCTGGGACCTGGCCCTCCGTCTTCGTTGGTCTGCTGTCCTGCCTGTAGGCCCCCGCCAGGTCGTGGGGGTCGCAGCGGCGCATCACCACCTGCAGATCGATTCGGTCCAGCAATGGCCCGGAGAGCCGACCCCAATAGCGCCGCCGTTCCGCTTCGCCACAGCGGCAGGGGCGCTCCGGGTCGCCCCACCAACCGCAGGGGCAGGGATTGGTGGCGCCCACCAAGGTGATGCGGCAGGGGAAGCGGCAGCGCTGACGAGTGCGGCTGATCCACACCTCACCCTCCTCAAGGGGTTGGCGCAGCTGATCGAGAACGGCGCGGCGGAACTCGGCCAGCTCATCGAGGAACAGCACCCCATTGTGGGCCAGGCTCAGCTCCCCCGGTCGCGGCAGCGTGCCGCCGCCGATCAGGGCCGCGGCCGAGCAACTGTGGTGTGGGCTGCGGAAGGGACGCCTGCTGATCAGGCCGGCTCCCTCCGCCAACAGACCCGCCACGGAGTGGAGCTGGGTGAGTTCCAAGGCCTCCTGGTGCTCCAGGGGCGGCAGAAGCGACAGCAGCCGGCGGGCCAGCATCGTTTTGCCGGTACCCGGTGGGCCGACCAGCAGCAGGTGATGGTCGCCAGCGGCGGCGATCTCCAAAGCCCGCCGGCCGTGCTGCTGTCCCCGAACCTCGGCGAGATCGAGGCTCTCGCTGCTCGTGCTATCAGCCAGGGCCCTGCCGCAGGGCTGGGGCGGTGGAGGCTCGACCCGCAGGGGGTCGGCCAGCACCGCCATGGCTTCCTTCAGGGTGCCAGCCGCCCACACCGTGAGGCCCTCCACAAGACGGGCCTCGGCCGCATTGGCGCTGGCCACCAACAGGGCCCGCACCCCCTGGCTCCGGGCCGCCAAGGCGAGTGCCAGCACCCCCCGCACCGGCCTGAGGCTGCCGTCGAGGCCCAGTTCGGCGGCGCTCCAGACGCCCTCCAGCTGCTCCAGGGGGAGCTGGCCAGTGGCGCCGAGCAGCCCCAGGGCGATCGGCAGGTCGAAGGCGGGCCCCTCCTTGCGCAGGTCCGCGGGTGCCAGGCTCACGACCACCCGCGTGAGGGGAACCTTCAGGCCGCTGTTGCGCAGGGCCCCACGCACCCGCTCGCGGGATTCCTGCACGGCGGCGTCGGCGAGGCCCACCATCAGGAGGCCCGGCAGACCCGGGCCGATGTCGACCTCCACCGTCACCGGCAGGACCTCGAGGCCCCGCAGGCCCCCACTTCCACATCGTGCCAACATCAGATCAAGGGGTGGGATCAGGACTCAATGGATCAGGGGCGAAACGCTCACGTCAGCCGGCCCGGCCGGATCCAGGGATCCGGCCGATTGCAGCCGCTGCTGATTTCGGTCGGCCCGCTCGTCGGGTCTGGTCTTCGGGTTTGCCCCGCGCCTCTGGTCTTCAGGGCGATGCCAGGCTCTTATGCTCCCGCGCCGGTCGGTCGGTCGGTCGGTGCGATGCCGGTGCCGCGCCCCCGTCACGCGTCCCACAGTCACGCGTCCCACAGTCACGCGTCGCGCCGTCACCGATGGCCCGCCGCCCCTGGCCTCGTCAATCGTCGCCCGATCACTCAACGCGCCATCACGCATCGCGCAGAGCGACTGCCTCTCCGTGCACCTGTTGCCCAACACAGCCGTTCCTCAGCTCACCCCACAAGTTCCACCCCCTGTCCCACCCCCTGTCCCACCCACTTCGTAGGCCCCGATGAGCAACCTTGAGGCCATGTTCCCCGACCCTTCCCAGACCGCGGATTCCGCATCCAACAGCCCCGCCGGACTTCCGGCGGATCTCCCGGACCTCGCTGCCCCTGACCCGGCCGCCATCGCCAGCGAGGCTGCTGCGAACGACACGATCTTCGGCCGCATCCTGCGGGGCGAGATTCCCTGCGATGCGGTGTATGCCGACGACCTCTGCCTGGCCTTCCGCGATGTGAATCCCCAGGCGCCGGTGCATGTGCTGGTGATTCCCCGTGAGGCCCTGGTGAACCTGGGCGACGCCGGTGAGCAGCATCGCGAGCTGCTGGGCCACCTGCTGCTGGTGGCGGCCAAGGTGGCTCACCTGGAAGGCCTGGAGGGCTGGCGCACCGTGATCAACAGCGGCGCCGAGGCGGGTCAGACCGTGTTTCACCTGCATGTGCATGTGATCGGCGGCCGGCCCCTGGCCTGGCCGCCGGGCTAAGAAGCTGCTCAAAAGCCCGAGAACGCCAACCCATTGCAGGCCAAGGCTGCAAATTCATGCAGTTCCGCTCCTCGGAATCACAGGCACCGCTAGCCAGCAACAGTGGGTAGCCCCCTCATGGGAGCTTCTGCCCTCTGAGAGTGACTCCGGCGACGTTTTCAACACCCTCCTCAGGGAGGCGGGCGCAGGGTGGCTGGGGCCCCCAGGGTGGAAGGTTGAGCCGCCCAGCAGGACCGCTGCGGGCTCTTCAGGGACGGGTCCATCCGCTGGTTGGGATGGGGATGAGCCAGGCACCGGCTCCAGATCAAGGCGCCAATGTCAGCTTCGCGGCCGGCGTTCACGGCTAGTCCCGAGGGTGACAGCCTGGCCTGCGGCCAGTGCCGTTGTCTGAGTTTGCCTGCGGCTATTCCGTAGGTCGCGTCGGTTGCCTTGGCCCTTTACCGGATCCGGAAGCATCCCGCCCGACGCCGCCACCGCACCCCCAGCGGCGACAATGCCGCTCATACGCCCGCCGGCCCCCTTTGAACCCCTTGAAGGCCCTCCGTGAGCAGCTGGGCAAGCTGCAGCGCCTGGCCCAGCCTTACTTCCTGCCCCTCGACGCCAACGGTCAATCCGCCAGCGGCGCCCAGTTCCTGCTGCTGATCCTGGCTCTGGTGGCTGTGGTGGTGGGGGTCACCCTGCTGCTGCTCACGGCGGCGGTGGGGTTGAGTGGCGCCCTGATCCCCGAGCTGCAGAGTCGCTTCCTGCCCGGCGTGCCCCAGCAGGTGGCAGCCCTCTGGAAGGGGCCGGTGGGGCCGGTGATCCTGGCCCTGGCGACGGCCGGTGCTGGGGTCTTCTGGTGGTTCCGCGGTCGCCTGCGCCAGGGTCGCTGGCTGCCGTGGCTGCTGCTGGGGGTGATCATCCTGCTGATCCTGGTGATCAACGGCATCAATGTGGGCATCAGTTTTGTCGCCCGCAATGTGGATAACACCCTGGTGGCCTACGACAAGGACGGCTTCTGGAAAACGGTGGGCATCTATGCCTTCTGCCTGGTGCTGGCCCTACCGATTCGGGCGATCCAGAGCTACCTGATTCCCAAGCTGGGTTTGATGTGGCGCGAATGGCTGAGCAGCCGGCTGCTGCAGCGCTACATGAGCAACCGGGCCTACTACGTTCTCAATCCCAACGACGAAAGCCAGGAGGAGATCGATAACCCCGACCAGCGGATCTCTCAGGACACGGCAAGCTTCACCGCCACCAGCCTGAGCGTGACGGTGGAGATTATCTCGGCCCTGCTCACCTTCTTTAGCTTCATCATCGTGCTGTGGAGCATCAACCATACGCTCGCACTCTGGTTGTTGATCTATTCGGTGGCCGGCACGGCGGTGGTTGTTTTTGCCAGCCGTAAGCTGGTGAATCTGAATTATCAGCAACTCAAGTTGGAGGCCGATTTCCGCTACGGGCTTGTTCATATCCGCGACAACGCTGAATCAATCGCCTTTTACCGCGGTGAGCAGCAGGAAGCCCATGAAGGTGAACGACGCCTCGGTGGCGCGATTCGCAATTACAACCGCCTGATCATCTGGGAGGCTCTGATCAATGTGATCCAGCGCTCCTATGACTACTTCTCGCGCTTCCTGCCCTGGCTGGTGATCGCGCCGATCTATTTCGCCAAGCAGGTGGATTTCGGTGTATTCGGCCAGGCCAGCATCGCCTTCTCCCAGGTGCTGTACTCGGTGAGCTACATCGTGAACAACATCGACCGCCTCGCCGCCTTCTCGGCCTCGATCAGCCGTCTGGAGGGTTTCCAGAGCACAGTGGAAGGCATCGCCGCCAACCAGGGCATGGTTGCGGGTGCGTCGGCGGTTGCCGATCAAGAGCGCGGCGCCGACTCGATCCTGGTGAGCCATGTGGATCTGGTGCCGCCCCGCACCGATCGCACCCTGATCCGCGACCTCAGCCTCACGGTGGCTCCGCGGCAGCGCCTGCTGGTGGTGGGTCCCTCCGGTTGCGGCAAAACGTCGTTCCTGCGGCTGGTGAGCGGCCTCTGGGAACCGGCCGCCGGAACGGTGCAGCGCCCGCCGGTGGGCGAGCTGATGTTCATCCCCCAGAAGCCCTACATGCTGCTGGGCAGCCTCAGGGAGCAGCTCTGCTACCCCCAGCCCCCCGAACGCTTCGGCGACGACCAGCTGCGTCATGTGCTCGAGGAGGTGCGGCTGCCGGAGCTGGTGCAGCGCTATCCCGACCTCGACATCAAGCAGGACTGGCCCCGCCTGCTTTCCCTGGGTGAGCAGCAGCGCCTGGGCTTCGCTCGCCTGCTGCTCAATGCGCCCCGCTTCGCGGTGCTCGATGAGGCCACCAGCGCCCTCGATGTGACCACCGAGAAGGTGCTCTATGAGTTGCTGGTGCAGCGGGATGTGGCCTTCGTGAGCGTGGGGCATCGCCCCACTTTGGTGGATTACCACGACACCGTGCTGGAGCTTGATGGCACGGGCGCCTGGCGCCTGCTGCCGGCCGCCGGCTATAGCTTTGGGCGACCCTCCTGATCCGAATGCCCGATCCCGTATCTTCGGTTGAGTCCGTAGCGGGTGCCCCTGCAGCACCTGCGGGCGCCCCTGACGCCTCCGGCACCCCTGGCCAGGCCCCGGCCAGGGCCACAAGTGCCACCACCGGTGATGTGCCGGCCTTTGGTTGGAGCGGCTATGCCGAGCGGGTCAATGGCCGCTTCGCCATGGTTGGCTTTGCGGCGGTGCTCCTGATTGAGGCCGTCAGCCGCGACACCTTCCTGCACTGGGCAGGGCTGGTGCCCTGATCGCCTCGGATCCAGCCTGGTGGCCAGGCTCAGCCGTCCCAGCCTTGGGGCGGGGCCGCCTGGAGGTGCGTCAGGCCAGGACTGCCTTCAGGTGGGGGCCACCTGTTCGGGATCGTCACTCCACTGGGCGAGCCAGAGGCGACGCCAGGTGCCACGGCAATCCTGGCGTATCCTCCGGTGGCTGAAGTACCAGAGCCGGTTGAGGGCAAAGCTGGTCTGGTTGAAACGGAACAGCGCCGCATCACTGGCAATCGTGGCGCTCTGGCGGCGATTGAGATCGAGCATGGCCTGATGGGCAAAGCCCGCATCGATTTCTTCCACCTCGGGGTTGGCGCGGATTCTGTCGCGATAGTCGAGGTCCTCCCCGTAGGCCGGGTGGAAGTTGGGATCAAAGAGGCCCAGTCGGTCCCAGCACAGAGCGGTGAGTAGGAAGGCTGAAAAGCTTGCGGGGCTTGGCAGCAGGTGCAGCACCTGGGGACGGGTGACATCCATCAGGGCAAGAGAGGATTGCAGAACGCCGGGCGCGAAGCGCACGTCGTTGTTGGCAAGAAGCGCGATTGGCGCCTCGGGAAAGCTGGAGAGGATCAGGTTCCAACTGGCGGCTACCCCGAGATTGCGGAAGGGCCTGGCCACGTGAATGTGATTCACCAGTGGATGGCCGAGCTGGCAGAGGGCATCGAGATAGCGCTGCACCTCGGTGGGTTCGCCTTGGTTTGCCTGGCCTGCCTTGGACTGGGGCAACACACTGTTGTCCACGATCGCAAGGTGATCGACCGGGTGATCAAGGCTGTCGAGCAGCTGAGCTAGCAGATCGGCCCGATTGAGAATCGGAATGCCGAGCAGGGGGAGACGGTCTAGAGCCGTTGCCAGGGGTGGAGGGCAGCGCTCAAGGATTTGCCAGAACCGTTCGATTAGAAAATGGTCGTTGGTGTGTTCAACAACTAGGGCGAGAGAGCTCCACAACTCCGGTTGGCGCAGATCCCGACGGGTGGGCTGTTCAGGCAAAGAAGCAGCCCAGGTTTCTAACCACTGATGCACGAGAGATCGAGCTTGGAGAAAATCTCCTCGACCAATCGATTCAGAAAATACCTCAGCTAAGCCAAGGGCATTTAGCATTCAGTCTCAGACAGGAAACAAAGGTTGTTCACGAATCAAGAGAAATTCTTGGTATCCGAGGTATCTGAGGGATTTACCCAAATACTGCCGGTTGCGGTGGTGCTTTGATAATTATATTGGGTGGTTCCAATGAAGAGAACGTCACTAGAGTCTGCACCCGTGATGCGCAAGCCATTAATAGATGCACCTTGAGCGAGGAGGACTTTGTCGGTCACACCGTCGGAACCAAGATTCACTGTTGTATTGGTAATAGCGCCGCCGAAGACAACTTGGTCACTGCCAAGACCTGCACTGAAAGTGTCAGAGTTAGAGGCAAAGTTTACTGAGATATTGTCATTCCCGTCACCCATGTTTACAGTGTTGCTCAAGCTTGAGCCAATGATTAGAGTATCGTTCGCAATACCGAAATTAAAAAGTGAAGTTGTGGCGCTAGGTGTCGTTTGGTCATCAGGACCCCTTACGCTTACTTTCAGTCCAGGATCACTTGTTTGGTCGATTAGTGTGAGATCTGTAACTGTGGTACTGCCGTAATTTTGGAGCAAATAACTGGTTGTTTTGACGCCATCGATTTTAGTAGTGGTATTGGCTACTACAAGACCAGTTCCAGCGCTTGGTGGATCGATGACGTAAGAGGCCTGGCTAAAGGTGATTGTCTGTGCCACTGCAGAAATTGATTTACTGGTGTGGCCCAACCGTAGCACAATCCGGTAAGGCCCCTGCAGATCGGCCCAGGATTTGCCCCAAAGTCAGAGAACGGCAACAAGCAAGGTATGGGCCAGGAAAAAAATTGCCAGCCAACAGCTTCGGTCACAACCCCTATTGCTTGGCTTGAAATTGCAGAACAGTACAGAGCGGCCCGCTGTCTGTATCCAAGAGAACATAAGTATGTCGTCAACCAGGGCAATGCGCTCTGGTTGGCTGATTGCCCGTTTGAGGCGCTGGCCTGCTACCAGGAGGCCCTGCAGATGGAGCCAGAAAGTGCAGTGGCCTACCGGGGGCTGGCGAATGTCCTCACGGATCTGGGCAAGTACGAAGCCGCCGACCGGGCCTATGCAAAAGGTCTCAGCTTGAGCCCTGACCCCGAGACGAACTGGAACCGAAGTCAGCTGCTGATCGGTCTGGAGCGATTTCAGGAAGGCTATGGGCTGGCCGAATGCCGCTGGGATCTGAAGAGCGTTCCGCCATGGCGTGGACCCATCGAGCGCTGGCCGGGCCCGAGCGCCGAAGACGGCCTTGGAACGCGCGCTCCCCAAAAGACTGGATCAGAAGGGCCGCTGCTGGTGTGGAGTGAACAGGGTCTCGGCGACACCCTGCAACATCTGCGCTGGATCGGACCGCTGCAGGCGATCCGGGGGCCGGGGGCGCCGCCGCTGGTGCTGGAGGTGGAGCCCTGTCTGGTGAGCCTGCTGGAGCAGGCCCTGCCGGATCTGGGGCCCGGCACGCGCGTGGTGGCCAAAGCGCAAGAGGGGCCGATGGACTGGGAGGGGGAGCACATCTCGCTGCTGAGCCTGCCCTGGTTGCTGGGGGGAGCTCCGGTGCCGGATCAGGCCTCCTGGCTGCACGCAGACCATTGGTCTCCCCCCCGGAGCAGCCCCGCCGCCAAGCTCCGCATCGGCCTGGTCTGGGCCGCGGGAAAGAAAATGGAGGATCCGGTGACGGCCCGCGAATACTGGCGGCGCAGCCTGGATGGGGCGGCCCTGGGTCGGTTGATCGAGGGGCTGCTGCAGTGTGGGGTCGAGTGTGTGCCGCTGCAGTTCGGTGAGGATCGCGAGCAGGCGGCCCCCTGGAGCGATCGGCTGGCGGAACCCCTGCCACCAACGGCAGACTTTGCGGCCACCGCAGCACGGGTGGCGGCGTTGGATCTGGTGATCAGCGTGGACACGGCGATGGCCCATCTGGTGGGAGCCATGCGCAGGCCCATCTGGATGTTGCTGCCGTTCAGCGCCGCCCCCCGCTGGGGCGCTGCGGGGGGCACCACACCCTGGTACGGGAGCATGCGGCTGTTTCGCCAGGCCAGCCCCGGCGATTGGGCGAGTGGTGTGGATGCACTCCTGGCGGCGATCACAGCCAGGCCCGTATCAGCAATCTGATGGCCAAACCTCTTGTTGAAGCAAGTGTTCCGAGCGATCGCGGATCTGGCCTGACCCGGTTTCAGGATGCCCTTAGGATCCGCTCATTAGGCCTTTTGAGCAACGATGTCGATCTGGAGTCGCCTCTTTGCCCGTTCACGACCCAGCGAAGGTGCATGGCCTCCGGTTGATTCGCTGGTGGAGGAGCCGCGCCAATCGGCGACGCGGCTGGGGGCCATCCCCCAGATCACGCCCTGGTCCACCAGCCGGCTCTCCACGATCCTGCAGACCTTCCAGAGCAATCCCTCCGTGCATTTCTCGCAGGAGGCGCGCCTGGCTCGGCAATGCCTCTCGCAGTTCTGGTTGCAGGCACCGGTTGATCAGCTCGAAAGTTTTTACAGCTCCGGTGTGGGGGAGTGTTTCCGGCAGCTGCTGGCCTCCGGCTTGGCCCAGCTGGACCTGACCCGCGAGGAACAGGTGTGGAAGAACACCCTGGCCGATCGCCTGGCTCAGGCGTTCTCGCGGCCGGAAACCACCAATGTGTTGCTGGCCTTGATGCCCTATTACGCGCCAGGCAAGATGCGGGTGGCCGATCCGATGACCCAGATCCCTGGCTGGCTGCTGCAGGATTATGCGCGACTATTCGACCCCGAGCTGCTGCAGCGCATATGGCAACCGGCGGGTCTGCTGGCTCCGGCGGGCCAAGCTTATGGCCCCGCGCCGCGGCTCGGCCTCGCCAATCCGGTTGCCGCGGCACCGGCGGCACCAGCGGCGGCGGCGCCGATGCCGGCCAATCCGTTGCCTCGCTTGAGCCGGCAGCGGGGAGCGGAGGCTCTGGCGGCGGTGCAGGAGGGGGATTTCCAGCGGCGCATGAGTGGCCTGATCAACCTTTTCGTGATCGATCCGACGGACGCCAATGTGATACAGAACCTGATCGAGTTGCGGCGTTTGCTGGGGCAGATCTGGCTGGATGCCCAGCCCTCGCAGTTGCAGGCGCTCTACAGCAGCGCCGGATTTGGCAGGCTGTATCGCGAACTTCTTGCGAGTGGATTCTCACGGCTCAACCTGATCGATCAGGATCGCTTCCTGCGCAACCAGCTGGCGATGCTGGTGGCCGACATGAGCCAGCCCGGGGCGATCAATGCGCTGATGGCGGTGCTGCCCTTTTATCCGCCCGGCAAGATCGCCTTCGGCGGTGGCGAACAGCACATGCCGGAGTGGCTGGTGCAGGAAATCGGCACGATCTATGGCCAGGTCCAGCCCGCGGAAGCGGCGGCCGCCACGGCACAACCCTGAACGTCCGACAGGGAGTGATCGGGTTGCGCATTAAACAATCGCCAGGTCCCTTGGGGCCTATAGCTAGTGATGATATTCCTTCCAGGCCAGCCACCAGGCCAGCAGGGTGACCGCGGGCAGCAGGAGCAGGGGCATCACCGCCAGGGAGATGAGGGATCCGGCGCCGAAGACGTTGAGCAGCAGACACAGCAGCAGATAGAGCACGGCCACCGCCACCACCACCGTCCAGCGGCGGATCAGGCGTTGGCGTAAACGCCGCCACCTGGATTGCCATTGCAGGCCCCGGCGCTTGTTGGTGGGAACGTGGCTCCACCAGGTGTGCTCGCGGGGACCTGGGGGGATGGCCATCAACGCAGACGCTCGAGATTGCGGCGCTGGTTCTCCATGAATTTCAGCAGGATGTTGATGAACTTGCGTTCGCTCAGCTTGATATCGGCGGTGAGGCTCATGCCGGCCTGGAGGGGCACTTTTTTGGTGATCAGTTTGATGGTTTGCCGTTCGAGGCGCAGCACGGCGGGGTAATAGAGGCCGCTGGCATCGGTTCCCAGCACCCGTTTTTGCTCATCGGCGTTGAGGGCATCGGAGCCCACGCTGATCACCTTGGCGGGGATGTAGCCGAAATCGCTGGCCTGGTAGGTGTCGATCGAGAGGTCGGCCATTAGCCCGGGGCGCACGTAGCCCACGGCCTGGTTGGGGATCCACACCCGGGCCTGCAGGGCATCGAGGGGCACCACCTTGAGCAGCGGTTTGCTGCCGGTATCGGCGCTCACCCCGGTGCCTTGGGCCACCACGCTGCCGGGACGCACCTCGATGTCGAAGACCACGCCATCGACGGGCGAGGTGAGCAAGCCGTACTGAATCTGTTGTTTGGCGAGGCGAATGTCGCTGTCGCTTTGTTCAATTTGGTTGAGATTCCCCTCGATCTTGCGGCGCAGTTCCACGCTGGTCACGGCGCTGGCATTGGAGAGAACCGCTTGGAGCCGGGCGATCTCGCGCTGATCCTGGGCTGCGTTGTTGCGGGCTTGATCCTGCTTCTGGCGAACTTCGATCAGTTGCACCTCGCTGGCGGCACCCTGGGCCACGAGGGAGGCGTAGCGTTCGGCGATGTTGCGGTAGGTCTCGAGATCCCTCTGGTTGCCGGCCAGACGCACCCGCGCCTTGAGCAACTCCTGGCGGGCGGTTTCGAGGCGGGTGGCCAGCTCCTCAGACTGACTGGCGAGCTGGCGGCGTTGGTTGGCGCTGAGGCGGGCGGAGGCGGCGGCATCGCCGAGGGTGGCCTGGGCGATCTGGTTTTCGTTGAGCAGACGCTGACGGATGCTGGTGGAGGCGGAGAGCTTGCTGCGGGGTTCGCGCAGGTCGAAGCGCACCAGGGGGTCGCCCTTGCGCACCTGCTCGCCCTCCTTCACCAGCACCGCCTCCACCACCCCCGGGGCTGGCGTGTCGATTCGCTGGGTGTTGCTGCCGGGTTCGAGCTTGCCGCGCACCGCGATGGTTTCGGTGAGGGGGGCTGTGAAGGCCCACACGGTCACGCAGGCCACGCTGCCCACGGCGGTCCACACCAGGAGGGTGGCGCTGCGCTGGCTGCGGTTCAGCAGGATGGTCTGCTTGAAGCTCCAGGGCTTGGCGGCGGCGGGGGTGGCGCGAGTGATGGAGGCCTGAAAGGGGTTGGTGAGGGCACCGTTGGAGGGCTCGGGGGGCTGGCTTGGTGGTGGGCTGGGAGCCTGGCCAAACACCTGGGGCTGCTCCGGGCTGCCGCTGGTGGCCGAACCCACCAGATCCACCGAGCGAAGCGGTTGGGGCCGCTGGTAGGGCTGGCGGAGGCGGAGGCGACCGAGCAGGCGCTCGTAGAAGCCGATCAGACCTGTGGAGGTGCGCCCCATCAACCCATCTCCTCCTGGCTCTGGCTGCGATGGAGGGCGTAATACCAACCGCGCAGATCGAGCAGCTGGTGATGGCTGCCCACCTCCATCACGGCGCCCTGATTCATCAGAACAATGAAATCGGCCGGGCGCACGGTGGAGAGGCGGTGGGTGATGAAGAACACGGTGCGGCCTCGAAATGCCTCAAACAGATTGATGCACACCTGGCGCTCGGTGCTGGCATCGAGGGCACTGGTGGCTTCATCGAGGATCAGCATACGGGGATTCTGGAGCACGGCCCGGGCCAGGGCCAGGCGCTGCCGCTGTCCACCGGAGAGGCCGGCTCCCCGCTCTCCGAGGGGGGAGTTGTAGCCCTGGGGGAGGGCCATGATGAAATCGTGGGCACAGGCGATGCGGGCCGCCCGCATCATCTCTTTCACGGTGGCATCGGGCTTCACCAGCAGCAGATTCTCGCGAACCGTGCCATCGAAGAGCACGGAATCCTGGGGCACCACGCCGATCTGGCGGCGGAGCGAATAGAGCTCCACCTTGCCGATATCGAGGCCATCGATCAACACGGTGCCTTCGGCGGGCCGATAGAAGCGGGGCAGCAGCTTGAGCAGGGTGGATTTGCCACTGCCGGAGCCGCCCACCAGGCCCACGAAGGCGCCGGCGGGGATTTCGAGATTCACCCCCTGCAGGATCATCGGGGTGGTGTCGGTGAAGCGGAAGGTGACATCGCGGAACACCACCTGGCCCTGCAGGGGCGGCATCGGGATGTTCTGGGCTTCAGCGAGGGTCTGCTCGGTGTTGCGATCCACCACATCGCCCACCAGCGTGAGCTGTTGGGTGGCGAACTGGAAGTTCTGCCAGGTGGACACCAGGCCCACCAGAGGACCGGTGAGCTGATCGGAGAGGATGCGGAAGGCGAAGAACTCCCCCATGTTGATCTTGTTCTCGATGATCAGCCACACGCCAAAGGCGGTCACGAAGGCTGTGTTGAGGCTGCCGATGAACTTGGAGAGATTGTCCACCGACTCTTTGGTGATCTTGAGCTTGAAATCTTCACCCACAAACGAGGCGTAGCGGTTTTCAAACTCCCAGAGGGTCTTGAGTTCGGCGTTCTGGGATTTAATCGTTTGGATCGCGGTGATCGATTCATTCAGAAAGCTGTAGGTGCGCACCGATTCGCCGATTGAAAGCCGGATCTGTTCGCGCACGATCGGGGTGCTAACCAGGGAGAGAATCAGCAGCAGCGGCAGGGAGGTGGCCAGGCTCACCAGGGTGAGCAGGGGGCTGATCAGCAGCAGCACCCCCAGAAACACCAGGCTGAACAGCACATCGATCAGGGTGGTGACCGTCTGGCCCAACAGGAATTCGCGCAGGCGATCGAGCTGGCTGATGTAGAACATCACCTGGCCCACGGGCCGGCTGTCGAAGAAGCCCTGGGGCAGGCGGAGCAGGTGTTCGAGGATCGTGCTCTTGGTGGCCTGATCGATGCGGTTGGCGGTGTCGGTGAAGATGAAGCTGCGCAGGGTCCTGAGGATGCCCTCCACCAGGGAGGCCAGCAGGATCAGGGCGGAAATGCTGATCAGGGCGCCCACGCTGCGGCTGGCCACCACCTGGTTCATCAGCACCATGATCCCGAAGGCGGGCACCAGCTTGAGCAGGTTGGCCACGAAGGAGGCCACAATCACCTCGATCAGGGCGCGGCGATGGCCTTGCAGATAGGGGAGATACCAACCCCAGCTGAAGCGGCGTTCCTTGGCATCCACCTTGCGCTCCAGCAGCAGGATCTCCACCTCGCCCTGGTCGTCGCTCAGCAGGTCGGTGAGGGGCACCACCAGCGGGCCCATCTCGGCTTCGAGGATGTGGGCATTGCCGTGGGAATCGATGCTATCGAGCAGGCCGAAGCGGCCGTTTTGCTCCAGCACCACCGGCAGCGGCACGCGAGTGAGCCGATCGAGCGGGATGCGGCTGAGCAGCACCTTGAGGCCGAGGCCATCGAGGATCTGGCCGAGATTGATCAGGTTGAGCTGCTGCTGGCGCTGGAGAATGGCATCGATCTGATCGTTGATCGCATCGCGGTTGAGGGGCAGGCCGAAGTAATCGGCGAGGGCGCGGATGATCGCCAGCGGGATGTCACGCGGGCCGCTGGCCGGGGTGAGGCTGAGCTGGCCCTGGGGGCGATGGGTGCGGGGGTTGGTGGTTTGGGGTGAGGGGGTGTATTCATCGGCCTCGAGCACCTCGGCGATTACGGCGGTGTCGGCGCCGGCCTGGGGACCTGAGCTGGTTGGTTTGGGTTCGGGGGGGGGTGCCGTGAGGCCGATCAGCCGCAGCCAGGGGGCGCCGGGGGCCAGGGGAGCCAACGGGGGAGCCGGATCGGGCCAGGGTTCGGCGAAGGGCCCGCCACTGCTGCAGAACCAGCGGTAGCCGGCGGGCAGACCGAGGCCGGTTTCCGGGCCAGGCACGTGGCAGCGCACGGTGGAGCAGGCCAAGGGCTCGGGCCAGGCCTCGAGCTGGCTGAGGGCCCAGGGGTGGTAGGGCGCCAGGGCCAGGAGCAGGGCATGGAGTTCGGGGGCGGCGAGGCGGTGCTGGAAGGCGGCGGTGAGGGCGGGATGGCCTTCGAGGAGCTCGCGAAACCGCTCGGCAGGGAGGAGCAGCGCCTCCACTTCGGTGGAGGCGCGCAGGTGCTCACAGGGCTGCTGACGCAGCAGGGAGACCCAGCCGGCGATGGCGCCGGGCCCGAGCCGCTCGATCGTGCGCAGGCCCTGGCCGCGGGGCGCCGGCGCCAGGCTGCGGAGCTGGCCGGAGCGGATCAACAGCACCCCCTGGGGCAGGGCCTCCGGCAGCAGCACGGTCTGGCCGAGGCGAAAGCGGCAGGGCTCGAGCAGGGGTTCGAGCAGGGGAACCAGCTCGGGCGGCAGCTGATCGAAGGGGGAAAAGCCCTGGAGCAGGGAGCTTGGGGAGGAGGTGGTCATCGACGCGTCGGCAAAGCTTCGGTGGCGGCAGGTATGGGCGGCAGCGCCGGCAGGGGCTCCCCGGCGATCACGAGGTTCACGCGCTCCTGCAGCCAGGCCTCAAAGAGCTCCTCAAGCATGCGCTGGGCGGTGGGCTCATCGAGGCGGGCTGGCAGGTGCTCCTCCAGGCGCACCACAATCCAGAAGCGGTCCACCGGGAAGGGCGGCCAGAGCTGGCCGCTCTGGCCCACCCGCAAACGGGAGGAGATCTCGGGATGGGCGGTGAGGAGGGGCATGGGGCCGATCACACCTTGGCTGTGGCGTTCGCGGCCTTCGGAATGGGCGGTGGCCAGGGCGGCGAAGCTGGCCTCGCCCTCCTGGATGCGCTGGTGCAGTTCGGCGGCCAGGTCGGCATCGCTGACGCGCAGCAGGGAATACACCACCTGATCGAGTTCCGGTTTGCGGCGCAGGAAGTGGATCTCCACCTCCTCGCCCCAGCGGTGGCGGCGGAAGCGATCGAGCCGTTCGGCCTGGCAGGCCAGCTGGGTCACATCCTCGCTCAGCAGGCGCTGGCGGCTGAGCCAGGGCTGCAGATCCTCCGGGCGGGAGACACCATGTTGCTCGAGCCACTGGCGCTCCAACTCCAGCTGCCGCTCGGGGGTGAGCGGGATGGCGCGGAGTAGGTCGTCGAGCACCCAGGCCCTGGCCAGGGCGGGGGCCACCCCCTGCTGGCGCACGAGCCGGTTGATCTCGCTCAGGGTGATCCAGGGAAGGCCGTGGCCGAGCTCCACCAGGGGCTGTTCAGGCACCCCACTGAGTGGCTCGGGTAGGTCGGCGCGACCGATTGGGACCGGTTCCATCATCGGAGCCGCGGCTCGGGCCGGTGAGCGGGCAGGTGCAGGCGCTGGAGGGCATCGGCCATCAGGGTGAGGCCGCGCTCGCGGCTCCAGGTGTCGCGGGCGTAGCTGTGGGAGGCCTCGCTCATCGACCGCCAGAGGATGGCGTCAGAGTAAAGGGCTTCGATGGCTTCCAACCAGTCGTGTTCGCGGCGGGCGATCCAGATTTCGCGGCGGTCGCGCAGGCCGGTGGCCTCGGCGGCCAGGGGGCTGAGCACCTGGGGAATGCCGTGGGCGGCGGCGGCGGCCACCTTGCCCTTGAGGCCGGCGCCGCTGCGCAAGGGGGCGATGAACAGGCGGTGGCGGTTGTAGAGGGTGGCTGGATCGGCAATCCAGCCCTCCACCCGCACACCGGGCAGGGCGCCCCAGGTGGACTGGAGGGCGGAGGGCATGCCACTGCCATAAAGATAAAGCTGCAGCTCCGGCAGGCGCTCGCGCAGCTGGGGCCAGAGCTGGCCCAGGAAGGCATCCACGGCTTCGCAGTTGGGGGGATGGCCATAGCTGCCGAGGAAGGCGAGGCCCTCGCGGCCCTCAAGAGGCTCGGGCCGCTCGGGTCCGTGCACCACCCAGGGGCAGGTGGCGGTGGGAGCGGCGGCGAGGGTTTCGGCCTCGATCACCGCCTGCTCCACATCGGAATAGCTGAAGGTGAGGTGCACCTGGCGAATCACCGCCAGCTCCTGCTGCTGCACCTGGCGCACCTGCTCCAGGGCCCGTTCGGCCGCTTCCCCCTCCAGCCCCTGGGCGCGGGCGGCCCGCAGCTGGCGCAGGTGGTGAAGATCGGCGTTGCAGAACAGCAGGCGGGCCTGGGGTGCATGGCGGCTGATCAGGGGGAGGGCCTGCTCGGCCACGGTGTAGCGGGTGATGTAGATGAGCTCGAATTCGCTGCCGCGCTCCCGCAGCAGCTGCTCCAGGGAGAGCACGAAGGGGGCGTGGATCACTTCGATGCCCCGGCGCTGTAAGGCTTCGCTGTAGGCGCCGAGCCAGGCGAGGTTGGCGGGGAAGAAGGTGATCTTCCAGCCGAGGGCCTGGACCAGCTCCATCTCCACCACGGCGGCATGGCCGCCGGCATCGCGATCGGGTCGAGGGGTGTCGTGATCGAGGAAGAGGGCGCGGCCGAGGATGCCGCGATCCTTGATGCGTTCCGCTTCATCGAAGCTCGGTTCACCGGAGGGCTCGAAGGCCTGGGCCCACTTGCGGCGGAAGAGGGGGGCGTTGATCTCCTGGTAGCGCTTGAGCCCCTCGGCGGCGGCGGTGTCGCTGCCGTTGCTCACCCCCTCGTGGTGGATCACGCGGGCCAGGGGGGCGTAGCGCACCGTGGCTCCGGCCTGGCGCACCTTGAAGGCCAGATCGGTGTCTTCGTAGTAGGCCGGTGAGAATTCGGGGCTGAAGCCTCCCACCTGGCGCCAGAGGTCGGCGCGGATCGCCAGGGCGGCGCCGCTCACGTAATCCACCTGGCGGGCATAGGCGAAGCGGGGCTCATAGGGATTGCCGCCGCGCCCATAGTTCCAGGGTTCGCCATCGGCCCACACGATGCCGCCCGCCTCCTGGAGGCGGCCATCGGCCATCACCAGCTGGGCGCCCACCAGGCCGGTGTCGGACCACTGCTGGAAGGGGGCGAGCAGCTCTTCGAGCCAGTGAGCGCAGGGTTCGGTGTC
Organism: Synechococcus sp. UW140; assembly: GCA_943372025.1. GTDB lineage: Bacteria > Cyanobacteriota > Cyanobacteriia > PCC-6307 > Cyanobiaceae > Cyanobium. Next base: position 9,764 of record CALRXC020000030.1, on the reverse strand, counting down.
GTTGTTGAGCAGCACCACGAAGGCGCCGCGGGCCACGGCCACGCCGCTGCAGCAGGCCTGGTTGAAGCCACGGGCGAAGTCGTGGCGCACCACCTGCACACCGGGAGACTCGGCGGCTAGCCACTGGGCGGTGGCGTCGGGGGAGCCGTCATCCACCACGATCACCTCGTAAGGGATGGCGGTGGGGGCGTAGGCGATCGCCGCCAGGCAGCGCCGGGTGACGGCGTACTGCCCATGCACCGGGATCACGATCGACACCTCGGGCTGCTCGCTGAGCGGCAACTGCAGGGGCTGGCGGGGCAGGGGCTCGCCGGAGGGGCCCGGTTCGCAGCCTTCGGGCAGGGCCCGGCCTTCGCCATCGCGGCGCAGCGGCTGGCTGAGCAGCCGCTGCCAGAGGGGGAGCTGGGCCGGCAGGGGGTGGCCGCTGCGATCGGCCTGGTTGAGCCAGCACAGCAGGCTGCGCTGGCGCTCGCGGGCTAGGGGGGAGAGCTGGTCGGGGAAGGGGGACTGGCCGTGCTCGAGCAGGGCGGGCCAGGGGGTGAGCTGGAAGGGCAGCCCCTCGATCCGTTCATCGATCCGCTCACCAGCCTCGGTTTCGAGCTGAAGGTGATGGATGGCGCCATCACAGAGGTGGGTCGGGATCGGCAGCTGGAAGGGCCATTCGCGGGGGGGCAGCGGCTCGGGGAGGGGAATGGGCAGGGGCTCCTGTCCATCGATGCGGAGCTGCAGGGGCGTGTTGCCACTGCCCCAGCCCGTGACCAAACTTCCCGCCAGGCCGGTGAGCCGCGCGCGGTGGCCGAGACCGGTGCGGCAGAGGTCCTGAAGGGTGGCGTAGCCCTCGCTGCCGAGGCGCAGGGGGCTGCCACTGAGCTCCTGGGGGTCGGGCGTGAAGGCGAAGGCCCGCACCACCAGGCCGGAGGAGGCCGGCGGCAGCTCCACGCCGGAGTGGCCATGGAAGTGGAAACCACAGTCGCGGCGGCGTTCCACGATCGGTAGGTCGGGGCGGGGGCGCTGGGCGACCAGATCGGCCAGGAGCCAGCTACGGCCGGGATGGAGCAGATCCTCGAGGGTGAGCTGCACGCGCAGGGCCTCGGGGCCGCCAGGGTCGTTCTGCCCGTTCTCCCCTGCTGCGTCAGCCGCGTCAGGCGGGGCAGCCGCTGCGGGCCAGAGACAGGCCCAGCCGGAGAGGCCGCCGGTGCGGGCGAAGCCCTCGAACTGGCCTACCAGGGGACCGCGAAGGAAGGAAAGGAGTGCTTCGGGCAGCTCGGCGGACACGCATGCCGTTTGCATCGCATCCATCATGCCGGAGGTTGGCGCCATGGCTCGATAATGGGGGCCCCTGTGCTTTGCGGCCCTGAGCTCCCCATCCCCCGCCACCGGAGTTGGCAGCGAAGCGAGCCCACCGGAAGCCGGCCTGTGGTTGTCGCTGGAGAAGCTGCGGGAACTGCCCCTCTCGCATGAGGCCCGGCTGGCGCTGCTGCAGGATCTGCAGGCTTCGCCGCTGCCCGGCACCCCTCTGCCCCAGGTGCTGGGGGAGATGGCCGAACTCCGGCTGCGTGCCTGCGAGGAGGCCTATCAACGCCAGGCCTGGAGCGAGGCGCTGGAGCACCACGATGGGCTGTTGGAGCTTGTGGGTCGACTGGTGGCCCTGGCTCCCGAGCATCGGGATGCGTTCTGGGGGCGCTACGGCGAACTGCTGGCCTTCTTCACCGTGGCGGTGCATGGGGAGGTGATGCCGCAAGCCACCGATGCCACCGAGCGCGCCCGCCGGGCCGAGCTGGCCTGGCAGCTGGCGCAACGGCTGCGGCGGGCCGGCGCTCTGCCGATCCAGGCCCCCGACTGGCTCGCCGTGCATGAAGAGCAAGTGGTGCGTCAGGGCGTTCTGCTGCACGCTGATCTGGCGGAGCAAAACACCGCAGCAGAAGGTGCGCCGTTCGGTGCACTCGACCAGCACGCCCTTGATCTCGGCTTGCACCTGCAGAACCTGCTGGATCCAACGCCGGAGTGGCTGGACCAGATGCTCCGCAGACTCGTCGAGCGCCAGGTGAGCGCCATGCTGGCGTTGAATTCCCACGAGCCGGAGCCGTTGGCCGGGCTCCTGACGACTTTGGAGAAGTTTTCGGTTGGCCAGGATCGGGCCGGAGCTTTCGAGCTGGCGCTCACCCGGGCGCGCCTGAGCCTGGATCTGCTCGCACCGGAGTTGCAGCTCTCCGCCCCGCCTGCTGGTTCGAGCGCGGCTGAGGCTGGTGCAGCCTCGCCCCCTGGGGCTCCCGAGGCCGTTCCCACTTCGACGGTACCGGCTGTCGCGCAGGAGCCCGGGGTGGCGGAGCTGGTGTGGCTGGAGGGTGGCGAAGAAGGCTCGCCGCTGCAGCTGAACCTCCCCCCGATCCTGGAGGTGGCGTTCGAGCAGATCGACGAGGCCCTCGACGACTTCTGCTGGCATCTGCCCATGGGCAGCCGGGCGTTGCCGGCGGCCACGGCCCTGAGCCGGGCATTGGAGCCCCGCTGGAGCGCTGGGCTGCGGCTGGAGGCCCCGGCCTTCGAGCGACTGGCCTACCTGGCGGCGAGCTGGCAGCGGCGCCTGGCTGAGCGCCTGGAGCCTCTGCCCCAGCACGATTGGCGCTACGGGCTGCTGGTGGAGCTGGCGGCCAGTGAACTTGATGTGCTTCAACCCCTGCTGGCGGCGCCGCAGCAGCTGGAGCCGGTGATGGCGCAATTGCGGCGGGAGCATCACCAGGAGTCCCTCTGGCAGCAACGGCAGGAGCTGCCCTGGATGCAGTGCCCGCCGCCGCTCGAAGCACTGCGGAGGCTGCATGTGGAGGAGGGCTTCTACGCCCGCAGCCATCCGCCGATGGAGAGCCTGCGCAGCTGGGGGCGTGAGGTGGCGCTGGCCCTGGGCGAGGCCGAACTCTGGACCGATGACGCGGGCTGCCTGGGGCGCTGGCTGGCCGTGGCGCAGGAGCTGGTGCTGTCGCAGCAGGGCCCGGTGCCGGAGCTGGGGCGGCCGCCGCTACCGGAGCAGCTGCTGGGCGAGCTGGGAGGCCTTGAGGTGATGTACGTGGGGGATGGGGCGGCGGCGGTGCAAGAGGCCCACCGCGCTGGCCGTTGTTTCCGCGGGCAGCCGTTTGGGCTGCGGCTGATGGAGGGGCCGGCGAGCTGTTGGCCGGCCCGCCCCTCGGGAGGCTTCGAGCAGAGCCTGGCCGTGCTGCTGGAGAATCTGGATGCGCTGTATCGGCAGCGCCCCTTTGATGTGCTGCTGGCCGACTGCGGCGCCTACCGCCTGCCCCTGCTGAGGGCGGTGCATCAGCGCTATGGCGTGGCAGCGATGAGCAGCGGCAGGCCGATGGCCCGGTGGCTGAGTGGCTGAGTCGCGCTGAGTGACAAGGCGATTCAGCGTCGATCCGAGGCCTGCAGGGGCGGAAGGGAGGCACGGGTGAAGGCAGCGTCCGCATGGTGGGCCAGCCAGGGATACATGCGGTATTCGCCCCGGGTTCCGCCATGGCCGCTGCAGAGATCGATCACTGAGCCAACGTCCACCGCGATGCCATGGCGCCGCCTGATTGCCTCGCAGTAGATCTTGCCGAGGATGCCGGCCCCAACCAGCACAAGATCGCCGGGTTGGATGTGCTCGTCGATCGCGGCCAGGATGTGCTGATAGACGCGGGGATAGTGGGGTTCCACGCCGAAGGCATCGACGCGTAATGACGCCTCGCCGGGAATCTGAAGCCAAAGAAGGTTGGGATCGTCACGCAGGTTCGCTGGGAGGGAGGGTGCGATCACGGCGTTGACACGATCAAAGGGGTCGCGGCCGTAACAGCCAGCCTGCAGCAGGAAATTGTGGGCGTGACAACCGCCCACGGCAAGACGCGGCCTGAGGGCCTGTTGTTGCTGTTGCGAGAGCAGACGCATCAGGCCGCTGGCCACGCTGACCATATCCACCGGTCCGTTCAGGCACTGGGGGAGATCAGGGATGCCGACCCAGTCGGCATGGGCCACCGCCTCGGCGAGCTGGCGTCGGAGGTCCCGATGTTCGGGATCGATGAGCCGATGGCCCTGGGCGGCGAGTCGAGCCTCAATCTGGGCTCCATTCACGATCGCGCCACCGAGATCGGGCCTTCTTCCGCAGAGGAAAAGGCCTTCGCCATCGCCGAGGCGAACCATGCTGAAGCCTCGACACTCCCCACGCGCCTGGCGGATGCGATCGACGAGTCGATCGAGGGAGGCCGGATCGGCGGCCTCGGGATCGGCCCACGGGGCAAAAGGGTTGCGGATGCTTGCAGAGGCGTCGGCATAGAGCGGAGCGGCACGCTCCGCATCCTCCGCGGCGATCTTTGGCTGGGCTTGAAAGATGGGGAGCGGATCGCTGGGGGAAGCCAGGAAGGCCGAACAATCCACAGGTGCAACCTGTCCCAGCAGATTCACCAATCGGGTCTGAACGGCGGGGTCGGGATCGGCATAGAGCAACGAGGCGATGGTGCGCCAGCAGGCCTCATCCCAGACCTGCAGATCTTCATGGTGCTGAGCGAGAAACACCCGTGCCAGCCTTCGAACGGCGATGGGATCAAAACGCGAGGCCAACTGGAGCTCAAGAACAAAGCGCGTGCGCCAGGGCTCGGAAGGGGGATGGTTGTTCAGGCGAACCAGCGACTCCTGGATCAGCTCACGATCACGGGTGCGGCAGGCTGTTTCGACCAGGGTGGGCCAGTGGTTCTGTTGTTCGGCGGGTTGGCGGAGAACCCAGTGCCCCAGATCGGTGAGGGCTCGGAGGGGGGAATCGCTGATCCAAACGCACTGATACAGCGAAGGAGGAGAGAAAGGTGTGGAAGACGGCTGGAGAGCACCTTGAAAATTGGAGCCAGCAGGTGCTCCAGGCGACGCCTGGTTCTGGCTATCACCAGATGAAAAAGTGAGCAGGCTTGAGCGCATCCCAGATGCCCAATCAACCGGATCGGCTTGCAGCTGCTCCATGCGCGACAACAGCCTCAAGGCATCAGAAACCCAGATCCGCGCCTCACCATCACCGGCGATCAGAAGTTCATGGATCCAGATGCAGCCGTAGCGGCAGCATTGCTCCTCATGGATCGCTAGCCAATCCGGCAGCATCCCACCCAAAGCCATGAGGTTGCTCGATAGATCGGCTCCAGCCAGGGCATGGCGCACGGCCAGGGATTTGTCAGTTTCGGCAATCTCGAGCATGCGGGCATGGCAGGAGAGCGCCAGGGCCTGGATCACGGCAGGGCTTGTGCCTGGGCGCTGCGCCTCTGCAGCCTGAGTGAGCAGATCCTCAGATGCCATGGACTACCATCAATGCTAAATTCATGATGATTGCTTAAAGATTGGCTTCGAAGGTCTTGATTGTGATGGGATAGACTTTAACCCCTACTGACTCCGGCCGCGAGCTGTCTAAGGCATTAGCATGATCAATGAATCCTCTACCCTTGGCGATTGGCAGGCGGTGATCGCCGCGCACCCCCTTGAAAGCCATGACCCACAGGCGTGGCTGGATTATGGCGTTGCATTACTGCAGACGATTCAGCCGGGGCCGGATGCGGCCAAGCAGCAGCAGCAGGCGGCTCTGGCGTTTGTGCAGGCACAGAAGGAAGGAGCTCCAGCGGAAGCGGTGACCAAGGCGCAAGGGCAGGCGGCCTCAATCAGCTTGGCCCAGGCCTTGCTGCTGGCCGGTTTTCGCGATCACGGGCTCAGGCTGCTGGAGCAGCAACTGCCCTTATCGATGAACATCGAGGAGCGTCCGGCGCGAGCCCGGGTGCTTGCCGGTCAACTGTTGGTGAAGGCGGGGGCCTGGAAGGAGGCGGAATCTCTCCACGCCGAAGCCGTGCGCGCCATTGATCCCTCCCAACTGGCCCCCGAGAAGCTGGCGGCAATGCTGGCGATCCTGCGCACCGAAAGCGACTTGCTCTCCCATGAGCTCAGCCTTGCATTGAGCCATGGGTCGCTGGCGATGCCTTCCGCGCAGGCGGCCGATGGACACGATCATTGGCAGAGTCTCAGCCGCTCCCAGCTGGGGCAGGACCTGTGGGTGATGGAGCAGCTGGGCTGGAAACAGGGAGGCTACTTCGTGGAATTCGGTGCTACCGATGGGGTGCTGCTCAGCAACAGCTGGCTGCTGGAGAAGCACTTCGGTTGGCGGGGGATCTGCGCTGAGCCGAACCCCAAGTTGTTTGAGCGCTTGCAGCAGAACCGTTCTTGCAGCCTCAGCCCGGCCTGCGTGTATCGCAATAGCGGTGAGCGGATGCGGTTTGTGCTGGCCGATGCCTATGGCGGCCTGGAAGAGCTGGCAGGCGAGGATCAGCATGTGGAAAAGCGCAATTCCTATGCGGCTGTTGGCGATCTGATCGAGGTGAGTACTCTTTCCCTGATGGATCTACTTGATCAGCAAAATGCGCCCGCTGTGATTGATTATCTAAGCATTGACACGGAGGGTAGTGAGCTGGCCATCCTTGAGGGCGTTGATTGGAGTCTGTATCAGTTCCGCTGCATCACGGTTGAGCATAATTTCACCGAGCAGCGGCAGGGCATCAAGGCGTTGCTGGAAGCTCAGGGGTATCAGCGCCGGGAACAGCAATGGGACGACTGGTACTGGAAGGGGGTTGACTGATAGACGTGGAAAGAATTTTAATTCTTGTGCATACTTTTACAGCTTATGTAGCTGCTAGATGCGTTCCAATTTTAAAAACTTGGCCATTTTAGCCTGTCCACGGGGCTTGCGTGCGTTTCGCTACTGATTATCCCTGCAGCACCCTGCCCGCGGCGATAAGCATGAGAAGCAAACGAAGGCAGTCACAATGAAAAAAGATATATTGCAGGCGTTTGGGCTGAAGGGTATTCAGGAACGTTCTCTGCCGGTTTTCGCTACGCGGCATCCGGATCTGACCATGCGGCGGTCGTCGCGAGTAACCACCCCTTATTCAAGACGCAGCTTGGCTCGCTGGAGCAGGCTGAGGTAGAGACACACGGGCAGCTTCCTACCTTGGCCGATGGAAGTACCGCGGATTCTTAGAGATAAATGCTCATGTTAATTCAATTTATCTCTATATCATCCAGAGGCCGAGTCTTGATAGAACTTCCTTCTTGTCTTCACCTGTTTTGCCGCTAAGCGGGTGTGCAACAAGCATGCAAGGCGTGATCACTTCAATTTGCCTTGCAACGATATGATGAGGTAAGATCGAGATTGAGATGGGCTGACCAACCTTGGAACTAATTATTTCACGCGATGCGGTGAACAGGGTGTCTCGGAAGGGGATTTGGTATGGATCGTTTATCGCCCATTCGCAAAAGTCAAGAGTGTGATCTATCTTCCGGACATAAAAGAGACCGCAGCTACAGTACAATGCCGCGTTTTGCATGAATATCTGGTGGCTATACTGTTCCCTGTGAAAACACCATATCGCTTTTGCACCTATCAATAAGAGGGAGGGGATTGCCGATCCATACAGCATCGCAGTCAGAGTGAATAATTGAATTGGCCCCTTCCAGCATCTCTCTCAACATCATAAATCTAAATGCCATCACGCTCGCAAAGCCGTCAGCGTTGAAAGGCTGGTATAGGGTATGTTCGGCGGGAAGCGCATCACGAGTTTCCCTGTCAAGGGCTACGATTCGAATAGGCGCCTGTACGTTTGCCTTCATGATGGCGCATAGCCAGTTTTTGGCAGCGCTCAAGTATTCTTTGCTCGCAAATGTGACAATAAGAGGTTGATGTTGCGTGGCGGAGGTTGCTACGTTGTCCATGGGTTCATTGAGTTTTCGGGCCAATGTTTAGCGGTGGGGGGCACCGAGATAAACACTATGTCGGCCACGGCATTGGGCGGGCCGCCGCTCGGTGCCACCGGGAACTGGCACCTGCCCAGCTCAGGCCTTGGACGGCCTGAGCTCCTCCAGCAACACCGCCAGGGCTTCGCTCAGTTGGAGCCGGTTGCGGGCGGTGTCTGCGAGGAGGAATCGGCATTGAGCAACAAGGCGTCGAGCTTCGATTCGAGCGCGGCGAGTCGCCTGTTCTCGGTGTCGAGCTGCTCGATCTCGCTCTCGAGCTGCTTCAAGCGCTTGTCGCTCTCGAGCGATTCGATCCTCAGCTGCTTCGTTCGCTGCTCGATGTCGTAGACGGGTCGCCAGTTGACCATCGCCAGCAAGCGCCGCCAGGGCGGCAAGGTGGAGACATAGTCCGACCTTGTGAGCGGCCTGGAGGTTGCCGAAGTGGAGGAGGTTGTCATCGCTGTAATTCGTGGTGAACGAAATCAGGAGGAGCAGGGCGCCAGCAACAAGGGTTGACCAGCCTTGGCGATCCAGCAGCCGGGGTGGCGGGAGCGAGTCAGGCAGCCCTGGAGGACTTTCAACATCCATCATCAACGTAGCGAGCCCGAGCCAGCGCCGATTACCGCATAGTACGCCCGTACTGCAGCGCGGGTCTTCCGTGGTTTCTCGGGTTTTTCGGCCGAGCGCCTGCGGGGTGTACGCCCTGGCGACCCATCTCCTCGCCGAGGGCACCTTCACGCCAGCGCTGCGCTTCAGCCGGCGTGGTCAGCCAGCCAGGCCGCCAGGTCGACGGGACCCGTGAAATCCTGCAGCGCCTCGGCCAGACCCTCCAGCTGCTCCAGCGGCAGGGCTTGGATTTCGGCGGTGGTGGCCTCGCTCAGGGGGCCGCAGCGGCGGCCGAGCTGGCGAAGGGTGACAGCAGCCGCCTCAGCGGCCCGGCCACGGGCCTCGCCTCGTGCCTCCCCTTCCTGCCGGCCGCGATCCAGGAGGTCCTGGGCGGCGCGGGTGTGGAGCGGCTGGTCGATGGGAATGCCTGCGATCACCATGATCTCCTTGGAAGTGAGTGTGGGAAACCGCTCAAATAGCATGGTGAGAACGGTGGAAAGAAGATCCGGCCGGCGCTCCAGGATCTGTGGAGTACTGACCTTGAGCTGTGCCTCCGGCCGCACACCGGCAGCGTGAGGAGAGCCAGAAGTGGATCGAGATCGGCCAGTGTCAACCGACATCAAAAACTGGTGGCTCAGTTTTCGTTGTCGGTTGACATCGCCTAAGGATCTGTAACCCAGGCCCCAGGTGGCTGAGGTTGGTCAGCCCGTCAGAGGCGGACCAACCTCAGCCACCGCCCGGGGGCCGGCCACTCAATCCACCGCAACAGATCAGATCTAGCTGGCTCTTATGTCCCGAACTCGAAGTCCATGACCGAGTACTCCGAGTAAGCTTTCAGAGGTGCTCAGATAGGCACCTTGAGCGGACTTCTTTCCTGATAGGCGCCGTGCCGGCCTCGCCGGTTTGCGGCCAGAACGCCCCATCGAGGCGATGGTTTGCCGCTTTCAACTCGGGCGCCGCAAAGCGATAGAGCGCATCCCCAGGGGAGTCGGGCCCGAGCGAGGGAGCTGCCGCGCCCGACGCCGGCAACAGCAAGGCGATCAAATCCGGGGCGCTCTGGAACAGCCCATAAAACCAGTGATCGGTATTCAAGGCCCACGACCCGACACCAGCCCAGCCCTCCACCTTGACAACCCCATAGTGCACCCGTACTGCAGTGCAGATCTTCCGTGGTTGCACGGGTATTTCGGCTGAGCGCCTGCGGGGTGTTCGCCCTGGCGACCCCATCTCCTCGCGGAAGGCACCTTCACGCCAGCGCTGCGCTTCAGCCGGTGTGGTCGGCCAGCCAGGCAGCGAGGTCAGCCGGACCCGTGAAATCCAGCAAGGCCTCTGCCAGGGCTTCCAGCTGCTCCAGGGGCAGGGCCTGGATGCGGGCGGTGGAGGTGTCG
>CALRXC020000029.1:0-50325 GCA_943372025.1 Synechococcus sp. UW140 | reverse complement strand
TTGTTCTGGGCAGGGATGACGATCGCCGAGAGATCCAGCTCGTCGACCAGATCGAGCAGGAAATACACCTGATGGTCAGCCGACAGCCAGTCACTCGGTGAGGCCGGCAGCAAGGAGGTCTGCCCCGGAGCCCAGGGACGGAAGGTTTTGAGCTTTTGCATGTCCCATTCTCCCAGGCAGATCCATTGCTGTCACTGGGATCTGGGCAGATTTACGGGCGTCTGTGGAGAGGTGTGGTGTTCGGAGCTGGGTGATCTATGCGCAACACGCTCCTAGCGATGCGTGGGATCTGTTTTGGCGAACAGAGTGCCAAAGGCTTTGGCTGGGCGCTGATTCCCAATTTGACTTGAGGGTCGGCAGCCGGCTTATTCTTTCAGACGCAGGCGCCGTATGGCGTACCGGAAAGCTGCTGGGAGTGGTGGATCTGCGGGAGGTTCGCGTACAACTTGAGGTTCCTGCAAATTGGTTGGGGGGGCCAGCCTTCACAAGCCTTACCCTTCGTTTTAGCGAAAAACCTGAACTCAATGGCAAGCCTAGCTGTTTGGTGCGCGTGGAAGAGAGCCCGATTCCTCTTCACTACATCCGCGAAGTAAAGCTGTATTGGAGCGAGCGGCAACAGCGTCTACGCCAGATGGATGAAACCATACGAAAGCGTCGCGCAAACCCACGGCAAGCTGTGCTCTTGATCCATGGAATCGGGGAGCAACAACCGGGGGAGATCCTCAATGGTTTTCTTAGCAGCGGTGTGTTGGGCAACAAGAAGTGGGGGACATGGGTGAAACCAGATCATCGCTCTGAATTGCTGGAAATGCGGAAGGCCACCCTCAATGGGGATCAAGATCGTCCCACCACTGATGTTTACGAGCTCTATTGGGCACATTTGATTCGCGACACCACGTTGGCGCAGGTGACTGGTTGGCTACGACGACTTCTGTTCCGTAGCCCAATCGTCCGTAGCCCAATCGAATTTAATCCATACAATCTGCGATGGACCATCCCCCCTAAGCTCACACCGCTTTGGCTGTTGGTGTGGGCGATGGTGTGGGTAATGGCGGGGATACTGCTTGGGCGCTCACTCCAAATACCTTGGCTAAGCTTGATTCCCTTATGGATGGCAGTGCCAGCATTTATCGCGCCAGTGCTAGGGCCATTACTCAAGTATTTTGGACTTAATTTGTTCACAAACTTTCTAGGTGATGCCGCGCGCTATTTGCGGCCCCATCCTGACAACATTAAAAATCGCCAAGAGATCCGCTCCCAAGGCGTAAGCATGTTGGAGAAGCTCCATAAGGCTGGTACCTACGATCGAATAGTGGTTGTTGGCCACAGCCTTGGGTCAGTAATTGCATACGACATCCTCAGCCATGCCTGGGGCAAGATGCACAGGGCCCACCACCATCCGACCACGCGGCCAAGATCTAATGGGGATGGTCCATTCCAGAGCCAGCGCCGGGTTGAGAGGGCGGCAGCGGAGCGTCGCCATTCGATCTCTCCAGAGGAGGCTCAACGGATGCAAAACGAGGCGTGGCAGGATTTACGAATCAATACTCAGCCATGGCTGGTTACCGATCTGGTGACGTTGGGCAGTCCGCTCACCTACGCAGATTTCCTTCTGGCCGAGGGGGGCAAGACCACCACTACGCAGAAGCGCAACAGAACGTTGCCAATCTGCCCACCGTGGATGGAAAAAGTGAAGCCCTTTGGGGAGAGACGTCGTCAGCGCCCCAAGCCTTGCCCAGCGCTGCGCTTTAGTTTTGAGAAAGAATATCTTACAAATATTGGCCAGAGGAAAAGCACCTTTAGTTACTATCATCATGCAGCATTGTTTGCTGTCACGCGATGGAGCAATATCTATGCTCCAACTAATTTCCTTGGTCTAGGGGGAGATCTAATCAGTGGTCCCCTTGGAAAAGAGGCAGGAGGCTTGGGGAAGTGGATTTGGGATGTGAAGTTGAAACGTAAGGGTTTATGGATGCACACGTGGTATTGGAATCCCAGGAAGGGCGATGGCAAGCAAGTTGAGGCATTGAAAAAGGTGATGGATCTAAATGTGCGTCAGGATTTGAATAAGCTATTGCAAGAGATACCAGCATTCCTGTTACTGAGCCACGAAGCCTGAAGAGGGAGCATGGGGCAACCGCAAGTGGCGTAACCTAAAGCAAATGCGACTTTACCAGAAGGTAAATTTTGGATCTGCCTAAGCATCTCCACAAATCGATCTGCTTTAAAACGGAACAGGCGTCCTGCTCCTCGTCCCCATGCAGATCAAATGGTAGCAGTGGCAGGCTCGTCTGCAAAGATGCGACATAGATTGTTACGCTGTTGAGACCGATGCAGGCATGATTTGCGGTGTCGACATCACCGGCGGTGTTTTGACAGCGTTGCTGACCTTGATGAGCAGATCTAGTCGCAGATGTTGGCTCGCATCAATGTGCACAAGGCTGTAGCAGGAATTGTTGACACCACGGCAATCTCCCCATGCCGCTGCTAGGTGAACCCCAGCTATTCCGGAAGTTGCCCTGCGGGAGTTCCTAGTCTGAGCAACTTCTGCCCCCGCGCATGCAGCTCCCGCCAGGAGGCCGGCACTTTGATCAGGAAGCTCTTGTCGCGGAGGTAGTGATACACCTCCCCGTTGTCATAGGTGCGGGCATACGACCGGAAGACCTTGTCGCCGAACCCCGGATCACCGCTGCGGCCCTGGCCCACTTGCTCCTTTGCAGCCGCGAGCTCCTGCAGAACCTGCTGATCGACACCGCCAGGCGTCCAAGGCGAATCGAGAGGTAGCGGGCAGCGGGCGCTGCTCAAGCGGCACCTCCGGGACTGGACCGCAGCCGGCCCCAGAACCAAGTGCAGGTTTCATCGGGCGCTGAGGGGTGCAGGAAGCCAGGGGCACCACCACTCACACACAACGGAGTCAGCAGAACGGGGCGGAGCCATGGCAGGAGCGAGCACCACACCAGCACTGCCCCATCCACCTCGGCGCGCGCAAGGGCTTACGCGAGCGCCTGCGGCGCCCTTGCCCGGCCGCTGCGGTGGGGCGTTGGGGCCGGTGTTCCTCGCCATCCATCCCATGGCCTCCGCTTCCCTCTGCTGCCCCATCCGCCGCGTGGTGGTCCTGGTGCCCTCCAGCTCCAGCAAGCCCTCCGCCTCAGCCCGTCTCTCCCTGCACTTCGGTAGCCGGGGCAGGGCCGTCCAGAAGCCCCGCCTGATGCCGCTGCGCACCGCCCAATCAGTGGCCCGCCAGCTCCAGTCCCGCCACATCGGCCTGGTGGCGGTGCTCTGAGGCCACAGGCCTCCCGCCGGGGCTCCGCAGGGAGCTCCGGCGGATGTTCCATTGGCGGATAGGTGCGGAGGGTTTGGCGCGGGTGGCCAGCTCAAGGCTGCCCTGCTACCAAGATTGTGTATCGGGTCGCACAGGTGGTTTGCGGACCCGTGAACCAGGGCTATATCTGGGAGACTTGTGCCAAGAACACTGTCTGGGATAAGCCTGAATTACCCTTGCCCAGACCTCTCAACCATGGTTCTCGGAAATGGGTGGGTGGGCACCGGTGGTTCTCGGAACCGCCCAATAAAGAGTTCGAAGGATTGGTAGTGGAACTGGTGCGTGGAGAAAAGTAGCCGTTAGAAGTGAGTTGAACTTAGGGCCGCTGTCTTAGGGTTTTGGAGCCAGGAATGAGATCGGGGGTGCAACTTTGAGCTGGGCGTTGAGATTACCCTGAAGGGATGGATTGCTCTCGATAGCGATGGCACGGACACCGCTGCCGGGGCTGAAGTCGATTTGGCGCAGATTCAGCCAGACCATCTGTGGGGAGAGGGCTGAATCGAAGTAATAAACGCCGTTCTTCTGATCGAGCAGGGTGCGCCACCAAGTGGGAGATATGTTGGGGTGCTCGGGATCGGGGGTGCCCCAGGGAACGGAGATGTTGCGCATCACGCTCATTACGCCGGCCAGGGCTTGGCGTGGATCGGTGGTGGGCGGCAACTGCTCGTTGTAGTACATACCCCGCACAAAGCGGTCGGGTGACTGGATCGAGCCAGGAAGGTCGTGTGTACGATCCTTGGTAGCCCAGAAGGCATTAAGCTTCAACTGCTCGCTGTACACCGGGCTGTTCGTCATCACCTGATACTGTCGGCCATGGTGAATCACCGGTTTGCCACTGAGGTATTCGATCACCGCCGAATCACCGCTAGCATCCGATACCGCCATATGGACTGTGGCCTTTGCCTTTCCACCGGGCCCGAAGGGCACTGGAACGATCTGGATGCGGTCCTGTTGCACAGCCACCACTAGCTCCTTCACTGTGGCGTATTGGCTGAGCAGATAGAGGGTCCAGGCAGCAAAGGAGAGGCGAGGGCGTTTTGTCCCAGCAGTGGCGAGACCGAAGTCGTTCTCGGCCAAGTAAAGAAGGTTGGCGGCCAGTCCTTTCTCGTTCATGCCATCGAACACCGCATCCACGGCTCCGCCGGGCTCAGTGCTGCCACTCACCAGCACGGCACCATAGCGGCTGTTGAAGCGCAGGCTGTTGATGCTGCCGGCACCCTCGATTGCCTCGCCGCGGGGGATCACATGGAAGTGGGAGTTGAAGCCGTAGGGCCAATCCATCGACCGTCCTGTGATCACCTGCTGATTTGGGCCGGTCCAGGTCACCCGGGAGCAGGCCAAGGAAGCGGCAGGCGTGGCGGCTAGGACCAGGGTGGCGCCAATGGTCAAGGCCTGCCGAAAACGTTGGAGCGGCATAGGAGGAAGGCACTCTCCAGAATTGTGACCAGTGCTGCAGGATCTGGCAACAAGAGTGATCACTTGCTTGAATTATCGATATCTTCAGCCAATAATGAGATTACTCATTGCCTGAATTTATGCGGCTTGTCTACCCTTGGCAGACATAGAGAACCAAGTTGATAAAATAAGATAATAACAGAAGGTCTTCATTGTTCTAGCATAATTATGCTTCGCGGGTATGGAATAAAGAATGGACTGAAAGCACCTCAACGCATTTAAGACAGCCTAATTTATTGACCATGCTCCCTCCGAACAAGCCCTTCGAGTGGACAGGCCGCCGTAAATGTCGGCTTCTCCATCCCAGGCTCCCTGCCTGCCACTCAAGGGCAGCGTTCAGGTAATAGAACACCTCATTATTCTTGACTCCCCCGGCAGATTCTCTACTTTGCCCTACCCACCAACAAAAAAGCCCCAGCTACCGCCAGGGCCAAAGTTGTAAGTAGCCGGGGAAGGTTCACCCCTTCGGAAACCGCAACTCCCAGAAGGCCGCCCCCAGACTCCAGACCGCCTGGCCGTTGCTCTGCTCATACACCTGCTGAGCTTTGAGCTGAGCCTCCAGCTCCTGCACCTCAGGGCCGTACTGCCACTGCCGGCGGCCAGCTCCCCGGTGCAGCTGGACCCCACCGGGGAGCTGGTAGCCGCCCTCGCCTCCCGGAGGCAGGAGGTGGCGCAGATCACCCCGCAGGTGGGCAAGACGCAGGGTGTCGTGCAGCTCCTTCTGCTCGATGGCCAGTTGATCGAGCAGCAGCTTCAGCTCAACAAGCCGGTGGGTGAGATGGCCGATGGCGATCGGGGAGAAGCGCTGGTCATCGGGGCCCAGGGGAGAACCGGCAGCGGCTGGTGGGGCGATGCCCAGGGGGGCGAGCACCGCCAGAGCTTCCCGGCTGCCAGGGGCAGGTTCGCCAGCTACCCCTTTGGTGGTGTCGGTGGCTTGGGGCGCGGAGGTGGTGACCCGCGGTGGTGGCGGTGCGGCCGGGCAGGTGCTGCAGGGCCTGGAGTGCCGCACCGGCGATGGCGCTGGCGGCGTGGCAGAGCGGACGGTTGGTGGAGAGAGCCATGGGATTCAGAGGTGCAGAGATCGCAGTGATGGCCGTGAGGCAAAACGTCGATGGAGACGGTGCGCGGCGGGACAGGCCGCGACAGGGAGAAGGGATGGAGACCTACGTATCGAGGCCGCCCTTGGCGCCTCAGCCGCCGAACAGGTCCTGGGGATCGGGCTGGAGCTCGTGCAGGGCCTCTAGGAGCTCATCGCGGCGGAGCAGCTCGATCGGCGCCGGCAAGGCGGTGCGATCGATCGGGTAGCAGCGGAGCAGGGCGCGCAGCTCCACCACCGACATCTGATCCCAGGGCCAGTCCCAGGAATCGGTGGGGTCTGTGTCGTCGGCGAAGAAGGGGGCGTCCTGCCAGCGGTTGGTAGCCGGGGCCTGGGCCGGTGTCGGCCGGCAACGGCGGGACGGGCTGGAGGAATAACCGCGGCCGGAGGTGGCAGGAGTCCGTCGAACGGCAGGCCTGGGCAGGGCGCCGCAGGGTTCAACTCCGAGCAGGTTCTGCAGCTGGGCCAGCTGCTCAAGCAGGGCGCTGATCGTTTGCAGCAGGGAGCCGCCGCTGGCAGCGGCTGTGGCAACGGTCGTGGCTGTGGCCTTGGTGGTGGTGGTGGTCATGGCGTTGCAGCGAGGGGTCGGGTTGTTCGTCGCGGGGTTGGTGCAACCGGTGGGGTTTGGGTAGGAGCGGCTCATCAGACGATCACCTGGTAGACGACGGCTCCTTCGTGGAGCTTTCCGGCGCTCTTGGGGCAGTAGGCCTCCCATTCGCTGGCGAAGGGATAGGGCTCAATGCCTGTGGTGTCCTGCAGGTCGACCTTCATCCCATCGAGGCCCTGGGCGGTCACGATGTGGATGTTCTGGGCGGCCTTGCTGCAGAAGTTCAACCCCGCCTCCGAATAGGCGTTGCTGCCCACCAGGGAGGCGTTGCGGGCGTGGTAGTCGCCGATCGCTGTGGCGTGCAGGTGGCCGAACAGCGTGTAATCCACCGTGATGCCGCGGGCGGCGTACTTGCCGGTGATCTCCTGGACGCTCTTCTGCAGGTTTGCCCCCACCTGGTGGCCGTGCAGGCAGAGGAAGGTGCGGCCCATCACCTCGAACAGGAGCTCGTTGGCCTGGAAACCGCAAAAGGCGATCCCATCGACCCCCTCAAAACCGCGGCGGAGGATCGCGTAGATCATCAGGTCGTAGCTGTCGGTGGCGAGTTCATCGCTCCAGCCCAGCTCGGGCTTGACGCGGCTTTCGTTGCCGGTGATGCCATAGACCTCCAGCTCGAACTCGCTGCGCAGATCCAGCAAGAAGGCCCGCAGGATGTCAACCGCCAGCAAGGTGGCCTTGGAGCGGTTGGTGGCGTTGCTCAGCAGCTCATCGAGGCGCCGATCGCTATTGAGGAAATCGCCCAGACAGGCGATCACCACCTTGGAGGCGCCGTAGGAGCGGCCGAGCTGCTTGATCCTTCCGGCCAACTTGGCCAGCCGGGCAGCGGCCACGGTGAAGTCGTAGCGGTTGGAGGGCAGCTCGACCCGCTCGTTGAAGTGCAGATCGGAGAGCTGCACCACCAACACCGCCTCGCCGCCGGTGGGCGCCTCGCTGAACAGGAGGTCCTGGGTAAACCCCCGCTCATCGAGCAAGGCAGCCAGCTCACGGGCATAGGCGGCGGCGGCGTTCTCGACGCGGGCGTGCTCGCGGAACGCCTTGCGCTCGATCCGGTTGGCATCGAGCAGGGCCTGGCGGTGCTTGGCCAGGCGGACGTTGACGCTGAGCAGTTCGTGGTCGGGATCGTGTTGGGCTTGGGGGCTGGTAGCGGCGCTGGTAGTGCAAGGCCGTTGGCGAGCGAGGCGCTGACGGCAGGGCCGCCCAGGGCCTGGATCCTTGGGGGGCCTTGGGGAACGCAGGCGCCCGGCCCTTGCTGAAACTGGGACTGGAGCTGGGACTGGTGCCAGAACTGGAGCTGGGGGCTGAGGGCGCCGGCGGCGGCTCCCCGCAGAAGAAGAGAAGGTGTCCATGGTGAGTTGCAGGCGCGATAGGCTACCCAGGGTCTGTGTTAACTCGTACAGCCTTGGGGTGAACAGAGGATGGTGCGCTCAGTCCTGGGCCCCCGCAGCAGATCAATCGCTGGGGTGGGCCTGTCCTGTGGCGCGCTTAGCCGGGCAGCTGATCAGCCGGTGAGGGCCCGCTCGCGCACCTCATCGAGGCTGCAGCGGCCCAGCAACTGGCCGTTCTCGTACACCGTCCTGAGGCAGGAATCGGCCTGGATTCCCGGCGTCTGGCGCACCACCGTGCGGTAGGTGCCATCTGCGCGGATCAGATCCAGCACACCCGCCTTGCTCGCCTTGGCTGGATCGGTGATCGGGCACTTGCGCACCGCCTCGATCTGCCCGCTGCGCTCCACCCAGGACACCTTGTAGGCAAAGCGCTGGGTGTCGCGGTTCACCTGTTGCAGCAGGCCGCCGCCCATCCCGTAGGCCACGTTCTCGGCGCTAAAGCCCGCCGCCAGCACCGCCTCCACCAACAGGGGCAAGGTGGCCTCGCTGATGCCATCACCCTGGATCAAGCGCACGTGCTCCAACACGCGGTAGCCCTTGCCATTCACCCTGCTCCCGAAGCGTGCCTCCAGCCGTTGCAGCAGCTCGGGCACGATCACCAGCGGATCGCCGGAATCGGGGCGGATCACCACGGTGGCGCCGGAGTCAATCACCTGCTGGCGCAACTGCTCGCCCCAGAGTTCGTCCACCGCATGCCAGATGTCGTAGGCATCAGAGACGACCGCAAGCACCGCTCCCGGCCTCGCGAAGCGATCGAGCATGGTGCGGTAGGCCTGAACTTCCTGCTGTTGACCCCAGGCCAGGATGGTGGAGTGCTCGGCGGCGGGGATCGAGAAGCCGGCCATCGGGCAGTCGTAGTAGCGGCGGCCGGCCACCAGGGCGGCGGTGGTGTCGGTGCCGCGGAAGGCGATCAGGTGGGCCAACCCGCCGATCGCAGCGCTCTGGTGGCTCGACACCCCCCGTGAGCCGAAGTCATGGAGAAGGAAGGCCAGCTCGCCCTCCGGGTTGTCGGCGGAGCGCTCCAGCGCCGCCTGCAGCACGGTGCGCAGATGCCAGCTGCGGGTGGCCACCGTGGTGGGATACCAGAGGCGCAGCAGGGCCGTCTCCACCCAGCTCACCAGCCAGGCCAGCTGCGGATCGGTGGAGTCCACCGTGAGCAGCACCTGGCCGGTGGGCACCCGGCTGCCCTCGGCGACGGCGCGGATGCACAGGGGCAGCCAGCCGCCGTGGCGATCGATCACCCGCTGCCAGTCCTGGCGGTTGAAGGGCAGGCCGTGCAGCTGCCAGATCTCGGCCGCTTCCTCAAGATCAGCCTGGCTGAGCGGACGGGAGAAGGGATCCTGCAGGATCATCTGCAACCCGAAGAACAAGGTTTCGGGGTGTTCACCGCCGCGGCTTTCGAGATAGGCCCCCATGGCGGTGAGATCACTGGGGTACTGGAGCCAGTGGCTGCCCTTGTAGCTGTCGGTGTCGAGAAGAAGATTGAAGTCCATGGTGTGCACTCCGCACGAAATGGATGGTTGATTGGTTGGTGCCCCGGCCCGGTCTCCCCAAGCCTGCAGGCGTTGTTTCGAGTCCCCCCGCAAGGGGGCATGAAGGGCCCGGATGGGCCCTCAGGGCCGTGAGATGAAGTGCTGGATGATCTGGACGTGGTCCTCGAAGAAGTTGTCCTCGTGGGCGTAGATGTCCGCCAGGGGCATCCAGAAGGCCTTCTCGGCGTCATCGCCGCCGCGCACCTGCGGTAGGGGTCCGGGTTTGAGCTGGATCAAGAAGGCATGGGTGATCACCCGGCCCCGCTGCGAGCGTCCCGGTGCATCGAAGACCTGCCGGGACGTGATCGAGCCCTCCAGCACCGGCCGTGGCACCTTGAGACCGGTCTCCTCGCGCAGTTCGCGGAGCATGCCGTCCACCACCCGCTCCTGCTGATTGAGGTAGCCGCCGGGCAGGGCGATCAGCCCCTGGCCGGGATGCACCCGGCGCCGCACCACCAGCACATGGCCCGACTGCACCACCACCGCATCGGTGGTCACGAAGGTGGGGGGATAGGGAGCAACGGACCAGAGCTTGCGGTAGTCGGCGATGTAGGCCGCCTCCTGGGAAAGCCAGCGGTAACGGCCGCTCTTGCGGTAATTGACCAGGAAGGCCTGCACACCTTCTGGTAGGTGCTGGGCCCATTCGGAGGCCTCCGCACCGCGGAAGAAGGCCTCGCGGATCGCGGTGGAGTTGATGTCGCCCTGGATGGCGATGTCCTCGCGATCCCACTGGGGGAAGAGCTCGAGGTAGTAGCTGCTGCGGTCCTTGCGATGGCCGACCAGCAGGATGCGATCGGCCTCGTCGGTGGCGCCGAGGACCTTCTGTTGCACCTCCGCCAACCAGAGGTTGTCGGAGTAGAGGTAGTCGCGCAGGGGGATGAACTCGATGCGCTCCTGCACGGCATCCGGCAGGGCAGAGCGAATCATCTCCTGGCGTTCATCACTGCTCCAGGGGTTGCGTGTATCGGGAGCGCAGCGGTGGCTCCCCAGCAGGATGAGCAGGCGATCCGCCTTTTGCAGAGCAGATTCGACCAGGTGAAGATGGGCCCGATGAAAGGGCTGAAAGCGTCCGATCAGGACGGCAACGTCGTGCGTCATGGTGACCTCAGAATCCCTGAGATAAAAAGCCCGCCTCAGCGGCAGGTGACCTAGTGGTAGCCGCGAGCTCGAAAGGTTGCCACCCGTTGGTAAGAAGATCCTGACAATGGCCTGCTGATGGGGGCAGGAAGTTCAGTAGCTTTGATGACATCTACGGCCCCAGACATACCGTGGGACCGTGCTTAACGAGGTCCCAGGCTTGAGGGGGTCAGGCTCAATGAAGCCCCCGAGTCACCAGGACCCGCTTGGTCCCGCTGGCGGTTCCTCCTCCTCCAACGGCACCGGCCGCTGTCCGCAGGCCTGACGCACATCCAGCCATTCGCCCAGCTCGATGCCCAGGCCCAGGGCGATGTCGGCATCGCTGTTGCCCAGCGCCAGGGGTCGGCGGGCTTTCATCCAGAGCTCCCGCATGCGGTGGCTGATGCGCAGCAGGAAGCCGGTGTCGCGCAGGTGGTGGAGCAGTTCGCCTTTCACCTTGGGCACGATGTAGCTGGAGGGACGGTGGCCCCGGGAGGCGTCAAAACCCAGTGCTGCCTTGCACAGGCCCTCATAGGCGGCGCCGAGCACTTCCTCGTAGATCAATCCATGCCGCCCCGCAAAGCGCCGGGCTTGCTGCCGGGCGAGGTTGAGGTGGGATACGGCGAACTGGCGCTGCTCGGCACTGAGCTGGCGGGGGGCCTTACGCGAACAGGATTGCGGGGCTCCCGCCCTAGGCGCCGTGCCGCAAGAGAAGCCAGCCCTCAGCCCCGGCTTGTGGGCATGGCCAAGGCGCTGACCAGTCCCGCTAATGGGGCTATGGGTGCAGTCGGCAGCCCGGGGTGGCGTGGAGCGTGGCAGCGCCATGGACCTGTTGCAGGTCAGATAGGCTAGTCAGAGCGTTCCACCATCCCCAGCAGATAGGACACGGGCACCAGGGGATCAGGGGAGCCCTCAAGCGTTGCCGCCACCGTCAGCTGACGGGGCAGCTGCAGTAGCAGCGCGAATAGAACCCCTGCAGTGAGGGGCCAGGGCATCTCCTTGCGCATGACGCCAGTGGCAGGGTAGTGAAGGGTTCCTGCTGCGCCTTGCCTTAACCTTCCGGCCTTTTGCAACTGCTACAGGTAGCTGCCGCTCTGTCAGCGAATAAGCAGAAATAGGCGGTTTTGAATCTAAAATCAAATGGATGAATCAGCGTCTTTCTGCTCCCTGCAGATCTGCCAGAAGCCCCTCCAGCACTAGCCCCCAATGCAATTGGTGTCTTATTTGACTGCGAATGATTGGGTATTCTCTGCAGAACTTGACTCGACCACTCAGGCCGCAGTGAATGGGTTGAGCAAGGGCACCTCAAAACAGCTGAAGTCGGCCACGTTGCGCGTGACCACCGTGAGGTGATGCACCTTGGCGATGGCCGCGATCATCGCGTCCTCATAGAGGGTTTCGGACTGGCGATGCATCAACTGGGCCCAACAGCGAAAGGCCGGGCCATCCATGCTGAGGATGTTGAAGGTGTCACTCACCTGATCCAGCCACAGCGCGATCTCGGACGCCTTGGCAGGATCCTGTTCGCGGGTGAGTTCGATCCCCGCCTGGATCTCACCGATGGTGACACTGGCGAGATGAAGATCGGCATCGTCGACATCTTGGAGCCAGGCGAGTACGGCGCCATGGGGACGCGGCCTGCGCAGTTCGGACACCACGTTGGTGTCGAGCAGAAAGGCCATGGGCTAGAGAGCCACCACGGGCCGCCGGCGCGCTCCGCCTCGCGGAGGCACCAGGGCCTCGCTGCGAGCCTCGGAGGCCAGCAAGAGGTCTTTGAGGTTGGGCCTTGCGGCTGCCTGCAGGCGATGCCACTGCTCGATCGGCACCAACACGGCGGCTTCCGTGCCACGGCGGGAGACCACCTGGGGGCCTTCCCTCTGGCAGGCATCCAGCAACTCACTGAAGCGCGCCTTGGCGTGCTGCACGGGCCAGACCGCCATGGCGTCCTCCTATCTGACTAGTTATCTGACCAGTCTATAGGGCAAAAAGGGCATGTGATCTTGGCAGCGCCGCGCTGCAGCAGTTCCCCAGGCGAAGCCCGATCACCTGCGGTGGTGGGCCCTGTGCATCCAACAGGCGGATGAACTGGCCTCGCGCAGTCACAGGTCTCTGCGGCTGGTGCATCGGTTCGATACCCGGCAGCCCCCCATGGCGAACGCCCTGCCCTGCGTTGGGCCTTCAGACCCCGATCGGCAGCTTGCCCTTAACGGGCTCGGCCAGCAGGCGAGCCATGCCGCTGGGGTCCTGGATGTCGAGGCAGAGCAGGGTGGGACCGATGAACTCCAGGGTGTAGCCATCGCCCTCCACCACCAGATCCGGGACGCCCCGCAGGGTGGGGTGGCGGAACAGGATCGCGCCGGAGTCTGGATCGAGCAGAAGCTGCATCCACTTGAGCTGGGCGGTCAATGGCGGTGGGGGATCCATCGAACACCTTCTCGGCCAGGACAAACGAGCGATCACGCTGCGTTCGCAGTGATGCAAGCCATTCTCCTGCAGATTCCTGGCTTCTCCGCCTCAGAACCCCCTTCCCAGGGCTCCGTACTCCTTCGCCGCCTGGCGTAGCAGCGTCAGTGCCTCCTCCACCAGGCGCTGCTGCTGGTCGGGATCGAGGCCCATCACCTTCTGGATCTGGCGCGGGTTGAGCGGATGCTCCCGCAGGTAGAGGTGCCAGAGCAGCCGGCGTTGCTCCGCGTTGAGACGTTGCAGGAGCAGGGGCAATAGGGAGCTCTCCGTGTCGGCACCATCGGCGGGAGCGGCGATCCGCTCCAGCAACAGCAACCCAGCGCCGTCATCGCCAGCCCCACCGCCAGGGCGGTCCAGCTCGGCGGTAGCCGTGCGCCACCAGATCAGCAGCAACTCCTGCAGGACAGCTGGGGCAACCGGGGAGTTCCGGGCCCCGCAGCGCTGCGCCAACCAACTGAGGCTGGGCAACGAGCCGGTGAGCGTCTGCTGCTCCCGAGCCAGCCGCTGCGCCCTCAGCACCAGGGCCGCCTTGTCGTGGGGCAGGCGGATCATGCGGCGCCCCCGCCGCTCGTGCTCGGAAAAGCCGCGCCGCACCCAAAAGCTGGCGTAGGTGGAGAAGCAGTAGCCGCGGCTGGGGTCGTACTTCTCCGCCGCGCGCACCAGGGCGATGGCCGCCTCCTGGAAGGCATCGGCGGTGCCCTCATCCTCCGGTGGCAAAGAGGAGCGATGGCGGCCCCAGGTGTGGCTGATCAGGCGCAGGTTGTGGCGCACCAGCTGGTCCCGCGCCCGTAGCGCCCTCCGGCGCAGCGGCGCAGGGGCGTGATCCGGGCCGCCGGGGTGCTGCTGCCAGCGGTGGATGCAACGCGAGAGTTCCAGCACCGTCCGCTCAGAGAGCGGCTGGTGGCGGCTGCAGGAATCCAGCCAGGCCTTCACCGAGGGGGCTGTGCGGCCCTGGGAGAGCACCGGGGCATGGTGGGCGGCTGTTGCCGCTGGGAACGACTGGGCCATGGGGCTGGATCGCTCGGAGCAATCGGATGCGTGATGGCCGCGATCGTGCCAATTGCAACTCACATCGGCAATGGTGCAGGCTGCAATCCTGTCAGGCTTTGCTGATCAGCTGGGGTATTCCCGCCGCCAGGCCTCCCCCAGTGCTCAATCCCCCTTGGAGGGCTCCTTTGCCGTTGACCGCCGCCGCCGGGCCCTGGCGATGGGCGTCACCACCGCAACGGGACGCTTCTGCTCGCGCGCCAGCTCCAGCAGTGCATCGGCCAGCTCCCAAGACCCCTGCTCCAGGGCCAGCACCTCGATGGCTGCAGCGCTGATCCGCTCCCATTCCTCAGTCAGTTGCCTTGGGCTGTAATCGTCCATGCCGCCGATCACCCGCACCAGCCGCGCAGCCCCGGCCTGCTCGCCGCCCTCCCAGGCCTCCTGTAATCGCCGGGCCGCCTCGCGGAAGCCCAAACCCCGCTGGCTGATCTGGCCGTCGAGCCACTCACCGATCAGGCCGCACAGAAGCTCCGCTTCCTCGGTGGTAAGGCTGCGGGGGATCTCGATCGGCAGCCGCAGATAGCCCAGGTAGATCGCCATCAGTTCGCCCGCGCCGATGGGGCTCTGGCTGGCTGGATCGACCAGCGGCTGGTACGCCGTCAGGATCCCCTCAAGCCTTGGCGTCAGGGCCGCCGTGCCCAGCCGTGCCAGCAGCTGGGGCTGATGGCGATGCACCCAGGCCGCCTGGTTGATCCGCCCCAGGGCATCCACCGCCTTGGTGCCCAGCATCCGCACCTTGTTGTTGCGCATGTGGGAGATCTGGGAGGTGTGCAGGTTGCCCGGCTCATTGCAGGCCCAATCCGCCAGCTCGCTCAGCTGCGGATGGCTCACGTGGCGCAGCAAGAACAGCAAGGCCTCACTGAAGTGCAGCCGGCCGGCCTCCCGGCGCTCCGCACCGGAGATCTGTAGCAACCCCTCCTCCGGCAGGAAGGCGGGCCAGGGGGTGGCGGCGGCGGACACGGGAGAACTTGTAGCAGTTCACACACTATGCCTTATTCAATTGGGTTTGGCATCTGGCCTTTAAGGATTGCCATAGATCTGCTCTTCCGTATCGAGGCCGCTGCTCTGTTCCGTATCGGATCACACCTTCATGGGCTGGCGGTTGTTCGGCCGTTGGGTCTGCACGACCCAGCCAGAGCCACCCGTGGTTTTGATCGCAGGGTCTGCAGTGCCCAACCGGTGGGGCCTGGGTTGCCCTGCTAGCTGGGTACCCAGTGCCCCGCTGCGGGGTAGTGGAGGCCCTCCTCTTAAAAGGAAAAGAAGAGAAAGAAAGAAAAACAGCCCAAGCCGCCTTCAGGGGAAGAAGAAACCCAAAGAGGCGATGGAGCAGCCCAGGGAGAGAGCAGCCCTTCCAAAGCCCCTGAGCAAGCTCCTGAGCAAGCCTCCAGGCCTTGATCCCTGATCTCCGTTGCCCAGCTGTCTGCCTTGCCTGGCTCTGAACCGAGCAGTTCACCGAAAGGGTCTGGGTAGCCTCCTCTGTCAGAACTCGAACGATGGCTCTGCAGTTCTTTGCAGTGCACAGCGAGGCCCTCGCCACCACCCACGACGCCCTGCAGCGCCATGCCAGCGCCCATGGGTTGCGGCCCCCTGGCCCGACTCGGGCATTGCGGATCGCCCAGCTCTTTGGCCATCTGCAGCTGCGCTCTGCTGGCCGCGCCAGCGTTGTGGTGGCCCTCTCGGAACTGGCCGCCACCTGGCGGTTTCAGCCCAGGCAGTTGCGCCAGGACCTCGCCCTGCTCCAGGCCCTCGGCTGGCTGAGCGCCAGAGGCACCACCCGCGGCACGGTGATCAGCCTGAGCGGCCCGGAGCCAGCTGTTCGCGCTGATGGCCAGCCAGCCCAGGGCTTCCCAGAGCCAACGGGTCCCTATCCAGCCAAGCCAGAGCCAGCGGCTCCCTGTGCAGCCCAGCCCGAGCCAGAAGCCTCCCGCACAGCTCCGCCGGCTCCTGTGGCTCCCCGCGCAGCCCAACCCGAGCCGGCGGCGCAATCCGTCCCTGCACCGTCGCCCAAGCCTGCTCCGCCTGTCGGCAGTCCATCCCCACCGGAGACGGCAAAGGCTGCAAAGGTCGACGACTCCCGCGACCTCCTGCAGCGCCTGGCCGGGCTCTACAACCAACACCGGCCATCCACCTGGCCTGCGTACCAGCCGCGCGGCAACGGCCTGGGCACCAAGCTGCGCCAGGCCCTGCGCCAGGCCGGTAGCGCCGATGCCCTCGCCGACACCCTGACGGCGGCGCTGAGGGCGATGCCGCCCTTCTGGCGGACCACCTACCCCCAGGGCCGCAGCGGTTCGGAGTGCATGGCGGCGTTGTTCAGCACCGACCGGGGCTGCGCCGGCCTGGGGGTGGAGTTCTGGCATCTCTTCTCGTGGGCGCAGGCGACGCTGAAGTGCAGCGCCGAATCAGGCGGCGACTGGAGCGATCCGGACACCTCGGAACGACCCGCCATGGCTGCGGGCCATCCAGGTGATGAGCTCAATAGGGCCCGCAGGCTCTTCCTCTGGGACAGCGGCGTCTGGCGCGGCCAGGGCCGGGAGGCACTGCTGCTCAGCCAACAGCAAAAACGTGAGCTCGCCCTGCTGCTGGAGGCCAGTGGCGAGGGGATCCCAGGTACCGCCGAGCAGCAGTTCCTTGATCCCGACCTCGAGCCCGATCCCGAGCCGCCCCAGCAGCCTGAGCTGCCCAAGGCCCCTGCACCATCAGCGGCGCCGTCAGAGGCGGGCATGGCTGGGAAGGGCCAGCCGGCCGAATTCCAACCGACCGGAGACCAACCGGGAGGGGAGCCGGAGGTCGGACCTCAGGAGGCACAACCGGCCAGGGCCCCGGTGGCGCAACCGGAGCTTCACCACGGCCCGCCAAGGGGAGCGCAGCACCGCGCCGATCGGAGCCCCAGCAACCCCTCTCCCGTCCAGCCGCCCCATTCGCGCCCGTCGCGGCGACGACGGCCAGCCCATCGCAAGCCGTCGCTGCGGCACCAACGCGCCGGCCCTTGAGCCGCCAATCACTCCCCAGCCCGCCCCATCGCCAGCACCAGTCGATTCATCCCTGAGCAGTGACCATGAGCCAAACAACCGCAGCCCAGAGCAGCGTTTCCACTGCTCCTGCTGAACCAGCCAATTGCACCCAGTCAGCCCCGGCGCTTCCGCCTTCCCCGTCTGGTCGACATCGGCCCGCACCATCGCCCTTTCCGGTGCCCGAGCGCTCCGGGGCGGCTTTCGATCCAGCGCGGCTGGATGCCCTGATCACCCGCGGCGACTGGATCGCCACACCCGACGGCCCCCTGCCGGTGGCAGCGCCCCTGGGCAACACCCCGGCCGATGCCATTGCGATGCAGCCGGCGCCGATGGAATGGATCGCCCATGAGCGAGCCGTGCTCGCTGGGGTGCTCGTGGGCAAGGACGACCACAGCCCCCGCTGGGGGCTCTTCCGGCGCCGCATCGGCCTCAGGTACGACGAACCGGTGCCCGCCAGGTTGTGGAGCACTGCCGAGCTGCGCCTGGTCGCCGCCGAGATCGACGCGATCTTCCGCGGCCAGCGCGATGTGCGCACGATCAACGCCGAGGCCCTGCGCCAGGACGCCCGCTCACGCCTCGCGGACGGCCGCTATCGCGGCAGCCTCCAGCAGCTGGAGGTGGCCCTGGCCGAGCTGCTCGACTCCGCCCAGCGCTGCTCTGCCCTGGATTTTCCGATCGCCTGCGATCTGTTCCAGTCGGCCAAGGCCAGGCAGGTGTTCTATGGGGCCCTTCACCAGCTGCTGGAGCGCCGGCAGCTCGATGGAGCGATCGAGACCGAGATCCAGACCTGTCGCTCAGCAGTGAATGAGGCAACCTCCCTCACCACCGGCTACTTCCGCGATCGCCACAGCGTGCTCTCGATGGCCGAGGGCATCGGCGAGTGCATCGCTCTGGCCTCGATGCCGCTGGATCAGCGCCCCAAGCCGATCTCCACCGGCATCCCCTCGCTCGATCTGGACATGCGCGGCGGCGTGATCGCCGGTAAGGGCGAAAGCACCTGGGTGCTCGCCGCCCGCTCCGGTATCGGCAAGACCACCGTCGCTGTCGCCGCCGCCATGGGCCTGGCCTTCAACGGGGCCTCGGTGCTGTTCCTCTCCTGCGAACTCTCGCGCCGCGCCATCGCCGCCCGATTGGTGGCCCACTACTGCCGCCGGGCCCATGGCCTGCCAACGGCGCACTACGGCAGCAACGACCTGGAGGGCCGGGGCCGGGTGATCGCCGGTGACGACCTGCGCCGCCTCGAACCCTGGCTGACCCGCCTGGCCGAGCAACAACGCCCCGATGGCACCCCCATGGGGGGCCTGCACTACCAGTCCCGCTTTGCGGCCACCGTCGAGGAGGTCTGCGCCCTGGTGGAGGACAGCAAGACGGCCCACCCCGATCTCTCGGTGGTGGTGCTCGATCACTTCCACGCCATGGGCGCCAGCCCCGGCTACGGCAACCAGACCACCGCGGAACTGGCGGCCCGCGCCATGGCGCTCAAGGCCTTGGCTGGCCGCTGCGACCTCGACATCTTCATCGTCGCCCAGCTCAACCGGGGCGCCTATGGCTCCACCTCTGGGCCCGATGTCTCCCACTTGGCCGGCACCTCGGAGCTGGAGCGCTTTGCCTCAGCGGTGTGGCTGATTGACCGCCCCAAGGCTGGCGATGGCCAGCCGCCGCCGCCCGGACTGATGCAGGTGCACCACGGCAAGAACCGCCACGGCCAGATGGGTGAGCAGTCGATCGAGCGCACCCTCATCCGCATGGACCGCGCCCATTGCTTCCTGGAGGCCGATGAAGCCAGGCGGGCCTTTGTCGGCCATCACCTCTACCCCGGCGTGGAGGCGCTCTGAGCTGATCGGAAACAGCCCAGGAGATCGACCATTTCCCACTGCTTTCTGACACCCATGGACCCCCAAGTGAAGGCATCAGCACACGTCCAAACCCAAAGCCCAGCGACAACAACCAGCCCACGCGCTACCAGCCCCGTCACGCCACGGGCGCCGCAACACCCATCGGTGCGCACCCGCCCTCGCCACGCCGCAGGGAGCTCCAGAGCAAACCAAGGCATCTCTGATGCCCTGCTGGAGGCCGTGCGCGAACGGGCCCGCATCACCGATCTCTTCCCACAGGCCGATCTACGGCGCCGCGGATCCGAGTTCCTCACCCTCTGCCCCTGGCACCAGGACAGCAACGCCAGCCTCACCGTCAGCCCCCGCACCAACCGGGTGCATTGCTTTGTCTGCAACAGGGGCGCCGATCCGATCGCCTGACTGCAAGACCGGCAGGGCCTCAGCTTCCGCGAGGCGGTGGAGGAGCTGGCCCGGCGTTATGCCATTCCCCTGCCTGAGCAGGACCCTGAGGCGGCGGCCCTGGCTGAGGCTGAGCGTAAGGAACGGCAGCGTCTGCGGCAGTGGCGCAGCAGGCAGGAGGAGGAGTTCCACCAGGCGCTGGTTAGCGATCTTGGGGCCGCTGGCACCGCCGCCAGCTATCTGGAGCAGCGGGGCATCTCCCCGGAAACCGCCATTGCTTGGCGGCTTGGCCTGAACGCCAGCCGGTTGATGCTCCCCATCCGCGATGGCCAGGGCCGCTGCTGTGGCTTCTCCGGCCGCAGCCTCAATGGCGAGGAACCCAAATACCGCAACAGCTCGGGCGATCTGCTGTTCCAGAAGTCCCAGCTGCTCTTTGGCCTCGACAAAGCAACCGACGCCATCCGCCGCAGCGGTGAGGCCCTGCTGGTGGAAGGCCCCCTCGATGTGATCCAGCTCCACCAGGCGGGTCTCGACAACGCCGTGGCGGCCCTGGGCACCGCCGTCACCATCGAGCAGCTCCAGCGTCTTCAGCGCAGCGGCACCAAGCGCCTCTGGCTCGCCTACGACGGCGACAGCGCCGGTGCCAACGCCACCGCCCGCCTGATCGGCATTGCTCGCCCTCTGCTGCTGCGCGGTGAACTGGATCTGTTGGTGGTGCCAATTCCGCCAGGTGAGGATCCCGATTCCCTCCTGCGCAGCCAGGGCGTCAGTGGCTTGCGCGCCTGTCTGGCCCAGGGCCGGCACTGGCTGCACTGGGAGCTCGATCGCCTCCTGGCTGATCTGCAGCAAGACCCTGATGACCTCTCTGTCCTGCAGCGTTGCGAGCGCCACGGCGCCGAACTCCTGGCCCAGCTTCCACCCGGTGCGCTGCGCCGGAAGGCTGAGCAGCGGCTCCGGGAGGCCCTTGGTGGGCTTCCCCTGGCTGCTCACCACAGCGCCAAGAACGGCCGGGGGTTACGGGTTACCCAGGGAGGGGCGGCGGAACGAAAGGCCAAGGCCATCGAGGCCATCACCACCCAAAGGGACAAATCCGAGGAAGAAGCACAGGCCCATAGCGATGCCAGCGTTCAACAAGCCGAGCGCCGCGCTCTGCGCCTCTTTCTCTGCAATCCAGGGTTGCGGGAAGTGCTCTCCGTCCTCGAACTCGCTAATCCCTTGCACCGTGAGGCGATGGGCTGGCTCTGGTGCCTCCAGCTGCGGCTGGCTGGTCGGGAGTCCACAGCCACCGTTGCCGACTCAAATCCAACACGCAGCGTCGAACAAGCGATTCAGGGCGATGGGCTTCGGGCAGCAGTGATCGCCGCCATGCCCTCGATGGATCCACCCTTGGCCCAACTCCTCTCACCTCTGCTGCATTGCGGTGAGCCGGTGCGGGTCAAGCTGGCGGCGCATCCTGAGCCTGAGCTGATGTGCATCCTGGATGTGTTGGAGCCGGTGGGGTGATTGGCGAGGCGAAGAGGCGGGATTGGTCAACGCTAGCCATCACCAGGCCGCAGGAAGTATGTGATCGGAGAAGATCATTTGGGGGCGGCACTGGTGGATGGCGTTGATGGGCTAAGCCGCTCCGCGGCAGATTCAAAGCCACTATCGACCAAGCAAGACGGCCCGTTCGATTCAGCCAAGATTCAGAAGACAAGCTTAAGATTGGGCCGACTACCTACCGCAAGCTACTGGTCACAAGCGACAAAGGGCTAGTCCAACCACCGGATAAGGTCATGACTACGCACGATCTATCCTTGTTCGGTAGACGGGCTCATCGCTTCGTATGCGCTCTAGCACTTTTCCCGTACGCTTCGAATTGCTAAACCTCAACTCGGATACCCTTCTAGGAGGCGCAGGCGGAATTCTTCTTATTCAAGATTCATCTATATCAACTAATTCTGCAACGGAGTCTAGGAGCCCCACCTCGCGCGCGACGGGGGAACTTTTGGTTGAATAACTATCTTATCAAGAATCATGCAAAGGCATGATTGGATTCTTCGCCTCTCTCTTCGCCTAGTTTTGGCATCCTTGAGGGCTGATGTGAGCGTGCATAACAGTCAGCCGGCAAAAGCATCAGCCAAAACAAGGGCTAATTTTTCGGTAGTTTCATTGCTCATCAATGTTCATCGACTTGTTTCACCGTAGGCGTCTAACATCAACGACGACTGCGTCGAGGGCTACACCCTCCTCGATCTGTGCGATGACGGGATGCTCGCGTATGTTTATGTAAAGTTCGGCTGGAAAGCGCAAGCATGAGTGATCGACCATCCGTGCGGTCCGGCGTTGGCCGGAGCGAAATTCCAAACTCCTATGACGCCGGCCGCCAGGCCGCGCAGCAAGCGATGACCGGTGGGGGTCATAGCGCCCCAGGGCTCGCCCTGCTGTTTTGCACCAGCCGCCATGAGCCGGCCAAAGTCCGTGATGGCGTCCGAAGTGTCATCGGGCCGTCGTGCACGCTCGTCGGCGGATACACCGTTGGCATCATCACGCATGCATCCGCGTCGTATGACGGTCATGAGGTGGGCGTTGCCCTGCTGGAGGGGCCCGCGCTCAGCACGACGCTCCATGTCGAGCAAGGCCTCGCCGGTCGAGAGGATTCGGTGGGCGAAGCGCTCGGACGGAAGATCGCGGCCGGCCCCCTCGCGACGGATTCGAGCGTCATTCTGCTCTACGACAGTGTTCATCACGTTGGTGGCGTACCCAAGCTCAACATGGCAACGCCGCTGCTTTCAGGCCTCGCTCAACATCTCAAACCTTGGCCGCTTCTCGCCGGAATGGGCATGATCGGCGACATGCAGCTTTTTCAACCGACTTTCCAATTTGCCAATGACGAGATTCTCCAACAGGCCGTGCTCGCGGTCGTCTTTCACGCGTCTATCTCGATGTCATCAACCATCATGCATGGCTGCCGCCCAGCCGGGCGCTACCACGAAATCACCAAGGCCGAGGGACCACTCGTGCTGGAAATCGACGGGCGGCCGGCAGTCAAGGTGATCGAAGAGATGCTCGGGTCTGAGAACGGCTTGACCCAGGAGGACTTCGCATTTTTCTTGACCCTCGGTGTGAACAAAGGTGACCAGTTTGGGCAGTTTCGCGAAGACGATTATGCCAATCGAATGTGCATCGGTGTCGACGCAGACCGGCAAGCTCTAATTATGTTCGAGAACGACCTGCTCCCCGGCACGCAGGTGCAACTTATGCGAAGAAGTGTCGACTTTTCGTATATCGGTCCCCGTATTGAAGCGCTGCTCGCTCAGGTTGCTGCCGCGGGTCGTACGCCTGTCCTCGCTTTTTACATCGACTGCGCCGGCCGCGCCGGTGCTTACTGCGGTATGGACTCCGAAGAAGCCGACGTTGTTCGCAAGCACATCCCCGCAAGCGTTCCGCTTCTTGGCGTCTACTCGGGTGTCGAGATCGCCCAGTTCAAAGGTGAGCCGCAGGCCCTTGATTGGACCGGTGTTCTCTGCGTGTTTTCGGTATGAGCGATGCTCCGCATCAGCCCGACGCTGGTATCGTCCCGGCCGACGGCGCGCCCGACGCCGGGAGCATCGCCGCGCTCCAGGCGCAAATCGCCTATTATAAGATACGCCTTGATGAACTCGCCGGTCAGACGATCAAGGCTGATGTTCTGATCTCACGCACCACTCGCGAACTCCGCCAACGGCGGCAGGGATTCGCCATTCTCTCAGAACTCCATCGCCAGATCACAACCGACCTCACTTCGCAACAGCTCTATCAGCGCATCCTCGAAGCGCTCCTCTACTCGCTCAAGATGGATCGCTCTGTCGTCCTCGAACGGGACGGCGATTCCGCTCTCGCCCGTCCCGTGGCATGGTCTGGCTTCGAGTCCACCGTCGAGCCCGTCGTTCGAACCGCCTCCGAGCCTTCAGCACTCCCGCTGGAACTCCCACCAGATCTGCTCCGCGCCGATGGCTCGATTCTTGCGACCAAGACCGCCGCTGTGACGCCGTTCATTACCGCCGCTCGAGAGCGGCTCGGCATGGCGTTCTTTGTTGCCCTTCCCATTACCTCTGGCGATCGCATTATCGCCGTCCTCCTCAGCGGGCGACAGCGCGAGATGAAGCCCTTTTCTCCTCCGCTGGATGAGCAGGACGTCCACACCCTCGCATCCATCGCCGGGTTCCTTGGTGCAGCCCTCACCAACGCCACGCTCTTCGACAACCAGAAGCGGATGACCGATTCCTTCCGCCGATTCGTCCCGCGTGAGTTTCTCGAGCTCCTCGGGCGGCGTTCAATGGTCGATGTTGCGCTCGGCGATCAAACCCAGCGCACGATGTCGATCCTCTTTTCAGACATTCGCTCGTTCACCTCGATTAGCGAGCACATGTCTCCGAATGAGAACTTCGACTTCATCAACCGCTACCTCGAGTTCGTCGCTCCCGCGGTGTTGGAGAATGGCGGCTTCATTGACAAGTACATCGGTGACGCGATCATGGCTCTCTTTCCCGGCGATGCCGACTGTGCCCTCCGCGGGGCCATCGGCCTCCACGCCGCTCTCGCCCGATTCAACACGGAATGGACTTCCGCCGGCCATGCACCCCTCGCTATTGGTGCGGGCGTTCATACCGGCCCGCTCATGCTCGGTACGATCGGGTTCCGCGAGCGAATGGACACCACCGTCATCGCTGATGCCGTCAACCTGGCCGCTCGCATGGAAGGGCTCACCAAGCAGTATGGCGCAGGCGTACTAATCTCCGGCGAAACCAAGTCTGCCTTCACCAGCCCCCAGTCGTTCTCGATGCGAATCGTCGACCGGGTGATGGTCAAAGGGAAGAAGAAAATCGTCGATATTATTGAGTGCTTTGATGGCGATTCGCCCGCCACGTTCGCCTGCAAGCGATCATCACTTTCCGCGTTCGAGTCCGCCTTGGCCGATTACACCGCAGGCCGTTTTAGCGTGGCTGCCTCGGCGTTCGAGGCCGTGTCGGCGGCCGCTTGCGGCGTAACCGGTTCGCCCGACACTGCCGCCGACCTGCTTTCGAGGCGGTGTCGCATGCTGGCAGGGAAGCCGGTGCCGGCCGACTGGCAGGGTGTCGTCGCGATGGAAAAGTAATCGGTGCGAGGAACGCCGCGCGTTCAACTACGTTTCACGTTGGCTCCCCCCGATCGTAAGCTGAACCGCGCCGTAGCCCTGCTTTGTGATCACCGGCCAGCCCACGTGAAGTTTGCATGTATCGGGGTCGATGCCCTTCTCGCGCATGAACCGCTCGAGTGAGCAGCGTCCCGCTGAGTGGTCTAAATCCTGAGGATCAGCACCGGCGTAGCCGGTGCTGATCGTTCGCTGCTCAGATCCCCTGCGGGGCAATGGGTTGGGCACCGTGCCCAGCTGCTGGCACCCCTCAATGCCGACGCCGACAACCTGTCGGTGCTGCAGCGCTATGAAACTCAGGCCAGAGAGCTGCTGGCCGTGTTGCCCCCAGGGGCCCTGCGGATCCAGCCACTCCTCGACTGCCGCGGTGCTCGGGATGCGGCGGCGCGATTGACCGGCGGCCACCAGGGCCAGCTTCTTGCGGTTCACCATCCCCTTGAGCTCCTCGCTCAGCTCCTGCGGGGCGATCGCTCCAAACCCCGCCCGGCGCAGCAAGGACACCACCTCCCGTTTCTGACGGAAGCCCTGGCGGTGCGTCGCCATCAGAAGCAGCACCGCACTGGGGTCCTCCAGCTGCTCCTTGAGGCTCTCAGTGGTGTGCAAGGCAAAGCGGCGCACATCCTCAAGGGTCGCCGGGCGGTCCTGGGTCAGCAGGCGGAAGTAGCCCTGACCCTTGAACGGACCCACCAGGTTCATGTTCACCCCCTGGCCCCGTTGGAAGGCCACCACCGCTTGGCAGATCTCGGGCCAGGTGGGTGAAGTGGAGGTTGGGCGCTTGCCGCTGGGCGCGGGCTCCCTACCAGTGAAGAGGTCGTCGAGCCCTTGATCAGGACAGTTCTGCGCGTGTTCGAGCAGGCGGCTGCAGAGCCGCTCGACATCCCGGTCATCGCGGGCGGCATAGCCACGGGCGGAGCGTTCCCTGACCCTGCGGCCCGGACAGTTCTCGTAGATGCTCAACCAGCGGCTGCCATGGCCCTCCCGCAGGCGGAAGGGGGTGCCATGGGCCCGAAGGATGGCGTTGGCGCGGTCGATCGCGGTGCTGAGGCGAGGCATGGGAGGCCGGTCTCCTTGCTAAAGGGTTCCGACGTCAGACCGTTTGTTCGGGGAAGGCGACAACCGCCGAGGGGAAGCGAAATGTTTGGGGGAAAACCCCCAAACAAATGACCCAACTGCGGTTTTGGGCACACTGATGCGGTCTTAGACCGCTTTGGGAATAGAGGCACTCAACCCCTCGGATCGACTGCACGGCAGTGGAACTGCCAGTCGTTCCAAGGCGTTTCAGAAAATGGGTCGCCTGAGATTCGAACTCAGGACCAATCGGTTAAAAGCCGAGTGCTCTACCGCTGAGCTAGCGACCCAAAGGGCCTGGGGGACGGATACTGGAGGTCCGGCTGGTGCCGGCATCCAGATCGCCATCCAAGGCTGGAGCGAACGTATCACCCGGAGGGTCGCCCTCGCCACCGTCCGCCAGGTGGCGGGGGCTGCCTGCCTGCGGCAGAAGGAGGCCGGTGGGGAGCTCCTGGACCTGTGGGGGGCGCTGGGGTGCCGCTCCCGGGTCGGCCGTGGTTGGCTGGCAATGGGGGGGTGGACGTCCCAGCGCCATAAGAATGGCCCGAAATCCCTTGCGCTTCAGTGGACCAACCCTTTGACTCGGACGAGATGGCGACCTGGGGGGACCCCGTGGTGCACCCCGAGGCTTGGATAGCCGCCTCGGCGGTGCTGATCGGCGATGTGCGGCTGGAGGCCGGCGCCAGCCTCTGGCCCACGGCAGTGGCCCGGGCTGACCTCTGCCCGATCGTGGTGGGGGAGGGGAGCAACGTGCAGGACGGCGCGGTGCTGCATGGGGATCCCGGCCAGCCTGTGTTGATCGGGGCGGATGTGACCATCGGCCACCGGGCTGTGATCCATGGCGCCACCTTGGAGGACGGCTGCCTGATCGGCATCGGGGCGGTGGTGCTCAATGGCGTCACGGTGGGGGCGGGGGCGCTGGTGGCGGCGGGTTCGGTGGTGACCCGTGATGTGCCGCCTGGCACGCTGGTGATGGGGGCGCCGGCCCAGTCGAAACGGGAGCTGGGCGCCGAGGCGATCGAGGAACAGCGCCAACACGCCCGGCGCTACCGGCAGTTGGCCATGGCCCATGCCGCGCGGGAGGGTGGGCAGCACTGCGGCGCCTCAGGAGCCTGATCAGGGCTGGCCGCCTGGGAGCTCAACGGCAGGATCGGCGTCTCAGGGAAGCGCCAGGTCACGATCTCCGAAAATCCACCCTCAGTGGCCAAAGGCATTCAGGAGTCAGGATTCCATCGGTTACAGGCAAGCGCGAGTTGAGATTCGGGGTGCAGAACGGCAGGCCCCCGTCCTCTCGTTCAGCCGGGGCTGGCGCTGGTCAGCATCCGCGGGAACGCCTGGGCCGGGACGGTCGTGGCTGGCCACGGTCTTGGGCTGACCCGGAGCTGGCAGCCACTGCATCGAAATCGATCAAGCCCCATCCGGCGGCGCGAAGATCAAGGGCGGTTCCTTAAGATCACCGAAACACGCAATCCATCCACCATGGACCTCAGGCTCATCCTGGTCGCCGCCCCGATCCTGCTAGCCGCCAGCTGGGCCGTGTTCCACATCGGCCGTGCAGCCGTGGGCCAACTGCAGCTCTTCATCAAGCGGGCCGCCTGACCCCTGAGCCCCTACCGGGCTATCGATTGGAACCGCTCAGACCTTTCGGGACCCGGGACCCGGGGACGTTTTTCTGAGCCAGACCGCCACGTCGGTGGGAATTGGGCAGTCCCTTGGTTGCCCAGCACCGCAGCTCTAGCCTGAAGTCACCCTGCCCCTACCCGTGTGGTGAGTTCCACGGCTATTACCACAGCTGGGGGTCTCATTGAGCCCACAAGGCAACAGGAAACGGTCCGCGGGGATCGAGGGTCTGGAAATCAGATCGGCGGATCAGAACCTGAGGTGCTTGTCATTGGTGCCGGCCTGGCGGGCACCGAGGCCGCCTGGCAGGTGGCCCAGGCCGGGGTGCGGGTGAAGCTGGTGGAGATGCGGCCGGTGCGTCGCTCCCCTGCTCACCACAGCGGCGAGTTCGCCGAGCTGGTTTGCAGCAACAGCTTCGGGGCCCTCAGCAGCGACCGGGCCGCCGGGCTGCTCCAGGAGGAGCTGCGGCGTCTGGGGTCCCTGGTGATCGGCACCGCCGATCAGCACGCCGTGCCCGCCGGTGGCGCCCTAGCGGTCGACCGGGGCCGCTACAGCGCCGCCCTCACCGCCGCCCTTGAAGCCCATCCCCTGGTCACGGTGGAGCGCCGCGAGCAGAGCGAGCTGCCCGGCCCGAATCAGATCACTGTTCTGGCCACCGGGCCGCTCACCGCTGATGCGCTGGCCGAGCAGCTGCGCGCCTTCACTGGCCGCGACGACTGCCATTTCTTCGATGCCGCCAGCCCGATCGTGGAGGGCGAGTCGATCGATCTGGGCGTGGCCTTCCGCGCCTCCCGCTACGACAAGGGCGACGCTGACTACATCAACTGCCCGATGGACCGGGAGCAGTACCTGGCCTTCCGCCAGGCCTTGCTGGAAGCCGAACAGGCGGACCTCAAGGACTTTGAGGCGGAATCGGCCCACTTCTTCGAGGGCTGTCTGCCGATCGAGGAGCTGGCCCGCCGCGGTGAGGACACCATGCGCTACGGCCCTCTCAAGCCGATCGGCCTCTGGGATCCCCGCTGGGGTGATGTGAACGACCGCGAGGTGCGCCGCGCCAACCGCGCCTATGCCGTGGTGCAGCTGCGCCAGGAAGATAAGGGTGGCCACCTCTGGAATCTGGTGGGCTTCCAGACCAACCTGAAGTGGGGCGAACAGAAACGGGTGCTGAGGCTGATCCCGGGCCTGGAGAACGCCGCATTCGTGCGCTTCGGCGTGATGCACCGCAACACCTTCCTGGAATCCCCCCAGCTGCTGGATGCCACGCTCCAGTTCCGCCAGCGCCCCTCCCTGCTGGCCGCTGGCCAGATCACCGGCACCGAGGGCTATGCGGCGGCGGTAGCCGGTGGCTGGCTGGCGGGCACCAACGCGGCCCGGCTGGCGCGGGGACTGGATCCGATCACCCTGCCCCCCACCACGATGGTCGGAGCGCTCACCCACTTCGTGGCCGAAGCCCCCTGCGGGGATGGCCGGGGCAAGGGGCGCTTCCAGCCGATGCCCCCCAACTTCGGCCTGCTCCCCGAATTGCCCGAGCGCATCCTCGACAAGCGCCGCCGCTATGGCGCCTACCGCGACAGGGCCCTGACGGACCTGACCACGACCCTGGAGCAACAGGGCTGCGTCCAATCGGAGCCGATGCAGGTCTGAGCCAGGCCAACCAGGAATCCCGGTTGGCTCGCGCGGATGGCTGGCCGATCAGTGCATCTTCACCTGGAACCACGAACCAGCAGCCCTCACTGGCAGGTTTGAGCCTGATGAGTCCCTTACTGAGCGCAGATGGTGTAGCCGGTCGGCCCATAGACCAAACATTCCGGCTTGGTTCCGTACTGCCAGTTGTCATTACCAGCGGAAACGGTTTCCGCCTTCACCTCACCCGGCGGAATATCGGCCAAATAGTTG
This sequence comes from Synechococcus sp. UW140, assembly GCA_943372025.1. Classification (GTDB taxonomy): domain Bacteria; phylum Cyanobacteriota; class Cyanobacteriia; order PCC-6307; family Cyanobiaceae; genus Cyanobium. The sequence continues at coordinate 21,321 of CALRXC020000029.1, read as the reverse complement.
ATCGTGAACACCCGTTCCGGGGTCCGCCCCACACGGCACTGCCTGGAGGCGACTGGGTTGCCCTTGATCCAGAAGGAGCAGACCGTGGAACGGAACTGCTGGGCAACGGCGGGCTGGGAAAGCCACCCCAACGGCAACAGGACTGCCAACAAGATGGAAGGGGCGAGCCGTTGGGCTGGGGTCATGGGATGTCCCAAGATCGGAAACGTGCAGCCATTATCCCCGCCGGCTTTGAAGCAACCATTCCGGTGGCTTGCTCAGAACTTGCGCAGTTCCCTGCGGATCTTGAGGGATTGACCGGAATGCTGCTGGTTAAACAGAAGGATCCCAGAGGTGACCAGCACCAGAGCGAGCACGGCGATGGCCGGCCAGGCGCGGAACGACCGTCGCACGGTTACGGCTGGGCGTATCGGCGCGGCGCGGCGACGCCGGGGCACCTGTTGGTCGTACCTATCCATCGGTGGCGGCGGCGAGCCTGGTTGACCTTCCACTCTGGCGGAGAAGCGCGTATCCAGGGCACTGGCGGCTGCAACGGTTGATATTCCGCCCTGGGGCCACTAGTACGAACAACCGTGCTTGCCGTACTCGATCAAGGGGCCGATGCAGCCATCACCCGGAAGAATGCAGCCAGCGCCAGCGTGGCCGGCATCAGCGTCATGGCCGAAGCCCACGCCTCCCGCACCCCAAAAGTTTTCGCAGCGATGCAACCGGTGATGGAGAAGCGGTGAACTTGCGACTGCTGAATCAGCGGAGGCGAGAAAGTGGCTCTTGCCTTCCCGATCGCGCGCTCTGGCGCCAGGCTTCTAACCCTAGACAATTCCAAGCGGCTCGATACAGTGCAACCTGAAAGCAACTTCCATGCACCATGCTCACCGGAACTGAATTACTCGCCAAGATCAAGGAACTCGGCGATGCCTCGAAATCCGATCTGGTTCGTTCCGCCGGCTATGTCAGCACCAAGAAGGACGGCACCGAGCGCCTGAACTTCACCGCCTTCTATGAGGCCCTGTTGGAAGCCAAGGGCGTCAACCTCGGTGACGGCGGTGGCAGTGGCGGCAAGCGGCGTCCTGGCCGCAGCTTGAGCTTCAACACCAAGGTGCAGTTCAACGGCAACCTGCTGGTGGGCAAGGCTTACACCGCTCAGTTGGGCCTGCAGCCCGGCGATGAGTTTGAGATCAAGCTGGGCCGTAAGCAGATCAAGCTCATCCCCTTGGGAGCACCCGAGGAGGAGTGAGGGACTGCCCCTCCGCACCACCGTTGATCGACGGTCCCGAGGACGCGCCGGCCACCGTGCTGCTGGCCCATGGGGCTAGCGCACCGATGGATAGGCCGTTCATGGCGGCCATGGCCAGCGGGCTGGCCGCGGCCGGCTGGAGGGTGGTGCGGTTTGAGTTCCCCTTCATGGCCCGGATGCGGGAGACGGGGCGACGCCGGCCTTCGCGAGCGCTGACCATCGGCGGCAAGTCGATGGGTGCGGCGACCACAGCTTCAAGCCCACCAAGAGCTTGGACCTCAGCGAGGCGGGGAACTGGGCCACGGCTTCTGGCGAGTCTTCACCTCGATGCCTTAGATCACCGCTTGCGGCTGGGGCTGCATCCGAACAAGACCCACCTCCACCGACCGAACCTGCATCGGTGCCAGTTTCGTGGGTTTTCGTCTGATCGGCGCTCGTATGCGCTCCCGAAACCACAGCCTGCTCCGCGTTCGGCGGGGCCCGCGGAATTGCGATCGCGCCAACCATTGGCCTGCGTTAGGTGGGTTGGTGGAAGGCCCTGGTTCAGCCAGCTGGGTGGGCGTCGAACCAGGCCTGCAGGTCGGCAGGCTCTGTGAAATCAAGCAGGTCTTCCGCCAGTGGTTCCAACTGCTGCAGGGTCAGGGATGAGAGCAGCTCCCGGCTGCTCTCATCGAGGCTCCCGAAGCGGCTGCTGAGCTGGCGAATGGCCAGGGCAGCGGCTTCCTGCTGCCGACCGGCTTCCAATCCCGTCGGCTTGCCAGAATCCGCCGGCAGCGCTCACCCAGCTCCGGCTCAGAGCGCACCGGCAGGGTGAGCAAATCCACTGCTGCATCTAGGTTTTCCTGTTCACCGAGCTCCTCCAGGCTCACCCAGTGCACCTGCTCCAAAAACCCCGCAGGAGCATCACCGGCCCGAGCTGGAGCCGCTGGTGAGGCGAGATCACCACCACCCGCCAGCGCTCGATGCGGGGGTGGAGCTGCAGAAAGCGGTAGCTCTGGGCCGCCAGGCGGTGATGGAAGCCGATGTCGGCGCGCATCTGCACCTCCAGAAGCACCACCGGCAGCTCTGCTGAGCCCGTCACGCTTCCCAGGGGCCAGAGCACGCCATCGAGGCGATGGCTGCCCGCCTTGAGTTCCGGCGCCATGAAACTGGAATCGCCCGCGTAGCTGCCGTCACGGTGGCGGAAGCAGGAGCTGAGGCTGTCGGTGCGGTGCTCCGCCGGGGTACCCCACCGCAAAGGACGAGGGCGTTCTGCAGCGCTTCTGAAAGGGCGACAAAGCTCTCACCGCCATGGACCACCGCCACGTGACACCAGCCCGCGCCCGGCCTGCCTAATCGTCGCCGGACAACACTTCCTTGGTCATGACCTGCGTAGCAACTTTTGCGCGGATGTGAACCTTTGCGGTCTTGATCAGCTCATCTACTCGCCCCTCTGGTGAATCGGCTAGAGCGCGACACGGCCGCTGATACTGCTGACGGTTGCCGCAAGTCGGGGGCTATATCTGCGGGGTCTCGACATGAAATTACCGCCTGCCATTGACGAAATAGGTGGACAACAATCCCAGGCTTTTGGTTTCCACCATACCCCGATGTTCAAGATCAAAGTCTTCAGCGAGCAAGCCTGCGGTGACCTCTGAGATATGGATGCGACTTGGCCTGCCGGACGATTCCATACGGCTGGCCTCATTCACCGTGTGTCCCCAAATATCATAGGTGAATTTATGCGTGCCTATCACTCCCGCCACCACTGGCCCACTGTGAATACCAATACGGATCTGGAGGTCACAATTGAAAATACTATCCAGCCTGGCCATGGTCGACACCATCTTGATGGCGACATCTGTCACCGCTTGGGCATGATCCTGGCGCGGGTCTGGCAAGCCGCCAACAAGCATGTAACAATCGCCGATTGTTTTGATCTTTTCAAGGCCTGCTTCTTCCACCAACTGGTCAAAACTGGAGAACAATTCATGTAGCATTTCCACCAGCTGGCTGGGGCTCATGCTCTGTGACATTTTCGTGAAGCCAACTAGGTCGCAGAACATGACTGTCACATTGGTATGACTGTCTGCACAGCGTTCTTCGCCAGCCTTGAGGCGACTAGCAATCGAGCGTGGCAAGATATTGAGCAGCAGATTTTCAGTTTTTTCCTGCTCCACTTTCAACTGATCATGCTGGGCCTGGAGTTGGAGTCGCTGGGCCAGTTCAAGATCACGCAGTTGTTTCTTCTCCAGCGATGAAGTCAGCCGTGCACGCAACAGGACTTGACTGAAGGGCTTGGGGAGGTAGTCTTCTGCCCCCATCTCAATGCATGCCACGACACCATCAATACTCTCGGCTCCGGAGATCACGATGACTGGCACCCCCCGCAGATTCGGACTGGTCTGCATCCTTGCCAGGACTTCGAGACCATCCATTAAGGGCATCTCCATATCTAACAACATCACATCAAACGGCTCCCGTTCCAGTCGCTCTAAAGCAGCCAGGCCATCAGCGGCCTCTTCAATGTGTTGCACTCCGATTTGGCGCAAGGAGCGACTGATGCCCATGCGCAACATGCGGCTATCGTCGACTACCAGAATCCTGGCGGCCGCCAACAAGTCCTGGGCCGGAGTCGGCAATGGAACCATGGAGGGCTCTGAGGAATGAAGTGAAGAGGGATGCATTATCAACAAACAAAGAACTTAGTCGGTCGGCTTTCAAGCACGTAGCTGCCTGAGCCCGTCCATGATCGCCTGTGGCATCTGATCCAGCCGCATGCTGCGATCCACAGCATCCAATTCCACCGCTGCCCTCGGCATGCCGTAGACCACGCAGCTCTCCTCCGACTCGGCCAGGGTGTAGCCCCCCGCCCGCTTGATCGCTTGCATACCCAGGGCGCCATCGCTGCCCATACCGGTGAGCAGGATGGCCAGCGCCTGGGGACCAACGGCAACGGCTGCGGAGCGGAACAACACATCGACCGAAGGGCGGCAGTGGTGAACCGGTGGCGACTGCACCAGGCGGGTGCGGTAGCCACCGGCCTTGACCACCATCAGGTGATAATCTCCCGGAGCGATCAGGCAGAGGCCGGGCTGCAGTTGCTCCCCATCAACCGCTTCCTTCACCTCATAGGGCGTCAGCTTGTTGATGCGCTCAGCCACAGCCTTGGAGAAATGGGCCGGGATGTGCTGCACGATCAGAATCGGCGGCAAGTGATTCGGCAAAGCCGGAAGCAGATAGCGCAACGCCTCGACTCCGCCGGTGGAGGCACCGATAAGAATCAGTCGATTCTCTTTCTGGCCGGAGCCCAGTGGCGAAGCGCTGACAGGAGACTTTTGCAGAGCGGGTCGCAAAATCTTGTCCCCACGACGGGCCCGGTAGGCCGCCTTGATGTAAAAAGCCAGTTTGCTGGCCAGGGCACCAATCGAGCTATGGCCATCGGGTTTGGCCAGCACCTCCTGGGCACCTGCCTCCAGGGCATCAAGGGCCAGCTGGGAACCTGCTTGTGTGAGGGAGCTGATCACCACAACGGGCAGGGGCGATTTATCACTGCGGAGCTTGCGCAGGAAGGTGAGCCCATCCATACGCGGCATTTCCATATCTAACGTTAGCACATCTGGGTAAAGCTTTGGTATCTTATCGATAGCGACCAATGGATCATTTGCAACACCAACGACTTCAATCTCCGGGTCTAGTTCCAGGGCGGCGGTGATGGCTTTGCGTACAAGTGCCGAATCGTCGATGACCAGCACTTTGATTGGTTTGCTCGCCATGACTGCAGATCTAATGCTTGTGGTGGAGAAAGTGCTTGTGGTGGAGAAAGGTTTAATTGTTGCTGATTCGGGTGAGAGTACTACGGGCTGCTGCGGCGATAGATCCCTCCGCCAAGGGAGATGAAATCATGGCGCATATGCACCAGGCTGTCCGAATGGCCAATCACCAACAAGCCGCCCGGCATCAATATGGAATGCAGTCTTTCAATCAACTGGCTCTGAGAATCAAGATCGAAATAAATCAGAACATTACGACAAAAAATGACATGAAAGAGTTGAGCAAAAGGATAGTTGGTCTGAAACAGGTTGACTCTTCTCAATTTCAGTTTGTCCCTTAGCAAGGCTTTGACCTTGCATTGCCCCTCATAAGGTCCCGTACCTCGTTGAAAGTAACGGGCCAGCCAATCGGAGCTGGGTAGGTGCAGGGCATCGAGGTCGTAGATAGCGGATTGAGCCCTCTGTAATGCCTTCCTTGAGATATCGCTAGCCTCGATTGACCATTCAGGAATACCACTATGACGGATGGCGAATTCATTCAACACCATGGCCAGGGAATAGGCCTCCTCCCCCGAGGATGTGGCTGCGGACCAGCAGCGCAAATCCCGTTGGCTATCAGGGCAATCCAGCAACAAGGGATCGAGGAGTTCCTCAATCAGGCGTTGGAAATGGCTGGGTTCCCTGAAGAACTGGGTGTGATTGGTGGAGATGAGATCGATCATTGCATCAATCTCATTGGAGTTATCGCCATTTTTGAGCAGCTGGGTGTATTGCTCCCAGGAGGCCAGACCTAATTCACGTAGTCGCATTTGGAGGCGACTGGTGAGCAATCCTTCACGAGAAGGCCCTAGGTTAATACGACTGTGATCAAAGATTAGTTTGCAGAGTTGCTGGTAAGTGCTGACAGAAATCGACGATGGCGCGCTCTCAATTTTCATGGAATTATCTGGTGTCAAAAGTCACGAAAGTGATCATCAATTCGTTCTGGTTGGACTTGGCGCTTACTGGACTTGGCTATGCTAACCTCATCCTCGTGTGATTCGCTCAACAAATAGGGATTAGATTGACCGACGACTGATTCTAGTCCGGAACTGCCATCCACAACATTGCGCAGGCCGACCATAATTTGGTGCTGGTGCCCTGCCTGGGCGCGCATTTTTTCGGAAGCAATAGCAATCCGCTCGGTGTCTGCGGCACTGGTTTGAGCGACCTTGCTCATCTGATCAATCGAGATCGCGCTGCCCTGAGCGACTTTGCTCATCTCCTGAATTGCCAGGGTGATCTGCTCGATTCCCTGGGCTTGCTCCTTGGCAGCTAGGGCTATTTCGGCGACGAGGTTATCAGTTTGCTTGATTTTGGCTTCAATAAGATTGAAACTTTCACTTACGCTTTTCAAGCACTCTGAACCCTGCTTGCTATTTAGTATTGCAGCCTCAATTTTGGTTGCTGATTCATTTGCTGCTGCCGCACTACGCTGAGCTAACGATCGCACCTCCTCTGCTACAACTGCAAATCCAGCTCCCGCTTCCCCGGCTCGGGCAGCCTCCACAGCGGCATTGAGAGCAAGGATATTCGTTTGAAAAGCGATCTCGTCGATACTCTTGACAATTTTGACAACTTGGTTGCTAGAGTCTTCGATGGCCGCCATCGCATTGGTCATCTGACCCATGCTACTGAGCCCCATCTGGGCTGAGGCTTGTGCTTCGGAAGCCAAGGACTTGGCCAGATCGGCATTGCTAGCTGTAGAATGAATCATGCTCGATATTTCCTCTAATGAAGCACTAGTTTGCTCTATGGCAGCCGCTTGTTCACTAGCCCCTTCGGCCAGCTGTTGACTGGACGAGGCCACCTGGTCAGAGGCAAGGGCAAGCTTTTTACTGGAGGAGGCAACCTGATCAGAAGCTCCCACAAACTGTTCGGCACTGGCTCCGAGATCGTTGGCAATGATACCTAGAGGACGGATTGAGTAACGCTGCATCAGATAAAGCAAGACATAAGAGAGCAACAGCAGCAGAAGCGTGAGAATTGTTGCGGCAACAATAGATTGAGTAATAGTATTAGCGGCCTCTTTCTCTTGAGCAAGAATATGCCTGTTGCTTTGCTCAACAAATTTATCGTTTTCCCGTTGGTGGATATCAAAGAAAGCGCCAATCTGCTGATACTCCTTCAAGGCTAGGCTGCGATTATTGGCGCTGATTGCCGGTGCAACTTTATTTTCAACTAGATCTGCCCATTGAGTCGCAGACTGTGACACTGAGCCTTCCAACAACCGCTTGGCCTCGCTATCGATTAAGGGGTTGGCCAAGAAATACTGACGTCGCTCGTTGTAGCGCTTGATCAATTGAGGGAATTGTTGTTGAAATTCTTGCACTTTTCGACTATTCCCAAGGTTGGCACCATCCTTGGCCGAAGCAACGTCGACCATCGCTCTAGCCACAAGCCTACTGGCCTCAACAAGAAACAATGGCGGGGGAGAGACCTCACTATTCAGTTCCAAATCTGCGTTAATCCTTCGGTAGAGATCACCATTAATCCATACCCCTCTCGTCAATCCCAGGATCAGGAACGATTCACCAAGAAGAGCAATGGTGAACAGAATGGCATTGATGCGAATCAGTAGTTTGATGTTAAGGTTCATCGTTTTGTGAGGAATAAAGACCGAATCAAGACCTAGCGCTCCGCTTCATGGTCCGCCAGGTTCGGCGCCGAGGCTGGCAAGGCTGCTGACGATGTCCTGATCTCCATCTCCCGGTAATAGGGCGTGAATATCGAGGACAGTGATCACCGAATCCTTCCCCTTCGCTAGACCAAGAATGAAACGACCATCGAGATCGCTGCCGAAATCCGGCGCTGTCTCAATCGCCTCGGCATCAATGCTGGCCACTTCCAACACCACATCCACCAACAAACCGATCAGCCAGGACTCATTCGAGGCCTGAATGACAACGATGCAGGCCCGTTCCAAATCCGAAGTCGGCGGCAGCAGCAGGCGCTTACGCAGATTCATCACGGGAACGATCTTGCCCCTGAGATTGATCACCCCGAGCCAATGGGATGGCATGCGGGGTACCGGCGTGATCGGAGTGATGCGGATGATCTCGCGCACCTTTGTGAGGGGCAGGCTGTAGTGCTCTTGGCCCAGGAGAAAGTTGAGATACTTGCCGTTTGCCGGTAGGGCATCCTTGGCATTCACGATCTGCATGGATGATGTCATGGTATGAACATTCAGAGAGAGGGCTGGCCCAGGCTGGCTGCTAGCTGCCCGGGGCGGAATTCGGTCCGACCGAGAGCATCGGGGTCGAGAATCAAGGCCACCTGCCCGTCCCCCAGGATGGCGGCTCCCGAAAAAAATGGTTGCTGCTCAAAGGTTTTCCCCATGCCTTTGATCACCACTTCCTGCTTGCCGATCAAGCCATCAACCAGTAGTCCCATCAACTTACCACCAGAATCAATGACCACCACGATGCCCTCACAGGGATCCATGGGGTCTTGGCACAAACCCAGGTGCCGCGAAAGCTGTAGCAGAGGGATCAGACGACCTCGCACATTCATCAGCTGGCCCTTATCTCTGACGGTTGACAGCATCTGGGGCTGGGGTCGAAGCGACTCATGGATGACCAACGTCGGCAGCACGAAGCGCTGACCAGCGGCGGAAACAAGCATGCCATCGATGATCGCTAGGGTGAGCGGCAACAGGATCGTGAATGTGGTTCCCTGACCGACCTCCGAGACGATGTCGACCCTGCCCCGCAGCCTGGCAATGCTTCCCCGGACCACATCAAGGCCCACGCCGCGACCGGAGATGTCAGTGAGGACTTTGGCGGTGGAAAAACCAGGCAGAAAGATCAGTGACAGCAGTTCCTGGTTCGTGCCATTGAAATCCGGCGGCACCAGTTCCATTTCGATGGCCTGTTTCAGAATCCGCTGGGGATCGATGCCCTGGCCATCATCCTGGATGATGATGTTTATACCTCCGCCCTGGTAGCCCGCCTGTAGCTTGATCGTGCCCTGGGGACTCTTGCCCATGGCGCGCCGCTGCTCGGCCGTACCGATTCCGTGATCGGCGGCATTGCGCAGCAGGTGAATCAGGGGCTCAGACAGCGCCTCAACGATGTTGCGATCCAGCTCGGTTTCCTCGCCGGTTGGCACCAGCAGGATCTGCTTGCCCTGGCTGGTCGCCAGATCCCGGACCAGACGATTCATCTTCTGGAAGGTAGAACGAACTGGCACCATGCGCAGCAACATGGCATTGCGCTGCAGATCGGAGGTAATGCGGCTTAATTGACGCAAAGGCCGAGCCAATTGATCTCGCTTGAGAGGCTGCAGGCCGGGATGTTCAACTACCATCGATTGGGCAATCACCAACTCCCCTACCAGCTCGACAAGGTCATCGAGTTTGCGGGTGTCAATCTTCACGAAGTGGGGAAGTGTTTCACCGCTATTGCGGCCAGGAGCGGACTTGACAGCCGTGCGACTTTCCGTTCGATCAGCCTCCGTTCTCTCCTGGAGTGCCTGAGGAGGGCTGGCCTTCTCATGGAAAGATGAGTAAGGGAGAGCGGTGTCAGGGATAGCTGGGGCGCTCAAAGACCTCTCCGTCAAAGTCTCGTCAGCGAGCGTTGTGTCATCAAGTGGTCGGTTGTTAGCAGGGGCCGATCCCTCGGCTTCGATGGACGGAAATGGATCGGTTTCTGCCGCAAGACAGGCCTCAACCCTGGCAATCAGCTTGCGGGTCGGTACCGTGATCGGATCGCCGAGGAAACCGGAGCGGATCTCCTGCTCGATCGCATCGACGAATTGGCGCAGGGTGTCACCACCGGCCAAGATCAGTTCGATCACTCTCCGCTCAATCGCCAGTTCTCCCCTGCGGGCCGCATCGAGCAAGGATTCTAGAATATGGGCCAGATCCTTGATCGGGACGAGACCGAGAAACCCAGCGCCCCCTTTGAAAGTGTGAAAGGCACGGAACACCTGATTGAGGGTGTCCCGATGGTCGGGGTTCTCCTCCAGGATCAGCACTCCTTGTTCAATTTGGGCCAGAAGATCTCGGCCTTCATTGCAGAATTCGTTGAGCAGTTCCAGTTCATCATCAGCCGAAATCGTGATGGACGCTTCGCTGTTCTCGGACTCCGAAGCCTGGATGGCTGGCGAATCCGGCTGGGCCTGGAGCCCAACCTGGTCTTCGCTTTGGGGCTTCGTGGCTGTTGCTGCCTGAATCTCGCCCTCGTAGAGAGCTTTCTCAAAGCGTGTATAGCTCTCAAGCAGTGCCTGACTCTGCCGATCGTCGAAGCCGCTCGAGCCGATGGGCTGTTGATCCAGCCAGCTCAGCAGACTCTCCAGTTCCGATCTGGCCGCACCGCTAAGACAGTCGGGCTGTTCCTCAAGCATCGCCCCCACCGCCGCCGACAGGGCTGGGATGCTGGCTGCATCGAGCTGGACAAAGGCCAGTTCAGTGGCCACCTGCTGCAAGAGCCGGTCAGTGTTGGAGTTGAGCCGTGCCATGAACTAGGTGGTCACCATCTCCAGCCCCAGGCGCAAACCAGTCCAGATCCCCAGGACCGGACCGCAGCTGACAAGGCAAACTCTGAGACCGCCATCATCGTTGGTCCGAAAACTTCAACTGCTCTAACCGCCATGACTGCAATGGCTGGTTTGCGTGCCATTCAAAAGTCTATGGAGCTGGGCTCGCTCGGGTGAAAACGTCTTTACAGCATACACGAGTCTCCGATCCGATGCATGGACAGATCCCCGCTAGAACCGGGATGGCCCGTGGACTTGAGCTAGCCTGACTTCTAAGTCCAAAGGAGTAACCAGTCTACCCTGAAGCGATGGATTAAAGCTGGTTCGGCACCCGTATCCCCGAATTCAGCAGCAAGAACAGCACAGGTCCTTTGCTTGCTCAGCGAGGAGCAATCAAGACTGAATTCGCCCACCGGTGGAGCCCGACCCCTGAATGGATATCCCGAGGAAGAGCCGGCGCATCTTGTCGAGCAGGTCCTTGCCCTTCTTCAACTTTCCTTCCGGTGTGAGCTTAAGCAGCTCGGCGCGCCTCTCGCTGATGATCCGGGCCAGTTCCTCAACGATGGCGGGGTGCTTTTCGAGCAGGGGGCGGAGGTCATTGCGTTGCACCTCGAGCAGCACGCAGGGCTCAAGGGCCCGAACGGTGGCACTGCGGGGCTCTTCATTGAACACACTCATCTCGCCGAAAAAGGCGGGGGCAGCCAATTGGACGACTTCCCGTTGCTCCCCACCAGCCATGGATTTAATCACCGTCACCCGGCCGCTCACGATCTGGTACAGGGTATCGCCCTGCTCCTGTTCCACCACGATCCGCTCGCCTGAGCCAAAGCGGATGCAGCGGGTGAGCAGCGAAATTTCGGCGAGTTGCGCTTCGTTCAGGTGGTTGAACAGGGAATTCTGGCGCAGGATGTTAACCCGCTCAGAGATACTGAAGTTGGCCGGGTCTTCGCGGTTTTGAGACCCATGGCTTCGGGTTTCACTCACCGGGTAGGGCACCCGTTGGCCAATCCGCTCCAGGGCGTACCAGATGGAGCTCAGCAGTTCGCCCCGAAGTTTATCGTAACCGTAATCGGTGGGATCCTCTTGCCAAACCTCCAATTCATAGGTGATGGCGTAGTCGTGATAGGCGTAGACAATCGCTTCCGGTACGGGTTCTTTCAGCACCACTGAGCTCTGTGCAGCGACCTGCAGCAGCAGTTCCGTAGCCTCGTTGGGCGGTAGTTCTCGGTCGAGGCGGATGTGCAGTTCCCTGGCGATCGGACCCCTGGGACTGAAGCGGCGCATGTGTTTCTTCCACATGACACTGTTGGGCAGCGTGATCATGGCGCCATGCACATGTCGCAGGCGTGTGGTTAGCAGGGTCAGGGAATCGACCCAGCCGGTCAGATCGTCATCGAGCTCCAGGTAATCCCCCTCTACGAAGGCACAATCCACCCGCAGCATGACCCCCGCAAACAGGTCCTTGAGGGCTTCCTGGGCCGCCAGGCCAATCACGGCCGTGAGAATGGCGGAGGTGGTGACCAGGCCCACCACGTTGACTTTTGCGGCCTGCTGCAGCACCACCAAGGTGAGAGCGGCACCGATGGCGAGGGCGCTGAGGTCCCGCAGGATTTTGGGGGGATGGGGCCACCATCGGATCGGGCCAGGCAGCTCGAGGAAGAGCCAGAACATCAGCTGCAGGCCGGCATAGCTGCGGCTGAGCAGCAGCACAGTATCAAGCCACAGAAGATTCTGCTCGGTGGCGATCTGGGCGGGATGATTGGAGTGAATCAGCCAGATCAAGATCGCCAGGCCGGGGAGGCGCAGGGGTACCGGTACCAGACGCAGCCGCTCACAGATCAGGCGAATGGCCACCAGCAACAGCATGAGGCCGAGGCCAGTCAGAAGCACTCTGGAATCGAACATGTCAGGGGACTGGTCGGTTAGGAAGGCCGAGCCGTGCTGGGGTGAAAGCGTTCAAGGGAGTCTCAGCTAGGTGGCCTGAAACAGAGTCACCAGATCCACTTGCAAGCTAGATGGAGGCCTTGATCGGTGCATAGATCCCATGGTGACAGGGGCCATCATGGGCCATGGAGACAGTCGGCATTCTGCTGACTGTCTCACACCAGGAGATCCAGTTCGCTTTGAACAGGGTACAAATGTTCGTCCATGACTCCCATCAGCACTTCCAGCAGCAGCTGGGCTGGCAACCCTCGATGCCCTTGGGCATCCGCCCCAACCGCCAGAGCCTGGTGAGCTCAGGCAGGGCCACCATCAAGCCATCGATTCCAGGAGGTTCGAGAGCAAGGGCCCTCAAGCATCGACCAACCACCATGCTCACCGGATCAGAACTGCTCGCCAAGGCCAAGGAACTCGGCGATGCCTCCAAATCTAATCTGGTTCGCTCCGCCTACACCGCCCAGCTGGGACGCCGGCCACCGTGCTGCTGGCCCATGGGGCTAGGGCACCAGCCGATCTTCTCCATATCCGCGCAATCGCTGTCGCTGATCTGGCTGCGGAAGTCGCCGGCAATCGAGCCATTACTGAGCAGATCGTCCGGCAATATCAACTCGCTGGCATCATCCAGCTCTTCAAACAGATTCGGCAGCAGCTGGTGATAGGGGCGGCACACCGCCAAGATCAATTCGCGATACACCTACCCTGGGGATCGGCGACGGCCTAGGCCGTGGGGATCCGGCCATCGAGCAGGCCCTGCAAGCGCGCTTCATCGGTGTGGGGTTGCAGTTCAGCGGGCAGGCTGCCGTTGCGCAGCAGTTTCAGCAATTCGGGCCGGGTTTCTGACTCCGTCTGCGGCATCAACACCTTGGCGCCAAAGGGATGCCAGAGCCGGGCATCGAGATAGCGCAGCGCCGCCAGGCGATTGAACCAGCTGTAGGCCACCCGCTCCTGCAGCTCCTGGCGATTTGTAGTCTCCTGATGGCGCAGCTCGTCGATCGGGCCGGCGGCGGTGGTCAGCGTGTCGGCGCTGGCCTGGTGCAGCAGCAGCTCTAGCTTGCGGCCCACCGCCTCGAGCCGCTGCCGCCGCATCGCCGGGGCGAAGGTCTTGAGGGCGGCGGTGTTGACGGGCATGGGGGTTGAGTTGGTCGAAGGCAGGGGCCTGAAGGGCTCTTGAGATTAGGTGCCGCCGCATCAGCAGCAATGCCGCTGCCCGCCACCACGATCTCGTCGCCCTTTGCGCCGCCATCGCCTAGGGTTCAGCAACACTTTAGCCTAAATGAGTCCAATCCCCGCCCTGCCGCTTTGGTTTATTTGGGCTTTTTTGTCTGCGCTTTGTGCAACTGCATCTGCGGTATTTGGAAAAATTGGGCTCGGCGGTATAGATGCGGATTTAGCCACTCTAATCCGCACCCTTGTTATGGCTATTTTTCTGCCATTGCTCATTCTAGCAACAGGAAAAATTACCAGCCCATTTGCGTTATCCCAGCAAACTTGGCTTTTCATTGTGCTTTCTGGCCTGGCTAGCGGCTTATCATCGTTTTGCTTTTTTAGGGCCCTGAAGCAAGGAGATGCTTCATTAGTGGTGCCCGTTGATCGACTAAGCCTATTAATGGTAGCTTTAATTGGCTTTGCTTTTCTTGGTGAGCGCCCTTCGGTGATGGGCTGGGCAGGCTTGCTGTTTGTAGCCGGGGGCGGAATACTTTTATCACTGGCCTAATAGCCAACTTAGCCTGCTGGGTCAAGAGCTACTCGGCAAGCTCGGGGGCAAAGCAAAACGACAAGTCGGCGCTGGCCTGATGCAGCAGCCGTTCCAGCTTGCGGCCCACCGCCTCGAGCAGCTGCCGCCGCATCGCCGGGGCACAGGTTGTCCCGCGTCAACGACTTAGGCGGGCGCCTACCTAATCGTCGCCGGACTAATCCCTAAAGCCTTCTATGCAGCAGCTGCTCAAACAACTCCATCACCCGTTCTTCAAGCTGATCGATACGCCGGAGCAACCGAGTCTCCAACTGGCCTAAGGCCTCCTCGTTGACAGAGCTACGCTCAGATCCCGATCGGGCTAGTGCGCGGGCCTTGGTGGGCCAGGCGCCATTCGCAAACACGGTGCTCAGATAGTCCCAGGTTTTCTTCTTGGTGGGAGCGGGGCCCAGGGCGGCTTCCAGATAGCCATGGGCGGCTGCGGCAGAACCGAAGCGTGCCTTGAGGGCCGTTGGAGAGCACTGATCCTTAGGCAGGAGCGATTGGGGCCCAGCATTCAGGGCCGGGGCCTCCTTGGCCCCAGAAGGACCACTAGGAGCCACCTCCTCCTCCACCAGCTGGCGGATCGCAGCGTTCTGTTCGCCCACGGTGCGGAACAGCTCCGCGTCGCCCTTGGCCATGCGAGCCATCAGTTCGCCGAAGCGATCACTCAGCTCCCCCATCAGCTCTCGCTCCCACCGCGCAGCAGGCGGCGCATGCGCTCGATCAGCCGGGTGATGTTGACAATGCTCCAGTAGCCGGCTTCCTCCTTGGCGGCATCGAGCTCCTTCAGCACGCCATCGAGGGCCTGCTGCTTATCCTCAAACGCTTCCAGCTCCCTGTGCATGTCCTGGGCGATTCGCAGGGCCTCTGCCTTCTCCTGCCCCAGCGCCATCAACCGGCCCTCGTAGCCGCGCAGGGTCTCCAGGAAACGATCCCGCGCCACCGTGAGCTCCCGGGAACGGCGCTGTAGCTGTCCACGGGAGCGCGTCAGCGAGGCATGGCTGTTGCGCATCGCTTGGTAATGGTGCTCGATCTGCTCTCGGCTCAGGGCGCTCAGATCGGCGGGGAAATCGCTGGTGGAGCGGATGCCCTTGCATTCCAGTATGGCCCTGGCGGGATCCGGAGCCACTGGACTCGATTCAGGATCCTCCACCAGGAGTCTCAGCTCCCCTTGTTCGCTTTCGGCCATCGGATCAAAGTTGCGACCTCCATCTCAGCATTGATGGAGAGGGAATGACCAGCTCCGACCATAGCCGTCCTTGCAAGCTCCTGATCTAGGGAGACCCTTTCAAAACCGCTGCACTCACTAGCTTCACTCTGTTCGGGGGACAGCTGGTGTCTCGACCGGGGTCACGCCGCCGGCCCTTCCCATGCTGCGGCACTCGCGCAAGGGCTCCGCGAGCTGGCTGCCGCAGGGTGTCGGTTGCCCGTCCAGCCGATCCGGTGCACCTGCTGCTTCCCCGCTGGACCAGCATGGTCGGCTGCGGGTTCGCCCTCCCCGACCCTTGGGACGAGGCAGGAGCGACGGAGCGCTCTGATGTGACGGCGAGTGGTGCTGGTGATGCAGCCCGCGCAGACCCTCTCTCCCCGATCTATGCGGAAACGGAATGGATCATGTTCGCGGTTGTTGTTGAGACTGGTACAGGTGGCAGCCGTATCACGGCCTGCAGCTCCATTCCACCTAACTGAGAATGGGGCCGCTAAACGATGTGCTTCATCTTTTTCCTACGTTGCCTCAACACCCCACCAGCTTTGCTGGCCCGATCGAGTGACCGCCAGCGCCGGAAAGGTTGGCTCGCTCGCGGGGCGCACGGTGATCCTACGGTTCCGCACTCTGGCGGTTGGCTTGCAACTGGCGGTAACAAAGCTTTTAGCTGAGTCCTCCGGACTACAAGATTGGTCTGTCACTCCACCAAAGCCTCCATGCTTCGAACGTCAATCGCCCCTGCCCTGGCCTTGTTTTTTCTGGCAGCGCTGACCATTCCCACTCAGGCTCAGTCTGTGGCGAAATCGGATGCCGAGTGTCGTCTCAGCAAGAATGGTGAGATTGTTTATAATGACGATTGCACAGTGAAGGAAAAAGCAGGTGAGGGCCGTGAGACCTTTGTGGTGAAGTTCGATAACGGCAAGGTCTTTCGATTCGCTGGTCCCAATCGGCAGAATCTGCGGATCGAAGACGACTTTACCAATGCCTCCAATGTCTTGTTCGAGGACAAAGGAGCCAAGGGGGTCTTCAGTTGGAGTGATGGCAATAGCATCTATAAACTCGTTGTCAAAACTGGCGGAACCGCCAGTGGTGGCAGCAACGGCAACCCTGGTGGCGGGCTGGTTCTGGGGCCACCGGTGCCCGATCTTCAGTACCTGGTTGGCAAGTCACCGGGAACGGCAGCACTGGGCTTTGTGATCCGTGGCACCAAGTACGTCACCGAAGAGCGCTTGCCCGAGGGAACGCTCACTTACATGCTCGACAAAAAGCGCTGTGTCGCCTTCCTGACCGTGAACAACACCTACAAGTCGGTTACAGCTGCCGATGCGATGAAGTGCCAACGCTGAAGCGCCCACAGTAAGGAGATGGGCTCCACCATCACCCCGGCCAACGCCAGGCGGCCCGATCCAGCACCGTCTGGCCTGGCAGCACGGTGCCCCCCAGCTCCCGCTCCAACCGCAGCAGCCGGCAGCCTGGGGTGGCCTCCAGAGCCGTGATCAAGGCCTCGGCGTGGGCCACCACCCACACCTGGGTGCGTGCGGCCACGGCGGTGATCAATCGCGCCAGGGGAGCCAATAGATCGGGGTGGAGGCTGTTCTCCGGTTCATTGAGCACCAGCAGCGGCGGCAGCCGCGGGCTGAACAGGGCCGCCGCCAGCAGCAGGTAGCGCAGGGTGCCATCGGAGAGCTCCGGGGCCTCAAGCGGGCGCAGCAATCCCGGTTGATGCAGCTGCAGGCGGAAGATCGGCTGCGCAATGTCCACGGTCAGGCGGCAGGCGGGGAAGGCATCGGCAATGGCGATCTGAAAGGCATCCGCGTCGCCGATCTCCAGGATCGTCTGCACCGCCGCCGCCAGGTCGCCGCCGTCGCCGGCCAGCGAAGGGGTGCGGGTGGCGATGCGACCGCTGCGGGCCGGGGCCTGGCGATCGGTGCGGAAACTGTCGTAGAAGCGCCAGCTGAGGATGGTGTTGCGCAGCTGGAACACTTCCGGCGCTTCGAGCGGATCGGAGACAGCGGTGAACAGACTCTCGTGGGGCGACACCTCCAGGGCCAGGGGGCGGCTGGGCCCGCCTTCCCCGCAGCGCTCCACCACGGCGCCAGTGCGCTGCACCAGCAGGCTGCGGGGGTGGAAAGGGCCGCCGGCCCAGATCCACTCCCGCTTGATCTCCGGATCCAGCACGAAGGCACTGGTGTGGTCTTCGGCTCTATAGCCCAGCTCAATCGCGTAGGAGAGTGTTTCGCCGGCGATGCCCAGCCGCAGCCGCGCCGCCTCCCGCCTGCCGCTACTGCCCTGCACCGGCTGCTCCCCGCGGCGCATCTCCCTCGTGGTGCGCTCCGGCCCGGCCCAGAACACCGCCGGCAGGCCCCCTTCGGCCGCCAGGGCCGCCACCAGCTCACCGCGGGCGGCGGCGCCAATCAGCCCCAACGATCGATACAGATTGCTCTTGCCGCAGCCGTTCGCCCCGCACACCAGCGTGAGAGATCCCAGCGGCAGGGTGAGCTGCTGGAGGGAGCGGTAGCCCGCCACCGCCAGGTGGGTGAGCGAACCAGCCGTTGCGCTGGATGTGGTGGGCTCTCGCGACACGGCCTTCACGGCTGGCTGAGGATCCGGCTGCCGTTCTCGAGCATCAGGCGGGCATAGCGAGCGGCCAGATCAGAGAGCAGATGCTGCCAGCCCGCCGCCGAACGGGGCATTGGCTCGATCACGCTGAACGTGGCCACCGGCAACAAGGCCTGGGAGGGGCCGACCCGGGGGCTGAGGCCGAGGGTGATGGCCACCAGAGCCTTGTCGGCGTGGGCATCGAGCAGCAGGTAGGTGGTCCAGCGCTGATCGGGGAACCGCTGGTCGTAAGCGGCCGGCAAGCCGTTGTTGAAGATCATGCGCAGCTCACTCGGCGAAAAGCTGGTGCCGTTCTGCCGGTACTGGAGGTCGTAGGCCCGGGCCGGAAGCGCCAGGGCTGCAGCGAAAAGAGCCGTCGCAGCAAAGCGGCTCATCAAAACTTGAGCACGCTGGTGGGCCGTAGGATCCAGCCCGCCTCGCCGGCCTTGAGCTTGTAGCAGATCTGCCGTTGGCCGCCTGTGGCCTTGGCATTGTTGTCCCCTGGCTTGTAGATCGGGAAGCGGCGCGCCAGGCAGCTCTCCACCACCTGGAACTGGTCGTGGCCCTGGTAGCCCTGGGCATTGGCTCCCGTGAGTTCCGGCAGGGTGATCGGGGAAAGTTCGGCGCCTTTGTTCACGGCGAAGGCCACCACTTCGCCGTAGCTGCCGCTGCCGGCACCCTGAACAAACACGTAGATCTCGGGCAGGCCGTTGCTATTGAGATCGGCCACCTCAGCACCCACCACCTGGCCATTCACCGTTTGGCGAATCGGCTTGATCGGCGGCTTGGCGCCCGTGGTGGTGATCGTGAGCTGCTGCTGAGAGCCCTCACCACTGCTGTGCACCTGGAAGCTGATGCCCTGCAGGTTCAGGGTTTGGTGGAAGCCGGCGCCAGCCCAGGCGCTGCCGGGCAGAGCGGTGGCCAGGAGCAGGGTGGCGGCGGTGAGCTGAGAGAGGAGGCGCTTCAAGGGGAAAAGGGATCGACGAGGAAACTTTCATTAGCGTGGTGCCGATCACTGCTCATGATCAAGCCTGAAACGACCTGTGGCAGGTGGGGATTCCAACCGGCCTTCAGAGTAATCACGGCCTTGACAGTTCAGCGCTGCGGCTGAGGAGCAGCCGCGATGCGGCGTCGCAGGCGACGGCTCCAGGCCAGGGCCGCGCCCACTCCAAGCATCGGTAACGGGGCTGGGGCCGCCGGCACGTAGGCCAGGCTGAGAAAGCGCCCAGAAGCAACAGCCCCGCCGGGGCCCGTCATCATGACAGGGTCACGATAGTTGACAATATTCGGGGTGCGGTAGCTCTGGAATTCAACGAGGGTTTCGGGACCATGGAGAAACAGATCAGCAAACGAGAAGGGATCTCCAGATGCACTCGTATCCAGAATTAGTTGGCGGGATGCATAAATAGGGTCGTAAAAATTACTGTTATAGAGATTCAGCCACACCCCGGTCACGGGAGAGCCCGGTGTGTTGTCACGCGCCGACAAAGTAATGTGCTCGCCGATGCAAGGATAAACATCGCACGGTGGGGCTGGGGGAGGAGGGGGCTCATTGGCGTCCACAACTCGAGCGTAACTAGAGTTGGGATCGAAATTGATTTCCGAAAGTGTCCCAATACTGGTGGGATCCAGGGTGAAGCGAAGTGAGGTAAGGATATTGTCGAACATCCCCATCGTTGTAAGACCGCGAATGCCATTAGCATTGTAAATATCATTCTCAAAAATGCTGTGGTCAGTGTCAAGTTTTGTGGCGTCAAGAATGAAATCGACAAAATAGCGGCTGTGCCTCGGTGCTCCAACGATGCTGCTGCCGTAATCCAAGTCGATCAGTCCGTGGTACTGATAAGTTTTTGCGCTGGCCGATTGGCTCGCGCCCCCTAAAAGGGCAAGAGCAATCAGGCTTCTCGATGCTATTTTGAATACAGATTCTTGCAGCTTTCCTTGTATCGGATTGGCTAGTCTCACTGAATGACTCCAAGAATTGATTTGTTGAAATTTTAATCCTTGGCAAGCTGAAATCCCCCTCCACCGAAGGCTCCTGTCAGCTTATTCAGCCAATCTGCGTTCTGATGACATTAACAAGCAAGGGCTTGGCTTCATTCTCCTCGAAAGTTGTAACGCTTGCTTACTGCAGGGCAACGGCATGGCCGGGGAGGCTTGGTGCTTCAGTCGCATGAATCCATAGTGATGCGGACATTCGCCCGCATTGTGCGCACTTGGCCCGCTCACCCGCTCAGCCCTCTCATCAGGATCCGCTTCATGGGGCTGGGCTAGCCACCGTGCTGAACACCCAGGACTTCGGTTGCTGGGAGGCCGCCGTATCCACCACCCTGGGTCACCACCGCAGTGAGCTTCTCAGCCCCACAAAATCGTTCCAGGTCCATTTCCGTGTTGGCCAGGTTGGGGCCTTCACCGTCCTGCACCTGCAGGGGCGCGGCCGGATGAGGTTGAGCCGCGAGCAGCGCGAGCAGAGCGTGCTCTGGCTGCCGCTGCGGGGGATCTCGGAGGAGCGGATCAATGGCCAGAGCTGGCTGGCCGAACCCGGCACCGGCCTCCTGTTCCAGCCCGGCGATGTGATGGAGGGCGAAACCAGCGAGCAGATCGAAGGACTCTCGATCCTGATTCCCCCCGGCATCCATCGCCGGCCCTCACGCTCAGGCTCACCCCTACTGGCCGCGGGCCCTCTGCACCAGCGCATCCTCGCCAGCGCACGAGCCCTGGCCGTCGCCGCTGCCCTTCAGTTCGCCGGCGCCGAACTCGCGGCCGACCAGCTCACTGAGCTTCTGCGGGAGTGGTCGGACCGTCAAGAGCAACCCTTTCGCCGGGAACGGCTCAGCGCCCGTCGCCGTCGCGACACGGTGGAATCGGCGCGGCAATGGATGGCGGCCCGCCTGCCGGAGCGCTTCTCGCTGGAGGATCTCAGCAAGGCGGTGGGGGTGTCACCACGGCAGTTGCAGTACAGCTTTCAGGAGGAACAGGGCCGCTCGCCGATGGCAGAGGCCAAGCGTCTGCGTCTGCAGCGGCTGCGAAGCCTGCTGCTGGATCCGAGCCACGATCAACGCCGTGTGACCGAGCTGATGGTGGCGGCCGGCCTGATCGCCTCGGGGGTGACCTCCGCGGATTACCGCAACTGGTGCGGTGAAAACCCAGGCCAGACCCGCCTGCATCGCCTTGGTCGCGATCGGGATCGGTAGCGCCCCTCGGAGTGGTGTAACTCAGGAGGTCCTGTGACCCTCTCCGGAGGGTGAACAGGAGCAGTCAGGGGATGACTGCTTGGAAGCTGACTATGCAGCCCCGTTTATCCACTATGCACCCTGATCGCTGAATGCGCAACTCA
>CALRXC020000028.1:0-50456 GCA_943372025.1 Synechococcus sp. UW140 | reverse complement strand
TCCTCACCGCCGGAGCGCATCGTGAGCTCCTCCCGCAGCTCCTCCAGCGCCATCAGCTCCTGCACCTGACGCCCCAGGGTGATCTCCTGTTCGTGGCTCAGCAGAGGCACCCGGCCGATGTCCCGCAGGTAGGAGCGCACAAGGTCGCCGTCGATCGAGGGCATCACCCGGGCGGGCGGGGTCATCGTGAGCTCGGGATCGGACCGGGGGTCCGAACCATCGTTTCGATCGGGCACGTCCGAAGGGAACCCAAGGGATTGCAGGGAGGTGGTGGCGAGGTCGGAGGTGAGGCGCTCAAGGGGCGGGGCGACAATCACGGATCCAAGGGCTTAACGGTGTGTAAAGCGTAACCTAAAGAAGTGTGAACCTCTCTCAGATTCCCGAAAATCTGAAGGGTTTTGCCGCGGGCCATACCCGCCGTAATGCCGATCCGGAGCGGTTTCTGGGCCATGGGGAGCATGATCGAGGGAACCACGCCCCCGCCGTCCGCCCCTGGATGCGGGCGATTAAGGTCCCTTCACGTTGACCCTGCCGGATCGATCCATGGCCCTGAATGTGAGCGATGTGGTGGTGCGGACCGCAGCCGGTGAGGAACGGGCGCTGGGGGACTGGGCCGGAAAGGTGCTGCTGATCGTGAATGTGGCCAGCCGTTGTGGCTTCACCCGCCAGTACGCCGGCCTGCAGAAGCTGCAGGACAGCTACGGCCCGAGGGGCCTGGCGGTGCTGGGCTTCCCCTGCAACGACTTCGGCGCCCAGGAACCAGGCACCCTGGAGGAGATCCAAAGCTTCTGCTCCTCCACCTACGGCGCCAACTTTGAGCTGTTCGACAAGGTGCACGCCACGGGAAGCAAGACCGAGCCCTATATCACTTTGACCCAGGCCGAGCCGGCCGGCGATGTGGCCTGGAACTTCGAGAAATTCCTGGTGGGCCGCGATGGGATCGTCTTCGGGCGCTTCAAAAGTGGCGTCGACCCGGAAGCACCCGAACTGATCGCAGCGATCGAAGCGGCCCTCACTGCTTGATCACCCCAATTAATCACCCCAATTGATCACGCCAACCAGCTCGCCCCTGCAGTTGACGATACTGAGACTAGACTAATCTGGCTTGGTCTTCGCGCTGGCTTTGCGGACTCTTGAGCCCAAGCCGGACAAGGCCGTGATCGTGACACTCTCAGGCCAGGAGTCCGCCTGGAGCTCCGTTCCTGCCCCAGGGCGTTTTCTAAGCTGCTGCTTTCTCCAGCGTGATCATGGATCCGTGCCCGCCTACGCCAAAGCGATCAACTTTGTTGGTACATCAAAGTTGAAGCGGGTCACCACCCCTCCTGGAGTTCACTGAGCCGTAATCCAGCCCCGTCGCCCTGACGCACCGTCTCCTGGAGTGGTCTGCACCTGCAGCCACTGCCGCCCCCGCGGCGAACGCCAGCGCCGCAGCACCTGCAACGGCTCCCCTGAGGGCAGGCGCTTGAGCACGGGGGCCTGCTGCTCGGGAGCACAATGGAGGGCCAGGCAGCCGGCGGCCAGCAGAGGCTCACTGGACTGGCGCCGGCGCACCTCCACCGAACGGCGTTCCGCACCACCGGCAGGCAGGGCAGCGGGAGCGACCAGGGCAAAGCCGAGCACAGCGACGGTCTGGAGCGGGCCGAGGACTGGCATCAGATGTCGAGCTGAGCGAAATCAAGTTCGGCGCTGTGGGTTTCAATGAACTCCCGCCGGGGTGCCACCTTGTCCCCCATCAGAATGGTGAAAATCCGATCAGCTTCAGCGGCATCCTCGATCTCCACCCGCTTCATGGTGCGGGTGCCGGGATCCATGGTGGTTTCCCAGAGCTGCTTGGGCATCATCTCGCCTAGACCCTTAAAGCGCTGGATGGTGAAATTGGCCTTCTCACCGAAAGCCTCTGTCGTGCGCTTGAGCTCGGCTTCGTTATAGCAGTAGGTGTGATTCTTGCCCCGCTCCACCTTGTAGAGAGGCGGGCAGGCGATATAGATATAACCGCCTTCCACCATGGCCTTCTTGTAGCGATAAAAGAAGGTGAGCAAAAGGGTGCGAATATGGGCCCCGTCCACATCGGCATCGGTCATGATCACGATGCGGTGATAGCGGAGGTTCTTCGGATCAAAATCCTCACCCTTGATTCCCAAGCCGAGAGCGGTGATCAGGGCCTGGATCTCGGTGTTCTTGTAGATCTTGGCGTCGTCGGTTTTCTCGATGTTGAGGATCTTGCCCCGCAACGGCAGAATGGCCTGGAAGCGACGGTCGCGGCCTTGCTTGGCTGAGCCCCCCGCCGAATCACCCTCCACAATATAAATTTCCGATTCGCTCGGATCGCGGGAGCTGCAATCGGCCAACTTGCCCGGCAGGGTGGAGCTCTCCAGCACCGACTTTCGCCGCACCAGTTCGCGAGCCCGACGGGCCGCCTCGGCCGCATTGAAGGCCTGGATCGCCTTCTCCAGGATCAGATCGATCACGGAGGGGTTGAATTCCAGATACTCGCTGAGCGATTCGCCCACCAGGGAATCCACGATGCCGCGCACCTCTGGGTTGCCGAGCTTGGTCTTGGTTTGGCCCTCAAACTCCGGATCGGGAACCTTCACCGAAAGCACCGCCGTCAGGCCCTCGCGGATGTTCTCGCCAGCCAGGTTGGTATCGGCATCCTTACGCTTACCCCGCTTCTTGGCAAAGGTGTTGAGGGTGCGGGTGAGCACCGCCTTCAAGCCCTCAATGTGGGTGCCGCCATCGACGGTGCGGATGTTGTTAGCGAAGCCAAAGATGTTGTCGGAATAGGCATCAACGCACCATTGCAGCGCAGCTTCAACTTGTACCCCATCACGCTCGGAGTCGACATAGATAATCTCCGGATGCAGGGGATCCTTCTCCGCATTCATGTAGGCCACGTATTCCCTGATACCACCCTCGTAGTGATAGACCTCCTCGTGGGTCTCGCCAGCCGCATTGCGGGCGCTGGCCCGCTCATCGCTGAAGACGATCCGAACGCCACCGTTGAGGTAGGCCAACTCGCGCAGCCGCGCCGAGAGGGTGTGATAGTCGAACTCAATGCCGGTGCTGAAGATCTGGATATCGGGCTTGAAGCGCACCTTGGTGCCCGTGCGGCCAACTTCGGTGGCGGGTTGGGAGATCAGGCTGCCGATTGGCGCACCCCGCTCAAAGCGCTGGTTATGCACCTGGTCTTGGCGGTGCACCGTGACCTCCACCCACTCGGAGAGGGCGTTGACCACGGACACCCCCACACCGTGGAGACCGCCTGAGACCTTATAGCCACCGGCGCCGAACTTACCGCCGGCGTGGAGAACGGTGAGCACCGTTTCCAGGGCGCTACGGCCGGTGCGAGGGTGGATATCGGTGGGGATGCCGCGGCCGTTGTCGGTCACGCTGGCGGAGCCGTCGTCGTGCAGCACCACCAGAATGCTGTCGCAGTGGCCGGCCAAGGCCTCGTCCACGGCGTTGTCCACCACTTCATAAACGAGGTGGTGGAGGCCCCGGGGTCCGGTGGTGCCGATGTACATGCCGGGCCGCTTGCGCACCGGCTCCAGTCCCTCCAGGACCTGGATCTGCTCGGCGCCGTAGGCGGTCTGAACCTTGTTGGCGTCGCTCATGCGAAGAAAACTCCCCCGGTGAAGGGCACAGCAGGGCAGAGCCCCGGCATCACGGAATGGGGGGCTGCCGGAACCTGGGGCATGGAGGCGGCCTGGAGACCCTCTCGCATGGCTGACTTTACCACCGCGGCCTCCTGGCGCCAGCCAACGGCCCCTGGGGGCCGTTTTCACAGGGGGGTTGAATCGGGTTCGAAACAGACCCCAGGGCGCGCCCGCCGCCGCTGCTGGCGCGGCTCCTGCGAACAACCCGGGATCCGTGCCCTGAACGCCCCTGCCAACGCCCCATGAACAAACACAGCACTCCGGACACCACTGGCCTCGCTTCAGCGGAGGCGGGCGAAGCCTCCAGGGCGTTCCAACCCGTGACCATCGCCCTGATGGGGCCCACCGCCAGCGGCAAGACCGACCTGGCCCTGAAGCTGGCCGAGGCCCTTGATCTGGCGGTGATCTCAGTGGATTCCCGCCAGCTCTACCGGGGGATGGATGTGGGCACCGCCAAGCCCTCCGCCGCCCAGCGGCGCCGGGTGCGGCACGAGCTCCTTGATCTACGCGATCCCGACCAGCCGATCAATCTTCAGGAATTCTCCCAACTGGCCCAGGCCGCCATCGCCGCGGAACACCGGCGACGCGGCGTGGCCCTGCTGGTGGGCGGCAGCGGCCTCTATCTCCAAGCGCTGCTGGCGGGCCTGACGCCGCCGGCGGTCCCCCCTCAGCCGGCCCTGCGGGCCCAGCTGGCGGCGCTCGGCCAGCCCCTCTGCCATGGCCTACTGGCCCGGGCGGACCCGACGGCGGCGGCCCGGATCATGCCGGCCGATGCCGTGCGTACCCAGCGGGCCCTGGAGGTGCTCTACGCCACCGGCCGGCCCCTCTCCAGTCAGCAGGGTCAGCGGCCGCCGGCCTGGCGGATCCTGGAATTGGGCCTCAATCCGCCGGATCTGAGTCAGCGCATCCAACGGCGCACCCGCCGCATGTACCAGGACGGACTGGTGGAGGAAACGGCAGGGCTGTTGGAGCGCTTCGGGCCGACCTGCCCCCTGCTCGACACCATGGGCTACGCCGAAGCTCGACAGCTGCTTGCGGGCGAGCTGGAACGCGACCAGGCCATCGCCCTCACCGAACGGCGCACCCGCCAGTACGCCAAGCGCCAACGCACCTGGTTCCGGAGGCGCCACCAGCCTCTCTGGCTGGGCGCGGTGCCAGAAAACAAGGCGCTGGTGGATGACGGAGGGCGCCCAACAGGCCTCGACGAAAAATCTGACTCAGGGGCAGACTCGGGATCAGGGGGAGAGGTGTTCTCTGGGACTGGAGCAAGACCGATGGGTGGCGATCTGCTGCAAGAAGCGCTGATGCTGGCCCAGCACGTTCTAGGGTAAGCGTTCATCAGCCCTTCTTGATGCCCCCCCGTCCGCGTTTTGACCGCCGTGCTCCCGTGCGGGAGCTGCCCAACATCAACGAACGCATCAGCTACCCCAACCTCCGGGTGGTCGATGCCGACGGCAGTCAGCTGGGGGTGATCACCCGAGAAGCGGCCCTGGAAGTCGCCAAGGACCGAGAGCTCGACCTGGTGCTGGTGAGCGAGAAGGCCGACCCGCCCGTCTGTCGAGTGATGGACTATGGCAAGTACAAGTTCGAGCAGGAGAAGAAGGCCAAGGAAGCCAAGAAGAAGTCGCACCAGACGGAGGTCAAGGAGGTGAAGATGCGTTACAAGATCGATTCGCACGACTACCAAGTGCGGATTGGTCAGGCGGTGCGCTTCCTCAAGGCTGGCGACAAGGTGAAGTGCACGGTGATCTTCCGGGGCCGCGAGATCCAGCACACGGCCCTAGCTGAGGTGCTGCTGCTTCGCATGGCCAAGGATCTCGAGGAAAACGCCGAGATCCAGCAGCATCCCAAGCGAGAGGGCCGCAACATGATCATGTTCCTCAGCCCCCGCAAGCAGGCGGTGGGCAAACCCGCTGCCAAACCAGCCGCTGCAGCCCCAGTTCCCACCTCTCCCCAAGGCTGAAGCCAAAAGGCCAACCGCGTCATCCGCAAAGCGGAACCGGAGCGGCGTGAGAACTGTCCGGCGGGTGATCAACATGCCGAGGCATCCGCGGGGTCGACCGGGGAGCATCAACTGTTGACCAGCATCTCAGCGAAGAACTCGAGCATGGCGCTCCAGCCCTGGCGAGCTCCCTCCGGGTCGAAGTCGGCTCGTGCTTCGCAGAGGTAGCCATGGCCAGCCCCGGGGGCCACGATCAGCCGGTGGCGCCCCCCGGGCTCCCGCGCCGGGCTGCCCCCGTTAGCGGCCGTAAGGGCCGCCTCGATGGCGGCGACCTCCTCGGGCGGCATGAGCGGATCGGCTCCGCCACAGAAGCACCACAAACGACCGGGAATGGCCTCCACGAGCTCCAGGCTGGGGGGACCGCCGCCGGGACGGAAACTCGCCACCCGCGCCCCGTAGAAGTCGCAGGTGGCGGCGAAACAGGGCAGGGTCGCGGCGATCAGGGCCAGGTGGCCCCCGAAGCAGAACCCCACACAACCGAGCCGATCGGTGCCATGGCGCTGCCCCAGCCAGGCCGCCGCAGCCGCCGCATCGGCAAGCAACTGCTTCGCGGTCACCTGATCGCGATGCTCACGGCCAAGGGCCAGGCCCTCGGCGTCGTAGCCCAGATCCAGGGCCGGAGCGGTGCGCGAGAAGGTGCTGATCGCCAGGGCGCCATAGCCCTCCCCCGCCAGCCGGTCCACCACGCTGCGCACCCAGGCGTTCACCCCGAACACCTCAGGCAGCACCAGCACCGCGCCGCGCGGCTCGCCCTCGGCGGGCCGGGCCCACCAAGCCGGCATGGCAATCTCAGGAACGCCGGCGCCGGCGTCCACTGGAATCGTGACCCATTCGGCCAGGATGGGCCCGCGGGAGGCAGGCAGGTGAGCCATCGCACGGCATCAAGCGGAGTTCCGCCATCCTGGGCCGAGGCTGGGTAGAGCCCACTACGGCCAGCGCGCCTACATCCGCCCACACCTGCATCCTGCCGATGACTGCTTCTAGCCAATGAAGGGGGCCGGCGGGGATCCCACCAGCCGCGGGCCAGCCGGCAGAAAGTCCACCGCAGGGGCCAACTGCCGCACCAGGGCTGGGCCGCCTGGCACACCCCGGCACATGGCGTTATGCCAACGGAACAATTGTCACCGGGTCCAAAGCTCCTTAGGGTGGCCGGCAGTTGATCTGGCCCACCCCGGCGTGCGATTCCACATCCAGCAGGAGAGCGACATTCCGGCTTCGACCCAGCTGTACAACCAGATCTGCTTCGCGATCGCGGCCCGTCACTACCCACCGGGCCACCGCCTGCCGAGCACCCGCCAGCTGGCGATGCAGACGGGCCTGCACCGCAACACGATCAGCAAGGTCTACCGCCAGCTTGAAACCGATGGCGTGGTGGAGGCCATGGCCGGTTCGGGCATCTACGTGCGCGACCAGCAGAAGCCCCGCGAGCTCAAGCCACCCCCGGGCCTGCGCAGCAAGGCCATGCCCGACATCGACCGGGAGGTGCGCCAAAGCGTGGATGGCCTGCTCAACGCCGGCTGCACCCTGCAGCAGGCCCGTGAGCTGCTCACCCGAGAGATCGACTGGCGCCTCCGCTGCGGCGCCCGGGTGCTGGTGAGCACCCCCCGCGAAGACATCGGAGCCTCGATGCTGATCGCCGAAGAGCTCGCCCCCAGCCTGGAGGTGCCGGTGGAGGTGGTGCCGATGGAGGAGCTTGAATCAGTGCTGGAGAGCTCCAGCAAGGGCACGGTCGTCACCAGCCGCTACTTCCTGCAGCCCGTGGAAGCGATTGCCCAACGCCACGGCGTGCGGGCCGTGCCGGTGGATCTCAACGACTTTCGCCACGAACTCGACCTGCTCAAGGAACTGCGTCAGGGCAGCTGTGTGGGCCTGGTGAGCATCAGTCCCGGCATCCTGAGGGCCGCCGAGGTGATCCTCCATTCCATGCGCGGCAATGAACTGCTGGTGATGACCGCCAATCCAGACACCGGCAGCCGCCTGCTAGCGCTGCTCCGGGCCGCCAGCCATGTGCTGTGCGACCGCCCCAGCCTGCCCCTGGTGGAGCAGACCCTGCGCCAGAACCGCGCCCAGCTGATGCGTCTGCCGGTGGTGCACTGTGCCCAGAGCTATCTGGGCACCGCCACGATCGATCAGCTGCGCAAGGAGATTGGACTCCTGGCCGGCTGAGGCTCATCGCATGCTCGACACGATCAGGGCGCAGCTGGCCACCATCAAGGAACGCGACCCGGCGGCCCGCGGCTCGCTGGAGATCCTGCTCTGCTATCCGGGCCTCCACGCCCTGGCGCTGCATCGGCTGAGCAACCGCCTGTGGCGCCTGGATGTGCCGCTGCTTCCCCGCCTGATCAGCCAGTTCGGACGATGGATCACGGGGATCGAGATTCACCCCGGCGCCCGCATCGGCAAAGGGGTGTTCATTGACCACGGCATGGGAGTGGTGATCGGCGAAACGGCCATCGTTGGCGACAACTGCCTGCTGTACCAGGGGGTGACCCTCGGGGGTACCGGCAAGGTGCACGGCAAGCGGCACCCCACGCTCGAGAGCAACGTGGTAGTAGGGGCCGGCGCCAAGGTGCTGGGAGCGATCACGGTGGGGGCCAACACCCGCATCGGCGCCGGCTCGGTGCTCCTGCGCAATGTGGCGACCGACAGCACCGTGGTGGGCATTCCGGGCCGGGTGATCCACCAGTCCGGGGTGAAGATTGACCCCTTGGCCCACTCGGCGCTGCCTGATGCCGAAGCGCGGGTGATCCGCAACCTGATGGAGCGGATCGACACCCTTGAGAGCGAACTGGCCCGCACCCAGGCCTGCCTGCGGGAGGTTGCGGCGGGGAGACCGCTGATGGAGGCCTGCGGGGGTGTGGCTCAGAACCTTAAGGACCGGGAGATCCTGGAGTTTTTGGGGGATGCCGATCAGCGGGGAGGGCCTAGCTCAGGGCCTTGAGCTGACCCGAACAGGTCAGCGGCCCGGATCGGCATACGGCCTCAGACGGTGACCTCCTGGGGAACCTGGGGCTGGAACATGAACATCGAGTAGATCACATTCCGACGCATCTGAATCATCATGTCGAGGAACATATCGTAGCCCTCGTTCTTGTATTCAATCAGGGGATCCTTTTGACCATAGCCCCGCAGGCCCACCGATTCCCGGAGGGCATCCATGGCCTGCAGGTGCTCACGCCAGAGCGTGTCGATCTGCTGCAGGATGAAGAAGCGCTCCGCTTCGCGCATTAATCCAGGACGAGCGATCTCAACCTGGCCCTCCTTGAGGTCATAGGCATTGCGCATCTGCTCCTGCAGGAAAGCCTTAAGTTCTTCGAGCGAGAGGCCTTGGAGCTGCTCAGGTTTCAAATCTTCGAGCAGGTATACAAACTCCTTGGCCTTGCTGACCACCTGCTCTAAGTCCCACTCTTCGGGGGGCAGATCGGGATTCACATAGGCATCCACAATGTCGTTGATCGTGCGCTCGCCGTAGCCGATCACCTGCTGCTTCAGGCCCCGGCCCTCAAGCACCCGTCGACGCTCTGCATACACGGCTTTGCGCTGATTATTCATCACCTCGTCATATTCAAACACCTGCTTGCGGATGTCGTAGTAGTAAGTTTCCACCTTCTTCTGCGCCCCCTCCAGAGAGCGGTTCAACATCCCCGATTCGATCGGCATGTCGTCTTCCACCCGGAAGGCATTCATCAGGCTGGCCACCCGTTCGCCACCGAAGATGCGCAGCAGGTTGTCCTCCAATGAGAGAAAGAAACGGGTGCTGCCAGGGTCACCCTGTCGCCCAGCCCGCCCCCGGAGTTGGTTGTCGACCCGGCGGGACTCATGCCGCTCGGTGCCGATCACATGCAGACCACCCGCCTGGCGGACCTGCTCTTCCTCCTGCTTCACCACCTGGTCATATTCAGCTTTGACCTGACCTATCACCTCGCGAATGCGTTGAATCTGGGGATCTGCAGTGGGAGCCTTCTCGGCCGCCTGAGCGATGCGATCTTCAAGTTCCAGCACGGTGAGCGCCCGGTCACCCCAGGCCTCCACGAGGTCACGGCCCAGCCGACTGAGGGACTCTTCCGTGGCCTGCTGGAGGGCACAGGGATAGAGGGTGCCGAGGGCCTTCGCCTCGCTGGGGACCTTGAAGGGATCCGAGGCGGGCCCAGCAAAACCGCCACCACCGGCGGGTGCGCGCTGGGGAATCGGCGGCAGGTGGCCCCCCTCCTCGGGCCGAACCAGGCGTGGCAACAGCACCTCGCGCAACTTCAGTCGCGCCATGTAGTCGCTGTTGCCCCCCAGGATGATGTCGGTGCCGCGGCCGGCCATGTTGGTGGCGATGGTCACCGCCCCGGCCCGGCCGGCTTGGGCAACGATCTCAGCTTCCCGCTCCACGTTTTCGGGCTTTGCGTTGAGAAGGTTGTGGGGCACCTGCTGTTCA
This sequence comes from Synechococcus sp. UW140, assembly GCA_943372025.1. Classification (GTDB taxonomy): domain Bacteria; phylum Cyanobacteriota; class Cyanobacteriia; order PCC-6307; family Cyanobiaceae; genus Cyanobium. The sequence continues at coordinate 40,375 of CALRXC020000028.1, read as the reverse complement.
GCAAGCAAGGCGGAGAGCAACTCCGATTTCTCCACACTGGTGGTTCCCACAAGAACGGGCCTGCCACTGGCATGGATCTGGGCCGTTTCAGCAGCAACCGCTTGCCACTTGGCCGCTTCATTCTTATACACCTGATCGCTCCAATCGCCACGGGAGCGAGGCCGGTTGGTGGGCACAACCGTGACTTCCAACTTATAGGTTTTTTCGAATTCCACCTCCTCGGTCTTGGCCGTGCCAGTCATGCCGGCCAGCCGGGGATAGAGGAGAAAGAAGTTTTGATAAGTGATGCTGGCCAGGGTCTGGGTTTCGGGCTGAATCTCCAGTCCCTCCTTGGCTTCGACCGCCTGGTGCAAACCGTCACTCCAGCGCCGCCCCGGCATGACGCGGCCGGTGAACTCATCAACGATCACGGCATCACCGGAACGAACGATGTAATTCACATCGTTCACGAACAGCTCCTTGGCCTTGAGGGCATTCAGGATGAAATGGGCCCAGGGATCGGCGGCGTTGTACAGATCATCGACCCCGAGAAGCCGTTCAGCCGCAGCGTAGCCCTCGTCTGTGAGGGTCACGTTTCGCTGTTTCTCATCAACTTCGTAATCACCTTCAGGATCGATACCATCCTTGCCCATTTCAGCGGCGCGCTCTAGCCGCTCAGCAATCTCGTTGGCGCGACGATACTTTTCCTGAGGACGCTCAATCTGACCCGAAATGATCAAGGGAGTGCGCGCCTCGTCCACGAGGATGGAATCCACCTCGTCGATCACGCAATAGTGAAAATCACGCTGCACAACCTCGGCAATATCAGTTGCCATATTGTCGCGAAGATAGTCGAATCCCAGTTCAGAATTGGTGGCATAGGTGATGTCACACGCGTAGTTACTCTGCCGTTCGCCTGGAGCCATATCCTGCTGGATCAGGCCCACGGAAAGGCCAAGGAAGCGGTGGATCTGGCCCATCCACTCGGCGTCGCGGCGGGCCAGGTAATCGTTCACCGTCACCACGTGCACGCCACGGCCGGTGAGGGCGTTGAGGTAGGCGGGCAGGGTGGCAACGAGGGTTTTGCCTTCGCCGGTCTTCATCTCGGCGATCTGGCCTTCGTGCAGCACCATGCCGCCGATCAGCTGCACATCGAAGTGGCGCATGCCCAGCACCCGCTTGCCGGCCTCCCGCACTACGGCGAAGGCCTGGGGCAGGAGCTCATCGAGGAGCTTGCGCTCCCGGGCGGCGATGGCCTCGGCGGTGCCACCGGCGGCCCGCCCCGTTTCAAGCTTCTGGCGGAATTCGCCCGTCAGACCCCGTAGCTGGTCGTCGGAGAGGGGGGCGATGTCCTCCTCGAGCAAATTGATATCCGAAACGAGCGGCTGGAAACGCTTCAGCTTGCGGGCATTGGGATCGCCCAGCAGCAGCTTGAGCATGGGGAGAACCACCAACCGAATTTGGGCAGCTTACCACCGCAAAGCCGCGAACGATGGGCCCAGATGCAAGGTGGCGCAAGGGTTCTGCCGTTTCACTAAGGGTGGTTTACCGCCCTGGGGTTGTGGACCGGCAGGGTCCAAGCCGAAACGGGGGCCTGGCGCACACCGCCAACTAGATCACATGAATCGGTGGCGTGAGGACGGCCCCCCTTCAGGATTCGCACGGTCGGGGGCGAAGATTCAGGGGGCCGACGAGCCGGCCGCCCTGCACATCCGTGTCAACCCCCAGCGTTCCCAACAACGAGATCGCCGCCCCACAAGCCAATGGCACCGTGGCCGCTGGGGCAGAGGGCGGCGCCACCGGAGCGATCCAGCTGGTGCGGCATGGCCGCCTGCCGTTGCAGCTGCTGCTAGGGATCAACCAGGTGCGGGGGCTCTTTGATGGCCACAGCTTCTGGGCCCAGGGGCGCAGCCGCAGGGCCCTGGTGCGGATGCTGCTGGGCAGCTGCAGCGTGGTGAGTGCCTGGGAGGGGGGCCGGCTAGTGGCCATCGGCAGGGCCACCAGCGATGGGGTGTTCCGGGCGGTGCTGTGGGATGTGGTGGTGGCCGAGGAGCACCAGGGCCAGGGCCTGGGTCGCCGGATCGTGCAGGCCCTACTGTCCAGCCCCCCGGTGGCCGCCAGCGAGCGGGTGTACCTGATGACCACCAACAGCAGCGGCTTCTACGAACGGCTGGGGTTTAGCGACCACCACGGCCAGCAGCTGCTGGTGCTCTACCGCAAACGCTGAGCTGAGGGCGACCTGCCGGGGTGGTCCCTGAAAGCCACGGTTCGGGGAGCTTCTGAGTGCCCGAAAGCCACGCAGCGCCGAGATCGCTATGGACCGAAACCAACCAACTCAGACGCGCCCGCATCCACCAAGCCAATTGCTCAGGCCCTCAACGAGACCCTGAACGAGAGGAAAGCCAACCCAAAAAAAGCGGATGAAGAGATTCGAACTCTCGACCCTCTCCTTGGCAAGGAGATGCTCTACCACTGAGCTACATCCGCGCTTGGCATGCAAGAACAGCCAGGGCTGCTCCCGACCGGCTGTTGCCGATGAACAAAGCATGCCCCATGGGGGGCCCCTCGGTCAAATGAGGGTCGAGGCGAAACCGGCGGGAAGTTGCCAGCGGACCGCCCCAAGCAGGCCTTGAAAGTGATCATGGCGTCATAAGATCATATCCTCACCATCAAACTGGGCAGTGGGGAAGGACATTCGGCCCTCGATATGACCGCTGTCGTGATGGCTGGGCATGGCGACAGCAGAACCGCGACGGCTATCGCAACCGCAGATAAAGCCATTGCTGCAAGGTGGCCGGCATGATTCGCATGCCAAAGGCCGCAACAGCCCATAGAATATTCACCGGTGAGTACAACTGAAGTTCCCTCATCGCCCTGAGCCGGACATGCAGATCGGCCCTGGCCTGCTGCCACCCTCCACGGCGATGGAAGAAGTTAGAATCGCGTTGAAAGTTCAACAATGGCTCCTCCATATTGGCCAGCACAAATCCCAAGCTTGCCGCTGAAATCCATAAGTGGTAGTCCTCTGTGCGTTTCACATCTTCACGGTAACGGAGGCCGGACTCAAAGACACGGCGACGCATCATCACCGTGGGGTGATTCATGGGATTGCTTCGTGGCAAGCTGGCCACGATGGCGCGATGGCTGATGGGAATGCGCTTGAGCTGAAGATAGGCGCCATGCTCATCGATTTCGTGGCAAGCCGTACCAAGGATGTCGACCTCCCGGTGATCGGCCATGAACTGACGCTGGCGATCCATGCGCCCCGGGAGGGATTCATCATCAGCATCCATCCGCGCGATCAATGCGATGCCGGGATCCTGCAGCGCCTCCTCCACGAGCTGATTGAGGCCGTGGGCCAGCCCCCGGCCTGCCGCGACCTCCCGGAGTACCAACCGGGCTGGGGCAGCGGCGGCACGGAACACTTCGGGATCCGTGAGCTCACCACCATCAACGCGAAGGAATAGCAGGTCTCCGGGGGCAAGGCTGGAGGCCGTGCTACGGATGGCCCGCAGGGCCAGGGCCGCCGGGGTGCCCCCCTTCATGCAGAGCAGGGTCGCGATGCGCGCGGTCACAGTGCCGAAGCGGACTGCAAGGGCAGATCGATCTCCACATGGGCCGCCCGGGGGACGAAATCCCGCAGGGCCTCAACATCCACCCGCTGTCCCTCGAGAAAGCGGCCGAGCAGGGCTTCGCTGGAGTAACTATCACTTTCCCCGGCCCGGTTGTCGAGGATCGTCTGCACCTTGTTGATCGGAGCGCAAAAGGCCACGGACTGGTCGAAGCAGAGCAGATCAGGCTTATTCAAGGCGAAAAGGGAGCTAGAGGAGGAAAGCACCTGCTCCAGACGGTTGGGGTTGGTGTAGGGGAGAGTCCGCAACAGGCCGATCAGATCGACGAGGCGATAAACGGAACTGGACACCTCGATCGGGTAGCCGAAGTCTCCGGTCTGGCCCACCCAGCGAAAGCGCAGCCCCCCTTCCACGGGCTGGAAATCCGGCAGCGGCTGGTCACAGTTCATCGAGTAGCAGCGCGTGGTGTTGTGGCCGACGCGCAGAGAGAAGCCGATGGCGGAGGGCTGCTGCTCCAGGGCCTCCACGATCGATCGCAGAGAAAAGGGCCGCACGAAGATATTGTCATCGACGAGAAACAGCAGCTGTTCACAACGCGGACGCCAGGAGCGCAGCCGCAGCCGATCCTGGATCCTGCGCCAGCGGGAAACGGCGGGGGGTTGCCGAAGGCAGGCCAGCAGATCATGGCGAAAGGAGTGCTCCTCCACCCAGTCGATCATCAGTCGGCCCTGGAACTCCCGCTGCAGCAGGGCGTAACCCTGGGCAAACGCCTCGGAACTGGCCCTGTAGAGCACGGTGATCGGAGACTGCGCCGCCTCCAGGCAATGCAGGGCGAACGACGCCAGGGTCGCCTGCAACTGCAGAGGCCGATCCTTGGAGAAGATCAGGGTGAGGGTGCGCATCAGAGCTGGGGCGGGGCCGGGAACTGGTCGGTGATCGCCTCCCCCTCCAGCAGGCAGCGGTACAGCCGTTCGTACTGATCGGCGATGCGCTCCCAGGTGAAGTGGGCCTGCCAGGCCCGGTGGGCGGAGGCGGCCATCCTGGTGCGGGCGGGGGCGTCCGCCAACAGGGCCTCCAGCCGCTGGGTCCCGGCGGCCACATCGGCTCGGACGCTGCCTTCCCGGTCGTCACTGCGCACACCGGGCAACAACTCGCCCCCACCGGTCCAGCTGATGATCTCGGCCGCATTACCCACCGGCGTGACCAGGAAGGGCGTGTGGGACGCGGCGGCTTCGAACAGCACCAGGGGGGAACATTCGATCCAGGAGGGGAACAGCAGCAGGTCGGCCTCGAGGAAGGCGCTGACCGTGTCGTGGCGGGAGAGGGAATGGCCAAGGACCTGCCGGAACGCCGCCCTGTTGCGGCGCCGGTTGAGCCGCTTCATGACCTGCAGCTGGGTGGGGAAGGCCAGGGCCCGCAGCCCCTTGCCCCGCAGAAGGTGGTACACGCCCCGGGCCAGCTGCCGCGGGGTCAGGGAGCGGGCCAGGGACTGAGCGAAATCCGGACTGACCAGCAGCAGGGTGGCCTGCCGCAGCTGGGAATGGGAGAAGATCTCGAGGGCTTCGGCCTGCCCCTTGGCCACAGACAGGTAACCGGAGACATGCAGGATCAGCAGGTCATCCTCGGGGATGCCGAGCCGGGCCCTCAGTCCCGGGTCGCGGGGGCGCTCGAACTCCTCGGCCGCCGCCCCATTGGGAATGATGGCGATGCGCTCGACGCCCTCGCGGCGGGCGAAGTCGATGTCGCGATAGGAGTCGGAGAGAAAAACACAGGTGTCATAGCTGCGCATCCATTCGCCCATGGCGGCGAAGTAGGCGGCGAAGGTGGGGTCACCCAGGGCGGAGAAGCCAGTGGGAACGAACACCTTGCAGGCCTTCAGCTGGGGCAGCAGCGGCAGCATTAGATCGGTGGCCCACTGCTGCGCCGCGAAATTGACGATCACATCGGCATCGGAGCCGAGCAGATAGCGCTGGTAGCCGGAGACATCCCCCCAGACCCCAACCGCACTCTTCCCCTGGACATCGAATCCCCTGACCTTCACCCCCTCGATGCTGTCGCTGCTGCGGGCCGGGTCGGAGCGAGTGGCCACGGTGACGTCATGGCCACGGGCCACCAGCCGCTCGGAGATCTGCCGCACCACCTCCGACATGCCGTGGCGGGCCGGCAGATAGGACTCGACCGTATGGAGGATCTTCATGGGTCGAGGGGGCTGGGGCGAACCTAAGCCGTAGCCGGAGCGCCGCAATAGAGCAAGGTCATGCCCATGAGGCTGAGAGTGGAATGGTCCGGCTGAAAGCGGCCGGGGTCAGTAGCCAAGACCTCCTGCATTCCACATCCTGCACCTCTGTGCCCAGGATGCGCCTGCTCCATACATCCATCACCATATAAACGTAGTAATACTGGCCTTTGACAGGGCCAGGGACCAGGGTGATATCCCAGGCCAGCACTTGATGGGTGCCCTTGGCCTCCATCATTGGCACTGGTCTTGGCTCACGGGGTTGGCGGGCTCTGCCTCGATGATTCAGCAGGTCTTCTTCTCGCATGATGCGATAGATTGTCATCTCGGATCCAACGTACTGCTGTTCCTCGGCCAGGATCGCCACAATCTGGTCCGGTGGCAGATCGGCAAAGCGAGGTTCATTGATGGTGTCAATCACTTTCTGGCACTCTTGAGCGGTGAACTTGTGGGCCACTTGCCTTGGAGCTCCCTTACGGCGATCAATACTGAATCCTCGCCCGCTGATGTCCTGGCGCCAGCGTCTTAACGTTCGCCCACAAACACCAAGAAGATCGGCCACCACTTTCAGTGGCAAGCCAGCATCCGTACCGGCCTTGAGAAACTCTATCGCCTTGCTAAGATTCTCCATCTCAATCAAGTCTCCTCGTTTTGTGGCCAGAGGAGATCGCGCTTTTTTACAAGCATCAGCAGCGTTGCTGCCTCGGCAAGCGCCTTTTCCTTTTTCTGTAATTCACGCTCCAGCCGCCGATTTTGACGAATCAATTCCTGGTTCAGGCGCTGTAACTCCTTCTGATCGCTCATGCTCGGCGCACTGTGGCTGTTGGCATTCTCTGCCACTTGGCGCCAGCGGGCAAGCTGCTTGGGGAACAGACCCCGTTCGCGGCAATAGGCGCCCAGTTCAGGACCGCTGAGTCCTGCTGCCTGGATCACTGCTGCCAGCTTGTCGGCCGCACTCCATTGTTCCGGTGCCTTGCTGGTGGCCGGCACCAGCTGGCCTTCCTGCTTCCAGCGATGGCGCCAGCTGTAGAGGGTCTGGGCGTTAACTCCTGTAGAGCGAGCGATCTCAGCCACGCTCTCACGGTTGGGCGGGCTCATCCGCTGGCGGATCTCAGCCCGCAGCTCGGGGTCGTAATGCGATTGCATCAGTCATCGGTGGGCCCCCTGGTGTATCGGTCAGACAGGGCGGACAACTTTGCTGGTAGTGGGGGGTGGTAGGGATGGACGCCGGCCACAAAACCAGGGATGTCGAGCCTTCACAGGAGGTCCCTCTCAGAACCCGAAGCTGAGTTAGGAGGCTCATGCAACAAAGTTGGGCGGACAGGGTGAATCCTCATGTGGTGGTAGAAGCGACCAAGGCAAGATCCCACATTTCTGCGAGACCTCGCTGGAGAGATACGTCCGGACGCCATTTGCAGACGGAGCGCAACTTCTGTGCGTCGAGCACATTGGCCTCCACATCGAATCGCCTTGAAGGCAGATGGCGCACCTGAATGGTGTGGCCGGCAGCCTCTGCCAAAGGGCGCAGCATGGCGATCACATCGAGATTGCTGGCCCCGATGCCGGTACCGAGGTTATAGATTTCACCATCTCCCCGAAGTCCAGGGCCGCAAGAATACCGCTGGCCACATCGGTGACATGGATGTAATCGCGAATGGTTCCCGCATCTCCAAAGATCTCGATCTCACGTCGCGACAGGATGGCGTCGATGGCGGCGGCAAGGAAACCCTGGCCGGTGCGGGATCTCTGCTGGACGCCGTAGGCGTTGGCCGGCCGCACCACCACCACCGGCAGGCCGCGGGTGTGATGAAACATCAGGGCGTAATGGTCGATGGTCAGCTTGGTGATGCCATAGGGACTGATGGGGGCTGTCGGGTGGGATTCCGCCATGGGCAGGGTGCAGGGCGGGCCGTAGACCGTGCCTCCGGAGGAAACGAGCAACAGACGGCGGACCCCAACAGCCATCGCCTCCTCCAGCAATCCGACGCTCCCAGGCAAGTTGGCGAGAAGATCAAAAACCGGGTCGCCGAAACTGGTTTTCGGGACCGTGGCCTAAGCAAGGTCGATCACCTCGCAGCCCGGCTCGAGGAGCTCACGCATCTGGGAGCGGTTGCCAAGATCAGCGCAGCGGTAGGCGCACGACAGGGCGGCCGTGTGGGCTCCGGGGGGACGCCGTCCCACAACGGTCACCTCACGGCCTGAGGCGATCAGAGCCTGGCTGACCAAGGAACCGATGAACCGGCACCACCGATGACGATGGACTTCATTGCGTCCCCCTCAGCCGCTTGGCCAATTGCCAGATGCGCTTGGCCACATTTCGGATGGGACCCGGCCTGTGGAGAATGTCGTACGCAGGGGACTCACGAATAAACCAGCCAGCCTGCAACGAATGGATGCGGGAAATGGCGTCTTGCCGGAAAGATGTCTGCAGGTCTCCCAATGCCAGGCAGTGGATGGCCTGGAGCAGAACGTCCTGCATGCGAACAAAATCAGGGGAATGCGGCATCGCCGAAGGATCACCATGGGTGAGCGCCGCGATGGCACGAGCAGAGGGATCGTCGATGGGAAGGCCGGCTGCGATTGCGATATTCTCAGCGCAGAGTGTGATCAGGCGCTTACGGAAAGGAGACGGGCCATTTCGAGACATACTCCCAGAAATCTCTCGATAAACAAGCAAAACCTGGCCAAGATTCGCCACGGAACCAATGCGAGAAAGACGGGACCACAATTCATAGTCTTCCGGAGGCTGCCGCTCTGGATCTGTCGTATAGCCGCCAACCTGCTGTAGCGCGGAACGTCGCAGGAGAACAGAGCTATGGACAAACGGGTTGTTGAACAACAACTGATAGCGCAGGGTTGGCTCATCGACAGGATGGCGGTGAAACCGATCAACGAGACGATCCACCTCCATGATCTGAGCCCATGAACCCACCAGAACACAGTCCTGGTGGGCTTCCATGTGAGCCACCTGCAAGGCGAGGCGATCGGGATGGGAAAGATCGTCCTGATCCTGCCGGGCAACATAGGTTCCACAGGCCAGGGAGATGCCATGGTTGAGGGTGCGGGCAAGGCCCTGATTGTCCTGCCGCAGAAAGCGCAGGCGCTGATCGTCAAACTCCTCAAGGACAGAAGCCGACCCGTCGACAGAGCCATCGTCAATCACGATCAGCTCAAAGTCGGTAAACGACTGAGAGAGGATGCTGGAGATGGCCGCATGCAGATAGGGGAGACCGTTGTAAACGGGCAAGACAACGGAAATGCATGGAGAGGGAGACGTCATCTAATCAGCCTGATCCGAAGAGGCCAGGCCCTTGGTCGCCTTGACATGCCAGCCGTAGCAGCTGTAGTCGCAAGAGCCTCGATCAAGAGATGAACAGATCTGCAAAAACCTCAGAATAGCAAGCATCGCCAACCGGACCCGCCACGACTCCTTAGCAAGGGAGTAGGAGCTGGACATCTGCGGCAGTCTCCTGATTTCCTGGGCGAGGTACTCAAAGTAGTTTCCATTCGGCGTCATCTCCACGCAACTGAATCCAAGATGCTCTAAATGCCTGGAATACCAGTTACGGGAAAAACCAGTTGAAAAGAAGTAAGGCGAGAAGTGTGTGAAACTGCAGAATGGAGCCGTGAGTAAAAACAGACCACCCGGACGCAACACACGCGTGAGCTCTCCAATCGCCGCCACAGGGTCGGGCAGATGCTCCAGAACCTCAGTACACAAGACGACATCAAAAGAATCACTTGGTGCCGGAATAGCGACGATATCGCAGACATAATCAGTGGCACCATAGGTCCAGCTTTCAACATGACCCCCATGGCCATCACCTTTGCCGTCATAAGCAGCGTTGTCCTGCGAGACGTAGTGGAGATGCGAGCAGAACCGTCGATACTTCTGCTCGCCAGAACCGGCATCGAGCAACCGAGATTTCGGCACAACCTCGGCGAGAACTGATTGGACCCACTGGTCGCGATTACTGGAATTCGTTGTCCCAACAGTCAGGACAGGATCCTGAATTCGGCGGGATATGGAGACCCACTGTCGAAAAGATGCCTGAGAGTTTTTCCTGAACTGGCTGCAAGCATAAAGCTGTCGATCAATAGCCCTTTTAAACTGGACTACAGGAAACAGAAAATGCTTCAGAGAGCGAGGAATCGTCATGGGTCAACCCAGGTCGCGGCGTCGACAAGTACGCTGTTAATGAATGTATTGGCAAACAACATATAGCCGTGCTGGCACAAGTAATCTGTCACTCCCAAAGGTCGTCTGGTGGTACGAACAGTGCTGTACTCCAGGTCCTCCAAACAAAGAAGGGGAGGACGAAAGCGTGCAATGTCCCAGCTGGACAACACATCAAGATCACCTCCCTCAACATCAATACAAAGCAATTCAGGAACACCGTTCGCCTCAAACAGCTGATCGAGGCTGATCGGCTCTACACAGATCTTGTCTACCACCGTAGCCCCAGGAGTCTTCAATGCGCGATTCAACGCATCGGGATCAAAAGTGCTGAGAGTCGAGGGCTCGAGCACATAGAAGGTAAGCGGATCCCGTCCCGCCGAAATGACATTGGTCAGCACCTTGTCGCGGGGGCGTGCAGCGGCAAAGTCCTGAGCCAGGAAGTGAATGGGCTCAACACAGATGCCAGCAGCACCTCTAGCGTAAAAAAGATAGGTATTGCTGTAATGGAAAGGATGGTTGGCGCCAACGTCGAAATAGCTCTGAATATCGATGCCACACTGACGGGCAACAAAGTCAATGATCAGGTCTTCACCACACTGAGAAAAACTCTCGCGCGCGTACGATGTAGAAGCGGAAGGCGTTGCAATTGGCTGACGGAGACTCTGACGATATTCAGGAATGATTGATTGCAAACGACGTCGTAATGCGCCAAGCATACAAAAACTTAGGGAAGAGCCTGATCCTTTGGAAGATCAAAAGCCGTGAGGCGTACAAGATTAGCACAATACCGTGCACAAGCTACGGCATTGGGTCTTAGTGCCCAGCCGCCGATCCAGCTGCACCCCTGGCAGGGCGCGCCAACGCATCAATACAGTAAGGCGCCAGGCACTCAGGCAGGAAATGCGAGACATATCTCAGCAGGTTAGGCAAAATAAATATAACGGACATCCATTTAAAGGAAGGTTAAGCTCATTCCATTTACTGAGACTGGACTTAAGCAGAAGATTGTGCCTTTGCAATCCCAAATCGGGAGAGCCTGAATCCCTAAAGATATTAAGGCAGGATCTCATGGTTAGAGCTTTGAATATGAACTTTTGGAAGCGCGGGTGCAACCTCGTCAAGCCATGGATTCTAATTGGGAACACTTAAAGCCTATCCGTGATAGCCTAGATCAATCACCTGTAATATCCAGGATCGTCTTGCGGCCACTGGTCGCTTCTGTTGCGACCTTGGCCTTGAACTCGGGGCTGCAAGTGCGGCGTTTCACATCAGTGCGAGCCTCTCTATAGGTCGGTTCCCCACCTCACTGGTTGACGATGAGGGCTGTCCAGAAAAACCTATTGAACTCATTTCAGAACACAAACTCTTCCCAGCTTAGAGAGAAAACGCTCACGCCTAGTGAGTTTCATCGCCGTAGATTGCACCTAGTTACCGAAAACGGGCTTCTTGCCTCCCATGAACTGGGTCCTTCCCTGCGATCTCAAGGCCATTCTCCCGTGAGAGGACTGGCGTAAAGAAAATCTCTCTAGATTTTTTTGGTAGCGTTTTGCTTCATTGAGCACCATTTTTGCAGGTTGGAGGAGTGTAGAAATGTAGATTTCTGATAATACTCAGTGCGCCGAACGCCAATGCCAATTTGTAGATACAAGAAATGGAAACCACGTGGAATGGAATGGGCGATGTAACAGGATGTGATTTTTTCCAAAGCATCAATGCGATGCTAACATAGAATGCAAGATTCAGATTTTACCTTGGACTTAGAAGCCTACCTTGCGGAGGCAACTCCCCAGACTCCCATCCTTCAGCTACTGTTCAAAGACGTTGCCCCTAGCATCTTTCTTGAAATTGGGGCCTGCGAAGGAGAGGATTCAATTCGGTATTTAAAATTGTTCCCTGAGATGCATTTATATGCTTTCGAGCCTCATCCTGGGAATGTTGCTAAGATCAGGAATAATCCGCGATTAGATTCAAATCCTAGATTCAGCCTGTTTGAAATGGCTGTATCAGACCATGATGGGGAGTGTCAATTCCACCTTTCTTCAGGGCAACCAGAACAGGGAAGTCCAATGGGTGAGTGGGACTTTGGCAATAAATCGAGCTCCATCCTCGCTCCATCAAAGTTGATGGATCAATTTGTGCCATGGCTGAGATTTAGCGATTCAATCATGATTCAGACAATGACTCTTCAGTCTATCTTCAATAAACACAATTGGGCATGGGTTGACTTCCTTCACATGGATGTCCAGGGAGCGGAGCTCGCTGTTTTGCGTGGAGGGTTGAATCAGCTCCAAAGAGTACGCTCCATCTGGTTAGAAGTTTCATTTCACGTAATATACGAAGATCAAGCCAAGCCAAGTGAAATTGAAGCTCTCTTGACCAGCAGAGGTTTTCTCAAGGTGCTTGAGAAAGTAGATTCCGGCTTTGGCGATCAACTATACGTCAATATTTCAGCATTCCATGTCACACCGTGCTAAGCATTATCTCATGGCAGGACTAGATTAAACAATCTCCCACTGTAATCTAGGCCGAACAAAGCCTGCTAGTCTGTGCACATAACCATGGCGCGTCAAGTCATGCACATTTTCTGAAACGTAGAAGAAAATGGCCTGATCTACGGCAAAATGCACAACTTGTGGGCTTACTGTCATCACGGCTATCTGCAGATCATAGCAACCTTCGTTAAGAAGATGCCTCGGCAACCACATCTTGGCTTGGTGAATACCAATATTAAAAGATGGCACGTCAGAAGGCATACTCATAAACACGCATTGTCCTTCTGCAAAGACGTGGATGAGGGGTATCAAGGGAGCGTCTTCAATCAAGACGCGAAAAGTCATCTCTATACCAAAATCGTCTTCAAGGCTTGGTGAAGAAATCGTGGAGCCAGCCTGATCAATCAATCGAGCCCCCATCAACTGCGCCACCTCATCACCGGGCTCCTCCCCTTCGGAAAACGATAGAATCGACCCATTAGAACGACGCTCACCAACCATGCCGTAATAGATTTGGGTAACCTCTTCAGTTGGGCCCTCTCGAAGTACCTTGCCCTGTTCAAGTAGAAGACATCGATCGCAAAGACTGTTGACTGAAGTAAGATTGTGACTCACAAACAATACTGTTCTCCCCTCTCCTGTAACTTCGCGCATCTTCCCTAGGCACCGCTTCTGGAACTCAATATCACCAACAGCCAACACCTCATCAATCACAAGAACATCCGGCTCAAGATGCGCTGCCACGGCAAAAGCCAACCGCACGTACATTCCACTGGAATAGCGCTTGACAGGAGTGTCGACGAAGCGATGAACTTCAGCGAAATCAACGATCGCATCGAACACCCGATCGATCTGCCTGCGTCGCATTCCCAGCAACGTGCCATTGAGGTAGATGTTCTCGCGGCCGCTCAGCTCGGGGTGAAATCCGGTACCCACCTCCAGCAGAGAGCCCACCCGGCCGCGAATCTCGGCCATGCCGGTGGTGGGCTCCGTGATCCGGGAAAGGATCTTCAGCAAGGTGCTCTTGCCCGCCCCGTTCCGGCCGATCACGCCAAACACCTTGCCGCGGGGAACGTCAAAATCCACATCCCGCAAGGCCCAGAAGATCTCACTACTCATCCGCTGGCGTTGCCCCTTGCCCTGCCAGGGCCAACGACGCCGGGAGCCACCCTCGGCTCCCTCGACTGGGGTCTCCGCTACGCCCAGGTGATCAATCCTGTAGGACTTACCCAGGGACCGAACTGTGACGGCAATATCTGAATTCGAAGTCATACGATATCGGCGAAGCCCCTTTCGATCCTCTGGAACACGGACATGCCGATCACCAAGGAAGCGACCAGCCCCGACAGCATGCTCGCCATCATGGTGACTGTGATCGGCACACCGCCCAGCACTGACCAGCGAAATCCCTCAATCAGACCCACCGTTGGATTGAGGGAGTACAAAAACTGCCATCGCTCAGGGATCAACGAAGAGGAATAGACGATCGGTGTCAGATAATTCCAGGCCTGCAGCACGAACGGCACCGCATAACCAAAGTCGCGATGATAGACATTCAGCGAGGCCACGGCCAACGTCAGGCCCAGGCCCATCAGGAACGCAGCCAGCATAAAGAAAGGGGCTGCCAACATATGCCAGCCCAGGCCGATGCCAAAAAGCGCCAGCAGAACCACCAGGACCCCGAGGCTGACCAGGCCATCCACAGCTACCGACCCCATCGAGGCCAGGGGAATGATCAGACGGGGGAAATAGATCTTCGACAGCAGGCCGGAATTGGCCACCAGACTGCCACCGGCCCTGCCGATCGTGTTGCTGAACAGCCCCCAGGGAATCAGGCCCGTGAACACCATCAGCAGATAAGGCTGCCCATTGCTGGGCAGACGGGCGAAGTTGCCGAACAGCACGGCAAAGATGATGGCCGGCACCAGCGGCTGCAGGATCACCCAGACTACGCCCAGGCTCGTCTGCTTGTAGCGCAGCTTGATGTCGCGAAGCGACAGGTAATACAGGAGATCGCGATATTCAACGAGCTCCTTCCACTCGAAGAACGAAAAGCGACGCCTGGGCTGAATGCGAGTGACGCTCATACGGCGGGGCGGGGGTGTTCCGGGCAGGCTGTCACGCCGTCACCCTGTCGAGATCAGACCACCAGCAGGCTCATGACCCAGCTCAACCAGTACCAGGGCCAGGGCCAGGAAGTTGAGTGTATTAAGGATCTGCATGGGGCAAGAAGGCTCGTGGTCAGATCAAGGAGAGTTGGCAATCCTGCCACGAACCCTGGACGCAGATCTGCCGCTGGCCCCATCCTTCACACGTTGTGGGGGCTGAACAGATCGCCGGCGGTCGCCAGGGACTTCGAAGCCGTGGGCCTCGGCATCCTTGGGGGCCAGAAAGGGCCGCTGCGGGGCCTCCAGTTCCTCGAGTGGCCAGGCTGATCGCGAGGAGGAGATCGTTCCTGGAAAGGGATCGCTCGAATTCCCGGTTCCTGTAGCCGGCGGTCTAGTACTGGCTAGGCCAACGCGCTCAGGGTCAAGGTGTCTGCTCGGCATGCATCGAGGTGAATGAGCGCGGAAAATACCTACAAACCATGCGGATGCCACTCAATCACGAAGTAATCATTCATGGCATGCCACGCAGCAATCCTCTCAACCATCCCAGTTCGCCGCAACGCCTTAGAGATGATCCCCCTCAATTGGCACAGTACCAACAGGATCCGAATTCAGCATGAAGGAATCGTCTCTACAAGCAACTAACCAGCCAGCAACTACTACGACTGGATCTCACCCCCCCAGGGCCCCCATCAAACTCCCCATCTCCAGCGCCTGCATCGCATAGCTCCAACCCAAATTGCTCTTGATCCCCGCCCGCTCCAAAGCCTGCTGCAGGGTGTCGGTGGTGAGCACGCCGAAGATCACCGGAATGCCGGTGTCGCGGGCCACGGCGGAGACGCCCTTGCCCACCTCGGCCACCACCACGTCGAAATGGGGGGTGTCGCCGCGGATCACGGCCCCCAGGGTGATCAACACCTGGTAGCGACCGCTGGCGGCGAGGCGCTGGGCCACCAGGGGGATCTCAAAACTGCCGGGCACCCAGGCCACATCCAGCTGGCTGCTGGTGGGGGCCGTGTCGATGCCGTGGCGCGAGAGGCAATCCAGGCAGCCGCTGAGCAGCTTGCCGGTGACCAGATCGTTGAAACGGGCCACCACCACGGCGATCCGCAGGTTGGCCGTATCGGTGAAGCGCCCTTCGAAAACCGCCAAAACCTTCAGACCACGAAGTAACTCACGCCCCAGTTGAGCAGAACGAGGGCCACCCAGGCGGCCCCGCCGATCAGGATCAGGCGGTTGGAGCGGCCGCTGTCCTCGCTGCTGGCGTACAGCACCGGGATCGCCACGATCAGCGCGAACGACATCACCACCAGGGCCAGAACGGTGAGTGTGTTGATGATCTGCATGAGGAGGTGCTGGAAGGGGTGGGCGGGCCGGCCGGACCAGGCAGTGGGGGGATTCTCACACGGCACCCCGGCCGCTCCGCAGGGGGGCAGGGGCATCCTTCACAAGTTGTGGGTTGGGGCCGGGCAGCGGGGTGGGCTCCCTGGGTTGGACCCCACCGGTGGGGTCTCGTAGGATGGGACTCCCCCACCACCAGTGCCATGGCGGCGCCAGCCGAGCAGCAGCTGTCCCTGGTTGCCGAGCTTGTGGGGTCTGGACTGCAGGGGAGTTTGTTTGCCGAAGCGGCGCCTACCGCAGGGGGAACTGGTTCTGGGGCCCTCGGGGGCCGATCCCGAATGGGCGCGCCCGGCTCCCTGGCAACGGCCGAAGCCAATGGCGAACCAGCCGAAGCCCTCGACGCCGACCACCTCCTGGAGGCCGATGCGGCATCGCGGCCCCGGCAGCGGCGGGACACGGCCGCCAGGGCGCGGGGCCTGGAGGGTGAGGAGGGGAGCGAAGGGGGGACGGCCGCCTCCGCGACAACCAAGGCAGCGGCGAGCGCAGCGGGCGCAACGACCAAGCCAGCGGCCGGGGCTGCGGTCGCAGAAGGCCAGCCAGAAGGCAGCTCGAACTCTGCCGCCGGCCCCGGGGAAAGCGAGCACCCCGCCGAGGAGCACCACCCCCAGCCCGACGCCGACCTGCCCCGCTGGCACCACCACAGCCTGGTGGACCCGACCACCCTCAGCCCGGTGCTGCGCCACTACGTGGAGCTCAAGGCGGCCCATCCGGAGCGGGTACTGCTCTACCGCCTCGGCGACTTCTACGAGTTCTTCTTTGAAGATGCCCTGCTGCTCTCGCGGCTGCTGGAGCTCACCCTCACCGGCAAGGAGGGCGGCAAGGGCATCGGCCGGGTACCGATGGCGGGCATCCCCCACCACGCCGCCGAGCGCTACTGCGCCGAGTTGGTTCGCCGCGGCCTCAGCGTGGCCCTCTGCGACCAGCTCGAAACCACGCCCGCCAAGGGGGCCCTGCTGCGCCGCGACATCACCCGGGTGCTCACCCCCGGCACGGTGCTTGAGGAGGGCATGCTCGCCGCCCGCCGCAACAACTGGCTCTGCGCCGTGGTGCCGGGCGGCGGCGGCCGGTGGGGGCTGGCGGTGGCCGATGTGAGCACCGGCGAGTTCCGGGTCACCGAGCGGGAGGGGAGCGGCGCCCTGCACCAGGAGCTGCTGCAACTGGAGGCGGCCGAGGTGGTGTGGCCCGGGCTGGAAACGGGCGTTGTGGGGTCTGATTCGGCGAGCCCCGCCTGGTGCCCCGATCCCCAACGGCTCACGGCCCTGCCCCGCACCCCCTTTGAGGCCCCCCAAGCCCGGGGCCGCCTGCTGGGCCACTTCCGCCTGGGCAGCCTCGATGGTCTCGGCCTCGGCGAACTGCCCCTGGCGATGCGGGCGGCGGGCGGCCTGCTGGCCTACCTCGACACCACCCAGCCCGGGCCCACGGCGGCTGGGTCGGGTTCATCGGCGCTGGGCCTTGAGCTCCCGCCCCAGCGGTCAGATGCTCCAGAGCAACCGACCGTCCCCGCTAACAACGCCGTCGCCGGCGGCAGCACCGGACCAGGCACCGTCCCCCTGGAGATGCCCACCGTCTGGCACGCCGGCGACCAGCTGGTGCTCGATGCCCAGACCCGCCGCAACCTGGAGCTCACCCGCACCCAGCTCGGCGGCGGCCTGCACGGTTCCCTGCTCTGGGCCCTGGATCGCACCGCCACCGCCATGGGGGGCCGCTGCCTGCGGCGTTGGATCGAGGCTCCCCTGGTGGAGCGGGCCGCGATCCTGGTGCGCCAGGAGGCCGTGGGGGAGCTGGTGGACCACCGCCCGCTGCGCCTAGCCCTGCGCAGGCTGCTGCGGCCGATGGGGGATCTGGAGCGCCTGGCGGGCCGCGCCGGCGCCGGCAGCGCCTCCGCCCGCGACCTGGTGGCCCTGGCCGACGGCCTGGAGCGGCTGCCGCGGCTGGCGGGGCTGCTCAAGGAGAGCGTCAGCGAACCCCTGCGCGCCCTGGGCCAGCCCTGGCCGGAGCTGGCCGCCCTGGCGGCCGAACTGCGCCACCACCTGCTCGACACTCCGCCCCTCAGCCTCAGCGAAGGCGGCCTGATCCACGACGGCGTCGACCCTTTGCTCGATGGCCTCCGCAACCAACTCGACGACCAGGACGGCTGGCTGGCCGAGCAGGAGGCCAGCGAGCGCCGCGCCAGCGGCAACCCCAACCTGCGGCTCCAGTACCACCGCAGCTTCGGCTACTTCCTGGCGGTGAGCCGGGCCCGGGCCGCCACCGTGCCCGACCACTGGATCCGCCGCCAGACCCTGGCCAACGAGGAACGCTTCGTGACGCCCGCCCTCAAGGGCCGCGAGGGGCGCATCCTGCAGCTGCGGGCCCGCGCCGCCCAGCGGGAAGTCGAGCTGTTTACGGCCCTGCGCAGCCGGGTGGGGGAGCGGGCCGCCCCGATCCGCGCCGCCGCCCGCCTGGTGGCCGACCTCGATGCCCTGGCCTCCCTGGCCGAGGTGGCCGCCACCGGCGGCTGGTGCCGGCCGGAGCTGTTGGAGAGCAGGGAGCTGCGGATCGAGGCCGGCCGCCATCCGGTGGTGGAGCTGCTGCTGGTGGAGGAGACCTTCACCGCCAACGACCTGGCCCTGGGCGGCGCTGGCGTGGCTCCCGGCAGCGATCCCTCCTCCACCCCACCGGCCCCTGACCTGCTGGTGCTCACCGGACCCAACGCCAGCGGCAAGAGCTGCTACCTGCGCCAGACGGGGCTGCTGCAGCTGCTGGCCCAGATCGGCTCCTGGATCCCGGCTCGCTCCGCCCGCCTCGGCATCGCCGATCGGATCTTCACCCGCGTCGGCGCCGTCGACGACCTGGCCAGCGGCCAATCCACCTTCATGGTGGAGATGGCCGAAACCGCCAACATCCTTCACCACGCCAGCGAGCGCTCCCTGGTGCTGCTCGATGAGATCGGCCGCGGCACCGCCACCTTCGATGGCCTCTCGATCGCCTGGGCGGTGGCCGAACACCTGGCCGGCGACCTCCGCGCCCGCACGATCTTCGCCACCCACTACCACGAGCTCAACGAGCTGGCCGAGCTGCTGCCCAACGTGGCCAATGCCCAGGTGCTGGTGGAAGAAACCGGCGACGAGCTGGTGTTCCTGCATCGGGTGGTGCGGGGCGGGGCCAGCCGCAGCTACGGCATCGAGGCGGCCCGGCTGGCCGGCGTGCCCCCCTCGGTGGTGCTGCGGGCCCGCCAGGTACTGGGCCGGATCGAGGCCAACAGCCATGTGGCGGTGGGCCTGCAGGCCGGGAATCAGGGGAGGGCGGAGGAACCTGGCGAAACGAATAATCTGGGCCCTGACCAGACCGGCGAGGCTGGTGGCGCGCGAAGCCCCCTGGACAGCCCGGAACCCCTGCCCGGGGCGCCGCAAGGCCGGCGGCGTGGCCCGGCGGCAGTGCGCGCTCCGGGCGATCCGCACGCCGCTTAAGCCCCCAGCCCTTGTAGTCCTTGGAACGCAAGAAGTGGCCAGGCTGCCCGCTACCCGAACACAGCTGCTCGGAACCGCAGCGAACGTCTCAGCGAATACCTATGCGATCGGCAGCTAACCCTGCCGATCCAGCCAGGCCCGCCGCAGCAGAGCGTTCACCGCCGCGGCCACCAGGCCAGCCCCGCCCCGGCTGCCCTCCAGCCGGATCTGGGGGAGATCACTGGCGGCCAGATGTCGCTTGCTCTCGGCCACTCCCACAAACCCCACCGGCATCCCGATCACCAGGGCGGGCGCAGCCAGGGCCCCCGCCGCCACCCGCTCCAGCAGCAGCTCCAGGGCGGTGGGGGCACTGCCGATCAGCACCACCGATCCGGGATGGGCCGCCAGGGCCCGCTCCATCCCCGCCGCGGCCCGGGTGCCCCCCACAGGCGGCGCGGCGGGCGCCCAGTCGAGCACCGCGTGCACAGAGTTGGCGAAGGTGCGACGCGCCATTGGTTCCACGGCACTGGCGGCCATGGCGGTGTCCGTGAGGATCACCGCGCCGGAGGCCAGGGCCTGGAGCCCCACCGCACAGGCCCCAGGGCTGAAGCGCAGCAAGGGGGCAATGGCGGGATCGCCACTGCTGTGCACCAGGCGTTCCAGCAGCTCCCGCTCCACCCCCACCAGAGCGCTCTCCCCGAGCAGCAGCCTGATGCGGCGGATGCTCTCACGGAAGATCGGGTGATCAAAATCTGTGGTGGCCAAGCTCATGGCCTGGGCTCCCGCTGGAGCTCGCGCTCCAGACCATGGCGCCACATGGCCGCCAGCCCCACGGCGAGGGAGATGCGCGGCGCCCATCCGGTTGCCTCAGACAGTTTACGGGAATCGAGCACGTTGGCGGCCACATCAAAACGTCGCTCCGGCAGATGACTCACCCGCACCGAGTAACCATCGGCATCGGCAAGGTCCTGCAGGAGGCGGAGCAGATCAAGATTGGAAGCACCGATACCGGTGCCGACATTATAAACATTTCCCTCCTTTCCCTGCCGAAGAACCGCCACAATTCCGGTGGCCACATCATGGACGTGAATGTAGTCACGAATCGTGCCCTCAGGACCATAAATCTCCACTTCGCGGCCTCGCTGAATCGCATCGATGGCCGCAGCCATGAAACCCTGTCCCACGCCGGTTCGCTGGGCCTCGCCATAGGCATTGGCAGGCCGGGCGATCAGCACTGGTAGATCGGTGGTGGCGTGGAACATGCGCGCATAGGAATCAATGGTGAGTTTGGTAATTCCGTAGGGACTTATCGGATTGGTGGGGTGATCTTCCGGGATCGGCAGCACGGAGGCTGCGCCATAAACCGTGCCACCGGAAGACACAATCACCAGGCGACCCACCTCGGCCCGCTGCACCTCCTGAAGCAGCGCCACATTAGGGGGTAGGTTGGACAGCAGATCGAAGGTTGGATCGCCAAAACTCGTCTTGGGCACCGTGGAATAGGCCAGGTTCACCACATCGCACCCCGGCATTAGAAGTGTGCGCAGGAGGCCGAGATTGGCATAGTCTCCCTGCACATAGCGACAGCCGACCGGCAGGGCCAAGGGCTCCCTGCCGCGGCCGAGAATCATTACATCGCCACCGGCCTCAAGCAGCAAGCGCGAGACCTCGATGCCGAGAAAACCGGCACCACCGATGACGAGCGTAGGGGGCATGGCTTGATGGGACGGCGACATTCCATGATCGCCCTGCGCGTGTCTGGCTCCATGCCGATCCACCTCTACTGGGGCGACGACGAAGCCGCCCGCTCCCGGGCCGTGGATGGCCTGGTGGGACAGCTGGTGGATCCGGCCTGGGCCTCGATCAACCTCAGCCGGCTCGACGGCAACGACACAAACCAGGCCCTCCAGGCCCTGGAGGAGGCCCGCACGCCGCCCTTCGGCGCTGGGGCACGGCTGGTGCTGCTGCAGCGCAGTCCCTTCTGCAGCCCCGGACCCGCCGAACTGGCGGAACGGCTGGAGGCGAGCCTCAGCCTGATCCCCGAAACCTGCCACCTGGTGCTGGTGAGTCCGGGCAAACCGGATGCCCGTCTACGCAGCACCAAGGCCCTGCGGAAGGTGGCCGAGGAGAAGAGCTTTCTCCTGCCAGCCATCTGGGATGGAGAGGGTCAGGTGGATCTGGTGCAGCGCACCGCCGCTGAACTGGGCTTGCGGCTGGAGCCGGCCGCGGCACTGGCCCTGGCCGAAGCGATCGGCAGCGACAGCGCCCGGCTGGCCAGCGAGTTGGAGAAGCTGGCCCTGCATGCCACCGCTTCGGAGTCCGGCCCGCCGGCGCCGATCACCGCGGCGGCCGTGGAGGCGCTGGTGGGCGGGCGGAGCACCAGCGCCCTGGCCGTGGGCGATGCCCTGCTGGCCGGCCAGGGAGCCGAGGCCATCGCCCGCGCCGATGCCCTATTGGCAGCCAATGAGCCCGCCCTGCGGATCGTGGCCGCCCTCACCAGCCAAATCCGCGGCTGGCTCTGGGTGAGCCTGCTGGAGCAGCAGGGCGAGCAGGACACCGCCGTGGT
Organism: Synechococcus sp. UW140; assembly: GCA_943372025.1. GTDB lineage: Bacteria > Cyanobacteriota > Cyanobacteriia > PCC-6307 > Cyanobiaceae > Cyanobium. Next base: position 18,413 of record CALRXC020000028.1, on the reverse strand, counting down.
CGCCAAGGCGGCCGGCATCGCCAACCCCAAGCGGATCTATGTGATGCGCAAACAGTTGCGGGGCCGCCGCCCCGGCCAGCTGCTCACCCTGCTGACCCAGGTGCTGGAGGTGGAAGCGGCCCTCAAACGCGGTGCCGAGCCCGGCGAAGCCTTCCGGGATGGCTTCCTGGTGCCAGGAACCGCCGCTTGAATTCGGCCGATCGAAGCCTGGCGGCACCACAGCCGGGATGGTTCGGCAGCCAGCACGATTCGATCGTCGCCCGGCGACGCCGATCCGACCCAGCCGCCAAGAAGCGTTGAACCCCGGGCCGAAGCCCCAGCATCGACAACGGACCCGGCACCAACCAGCTCCGATAATCGCGGGATCTCATCGACCGATTGCGATCCACCGCCGATGGCCCTGCTCGTACAGAAATTCGGAGGGACCTCCGTGGCCGATGTGGAACGTATCCAGTCGGTGGCCCGGCGGATCGCCGCCAGCCGGGAACAGGGTCACGACCTGGTGATTGTGGTATCGGCGATGGGCCACACCACCGATGAACTCTTGGGGCTGGCCCGGGCGATCAGCGCCGATCCGCCCCGGCGGGAGATGGACATGCTGCTGGCCACCGGGGAGCAGGTGTCGATCGCGCTGCTGGCGATGGCCCTCCATGCCCAGGGGATCCCCGCAGTGTCGATGACCGGGCCCCAGGTGGGAATCGTGACCGAATCGGCCCATGGCCGCGCCCGCATCCTGGAGGTGCGCACCGATCGACTGCTGCGCCTCCTGGAGGAGGGTCAGGTGGTGGTGGTGGCGGGGTTCCAGGGCACCAGCAGCGGCGCCGCGGGTACCCCGGAGATCACCACCCTCGGCCGGGGCGGCTCCGACACCTCAGCGGTGGCCCTGGCGGCGGCCCTCGGCGCCGACGCCTGCGAGATCTACACCGATGTGCCCGGGGTGCTCACCACCGATCCCCGCAAGGTGGCCGACGCCCAGCTGATGCAGTCGGTGAGCTGCGACGAGATGCTGGAACTGGCCAGCCTGGGCGCCGCCGTGCTTCACCCCCGAGCCGTGGAGATCGCCCGCAACTACGGCGTGCCCCTGGTGGTGCGCTCCAGCTGGAGCGAGGCGCCGGGCACCCGGCTCACCAGCGGCGCCCCTAGGCCGATCGGCAGCGAGGGGCTGGAGCTAGGTCGCCCGGTGGACGGGGTCGAACTGGACGAGGGGCAAGCCGTGTTAGCCCTGGCCCACGTACCGGATCAGCCGGGAGTGGCGGCCCGCCTGTTCGAGGCCCTGGGGGAGGCGGGGCTGAATGTGGATCTGATCGTGCAGGCCACCCACCAAGGGAACAGCAATGACATCGCCTTCACCCTGGCAGAAAGCGAGCTGGAGCTGGCCACCACGATCTGCCGCCGGCTGCTGCAGGAATTCGGGGCGGATGGGGCCCAGCTCAGCGCCCAGGCAGGTATGGCGAAGCTGAGCATCTCAGGCGCCGGGATCATGGGGCGCCCCGGGGTGGCGGCCCGGCTGTTCGACACCCTGGCCCGGCTGGGCATCAACCTGCGGCTGATCGCCACCAGCGAGGTGAAGGTGAGCTGCCTGGTGGAGGGGAGCCAGGGGGGCAAGGCCCTGCGGGCCGCCGCCACGGCCTTCGAGCTGGCCGACCATCAGATCAGGCACGGCGCCGGGCCCTGCAACTCGGACAGTCCCGCCGTGCGGGGCGTGGCCCTTGACCGCGACCAGGTGCAGGTGGTGGTGCGAGGCGTGCCGGACCGGCCGGGCGCCGCAGCGGCGATCTGCCGGGCCCTGGCGGATGCCGGCATCAGCCTCGACGCGATCGTGCAGTCGGAGCGCACCCATGGGGTGGCTCCTGACCTCAGCCGTGACATGAGCTTCACCCTCAAGCGTGACGACCGCCCCGGCGCCGAACGGGCCCTGGGGCCGGTGCTGGCCGGCTGGAGCGGCGCCGGCTTCGAGGAAGGACCCGCCATCGCCCGGGTGAGTGCGGTGGGGGCAGGCATGGCCTGCACGGCGGGAACGGCGGCCCGCATGTTTCGCAGCCTGGCGGAGGCCGGCATCAACATCGAACTGATCGCCACCAGCGAGATCCGCACCAGCTGCGTGGTGGCTGAAGTCGACGGGATCCGGGCGCTCCAGGCGGTGCATGGGGCCTTCGCTCTGGGGGGTGAGGTGCTCAACCGCGCCGAGGGCAGTGAAGCGCCCGAGCAGGCCTGAATGCCAGCGGCAGACACTGAAAAGGGACAGAGATCACCAAGGCCGCGGCTTCAGGCGATGATCGCTCTACCCTTAGTTCAAGAAGCTGCTTCTCGCTGTCGAGCAAGGCTCGATAACGTTGCTTCCGAACCACCACATGGGTCTTACGCCTTCCCCACAAGCTTCTGGCGCAGCCCCTTGATCCGGTCGCGCAGGTTGGCGGCCTCCTCGAACTCCAGATTTTTTGCCGCCGCCTTCATCTTCTCCTCGAGCTGCTGAATCAGCTCCGGCAGGGCATCGAGGGGGACCGCGTTGTGTTCGGCCTGGTCGATTGCCTCTTCGAGTTGCTCATCGTTGAGCCGGCGCGACACCTCCAGAAAGGCCAGGATCGCGTTGCCGGCACGCTTGCCGGCGGGGGTGGGCGTGATGCCGTGCTTCTCATTGTAGGCGTGCTGAATAGCGCGGCGGCGCTCGGTTTCCGAGATGGCCTTGGCCATCGAATCGGTGAGGTTGTCGGCATAGAGCAGGGCCTTGCCCTCGATGTGGCGGGCGGCGCGGCCGATCGTCTGGATCAAGGAGCGCTCGGCCCTCAGAAAACCCTCCTTATCGGCATCGAGGATCGCCACCAGAGAAACCTCAGGCAAGTCCAGGCCCTCCCGCAGCAGGTTCACCCCCACCAGCACGTCGTAGGCGCCATTGCGGAGGTCCTGGATGATCTCGATCCGCTCGATCGAGTGGATCTCCGAGTGCAGATAGCGCACCCGCACGCCGTTTTCGGCCAAGTAATCGGTGAGGTCCTCCGCCATCCGCTTGGTCAAGGTGGTGATCAGCACCCGCTCCTGCTTCTCGGCCCGCACGCGGATCTCACCCAGCAGATCATCCACCTGGCCGTCGGTGGGGCGCACCTCCACGATCGGATCGAGCACCCCGGTGGGGCGAATCACCTGCTCGGCCACCTTGCCCACGCTCTGGGCCATCTCCCAGTTGCCCGGGGTGGCGCTCACGAAGATCGTTTGCCTCGCCTTCTCCCAGAACTCATCGCCCTTGAGGGGCCGGTTGTCGGCGGCGCTGGGCAGGCGGAAGCCGTGCTCGATCAGCACCTGCTTGCGGCTCTGGTCGCCGTTGTACATGGCCTGTAGCTGGGAGCAGGTGACATGGCTCTCGTCCACCACCAACAACCAGTCGTCGGGGAAGTAATCGATCAGGCATTCCGGCGGCGTGCCGGCGGGGCGGCCGGCCAGGTGGCGGGCGTAGTTCTCCACACCGTTGCAGTAGCCCACCTGCTCGAGCATCTCGAGGTCGTAGGTGGTGCGCTGCTCCAGCCGCTGGGCCTCCAGGAGCCGCCCCTGGAGATTGAGTAGATCAAGCCGCTCGCGCAGCTCGGTTCGGATCTCCTTGATCGCCCCCTCGAGCCGCTCCTTCGGAGTCACGAAGTGCTTGGCGGGATAGATATTGATCGTGTCCAAGCTCTGCAGAATCTCACCGCTGGTGGGATCCACATAGCGGATCGCCTCCACCTCATCGCCAAACAATTCGATCCTCACCAGCCGATCTTCATAGGCGGGCCCGATCTCGAGCACATCGCCCCGCACCCGGAAGCGACCGCGGGAGATTTCGATGTCATTGCGGGAATACTGGTTGTTCACCAGCTCCCGCAGCGAACCGCGCAGGTCGAGGGTTTCGCCCACCTGGAATTTCACGGCGGCCTTGAGATATTCCGAGGGAATACCGAGGCCATAAATGCAACTAATCGAGGCCACCACGATCACATCCTTGCGTTCAAACAACGAGCGGGTGGCGGAGTGGCGCAGCATGTCGATCTCCTCGTTGATCGATGCCGTCTTGGCGATGTAGGTATCCGAGACCGGCACGTAGGCCTCGGGCTGGTAGTAGTCGTAATAGGAGATGAAGTATTCCACCGCATTGTTCGGGAAGAATTCCCGCAGCTCATTGCAGAGCTGGGCCGCCAGGGTCTTGTTGTGAGCCAACACCAGGGTGGGCCGCCCGGTTTGGGCGATCACATTGGCGATCGAAAAGGTCTTGCCGGTGCCCGTGGCGCCCAGCAGGGTCTGATAACGCTCGCCGGCCTCAACACCGGCGGTGAGGGCGGCAATCGCCGTGGGTTGGTCCCCCTTCGGCTCGTAGGGGGCGTGGAGCTGGAACGAAACCATCAGTCCATTGTCCTTGACTGGGCCGTCCGCCGTGGTTTCGGGGCCAGCGGAAATCCTCCCTGAGGCTCTGGCTGCATAGCCCCAGGGCCATCACCCAACGATCGACCAGGTGGCCCAGGAAGAGGGGATCAGCCGAGTGAGGATCAGGAGTTGAGCAGGGTCATGACCCGCGCAGCAGGGGCACCTCCAGGCCGAGGGAGCGCATGACGATGAAGCAGAGCACGCTGTAGGCGAGGGCTCCGAGGGCGGCACTGAACAGGCCGTTACGCAGGCGAAAGCCCTGAATCAGCCAGGCCGTGAAGCCAAACAACAAGATCGAGATCAGCCACTCAAATAGAAAGCCCACCGGGATCAGGCCGCCGAGGGTGGTGACCATCCTGAGCGGGGACAGAATGAGGCGGAGGGGCCAAACCAGCAAGGTGCCGGCCAGACTGATCACCAGGGCCGACACCAAGGCGATCGGAAAGTTCACCATCTCCACCCCGATCGGCAGGCGGGTGATGAACAGCAAGATCGCTGCCCGTACGGGCCACTGCAGCAGCCACACGAGGCTATGGCCCATGGAACCCTTTCACGATCTGAAACGGCTCCCACGATAGCGGCTCCGACCCGGGGTACAACCCGCAGGAGCCGGGCCCCACCAGACCTGCCGCGACGCTCAGGCAGCGGCAAGCCTAGTGGGACTCGCTCTAATCAAATCCCTCTGATCAAACCGAGCGCAGGGCGGCGGCCGGAGCCACGGCATCGATGGCCTGCCGCAACCCACGCACCACCGCCACCATGGCCAGCTCATCGCTGAGGCGATTCACGGCGGAACCCACCCCCACCCCGGCGGCACCGGAGGCGAGGGCCATCGGCACGGTCACCGCGGAGAGGCCCGAGGCGCAGAGCACCGGAGCGGGGTTGGGGCCAGCCGCCGCCAGGGCCCGACTGATGGCATAGGCGGCAGCCAGGGTGGGGGCGGCCTTCTCGATCAGGCCGAGGCTGCCGGCGCTGAAGGGTCGGGCACTGGTGCCCCCTTCGGTCTGGATCAGGTCGGCCCCGGCGGCCACCAGATCCACGGCCAGCTGCTCCTGCTGGTCGAGGGGCAGCACGTGCGGCACGGTCACCGAAAGCACCACCTCCGGCAGCAGGGTCCGGCTGCGGCGGGTGAGTTGCAGCACCTCCTCGGCCCCGAAGATGCGGCCCTGGGGATAGAAGGCATCGAAGTTGCCGATCTCCACCATGGCGGCGCCGGCGGCCACGGCGGCCGGGAAGAGCTCAGGGTCCACGGCCGATACACAGATCGGCATCTGGGGACAAGCCTCCGCCACGGCGCGCACCAGGGCGGGCTCGGAGGCGATATCCACCAGATCAGCCCCCCCGGCGGCCGCAGCCCTGGCGATCTTCAGCACCGCAACCGAATCCAGGTTGGTGAGACCAGCGATCACCTTGAGCAGCCGGCGGCTGGTGATCGCAACCCGGAGGGTCGGGGGCAAGCTGGTGGAACGCATCATCGGACCGAATCGGCAGTGCTGGCGTGATTCTCCCATCCGAGACCTCTCCAACCCGGTGGAGCCACCACCATCAGCGCCTGCACCGTCACCTGCTGCGCCATCCGGAACTCCTGCCCGCTGGGTCGTCGCTGCTGCTAGCCGTATCGGGAGGTCAGGATTCGATGGCCCTCACCGTGCTCCTGGCCGACCTGCGCCGGCTGCACCACTGGCAGCTGGTGCTGTGGCACGGCGATCACGGCTGGCGCGCCGAGGCAGCCCAGCAAGCCGGGGAGCTGCAGGCCTGGGCCCACACCCAGAAGCTGCCGTTTCTGCTCGAGCAGGCCGCGGAGCCGCCCGCCGGGGAGGCGGCCGCCCGCCGCTGGCGCTACGACTGTCTGCGGCGCCAGGCGGCCGCCCTCGGCATCCCCCACGTGGTGACGGGCCACACCGCCAGCGACCGAGCCGAAACCCTGTTGCTCAACCTGGCCCGGGGCAGCCACAGGCGCGGCCTGGCCAGCCTGAAGGCTGTGCGCTCCCTAACCGCAGAAACCGAGCCTGATCGAGACCAAACAGGTCTCTGGGATGGCGACCGAAGAAAGCCAGTCCGGCTGGTGCGGCCCCTGCTGCCCTTCAGCCGGGAGGACACCGGGCGGATCTGCCATGAGCTGGAGGTGCCGATCTGGGAGGACAGCAGCAACCTCGACACCCGGTTCGGGCGCAATCGGCTCAGGGCCGAGGTGATGCCCGTGCTGGAGGCCCTCCATCCCGGCGCCGTCCGGCGGATCGGCGCCCTCGTCGGGCGCCTGGAGGAGGAACTCGTCGCTCAGGATGAGCTCCTGGCGCTCGCCCTGCAGGGCCTGATCGCGACCCCAGGGGACAACAGCCGGGTTCTCGGGCGTGACGCCATGGGCAGGCTCGCCCGCGGCAACCGGCGGCGGCTGCTGGAGCGTTGGCTGACGCTGCATGGTGTTCCCGCCCAGCCGGCGCGGGCGCTGGAGGATCTCGCCAGCCGACTCGCCGGGCAACGGGGTTCCGGTGCGTGGAATCTGGCCGACGGATGGCAGTTGCGCTGGGATCGGAGCACACTGGTGCTCCAGTTCTCCGCAATCCCCGATCCTGGCCATGGCCCCAACCCCCCTGGCGAATGACCCCGGCGAGCGCTACGCGGAACTCGAACAGGCCTACACCGAAGACCGCTGGCCGGATGTGCTGGAGCAAGGTGGCCAGCTGATCGCCGATCTGAGCAACGATCCCGATCCCGTGACCGCTGATCTGGCGAGCCGGGCGCACCTGCTGCTGGGCCACGCCCATCTCTACGGCCTCCGCGACCCGGCCGCCGCCCTGCCTCACTACCAGACGCTGCTCGCCGGGTCGGCGGATCCGGACCTGCGGCGGATCGCCGAGGAGGCCCTGCCCTACTGCCAGTCGACTGTCGCGCAAGCGGCCGCCAAGGCCGCCACTGGGGTGTTCTCCACAGCTACAGCATCTGCGACTGACGCCACCGCTGTTGCCGCCGCTTCGCCCACGCAGGCTCAGGAGCTTGCCCCCTTGGCGGCGATCGAACCCGCAGCGGAACCGCTGAGGGATCAGATCCTCGATACCCAGGGGCAATGGATTCTCCGGGCCGGCACCGCGTCGGAAGCGATCACGGAGGCCGCCACCCCCTGGCGGGATGCACCGCTCCGCCAGGAGAAAGCCATCCAAAATGAGGTGGGCGGCATGCTCGTCGCGCCAGGCACGACCAGCGAAGAGTTGGTGCCCAGCCTTGAGGTGGAGGTGGTGGAGGAACCGGAATTGGTGGAGGTGGCGCAGGCTGATCCCAGCCTGGCCGAGGAGCTGGAGATCGAACTCACGCGCATCCGCGAGCTCCGTGCCTCCAACCGAGGGAATGGAACAGCGACCCCGGAGCTGGTGACCCCGGCCCCAGCCGATTCCCTTGAAGAGCCAGACGATCTAATGGAAGACCCGGAGCTGCTCGCTGGCCTACTCCGGGTGGTGGTGACGCCCTGAGGCCGGTCTAGCCGACCACGGCGGCGGAGCGACGGCGGCGGGTCCGGCCAGAGAGCTCGGCCTCCTCGGCGCTGCGGGGGGTTTCCTTCGCCTCAGGGGCAGCGGCTGCGGGGGCCATTGCCGCAGCGGCCACCCGGGCGGGATCCCGCACCAGTTCCCGAGACAGCTCACGGCCAACCTCCCGACCGCCATCACGGCCAACCTCCCGACGGCCGCGGGGGGCGGGGCGGTTGTCCGGCTCTGCATCGGCGCGGCCTTTATAGGCCGGCGTGCCGGCTGGGGCAGGCTGCACCAGGCAGATGATCAGGGGCTCGACTTGGAGCTCGCGGCGCAGGCGGCGCTGCAGGCCCAGCTCCACCTCCCGCTGTACACCCACCCAGTCGACATCGGGGGCCTTACCGCCGGTGTTGCGGGAGAGCTGGCTCCAGCGGTTCTCGAGCACCCAGGTGATCTCGCGCTCAGCCCAGATCGAGAGCTTGCGGGCATCGGCGGTGGTAACCACACCGCGGATGTTCACCCGCGGCGGTGCCGCCATCACACCGTCGGTGGTGATCACGGCCAGCAGGGTGATCACGCCGTCTTCGGCGAGCTGCTGGCGCTCCTTGAGCACCCGGGCATCGACGATGCCATTGCGGGAGGCATCGAGCAGCTCGATACCGGCCTTCACCGGATCGCCCTTGCGAATCGAATCGGGGGTGAGCTCCACCACATCGCCATTGTCGATGATCAGGGTGTGGTCGGCCGGTATCCCCATCGACTGGGCTGTTTTGGAGTGGGCCACGAGCATGCGGTGCTCGCCGTGCACGGGTACAAAGAACTTGGGTCGCGCCAGGGCCAGCATCAACTTGTGGTCCTCCTGGAAGCTGTGACCGGAGACGTGAATGCCTTCCCCCTTGCCGTAGACCACCTTGGCGCCGAGCATCATCAGCCGGTCGATGGTGTTCACCACCGAGATGGTATTGCCCGGAATCGGGCTGGCGGAGAAGATGATCGTGTCGCTGTTCTTGACTTGCACCTGGGGATGTTCGCCGCGGGAGATGCGGCTCAGGGCCGCCAGCGGCTCCCCCTGGCTACCGGTCATCAGCAGCAGGGTTTCGCGATCGGGCAGATCGCGGATCTGCTTGATTGGCACGAACAATTCATCCGGAGCCCGCATATAGCCCAATTCGCGCGCTTTTGCGATCACATTGAGCATCGAGCGGCCCAGGAGACCCACCTTGCGGCCGTTCTTGAGCGCCAACTCGAGAATCATCGAGACACGATGGATCGAGCTGGCGAAGGTGGTGATGATCACCCGACCCTCAGCCTGGGAGATGTGGCGATCCAGGTGGGGGAACACCGAACGCTCCGGCGGGCAGAAGCCCGGAAGCTCAGCGTTTGTGGAATCACTGAACAAACACAGCACACCCTGCTCGCCGTAATGGGCAAGACGGGCGATGTCAAAGTGTTCACCATCCACAGGAGTGTGGTCGAACTTGAAGTCACCGGTGAAAACGATCACGCCGGCTGGAGTGGTGATCGCCAGCGTGTAGCTGTCGGCCATCGAGTGGGTGTTGCGGATGAACTCCACCGAAAAATGCTGTCCCACCTTCACCACCTCGCGGGGGGAGACGGTCTGGAGGATGGTGCGGTCCATCACCCCCGCTTCCTCCATCTTCCCGGTAAGAATCGAGAGGGCGAGGCGGGGCCCGTAGATGATCGGAATATTGAAGTTCTTGAGGTGGTGGGGAATGCCTCCGATATGATCTTCATGCCCGTGGGTCACGATCATGCCGCGGATCCGTTTCTGGTTCTCGCGCAGGTAGCTGGTGTCGGGCAGCACCACATTCACACCGTGCATGCCATCGCTGGGGAAGGCCAGGCCGGCATCCACCAGCATCAGGTCATCGCCGTATTCGAAGACACAGGTGTTCTTGCCGATTTCGTGCAGTCCGCCGAGGGGGATCACCCGAAGGGCGGGCTGGCTTTTGGCTTGGCCGTTGTTACTGGGCTGGGATCCGTTCAAATTGCTCATTGAGGAACCGGAGAGTGGAAACTTGATCTGGACTGGTGCTGGATTGGGATCGGACCCGTTCGGGCTTGCCTCAGGGGGACCGATGGTGAGGGACTGGCGAGGATCGCCGGGCCGTTGGGAGCCGTGGCGTCAAGTGGGACGCAGGGCAGCCAGGATTGAGGAGAGGCGTTCACGCACGGTGCTGTCAGCGGCGACGAGGGGAAGACGGGGGGCACCCACCGGCCAGCCGACGAGCTCTAGGGCGGCCTTCACGGGGATGGGATTAGAGGTGCAGAAGAGGGCCTGGAGCAGGGGCAACAGGGCTTCGTGCCGGGCCAGAGCCAGGGTGTGATCGCCGGCCAGGAACGCCAGGATCAGCTCGCGAATCTGCGGTCCGGCCACATGGCTGGCCACACTCACCACGCCCACGGCGCCCACAGCCAGCATCGGCAGGGTGAGGGCGTCATCGCCGCTGTAGATCGCGAGCCGCTCACCACCGCAGAGCAAGCGCAGACGACTCACCTCCTCGGTGGTGCCGCTGGCGGCCTTGTAGGCCACCACATTGGGCAGATCCAGCAGGCGGGCCGTGGTCTCCGGAGCCAGGCTGCAACCGGTACGCCCAGGAATGTTGTAGAGCATCAACGGCAGGCCGGGGGCTGCCGCGGCGACGGCCCGGAAATGGGCCTCCAGACCTTCCTGGGGGGGGCGGTTGTAATAAGGCACCACCACCAGTGCCCCATCGGCGCCGAGGGCGGCCGCCTCGGCCGTGGCCTCCACGGCTTCGGCGGTGCAATTGCTGCCGCTGCCAGCCAGCAGGGCAGCCCGGTCGCCAACGGCCTCCTTCACGGCGGCGAAGAGGGCATGCTGCTCGGCCCAGCTGAGGGTGGGGGATTCGCCGGTGGTGCCACAGAGCACGAGGCCATCAGAACCCTCCCGCACCAGATGGTCGGCCAGGCGGGCGGCCAGATCGAGATTCACCGATCCGTCCGGAGCGAAGGGGGTGACCATCGCGGTGACGATGCGGCCGAAAGGCGCCTCGGTACTGGGCGCCGTGCTGATCGTGGTAGGGGCGATGGCGGTCAACCCTCGTCCTCCCCGCAGAGCAGTTCAGCGATCTGAATCGCGTTGAGAGCAGCTCCCTTACGGATCTGATCGCCGCAGAGCCAGAGCTCCAGGGCGTTGGGTTCACTGAGATCCTGACGAATGCGGCCCACCGCCACCGGATCGCGGCCCGTCACATCGGTGGGCATCGGGAAGCGGTTGGCGCCAAAGTCCTCGATCAGTTCCACGCCTGGGGCCACCGCCAGCAGAGCCCGGGCCTCCTCCACCGGGAAGGGTTCGTTGAATTCGATGTTCACCGCTTCGGAATGGGCCCGCAGCACCGGCACCCGTACGCAGGTGGCGGAGAGGCGCAGATCCGGCAGTTCCATGATCTTGCGGGTCTCGTTGAGCATCTTCAACTCCTCCTCGCAATAACCACTTGGCTCGAGCGGCGAATTGTGTAAGAAGAGATTGAAGGCCAGGGAATGGGGCAGCACGCTGCTCACCGGCTCCCCGCCATCCAGCACTGTGCGGCTCAGCTGGCGCAGCTCCTCCATCGCCCGGGCGCCGGCGCCGCTGGCCGACTGGTAGGTGCTGATAACCACCCGCCGGATCGGCCGCCGGGCCGCCAGGGGCGCCAGGGCCACGGTGAGCAGGATCGTGGTGCAGTTGGGGTTGGCGATCACGCCGCGGTGGTGGAAGGCCGCTTCGGGGTTGACCTCAGGCACCACCAAGGGGACGTCGGGATCCAGCCGGAATGCACTGGAGTTGTCGATCACCACGGCCCCGGCGGCCACCGCTTCGCGGGCCCAGGCCCGCGACACCGAACCTCCGGCCGAGGCGAGCACCAGATCCACCCCGGTGAAACAGCCGGCCTGCACCGGTTGCACCGTGAGACTTTCGCCCTGCCAGGACAGCTCCTGACCGGCCGAACGGGGAGACGCCAGAGGCAGCAGCTCAGCCACGGGAAAGCGGCGCTCCTCCAGCAGGGCGAGAAGCTCTTGGCCCACAGCCCCGGTGGCGCCTAGCACGGCGACCCGCAAGGGACGGCGGGGAAGCTTGGTTCCGGGGCTCTGGAGGGCGGAAAGAGGTGGGGCTGTCAACGGATCTGAAATGGATAAGGAGGAAGGCGGTGAGGTTGGAGGCTCGGGAGGTGAGACCGGCGATGGCGCGGGGTTGGGCTGGCTGGCTCAGCTGCCGTTCCAGTGCTGAATGCGATGAGGGGGGCGGAGGCTCTGCGAGCTGCCGAGATCAGGGTTGACGGAAACGAACGGTGGATCGGAACTGGCGAGCGCTGAAGGAGGAATCGAGTGGTGCTTGAGGAGGAATCTGGACTCGGCGGGAGCCTGGAGAAAACTCGGAGCAGATGGGCTGGGGAAACCCTGGAGACCTCAGATGGCTTGCACCGAGCTGGGCGGCTGAAACAGCACCCTTGAGAAAAATTCCGCCCCCAAACGGGTCGGCAGCGGATGGGGATATCAACACGCCTGTGCGTCGAAGTCACAATACGCGCCCCGGTGCCGAAACGGCCACTTTCTAAGATTGGAAATTGCTCCGCCGACTGGCGCCCGTTCATGAGTCCTGCCGCCAGCCCCGCTCCCACCGCCTCGGCCGCCAGCCCGACCGGCGCAGGTCTGAAGGTGAGTACCAAGCCGCGCCCGAACAGCCGCCTGGCGGTGGAGGTGGCGGTGCCGGGCGGCCGCTGCCGCAGCAGCTACGACCAGGCCCTGGAACAACTGAGCCGAAGTGTGAAGCTGCCCGGATTCCGCAAAGGGAAGGTGCCCCGAGCGGTACTTCTGCAGCAGATCGGCCCCCTGCGGGTTCGGGCCACCGCCTTGGAGGAACTGGTGGACAGCGTGTTGCGCGAAGCCCTGGAGCAGGAGAAGATCGCTGCCCTGAGCCGCCCAGTTCTGGAAGGGGGTTTCGAGGCGGTGCTGGAACGGTTCGAGCCCGGCAGCGACCTCAGCTTCACCCTCGAGCTCGATGTGGAACCCATCCCGACCTTGAAGGCCACCAAGGGGCTGAAGGTCGAGGCCGAGGCGGTGACCTACGACCCGGCCAGGGTGGATGAGCTGCTGGAGGAGTCCCGCCGCCAGCTCGCCACCCTGGTGCCCGTGGAGGGGCGCCCCGCCGCCAGCGGGGACGTGGCCCGCATCGCCTTCAGCGGCAGCTTCACCGACACCGGTGCCGCGATCGAGGGCGGCAGTAGCGATGGTATGGAGGTGGAGTTGGAGGAGGGCCGCATGATCCCCGGCTTCGTGAAGGGAATCCTGGGCCTGGCCACGGGCGAGACCCGCACCGTGAACTGCACCTTCCCTGAGTCCTACCCCCAGGAGGACGCCGCCGGGCGCGAAGCCTCCTTTGAGATCACCCTGCTGGACCTCAAGAGCCGCGAACTGCCCGCCCTCGACGACGCCTTCGCCCAACAGGCCAGCGACCAGCCCACCTTGGCTGAGCTGCGAGCCGACCTGGAAACCCGCCTGAAGGAGGACGCCGAGCGGCGCCACCGCGGCAACCGCCATGAGGCCCTGCTTGAGGCGCTGGTTGAGCAGCTGGAGGTAGAGCTGCCCGAAACCCTGGTGCAGGAAGAGGTGCGCGCCCTGATCGAGCAAACCGCCGGCCAGATCGCCCAGCAGGGCATGGATGTGAAGAAGCTCTTCACCCCGGATCTGGTGCGCAGCCTGGTGGACACCTCCCGGCCGGAAGCGGAGCAGCGCCTGCGCCGTAACCTAGCCCTGCGGGCCCTGGCGACCGCCGAGAAGATCGAGTTGGCCGAAAAGGATCTGGAAGCCAAGCTGCGGGAGGTGAGCCGCGGCCTGAGCGACGGCAACCGCATCGATCCGGCCCGCCTGCGGGCCGCCGTGGCCGACGACCTGCTGCGCGAGGCTCTGCTGGAGTGGCTGGAGGCCAACAGCACGGTCACGGAAAAGGCGCCGGCCGCGCCTGAGGATGCGGATGCTGAGGCCTCCGGCGACAGCCCGGGGATGGCGACCAAGGGCGATCAGGCAGGCATCGAGAAGGCCACCAAGAAGGAGGCCGGCACAAAGAGCGCCAAGGCCGACAACACCGCCGCCGACTAAACCAGGCAGCTCCAACCAACGGAAGGCGCGGACCGCTTGAGCGGCGGAGCCCATAGATTGATTGGAGGTTTTGCCCTGCGAGTCTCCGCCGCGTGATCCATCCCAGCACCGACGACCGAACCCCCATCGCGAGCCCGCTGGATGCCAGCGGGATTGTGTCGACCTGGGAAATCGGTGGACTCCACCACCACCCGGTCCACAGCCGCTGGCTCGGATCGCGTCCCTGGAATGGCCTCACCCCAGCGCCCGTGGCAAGCCCGGGTGTGCTGCCCACCGTGGTGGAGCAATCCGGCCGGGGCGACCGCGCCTTCGATATCTATTCCCGCCTGCTGCGGGAGCGGATCATCTTCCTAGGCACGGGCATCGACGACCAAGTGGCCGATTCCCTGGTGGCCCAGCTTCTCTTCCTCGAAGCCGAGGATCCCGAGAAGGACATCCAGATCTACATCAACTCCCCCGGCGGTTCGGTGACAGCGGGCCTGGCCATCTACGACACGATCCAGCAGGTGACCCCCGATGTGGTGACCATCTGCTACGGGCTGGCCGCCAGCATGGGGGCGTTCCTGCTGTCGGGCGGCACCAAGGGCAAGCGCCTGGCCCTGCCCAATGCCCGCATCATGATCCACCAGCCCCTCGGAGGCGCCCAGGGCCAGGCCGTGGACATCGAGATCCAGGCCCGCGAAATCCTCTTTCTCAAGGACACACTCAACGGGTTGATGGCCGAACACACCGGCCAGCCGCTGGAAAAGATCGCCGAGGACACCGACCGCGACTACTTCCTTTCCCCAGCCGAGGCGGTTGAATACGGTTTGATCGATCGCGTGGTCGACGACTCAGCCTCCTGATCGGAACCAGCGATCCCTGGCGCCGCACCTGGATTCCGCTGGTGACCCGCCTGGGTGACTTTCTTAAGGAACCACTGACGAACCCTCGCTTCCAGGTGATGCTGAAAGTAGGAGTGGCTCCCCCCTCCCGAAGCCCACGCCAACCAAAGCTGACCCCCCGCTCCTCCCTTAGCCATCCCTGTCAGCTGCAGCGTCGCCACCGCCCGTCACCGCTCCCGTCGCCTGATGCCGAAGTTTGATGCCCACCTGAAGTGCTCCTTCTGCGGCAAGTCGCAGGACCAGGTGCGCAAGCTGATCGCCGGCCCCGGGGTGTACATCTGCGACGAGTGCATCGACCTCTGCAACGAGATCCTCGATGAGGAGCTAATGGAAGGTCATGGCCATCCGGCCGGCCGGCCCGCCCCGGAAACGAGCCGCAAGGGGGCCAGCAAGAAACAGAGCAAACCGGCCCCCACCCTGGCCCAGATGCCGAAGCCCCAGGAAATTCGTGGCTTCCTTGATGCCCAGGTTGTGGGCCAGGAGGACGCCAAGAAGGTGCTGGCGGTGGCCGTTTACAACCACTACAAGCGCCTGGCCTGGCAGGGCGATGGCAAGGGCGAGACCGACCGCAGCGCCACCCGCCTGCATAAATCCAACATCCTGCTGATCGGCCCCACCGGCTGTGGCAAGACACTGCTGGCCCAGTCGCTGGCGGAGATGCTGGATGTGCCCTTCGCCGTGGCGGACGCCACCACCCTCACCGAGGCGGGCTATGTGGGCGAAGACGTGGAAAACATTCTGCTGCGGCTGCTTCAAAAATCAGACATGGATGTGGAGCAAGCCCAGCGGGGGATCATTTACATCGATGAGATCGACAAGATCGCCCGCAAGAGCGAGAATCCATCGATTACCCGCGATGTCTCCGGTGAGGGGGTTCAGCAGGCGCTGCTGAAGCTGCTGGAGGGCACCGTAGCGAACGTGCCGCCCCAGGGGGGCCGCAAGCACCCATATCAGGACTGCATCCAGATCGACACCAGCCAGATCCTGTTCATCTGCGGCGGCGCCTTCGTGGGCCTCGAGGATTTGATCCAGCGGCGGATGGGCCGCAATGCGATCGGCTTCCTGCCCGAGGGCGGCCAAAGCCGTCCCCGCCACGGCAAGGAGCGTCAAGCCGCCGAAGCCCTGCGCCACCTCGAGCCCGACGACCTGGTGCGCTACGGCCTAATCCCGGAATTCATCGGCCGCCTACCCGTCACCGCCGTACTCGAGCCCCTCGATGAACGAGCCCTCGAGGCGATCCTCACCGAACCGCGCGATGCCCTGGTGAAGCAGTTCCAGACCCTGCTGAGCATGGACAACGTGCGCTTGGAGTTCGAGCCCGGCGCCGTCGAGGCGATCGCCACCGAGGCCCACCGCCGCAAGACCGGCGCCCGCGCCCTGCGAGGCATCGTGGAGGAGCTGATGCTCGATGTGATGTACGACCTCCCCTCGCGTCGCGACGTGAAGAGCTTCACGATCACGCGAGAACAGGTGGAGCAGCGCAGCAGGGCCCAGGTGGTGCCCTTGGGCGGCAGCGAACGGGAGGAGCAGGCAAGCGCCTGAGCACTGGGCCCAATCCGGGGAACCCCAGGAGCAGTAGAGACCCGAGCCGTGGTGAAACAAGGGAGGGCGCTGCTGGCCTTAGTCCGAGCCTTACAACCGATGAATTGGACCAAGACGGCCAAGCTGAGGCTGCAGCTGGAGCTGCAGGGTCGTCCAGGAGGTCGGCAGAACGCCGATGAAAGGGTGAGCATGGGCCTCTTGTTGAGAAGCTGAGCATGCGCTGGGACTGGGGGCTGAGGTGGTGCAATCCCCACCGGCGCTGGGGGGCCACGGCGGCCGGGGTCGGGACGATGCTGGAGGGCGCTTGATCCTGGAGACAGCCCCAGCCTTGGCCCTCGCCGACCACCTGCAGGCCCCCCGCCAGCACGGCCTGTTCAACCACCACGGCATCGACTTGGGCGACGGCACGGTGGCCCACTATCTGGAGGGCCGCGCAATCCTGCGCAGCCCCCTTGAGGAGTTCAGCCGCAGCCAGCCGATCACGGTGGTGGAGTACCCCGAAGATGAGGTCTCAGCGACGGGAGTCACCGTGCGGCGGGCCATGGGAAGGCTCGGGGAACAGAACTACAACCTGCTGTTCAACAACTGCGAGCACTTCGCCCACTGGTGCAAGACCGGCCGCCACCGCAGCTCCCAGGTGGAGGACTGGCTCCACACCGGCAGCCTCGGCGCCCTGGCCTTCGGCCAGTTCGTGCCGGCAGCGCTGCTCACCGGTGTGCGCATGCTGCTGCGCCAGGGGATCACCCTGGAGCCGGGCCACATCGAGAAGGGGCGGGAGGTGGCCCTGAAGACCCTCGAGCAGCTCGATGGCCTGCGCACGAAACTTCAGGGGCGGCTGGAGGAGGAACTGGCGAAGGCCGAGCTGCGCTGGGGCAGCAACGAGCAACCCAGTGATCAGTTTGTGCAGCTGCGCCTCGCCGCCCAGAAGCTGGCGGATCAGCTCAGCGAAGTGGAGGAACTGAAAGCGAGGCTGGAGGGGATGCTGAAGGGCAAGGAGGGCGCCGGCCCTTCGGCAAAGCTGCCCCTGCATCTACCAACACCAACACCAAACCTGCCGGCGTTGAGCCAGGTGCCGCTGCAGGGTCCCGAGCTCTGACAGTCTCCGCAAGCCGGATCTGATGGCCGAATTAGTGCGTGACCATCAACTCGGCGAGGTCGTTTGGGATGATGATCTCGCGAATATTTGTTTTGCCGATCTTCAATCGGCTGAAAACAACTGCTGGCAGTTTGCTGAACGTCCGCTCAACGGCGGAACCAGGCAGCCCCCACCCAGCCAGTCCAACACGCGCCAGCCGGAAGGGGAGCATCAACAACTTAACAAGAGCATTGGGCTGTAGCGTTGCATTGCTATCTGGATTAGAGCCAGGATTCCAAAGATAGGCAATCAAAATTAGACGCAAATCCTCGGCAATGGAGCCCATCACTCTGAGGCTATGCAGGAATCTATCTGAGCGAGCCAGTAACACCAGTTTGAATTCAAGACCTGCGTACAACTTACGAAGCCGAACCTCCCACAAAGCCGCAACGGATTTGGTCTTCATTGAAGACTGAGTGATCCGTGTCCGGCGACGATTAGGTAGGCGCCCGCCTACGTAGTTGACACCGGGCAGTGATCCGGGAGGTGACGGAGTCGCGATGGACGCTCAACACCTTGCTTGCCCACAGAAGAAAAGGGCACCTGATTGAGCGGCAACCTCAAGACCAGCTTTAGCGGCACCTTCCACGCCTTCAACCTTGACAAGTACGCAAGGCGCTACCTGGGGACTACTGAGAAAGCCAAATCGATTGCAGCGCAGCTTGTTTCAGGCATCGAGATCCGATAAACTGACGACGAACAGGGCAATTGACGATTGCTGTAACTGCTGATAGCTGCATATGTATCGCAAACATCACAACGGGCAGCTCTCAATCGAGGAGTTTCATGTGCCTTTTGGCGGCACGTTAGATCCGGAGAACCGCTGGGTTCTTTTCACCACGCTGATGCCATCAGACGAGATAGAAGAGGCATATGCCCCTCAATTCA
>CALRXC020000027.1:0-51137 GCA_943372025.1 Synechococcus sp. UW140 | reverse complement strand
GGAACCACCCCGATCCATCTCGAACTCGGGCGTGAAACGCAGCAGCGGCAACGATAGTTGGGGGGCAGCCCCCTGCGAAAATAGCGCGATGCCAGGTAAAACTTTCCCCATCATCTGCGATTTCAAGCAGCAGGTGTTGACGCGTAGTCGAGAGGACACGCTCAAAAGCCACCCCTTGGGGTGGCTTTTTTGTGCCTGTAGCCCCGGAAGGCGGCGGCGGTTGAGTTTCTGGTTAGAGCAGTAAAGCCGACCTAGGGCTCAAGCCCATCTGGCTGGCAACAAGCTTGTTGGTGCTGGAGCTTGAGCTGGATCTGGTGGAAGTCGTCGATGGCCTTATAGGTCTTGAGTTCTTTCACCTTCTCGGTTTCGCGTTGGCTGCGGGCGACCTGGAGACCACTCTGGCTCGCTGCCAGCAGTTCAGAGTCTGAGTCGCTCACAAATAGGATGGCCTGGGGTACGCATCCCATCCTCTCGGCAATCTGGATGTAGCTGCTGGGATCGTGTTTTGAGCCCGTATGGGTATCGAACCAGTGGCTGAACAGGGAGCGCAGGTCGCCGTGGTTGCTGTACTGATAGATCAACTGTTGTGCTGCAATCGAACCGCTGGAATACACGGCAAGAATCAGCCCCTCCTGCTGCCACCGCCTCAAACTTGGGGGCACGTCCTCAAAAAGTGGACCAACTAGTTCACCCCTTGCATACCCTTCGGCCCAGATCTTTCCCTGAAGATCCTTCAATGGTGTCACCTTGCGATCGCGGCGGATCAGAAACTTCACGTAGGGGAGGATCCCCTCCACGCCGCTCTGCTCGGCGGACTGCCTGGAGTGGCTGAGGAGATCCCTGGCCTCCTGATCGGCGTCCTGCAGCCAGAGTGTCTCCAGCTCCTCCATCAACGCTCTGATGTTGGCCTCCTGCTGATGGGTCTCCAGGTAAGGGGCGAGGTTGGCGCTGGCGTAGGGGAATAGGGTCTCGGATACATAACTAATCGGGCAGGTGGTGCCTTCGATGTCGAGCAGCACATGGCTGACCCCCTCCCACAGGACCTCATTCATCGCCTCAGCGCCCCTGCCCCAGGTTGGCTGGAGCTGAGCCCAGGCCGCGCTCCACTAGGGCCTCCAGCAGGAGCTGCCGCCAACGCTGCTCCAGCAGAAACTCAAGGATTTCCAGATGGCGACGGGCCTTGCTCAGCTCTTGCCCCCAGGCATAGAGGCCATGGCCGGCGATCAGCAGTCCTGCGGGAGCCCTGCCCAGGTGGGGAGCGGCCCTTCGGCTGAGCTGAGCGAGATTCTGGTCGTTCGCCAGCACCGGAATCCGCACCTCGCTTCGGTGTGTGCTGATGCCGGCAATGCCCTTCAGCATTTCGAGGTTGCGCACCTCGAGATAGGCGACTCCATCCTCACCACCGGCCTCCTCAAAGCTCCCTGCCTCGGCCTGGGATGATCGAGACCCCGTTCTTGTTTGGAGTTTCTGGAGTCCATCTCGTTCCTCCTGGATCTCCGAGGCTGCCTTGGTGGTTTGCGCTCCCAGCGGGGATCGCGCCGCCCACTCCCAGCTCCATTGGGAAAGCAAGGTACCGGACTGGGAGTGGGTATGGAGCACGGCACCAGCCCCCGTTTCCTTCACGATGGCGAGATGAAGCAGGGTTTCGGCACTGGCTCTGCCGCTTCCTCGGCGGACCTGGCTGTCGCACCCCACCACGATCAGCTGCTGCGGTTGCACCCTGCCCTTGTCCACGCCACTTGGTGCCATCAGCAACTGCAGGGGTTCCCGCTTCAGCACGCAGCTGAAGTTGCCCCCGGTGCCATCACACCAACCCCGCTGATGAATGGCGGCCATCGCCTCGCAGAGTTCCTCCCTGAGCCTGCCTTCTTCGCCTTCGCTCGGCCCAGCCCCATGGGCACCCTCTGTCGGCCCGGGTCCGTTGCGATCACCAATGGGCCGGCCACTGTCTCCTTCCAAGGAGAACGCGGAGGCCGAGTTGCTATCTAGCGAGGGCACGGGGGGCACGGCGGTGGTGCGCACAGGTCAAAGATCGGTGCTGGGGCGCGGCTCTTTAGTCATGAACCAGGCTAGGCGGCTGGGGGCTAAGCCACCGCGAGGGGTTCCGTGCGGCCCCCCCAACCATGATTGACCCAGGTCTCACCGAGGCCGCTCAGCGGCTGGAACTCCCAGGGAATTTCACAGGACGTTCACCTCTGGCAGCAGGGGCACCAATGGGTGCTGCGTCCGGCTAGCCGATCGCGCATCAGGGGGGTTCCGCAGCGACGACAGGGCAGACCGCCTCGCCTGTAGACCCAGGCTTGGCCGCCATAGTTGCCGTTGGTGCCCGTGAGATCCCGGAAGTCGCTGAAGGTGGTGCCGCCGGCGCCGATGCTGGTCTGCAGGATCTCAACCACCGCCCTTCGCAGCCGCTCCAGCCTTTGGCTCCCCAGTTGGCCACTGGCGGTCTGGGGGAGGATTCCGGCGGCAAACAACGATTCATCGGCATAGATGTTGCCGATTCCCGCCACCAGTGATTGGTCGAGCAAGGCACTCTTGATCGGCCGCTGGGAGCCCCGCAGCCGTTCCAGGAGGTAGATGGCGCTGAAGCCAGGAGCAAACGGCTCCGGTCCCAGCCTCGCCAGCCCGGTGATCACGCTCTCCACGGCTCTCCCGGGCGGTACGAACCACATCTGGGCAAAGCTGCGGGTGTCGATGAAGCGCAGCTCGGCGCCGCTCTGCTCCCAGATCCTCACGCGCGTATGTTGACCGGGATCAGGATCTCCTGGGCCGCTCCCGGCCCCTTCGGGAGCCTCAAGCCACAGGAATTGGCCGGTCATGCGCAGATGCACCCCCCAGATCCCCGCCAGCTGGTCATCGGAATCGCGCAGCTCCGCCAGCAGGTACTTGCCGCGTCGGCTCCACTGCTCAATCCTGCAGCCCTCCAGGGCCAGGCGAAACAGGGCCGGATCGGGGGGCGCTGCGATCGCCCGGTCGCGGAGCACTGCAACCCTGGCAATTAAAAAATCCTGGGTCTGACGCTGCAGACCCAGACGTACGGTTTCGACCTCGGGCAATTCAGGCACGGCGAGGTCGTCGGATGGGGAGGGCTCGGTGCCGAAACTCTGTGGCTGGAGGCCTCAGGCCTTCTCGAGCTCGCTCTCGGCGAAGTTGTTGGTATTGAGGCCGCCTTCGGTGCCGCTGATGCCGGTGTAGTTCACCTTGTCGAAGCGCACCACAACCGGGTAGCGGATGCCGGAGGTATCGACGGAGGCCACGGTGCCCACGTCATTGAACCAGTAGGACTCGGGGCGCTTGATGCGCACTTTGTCGCCGCGGGAGATGGCCATCGCTGCTGCGTCGGATCGGGTGGCTTTCGGGCTGACCTTACCGGTGCGGGGCGGCCTGCGACGCGGGGGCGTCACGATTTGTCGTTTGCCCCCTGTGCAGCCGCTCTGGGTCGTCTGAAGGCGGTTGTCCCTTCCCGGGGCCTGTGCGGATCGGCCGGCCCCCTGGCTCGTCGCCGAGGACTCTGGGGCCTGCGTGCGGGCCTTGGGCGCAACAAGTGAATGTCGGTCATTGCAGGGCTTGCAGCCAGGCGGCACTTCAGGCCACGCCTGCTCACCCTGCGGCGGTAAGCCTGCGAGCCCGAGGGCCAACGCCCGCCTTCGGCACGGGCGTGGTGCGGGGGGGGGGATGTGGGGGCGATGGGCTATTCGCGGCGAAAGGGCGTGGCAGCATCCCCTTCCTTCCCTGCCGCGCTCCCATGGTCTCCACCGAGGCTCCCCTGCTCAGCCTCGATCTGCCTGATCCCGGGCAAGACGACATCAGCACCATGGAGTTTCTGGCTCGCCTGGAGGAGGCCTGGGCGGTGTGCGACCGCTTCGATCTCCAGACCGAGATCTGGCGCGGCCGCATCCTGCGGGCGGTGCGGGACCGCGAGAAGCGGGGCGGCGAGGGACGGGGCACCGGTTTCCTGCAATGGCTGCGGGAGCGGGAGATCAGCAAGACCCGCGCTTACACCCTGATCCAGCTGGCCGATTCGGCCGACAACCTGGTGGGCGAGGGGCTGCTGGAGCCTGACAGCGTGAATCAGTTCTCCAAGCGGGCCTTTCTCGAAACCGCCCAGGCGGAGCCGGAGGTGCAACAGATGATCAGTGAGGCCGCCAACGGGGGTCTGCCGATCACCCGCAAGCAGGTGCGGCGGCTCTCGGATGAGTTCCTGGCCGCCACCAGCCCCCTGCTGCCCGATGAGATCCGCCAACGCACCGCCGAGAACCTGCTGCCTCCCCGGGCCGTGGCCCCCCTGGTGAAGGAGCTGGCCCGCCTCCCGGAGGAGCAGCAGGACGATCTGCGCCGGGTGCTGCGGGAGGAGCCCGAGCTCGAGCGGGTGAAGGATGTGACCCACACGGCCCGCTGGCTGCACCGCGCCGCCGAGGCCAGCCTGGCGGTGCGCGCCTTCCAGCAGGGGGACCTGGATTTCGAGAAGGCCCTCCAGGAGTCGCAGCGGCTCGATGTCCTGGGCCTCCTTGCCGATGCCGTGGGCCAGGCCCAGGCCCTGGAGAGCGCCGTGCTCAAGCTCCACACCAGTTGGCGCCGGCTCGGCGGTCTGCAGGAACGACTCTGGGTGGAGAGCGGCAGCAGCACCCCCCACCTCCGGGAGCTGCTCACCGCCCTCCAGAGCCTCAGCGGCAGCACCCTGCGGGTGTCCCTCGGCGAGCTGGCGGGGGGCAAACGACTGCGGCTGCAGCTGGTGGAGGAGGCCCCGGATCGCTTGGAGGCTCCACCGCTGCCCGCGCGGGAAGGTGGCGATGGGGCTCCCCGCTGAACCCCCGGCCCGGTTGACTCCAGGCCTGGTCAGGTCGCTGATCGCGTCGACGTTGCGCTGCCTGCAGCTGTCGCTCCTCGGCGAGCAGCCCTTCGACTGGGGAGCGGTTGTCGGGCGCCCCGAGGGGTCGTGCGGAACGGCGGGAGCGGCCCGGCTGAGGTTCCCGCTGGTTGCCGGGAGGAACCTCTGCGCCGCCACCCCTGGGGGCGGGTAGGGTGCCATCAACACCAGGGATGGGGGCTGACGGTGCCGGACGATCCGCTCGCCCAGGCATTGCAGCGGCACTTCGGCTGGGAGAGCTTCCGGCCGGGCCAGCGGGCCGTGGTGGAGGCGCTGCTGGCCGGTCGGGACTGCCTGGCGGTGCTGCCCACCGGGGCGGGCAAATCGCTCTGTTATCAACTGCCGGCCCTGGTGCGCCAGGGACTGGTGGTGGTGGTCTCGCCCCTGGTGGCCCTGATGCAGGACCAGGTGAGTCAGTTGCAGCGCCGCGGCATCGCGGCCGCCTGCCTGCACCGGGGCCTCCCCCCCCAGGAGCGCCGCCAGCTGCTGGAGCGCCTGCGGGATCACCGCCTGCGCCTGCTCTATCTCGCTCCGGAGCGCCTGCAGGCGGAGGCCACCCGCCAGCTGCTCGAGGATGTGATCGAAGCGGGTCAGCTGGTGGCCTTGGCGGTGGACGAGGCCCACTGCATCAGCGCCTGGGGCCACGATTTCCGGCCCGACTACCGGCGTCTGGGCCATCTCCGTTCCCTCTGCCCCGGGGTGCCATTGGTGGCCCTGAGCGCCACGGCAGGGCCCCAGGTCCGGGCCGACATCATCCGCCTGCTCCAGCTCCGCAGCCCGTTGGTGCAGGTGCGTTCGGCCCGCCGCCCCAATCTCACCTATGGCATGGTCCTGCGGCCTGCCGATCCCCTGCCCCAGGTGCTGGAGGCGGTTCACGGGACCCGGGGCGCCGTGCTGATCTATGCCCGCACCCGCCGCTCGGTGGAGCAATGGGCCACCCGGCTCGGGGGGGCTGGCATCGAGGCGATCGCCTATCACGCTGGCCTGGATCCCGAAAGCCGCCAGCTGGCGCTGCAGCATTTCCAGGACCACCCCACACCGGTGCTCGTGGCCACCGTGGCCTTCGGCATGGGGGTGGATCGCCCCGATGTGGGTCTGGTGCTCCATCTCGATCTGCCGGCCAGTCCCGAGGGCTACCTGCAGGAATCCGGCCGCGCCGGTAGGGATGGTCTGCCGGCCCGCTGCCTGGTGTTCTTCGATCCGGCCGACCGGGTGAGCCTGGGCTGGGCGATCCGCTCCTCGGGGCAGCCGGGAGCGGAGGCACTCCAGGAGGCGGAACGACTGCGTCAGGAACAGGCCCAGCGGCAACTGCGCCGTATGGAGGCGGTGGCGGAGGGAGACGTCTGCAGGGAACAGGCCCTGCTCCTGGCGGTGGGGGAACTGGTGCCCCCCTGCGGCCGCTGTGACAGCTGCCAGCGCCGCTCCCGCGCCACCGACTGGTCGGCCCAGGTGGAGATGGTGCTCCAGGCCCTGGAGGCTCGCCGTGGGCGGGATCTGCGCAGCCTCGCAGAGCAGCTGGCGGA
This sequence comes from Synechococcus sp. UW140, assembly GCA_943372025.1. Taxonomy (GTDB): domain Bacteria; phylum Cyanobacteriota; class Cyanobacteriia; order PCC-6307; family Cyanobiaceae; genus Cyanobium. The sequence continues at coordinate 44,747 of CALRXC020000027.1, read as the reverse complement.
TGGATCCGGCCTCGATCAGGGGCGCTGGGCCTGGCTTGCCCGCCGCTTGGTGCAGGAGGAGCTGCTCAGCGAGAGCGACGATGGCTCCCAGCGGCTCTGGCTGCGGCCTGTTGCCGAGCACTACCTGCGGGATCCCTGGCCCCTGCACTGGGCGGCCTGAGAGTCAGGTGTGGGGAGCGGGGCCCGCTCCGTACCTGCGGATCAGCTCCGAGCCGAAGCTGGCCTGATTCGGATTCAGCCCCGGCTACTGCAGAGATCGTTCACCAGCCGCCGCTCAAAGTCGGCCTGGGGATCATCCCAGGTGCGCCAGTCGCCGGCCGCGCTGGTGGCATTCATCTTGCGGGCGCCGCAGTTGATGGCCAGGTAGAGGGTGTCGCCCTTGGCATTGAGGATCGGTGCCACCAGGCTGCCGCCCATCGGCTGCCAGTTCGACCAGTCGACCTGGAGGGGCCCGTAGCGGCGCCAGCTGCTGGTGGCCACCGCAGTGGCTGGCGCGCTGGCCTGGGCAGCGGCCGGCGACGGTGTTCGGGTTTGCGGGGCCACGGGGCGCGGATTGATGCTCGCTGCCGCGGTGCTCGGGCGGGGGGTGGGCACGGCCGCCGCCTCCGGGGTGTTGGCCGCCGCTGCGGCGGCGGCGATTGGGGTTCTCGCCACGGGGGTCGTGCGGACCGGGGCCGCCACTGGGGTGGCGGCGGGGGTGATCGGTTGGTTGGCGATCGCCGCCGGGGTGGCCTGCTGCCAGGAGGCGGCGGCTGGGGAGGTGGCGCTGCTGGCGCTGGCGATCGCCTGGGTGACCACCGGTTGGCTGGCCTGCGGCACTTCGGCTGCCGCGGCGGGTTCCGGCCGGGGAGCGGCGGCCTGGAGCGGCTGCTCCCGGGGGGCTGGCGCCGGAGTCGGCCGGGGAGCGGCGGCCTCCACGGGGCGGGATCGGGGCGCCGCTGGTTCCCCCTTGAGCTTCAGCTGGGTGCCCACCTCCACGTGGTCGGGATCGTTGATGGCATTGATCGCCACCAGGCGACTCATCGGCATCCCATAACCTTCGGCGATCGCCGAGAGGCTTTCGCCGGAGCGCACCACGTGCACATTGGAGCCCTTGCGGAACGGGGCTGGTGCGGGGGCTGTCGCCACCTTGCCGGTCACCTTGAGGGTCTGGCCCACCTCCACGTGGTCGGCCCTGCTGACACGATTGAGCGCGATCAGCTGGGTGAGGCTCATGCCCTGACGGGCGGCGATGTCCGAGAGGGTGTCGCCTTCCCGCACGGTCACCCGGCCGGTGGCCACGCTGCCGCCTCCGGAGGAGCGGCTGCTGGAGCCCGCCGGGCCAGGCACCCTCAGCTTCTGGCCCACCTCCACGTGGTCGGCCTTTTTGATGCCATTCAGCTCCATCAGCCGCTTCATGCTGATGCCGAGCCGGTCGGCGATTTCGGAGAGGGTCTCGCCCGGTTTCACCGTGACATTTCCGGCTAGGGCCGGCAGCGGCAGCACCAGGGCAAGGGCGAGGGCGGCGAGGGAGCGGCGCATGGACACCCGGAAAGGCAATGGCGGCACGTTAAGGGCCCCGCAAGGGCTCGCCCAGCCCCCCTGCGGATGAGTTTCCCGGAATCGGGTCTGGATGCCGCAGCCCTGCAGCAATCGCTAACCCAGCAGTCGCTTTAGCAGCGCGAGTCGGTTGCCGTAGGGGGGGTAGCGGAAGGGCAGGTCGAAGCGGAACGGGCGCGATACCACGCTGCGGCGGTGGGAGAAGGTGCGAAATCCCGTTTCGCCGTGGTAGCCCCCCATGCCGCTGGCCCCTACGCCTCCGAAGGGGAGGTTCACCATTCCGGCCTGCACCACCACATCGTTGAACGCCACGCTGCCCGAGCTCGTGGTGCCCAGGAGGCGCTCCTGGGCCCCGCGGCTGCGGCTGAAAAGGTATAGCGCCAGGGGCTTGGCACCCCGGCGGACCCGCTGGAGCGCCTCCTCCAGGTCGGCGACCGTGACCAGGGGCAGCAGGGGGCCGAACAGCTCCTCCTGCATCAGGGGATCGTGATCGGGATTCTCCACCGCGATCAGGGTGGGGCTGATCCGCCGCCGGGCTGGGTCGGTCTGGCCGCCCGCCAGCACCCGGCCGGCAGCCCCCTCCAGTAGGCCGCCCAGGTGGTCGAAACGCCGCTCGTTCACGATCGCCCCGAGGTCGGGGCTGGTGAGCGGATCGCTGCCATAGAGACGCTCGAATTCCCTCTTGATCGCCGCCACCAGGGGCTCGCGGACCTCGGGCACCACCAGGAGGTGGTCGGGGGCCACGCAGGTCTGGCCGGCATTGAGGCCCTTGCCCCAGGCCAGCCGCCGCGCCGTGACATCGAGATCGGCGTCAGCCAGCACGATGGCGGGACTCTTGCCGCCCAGTTCCAGGGTCACCGGCGTGAGCTGCCTGGCCGCGGCGGCCATCACCAGGGATCCCACCCGTTCTCCGCCAGTGAAGAAGATGTGGTCGAAGCGTTCCTCCAGCAGCGCGGCCGCCACCTGGCCATCGCCGAGCACCACCTGCACCGTTTCCGGCGCGAAATGGCGGGGAATGAGGCGGGCGATCAGCTCGGCGGTGCGCGGGGCGTGCTCGGAGGGCTTGAGAACGGCCGTGTTGCCGGCCGCCAGGGCGCTCACCAAGGGATGGAGGCATAGCTGGAAGGGGTAGTTCCAGGGGCCGAGGATCAGCACGCAGCCCAGGGGTTCGCACACCACCCGGGCGCTGGCCGGCTGGGCCCAGGCCGGCAGGCCGATCCGCTGCGGTTGCATCCAGCCGGCCAGGTGGCGGCGGGTGTGGGCCAGCTCATGCCGCACCGCCACCAGTTCGAAGTAGGCCTCGGTGGCCGGTTTGCCCAGGTCGGCGGCGAGGGCGGCCATCACCTCCTCCTCGTGCTCGCTGAGCAGGCGGCCGAGGCGGTCGAGCTGGTCGGTGCGCCAGGAGCGGGGCCGGGTGTCGCCGCGGCTCACCGCGGTCCGCATGGTGCTGATCGGCACCGCCAGCTCCGGGCTGGTGGGGCCGCCCCCGTGGGCCCTGGAGATGCCGTCAGCTCTTGGGTCGCCGACGCTGACGGGGGCGCTGGCGGGGATGCCGGGGGTCATGGGGGAAGGAAGCGGTGTTTACGCTGGCAGAAACCAGGCCCCGCCGCGGCTGTGGGGGCACCGGGGAGCCACCTGGCCACTCGCCCCCAGGCCTGTCCTGGGCTGCGGGATGGCACGAGCGAGCACCAGCTCATTGGGTGCCATCAAATCGAGTCGGCTGCCACGGCGCGGCAGGCCATCCTGTGGCTGGCAGCTGCGGCGGATCACAGTGAGCCGCAGGGCATCGAGATCCGCTGCGCCGGGCCCCTCGAAGGCGAACAGCAGGGCTGAGGCCAGGGGTAGATCACCCCGCTCCATCGCCGCCTCCACCGCCAGGCGCCAGCGGTGCGGATCGCGGCCGAGGCTGGCCAGCAGGGCGTCGCCCCGGGCGAGCTGCCTGGCGGGGGAGCCGATCAGGCGCACCACGGCGTAGGCGGTGGAACCGCCTTCCAGCGGCCGCAGCCGCAGGGTGAGGGCCTGCCCGGGGCGGATCGGCTCCAGGGGCCAGGGAACGGGACCCTCGATCGTGCCGGTGGGGAGCGCTCCGAAGCGGGCCCCCGCCGTTGGCCGGGTGCTGCCTGCCGGCGGGCCCTTACGCCACAGCAGACGGTTCCCCTCAAGGATCTGCAGCTCGCTCAGGGGTTCCACCACGAAGAGGGTGGGCCGGCTCACCGCCACCAGCGCCGCCGGTAGGGGGCCGTCGGGGTCGGTGATCCGTGGCGTGATCACGCAGAGGGAGGCGCCGGCGGCATCCGGCCGGCTGGCCAGGGCGGGAGGGCCCAGCGGCAGGAGGATCGCCAGCCAGGCCAGGGCCAGGCCCCGGTGCGGTCGCCAGCCGCGCCAGCCCTGCCTGCAGCGACCCATCGAAGACCCTCGCTCGGGCCCGGGGCCACGGTCCGACACGCTGCTCCACTCTCCTTAAGCGTCCCATCCTGATGGTGGCGGCAGCGCTGTGGAGCCTCTGGGGCTGGCGGGTGAGGAATCACGGGCTTCAAGATTGGGGGGATCCTTCGGCGCCTGTTCCGCGATGGTCCTGTTCCCGCCACCCGCAGGCGCAGGTCCGCCCTCCCCCCGCCGGCTCCCCTCCGGTTCCCCGGTAGTGCCGCGCTGGAGCTGGGATGGGGTCGATCCCTTGCTGCGGGCGAATCGGATTCGGTCCGCGCCGATCCACTTCAGCCGGGAGGCCCGGGAGACGGCGGGGGCCTTGGCCCGCCAGCTGGGTCTGTTTCACCCCCCTGCAGCGGTAGGTGAGTCGTTTGGCCTGTCTACTCGGCACCGGGGCATGAACATTGGACACCAAGCGCACCGTTAGGGAGGGTGCTCAGATCACACGTGCGACGTTGGCACCCTCCAGCGGTTTGACATGCCTCAGCTGGGGTCAGCGGTTATGGAAACCGTCAGTGCGCATGGATCAGCCAAGCAGGAAATCGCTGGCGGAAATACCCGCCACGCCTGCAGCTCCAAGCCTGGCGATCAGATAACTGCCCGCCTCCTTGGCATCGTTGTAGAACACATCACCACTGGACGTGTTGACGAAGATCCCCGCTGCCGCGCCAAAGGACGCTCCATCCATCCCGGCGCCTTTGAAGAACGACGTGGGCGCCAGGGTATTCCCGACCCCATTGCCCCCAGAAAATGTCAGGCCCTTGATCCCAGCCGCCGAGGCTCCAACCAAGCCCTCATCCAAACGATTGGCCAAGATCAAGCCATCATCTTCGAAGGGAGCGCCGATGATGCCATCGTAGTTGCCATCCACCTGGAAGCTTGTTTCCAGCTCCCAGGCCCTGGGTGTGTTGAACCCATCGGCGCCGCTGGAGGCTTGCCAGTTCCAGTTCGCATCGAGGCTCCAGGTGTGGAGGAAGCTGGCGGTGTTGTTGCGCCAAAGGATCTGGTTGGTGCCTGCGATCTTTTCAGCGGCTAACATCTGCCACTCGTTGCTGTCGCTGCCGGCGGGGCTGTTCCAGGGGGAGGAAATCTCCTGGCGCATGCCAGCGCCATACTCCACGAAGGCCTTGCCATCGCCGCGGCTCTGCAGCTTGGTGTCGCCCTGGGCTTCCAGGGTGGTGAAGGGGGCACCGGTGATGCCATCTCTGTTGCCATCCACCTGGAAGATTGTTTCCAGTTCCCAGGCCCTGGGTGTGTTGAACCCATCGGCGCCGCTGGAGGCTTGCCAGTTCCAGTTGGCATCGAGGTTCCAGATGTGGAGGAAGCTGGAGGTGTTGTTGCGCCAGAGGACCTGGTTGGTGTCGCCGATCTTTTCAGCGGCCAGCATCTCCCACTCGCCTCTGTCGCTGCCGGTCGAGCTGAGACCCCAGGGGACAGTGATCTCTTGCGGCGTGCCAGCGCCGGACTCCACGAAGGCATTGCCTTCGGCAATGCCTTCGTTGCGCCTCAGCAGCTTGGTGTTGCCTTTGTTTTCAATGGTGGTGAAGAGGGGATTCACTACACCACCTGGCGGGGGCGGGATAAAGATTCCCCCTCCACCGTCCCTATCAAAGACGACCAGGCTATTGGTGTTGCGACCTGGCTGTGACCTAACCATGTAAGCCTTGAAGTCTGTGATGCTATCAGCATTTAAATCACCACGGTCTGCCAGAATAAATCGGTCATTGCCTGACCCTCCGGTCAGTACATCGACGCCAGCGCCTCCATCCAGCGTATCGTCGCCAGCGTCTCCATCCAGCGTATCGTTTCCAGCACCACCAAGAAACTTGTTCGAATCGGTATTGCCAATCAGGATGTCGTGAAAGGCACTCCCGGCCACATCTTCAAAGTTCTGGACCAGGCAGCCCCAGGATAGAGTTCCTCCACTAGACGAATTCGAGCCAATGCCCACCGAGCCCGTGCCGAGATTCACTTTCACTCCGAGGGGGCTTGTGGGTGAATAACCAACAAACATGCTCCGCGGATCGAGGGAAGAAAAATCAATCCTGTCCCCCGCCAGAGTGCTGCCTAGCACCCGATGAAACCAGATGTTTTCTTGCCCAGTTCCGCCGGCTTTGGCCACCACAGCCTTAGTGCCATATGAAATGTTGGCAAAGGTGATGCCTAGCGACACCGTTTTGTCGGAGGATGAGTAGTTGGCTGTGCGAACTCCCCAGAGTGTACTAGCCCAAGTGTGAAGAAGGGGGTGGTCGCTGGGTCGCAATGGTTCCGTGCTGAAAACAGTCATGGCAAGAGCTCTGTTGGTAACGGGAACAAGGGGAAAGGATCTCCCTCTCCTTCTCTATACCTTGATCTATTGCGTCGCTTGATGCTGTCACGCATGTAATCGGCAACTGTCATAGTGATGACAGCGTGATGTGAGCTATAGCAAGCCACGGTTTGAGCCCGGCAAGCGGTCGACATCTAGGGGCTCTGATCGATCTGGTGTTGGGATCAGTCCTGGGAATGCGCCGTTCAGGTCGTTTTCCGGTGGGCATCGTTCGATGCGATGGCCGATGGAAACGAAGGGATGCGTCAGATTGGCTAAGGTTGTATCACTCGTATCCGTACAATCGATTCGGCTTTTTGGCTTTTCCAGTGGCTTCTTGTTTGCGGGCAATCCAGCCTCTAGCGCTTGGCCTTTGTCTGGGGTTCGGGCCAGCCGTGCTGGCCAAGGAAGCTAAGCAAACAATCTGCTGCCGCTCTTCCGGTGGTACCCGGGGCACCTGCCTCAATCTCTGGGTCCAGCTGGTGCCGCCCAGCAATCGCTTCAATCCGGGCAGCAGCCGTTTGATCGCTCTGTTGCAGGGCCCCTCTGCCCAGCCCACCGCGATGGCTGTGGCGTTCTCCACGCTGGCGGGCGATCCGGTGGGAGGGCAGGTGCTGCCAGCTCAAGGGGTGGGGGTGCGGCTGTTGCAATTGCCCGAAGCGGATCGGCCTGTATTGCAGCAGCCCCTGGTTTGGGAAAGCTTTCCCACCTGCCAGCCCAACAAGCCCCCCACCAGAACCACCCTGGTGGCGGAACCGCTCCTGGATCCCAGCCCCAGCCTCAAGAGCTTTGCCGTTCGCAGCCCGCAGGCGCGCGCAGAACGGAGCCAGCAGGCGTTGAAAGACCTAAGCAAGGTCTGCGGAGGGATCACCAACACCAAAGGCTTGCTCGAGGCCTTTGGCTTTCAAGTGAACGAGTGGGCTACGAAGTTGCCCGCCCAACTACCGGTCTCTTGCGAAACCCTGTCGCTTCAGTCCTTGGGGATCAGGTAGTACCCAGCTCGGGAATCCAGCTAGCCCCAGGTTTGGTGAATCAGTTGGCCCCAAGCGAGTTGATCAGCTGCTTGAGATCTGGCGGGATCCAACTCAACACAATCCGAAAGCTGCCATTGCGCTCCTCACGCACCTTGCCATAGGCCTCGCCGCTGATCCCTGAAAAGCTAATTGCCAGATTGTCAAAGAGAGCTAGGTTTTCCTCGGACAGCACAAGCCAGGCTTCCCGTTCGGTCAGGTGCGTGACCACCGCGGGCCGCGGTGAACCTTGCCGCTGCTTTTCCTGGAGGATGACGTAAGCAATCGCCAGGGGCTGCTTCAACGCATGGGGGCCTGGACCGGGGATGGGCAAGTCGAGGTTATGGGAGCCGGCGATCGCTCCAACCGAAAACACATGCAAGGGCTCGTTGGCTCCCTTCACCTCCACCCGGTACTCGGCATCAATGCGAAGTGGCGCTGCCACGGCATGCACCGTGGATTCCGCCGCCAGAATCTCGCCACCCACGGTTAACGCTTCGATGCGGGCCGCCAGATTCACAGCCGCACCCACCACGCCATACTTCGCCCGCTGTTGTGAGCCGATCGTGCCGGCCACCACATCACCGCTGCAAAGCCCAAGGCCCATCTCGAGCAGTGGTAGCCCCTGGGAGGCATTGGTTTGGTTCACCCTTTCCATGGCGAGCTGCATGGCGAGCGCACAGGCCAGGGCGGCTTCGGCATGGTCGTGGCGCTGATGGGGGGCACCGAACAACACCAGAATCGCATCACCCAACACCTCATCGATCGTGCCGCCATAGGCTTCGACCACTTCAAACATCACTGCGAGGTAATTATTCAGCAGCCGCACCATCAGGTCTGGATGGTAATCCTGGCTGAGCAGGCTGAAACCCCGCAGATCGCTCATCAATACCGTCACGTTGCGGAGCTCCGTTGACGGCGGTGCTGTGGTGGTGTTTTTTCCCAGCAGTTCAGCGGCCACTTGTTTGGATACAAATCGATCGAACAGGCTGCGCATCGTCCGGCCTTCGCTTTCCAGGGCAAGCCCTTTGATCTGCTGGTTGGCGCCGCGGCGGCTCCAGGCGGCTGCGGCCATCAGCGCAAAGGCCACCAGCGGTAGGGCCGCATCCAGCCAAACCCCCAGCGCCAGTAATGCCGCCGTTGCTCCCACCGCCAGCACCATCCCAGCAGCCACCACCGCGAGGCTGCGGCGCAGGCTGGGAACCGCTTCACCTGCGATCACCCCAGCCACGATTGCGGCCACCAGCACCAACCTATTGACCAGGCTCGGCGCTGCCTGGAACCCCAGCGGCCGACCGTCAGCATTGGCCAGCAAGGCGGCCAGCCGGTGGGCGTGGATCTCCACCCCGGAGAAGGTAAAACGCCTTTCGCCCTGCCTCCATTGGCTGAAGGGAACGGTGAAGTTGTCCTTGCTGGAGGGTGCCACCACCCCAATCAGTACCAGGGTGCCTCGCAGCTGCTTCTCCTGGGATGGGCTCAATTTCTTCTCCAGTAGGGAACTCAGACTCATGCTGGGGAAACTTCCCGGTTGGTGATACGGGAGCATGCGTTGCAGGTAGCCAGGTGCGCTCACATTTGTTTCCGGCAGGTAGCCTCCCGCTCCTGATTCAAGGTCAGCCAGGCTGGCAGGGTGCTGCTGCAATCTCTTCAGCAGCTGGTTTTGCCCTGTGGCGATCTGCAGCATCCGCATCGGCAGAGAGGCCTTTCCTTGCTGCCGCTCTCCGGTGATGTGGAGCAGATCGCGCCGCACCAGGCCATCCTGGGGATCGGTATAGATGTCGGCATAGGCCTGGCGGTTAGCTGGGGTGCCGGGGATCGCCTGCTTGGCGTCGAGCTCGAAGTAGACAGAAACCAGCCTGGGGTTGGTTACAGCCAACCGCCTCAACCGCTGCCAGCCATCACCCACAGGCTGGCCACAGAACATATCAAGCCCGATGGCGCGCACCCCGATCCGATCGAGCCGTTCCACCGCATCGGCCAGCAGCTGATCAGGAACCATCGGCCCATAACGGTGGAGGTCAGCTTCGTTGATGCCGATCATCCGCACAGCTGTGCTTGCCCCGGAGGGGGCCGGCCGCAGCTGCACCGCTAGGTCGTAGGCGAACAGATTGAGTCGCTCGCTGAGGCGGCTCTGGCGCACCATCAGCAGCAAGCTAAGGGCTGCCGCGTAGGGCATGAACTGCCGCAAGATCCGAGCCAGGCGGCGGCCAGAACCGGGCAACGAAATGGCCACTAAAAGCGATAGACCACTTTTGTGTACAACCCGCTGCCGAGGATCCATTGATCCCAAAAGGCCGGCGAGCCACTTTGGAACTGCCTCACCCAACCGAGTTCCAGTTCGCCGTGGCGGCCGCGGCTCCAACGCAGCAGGACCCCGCCGGCACCAGCGCTCTCGCTCAGGGTGGCGCCGGGTACCTCGGTCCACACTTTGCCTGCTCCGATGAACGGCACCAGCTGCAGGACATCTTTGGGGCCCCGCCACAGCAACCAGGCGAGCTCGGCGGCGCCAAGCAGACCACTATCGCCGCTCACCACCTGCCCTGGCAGACCTCGCAGGCCGTTGTCGCTGCCGATGCTGAACCCCATCGGATTGGGCAGGGCGGCGAAGGCAAGCTGGCCCGCGGCCCGCAGCTCGAGTTGCCAGCGAGGCGCCAGCTGCCACGAGGTAGCGAGTTGGGAGCCGATCGCCTGGGACTGGTTCGGCACAATGCCGAGGAAGTTGAGTTCCTGGAGTTGCGCTGCCGTGCTGATCGCACCGATGCCTTGCAGGCCGTAGAGGTTGGCGTTGAAAGCCAGCGGGCCCGACGCCCGGGCATACCCCAGGCCGAGGCGGGCGAAGCCCGTTCGCAACCAGCCTTGATCGCCACCACCCACGATGGCGGGGAAGCTTTCGCCGCTTAAGTAGGCATCATTGCGATTGGCGCTGAGGCCCATAAAGGCAGACCAGCGATCCTGGAGTGATTCGTGCAGGGTGAAATCCAGCTGGCTGTACACCTGCAGTTGCCGAAAGCTGAGCTCGTGGATAGGCGACGGCGCCTCCACCAGGTTGCGGCGGCTGGCTCCAAAGGCGGTGGTGAGACTGAGCTGATCGAGCAGGGGGAGCGTGTAGCTGAGTGACCCACTCAGGGAGCCGAGCTCGGGATCGGAATCCGTGTTGAGTTCACCGAACAGAAGCAGGCTGTCGCCATTGAACAGGGCGCTGTTTTGAACCAAGGTGGTAAGGCCTCGGAACTGGCCGCTACCACCGTTGCCGTCATTGCGCAGGGCCACTTCACCCTGCAGCGGCTGGGCGCCTGGTTCAGCGGTCACCAGAAGCAGGGCCCGGCTGGAATCCTCGCCGATTCGGTTGAGGTTGATTTTCAGCAGACCCACGCCGGAGAGCTGCTGAATCTGCCTGAGGGTGGCCGTGAGTTTGGGCAGGTGCAGCACACTGCCCTGAAGAGGCCCCATAAGCAGCAGCAACCGCCGCTGCAGCCGCCCATTGGAGCTCACCACCTGGATTGTTTCGATCCTGCCAGGCACCACTTCCAGGACGCCGGGGGGGGGGCTTGGTCGTGGAATGACGCGGCTGTTGATGTAGCCATCGGCAAACAGACGAGAGCTGAGGGCAGTGGTGCAATTGGTGAGGCCCGCAGCTGGATCGCTGGTGCTGAGGCAGTTCCCCAGAATTCGGGTGAGCTCCGCGGGGCTATAGGGATTGAAGCCCCGTACGCCAGGTGCGGCGGCAGTGGTGCTTGGGGCCGCAGGCAGAGGTGTGGTTTCGGGTTTGGGGCTGAGCTGGGGAGGCGTGGCCGGTCTGGTTTGCTGTTGCCCTGCCCCTGGCAATCGCACCGGCCCTGGCTGCAGCGGAGGTGCAATCAACTGGGCAAGAAAGGGCAACATGCCGTAACGAACAAAAAGGGTTGGCAAGCAGTGGGATTACCAGGGGCTGCCGGAGAGAACCATGCCGGCCCAATAATATGGATGGGTGAGGCCTTGGGAGAAGAGGGTTTGCTCTTCCCGGGAGAGTCCGCTCACCAAGGTCGATTTCGCAGTGCCCATCAGCTCGTTGGGGCCCACGAGGCGATCACCCTGGAGCTGCACCTCGCCGCGCAGAAAAGCCTGCCGGGTTGCCTGAAGTGCCTGATCTTTGGCCAGGCCCAACTTGAGATAACGATAGAACTGAATGAAGAAGGCTGCAGTGCCGGTGTCATCCACCTCCCAGAGGGTGCCGAGGCTGCTGCGGGCTCCGGCTTGAAGTGCCATGCCCACAAAGCCCAGTTCACTTTGCTCATCGCCTAATGCGGTGACGCACCCACTCAGGGCGATCAGATCTAAGGGGCTGCTGCTGCTGCGGGAACGCAGGTGGCGTCCGAGTTCCGTCAGGCTTAGGGGCGTCTTTGGGGTGTAAAGCAAGCCGCTGCTGGTTTGTCCGGGGCGGAAATCGGTATGGGTGGCGATATGGAGTTGGCGCAACCCCGGGTTCAGGGCGTTGTCCATCAGACTTGCGGTGCTGAAGGCATCGTTCAAAAGCAGGGTGGATGGGTAGACCTGCGCCACCGCCATGAGCTCTTGGAGCACCATCGGCAAGGGCTCCAATCCGTTGGTGAATTGGCTGGCCCCAGCCAGCAGCAACTGGCGGCTGTGACTCGGTTGGCTGAGCATGGACCGCTGGGCTGGATCAAGATCTACAAGGCCAAGCGATGGTGTAAGCGTGATAGCGTAAGAATCACCCAACAAGCTATCCCCTATCGGCAAAGCGGCATAGGGGATAGCCTGAAGCCCACGATCCACTTCCATCAATAGGGCTGTAATTCCCTGCTCACGAAGATAGGGAAGCAGGGGCTCGATCAGGATCCGGGAGAGATGCTGGGCTGGATCCTTGAAGAGTTGTGGCTGTGCTGAACGGCGGCTGAGTTGGCGTTGGAAGCTTCTGATCCAACCATCAAGATTCGCCTGGGCCACCTCAATGCTAGTTGTGATTGGTGCGCCCTGGGCACTGAGGAGAATGGCGCTGATTCGCGACTTGCCGGTGGGTTGCTCATCTCGTTGTAGGTGCAGAATAGCTGGGTTGTAGTGCGGCTTTTTGGGGTAAGACTTGCTTCTGGGGTCTACTGTTGGTGAATTAAACTGCTGCGCAAGGAGCAACCGAGCTTGTAGATCTTGAACGCTGTACAGCCTGCCTGAATTGGTGGGCAATCCAAGCTTCTCAATAGTCGCCTCCAAGGAGCGCTGCTGCGCCTTGAGCAACAGTGCTTCGGAATCACCTTGATCACTTGCTCTGGTAGATTCCTGAATTGTTGGTGTCGCAAGGATGCTTTGATTGGGGATGGAATTTACAGGAATTCGCATGGACTCCAGTGGAGTGGAGTTGGGCTTTGCCTGATTAATGCTTAATCTCTCAAGCAAAATTTTGTCGAGCTTGGCAAAGCTTTTGTATGTAATATCTTGAAGGAATTCTTGAGTGAACCTGCTGTAGTTGTATACCGGACTTGGATCTGCTTCTAGCTTGGGTGATTGGTTGCGAGCTAAAATGAAAATGCCGCCATCGGGAATGTCCTTCGGATTTTTGACGGGCTTTGCGCTCATATATGTAGGCCCCTCAAAAGAAATCGTGTTAGGAGAAATTACAATCGTTGGATATTTTACATCCGAAACCGATTGGACGTCAGTTGTTAAGCTGCTTACGTCCAGTTGTGCATTCGAAAATCGGGTCTCGCCATCTTTGTTGAATGAAAGAATAACGCCTGGATGATAAAAGCTATCAACTTGTCTAAGGGGCGGGCCGGTTTTCGCCATCAGAGAAGAATCGCGTATATTGATGCCACTACTGCCGTTATTAACGAGGGCAATTAGTCCTGCTGTGTTTTCCAGTTGGTTGGCCTTGGGCCAGCCGCTTGATGCATTGAGTTCTGTATTGTTAACACTTATTCCTCCATTGGAGACAATTCTAATTTGGCCGCCACTGTAATAGTATTGATAGCCTTCTAGGTACGCAGTTAAAGCGCCATATTTACCTGCATTGACACTTACATCTTGATTTTCCCCATTTTTTATCGTAAACGTATCTCCCGTGCTCAGGAGGGCACTTTTCAAGCCTCCCCCATCAGTATTTTTAACCGAATAAAGCTGGCTGGCCTCAATCTCAACCTGACGCAGCGTGGAGCTATTTGTTAATGAAATATAGCCGCCCAGAAAAGAATATGGCGTCCACTTTTCGGCCCGATCATCAAAAAATCCCGTTTGATCAATCAGTGGATAGCGATTAGAGGATGAATTGAGAAGGCTATTGATGATACTAATTCCATCATTGCTATTCATAAAGATGCATCCTTGGCCAACTCCATAGCTGGCTGAAATAAATGAGTCTGCCACCTTTATACCTCCAAAGGCATCCTTGTCATTGGCCTTAAGTTGTATATTTCCGGCAATATTATGGCTGGCATCCGCTGTGAAGTGGCTGGATCGAACATTAATGCCTCCGTTGCCTGCAATGAGTGCAATCTCTCCGCTAACCTCCGATAAGTGCCGCATGGTTTCATCAATCAACGGCTGCTCTCCAGGCAGCCACGCGAGATCCAGAGAAGCATTGAGCTTCGAATCTCGAACATTAATGCTCCCACTAGAGATCAAACCAATCAGAGGACGCGGGATGGATGTTGCGATGTCTGGCTGGGAGGATCTGAGGGTTCGTGGAGCCTTGATGTCTTCTAGGGAGTGAGGCTCCACATCTAAGCTGGAGTTGAATAGGTTGAGCTGATTGGGTGCTCCTCCTGTATTGGTGGTTTGCAGTTGGATTAAACCCTTGGGAGCCGCTAACTTGCTATTCGATATCGATATTGCACCACTGGTCATCCTGATCTCCTGCCCTTTGATCATCGCCCGATCCACATGTATCGATCCCTGCTCAGAGCCGATGGGATGCGATTGGACGTCAACAAAGCCCCACCCCTTTGGGCTTCCGGCTGTTATAGTTAATCCCTGCAAGTCTAGCTTGTGGCCAGAGATGATCACGGAATGACCTGCTTGGAGGTTGGTTCTCGCGCCTGTCCTAGTGAGAATATCTCCACCGGTAGCATCCACTAGCAGATTGTTGGCCACAGTAATCTCAACGCCATCCAAGGTAATTGACTGACTGCTCGCAAACTCAGATAAGCCAACGCGATCAACCTTTTCCGGGTTCATTGCGTTGAAGTTAAAGCTTGGCTGATCATCAGGGAGATTGGCTTGCCATGGGCTGTTCGCGAACAAGTTGAAGCTTCTGCCACCTATCCGCATGCCACTCGCTGTGCTGAGGAGTAAGCTATTAACATTTTGCAATCTTGCCCCAGACCCGAGCCAGATTCCGCCTGGAGAGAGCCAGAACAGGTTCGCAGGGGAACCAAGGCGAAGAGGCTTATTGAGCAGAGTACCGGCTTGATTTATGACACCAATAATTAAATTTTGCTTTCCATGCGTATCAATCGTGACATCACTAATGGCGCCTCTCGTATCAAACTGGCTGAATCGATGGAATAGATTTGATCCACTTCTGCTGCCTCCGTTGATCAGGCAACTGCCTGCTCTGCAGCTACCCAAGGCACTGCCATTCACCCGAGTACCAAAGCCACCTGGTGTAACCTGCGCCAAGGCTGATGCAGGTAGTAGGGTAGCCAGAACAATTGCAAAACGACATCCTAGTTCCATCGTGATAGGTTCGGCATAACACGCTCAGGTTGCAGTTCGCGCTGTATTTGCTAGTGCTATTGGAAATGATCGATTCGATGCAGGCAGGGCAAAATGACCGTCCCTGTTGATTTTGGGGTGGATCAATTCAGGAACCTCATTTACATTGACACGAATATTTAGGGATATTTAATTTTCATTCTAATAGCAAAAGCCTAGATGGCAGTAGGGCCAGGCCTTCGCCAAGCTATTGTATCTCCATTTGGGGCTCCGGATGCATCTCTGCGCGAACGCGCACCCAATCGCATCGCTGAACGGGCTGGGATGCAGTGCTGCTCTCTTGCTGCTGGACTCTGGGATCCGGCAGAAGTGATGGGATTCCCCGCCGCGGTGATTGGGCGATCCAGGCTTGCTCCGGAAAATCCCAGACATCGCGGCCCTGTTGTCTAAGGGTGGTGCCGACCGTAAGCAATCGGCTGCGGCAGATGGTGCCTTGCCGATATTTGACGCCATGCTGATCTTGCGTTAGTAAGCCATTGGGCGCAGGTGTCCCGTGTCACTCAGGATGATGGGTTGTGCCAATCAGGTTGACAGGTGAGCCGCAGCGTTTGCTTCCCTCCTGCGGCCATGGATTCCAGCTGGTGCTCCCTGCCCATGCCTGTCGCGGTGCGCCAATCCAATTGGCTGCGCGTCGAGATTAACGTAGCCTGTGGGCCAGTTTTCGTTTCGCCGGTTTGGCTCCCTTGGCTGGACCTGTTCTGCTGTTGATCGTGGCCGCCGTGACGCCCGCGTCAATTAGGTTGGCGGGTCGCACGGATCGCTGGAAATCCTTGCAGCAGCTGCTTTCTGCCTTTAGCTCTCGCCCTTGATCCCGATGAAGTGTCAGTGGTGCACCAGCCGGGTCCACCGCCTCCACTGGCCATGGAGCCACTGGGGAAGATGTCGTCCCACTCCCGGAAATCAACATCGAAAAGCGGTCCGTGACCTACACTGAATGATGACCCAAAAATCTGATCAATAGATCATAAAATAGGGCAAATGGAGTATTCCACCTGCCCCTTGCCTTCAGTCAAATGCGTTCCCAGACCGCGCTCAGAAAGCTATCCCAACCTGATGCATTTTCTTTTTGGGATGCAGGTATTTTGGTTGATATCTGGATAGCATATCTCTCCGTTTGATTTTTGCTTGGCTTCGTCAATTAGCACCCTGAAGTAGCCTCCGTTGTTGTCCACAATGCAATCGGCCGTCCTTTGCGCGACATCATTGCTCCAGATGGATCCAAGATCTATATTTTTTGCCAATGCGCCGCCTGAGCAGACAGCGGCAAAAGATGTTGCCGCGATAAGGGAAAGGCATGTTTTGAGAGTTTTCGTTGGCATGGTCTGATGGTACATAAGTTCCCTAGATGGGGGATGCAGATATGGCTGCCCAGGGGCAATGGCTCGGTGGCGGTGACTGCCAGGAAAGATGACGCCCCTGCCGCTGGTCAGGCGGCAATCACCAAAGTAGCCGCAGTGATGCGGCGTCGCATCCGGCAATCTGGGAGCACCTTGAGGAAGCTGATCAGCATGCTTGCTTGGTGGCGAACGGCAAGTCCAACGCAAAGGAGCTTTTCCTGCGAACCAAATCGGAGATTGCAATGGCGCGCCAACGCTCCTAGAACAGACTACTCATGGCTCATAGATTTTTACCCGTCACACCCTTTCGCTGGCAAGAGAGTGTTGGATTCGCCCCCGCCATAGGCCAGGACAATCTAGGAGTGGTAGAGTTGCCACTATAATAGTTGTAGGCCCACAATTTGTCTAACTCTAGTAAACCGCTTCGAATCCCGTCGCAAATTAAGATTCTTGAGGCGCTTGACCAGGATTTAAGAGAGGGCCTTCTCCGCAATCATCGACAATTGGCTATCCCGGCCAACCACCAGTTAATTTTTCAATCCGATTGGGGCTCGGAGACCTATGTCATTGTCGAAGGCATTGCCAAGGCCCGCAGCCTCACTCTCGCTGGCGATGAGGTGGTGATATCTCTGATGGGTTCAGGGGCGCTGATCGGTGACCTAGCCCTCCTCTCACCAGAACCCATTCGATCGGTTGACGTGGTGGCCCTCACAGCCGTCACCCTGTTGAAGTTCCGCGACGGGGCCCTGAAGGAAGCTCTGGAAAGCAGTGCCACCGCCCTAGCCCTTATCGCCGGTTTACAGGCCCAACGCCTGAAAGTGTTGGGAGAGCGGCTCATGCTGATGCATGAGGATGCCACTACGCGCCTGCTTGCCACGCTGCTCGATCTGGCTCGACTCAATGGCCCAGCCGACGACCCGCACCAACCGATTCCAGCGATATCCCAGAATGAAATCGCCGCTATCGCCGGCCTGTCTCGGGGAACCACCTCCACGCTGATCAACAAGTTGCGCAGCAACGGCACTCTTGAGAATGGAGTGGAGGGTCTTCGCTTCGCGACGCTGGCGCCGTTGCAGCGACGGGGGTTGCTACCTACCATCCCGCCTCCACCAGGCTAGGAGCCACTTGGTTTCCCAGCTTGCTCCGCAAAGGCCGACCAGGTTGCTCAGACTTCTACGCAGTGAATGGTCGAGCCATGGTTCGCAACGGTATCCGGTTCCAGACAGGTCTCTCTCATCCCGCCCATGGGCGCCGGCACCCCGCTGCTGCACCGCTGGAGCTGGGATGCGCCCGACCGGCTGCTCACGGCCACGACCCGGCCCTGAGGCGGCCAGCGGCGATCAGGGTTCGCGGCTGCAGGGGAACTCCTCGATGGCGCCCCGGCGGAGCCGGAAGCGTGGCTGGTCGGGATTTTCGAGGCTCCACCACCAGCGGCCATCGGTGTAGCTCGGGGCGCCGGCGTTGTTGGTGCGGGGCAGCTGCAGGCTGATGCCGCGCCACTCCAGGACCACGAAGGCGCCGGGTTGGGTGCCGGCGCTGGTGTTGGGGATCGCCACCGCATCCACCGCGCCGTTCTCGCTTCGAGCCAGCAGGAGATCGCCGCCGCAGCGATAGCGCACCGCCGAGGCGGTGGCCGGCAGGTCCGCCCTAGCGGTGCCGGATCCGGTGGCCTGGGCCAGGGCGGGTGCTGCTGCAAGCCAGCAGAGCAGCAGGGCGAGGGAGATGAGCGGTTGGAGGCCCCGGCCCCAATTCTGGGCCCATTCCCTTCCCAACCCCCGGTTGAGGTTCTGGGCTAACCCATGGTCCAGCTCCCGGGCCATGGCGGGGGGGGATCGTCGTGGGGCGCTGCCAGGATGTCCTCCGCTGGGGGCTCCGGGGAAGGAGCCTTCCCCGCGGCAGCCGCGCCGGCCGCGCCAGAGTGGAGATTGGGAGGCCATGTGAACGCTGTGGTGCCGATCCATTCTCCGCCAAGCCTCGATGCCACACCGCTGCTGGTGTTCGATGGCGGCTGTCCCTTCTGTTGCCATTTTGCTGCCCTCAGCGAATTGCGCGGCGGTATTCCCGGCTTGCAGGTTTGCGATGGCCGCCGCGACCATGGCATGCGGCGGCAGCTGTCGGACCGGGGCTTTCCTCTGAGTCGCGGCGCGATCGTGCTCGAGGGGGGGCGCATCCACCATGGGGCCGCCGCGATCCAGTGGATCTGCGCCCGGATGGCCCCGAGTGGGCCCCTGCTGGCGGTGCTCACAGCCCTGTTCGCCGATCCGGTGCGGGCGCGGCGCCTCTACCCCCTGCTGCTGGGGGCCCGCAGGCTGGCCTTGGGCTTGCGCGGGCTGCCCGAGGATCCAGAGCGATCCAGCGTGGCGCCGGTTTCGGCGGCATCGGTTCCGAGATAGGAAACCCCAGTGGATTTAAGCCCGATGGCTTCTTGGATGGTCCACCTACGATGAATGTCCGCTGCAGCTTGGACCACCTGGTGACTTGGTCACCTGTGGATTAGCCAATGCAATCGATAACAGTTCTGCGACCACTATTCTGCAGTAACAGCTCTGCGATCACTATTCTAATATTATCTGCATGGCTAAATCGATTGTTTTAGCTGCTTCCTCCGCTTCCTGCGATGGATCTGCCACTGGTACCACTATTGCGGCTGAGAATTGCCCTTAACGCAAGGCGAAATTGATCTGAGCTTCAGCCGGCACGGGTGATTGCCCAGCTCATCTCCAAAGTGAGCTTCCCGCTGGTGGCGTTCATGCTGATCTGTCTGGCCCCCCAAATTGATCAAAACTTGGCCCAGCTGCAACGTTTGCGGCAGTGATGCCAGGCCCTGGCCCCGGCGGCAGTCGAGGCTGGGTAGCTGCTATCTCGTTCTCGCCCTGACCTTGATCCCGATGGCACCTGGCACAGCCAACCATCCGTGTCGATTGGGTGAAACAGGCTGGTGATATCGGCGCCACCGACGATTCGTTGGCAACGGCATGGAGGCTATGGCTAACCGCGGCTCAGGGTGGTTGCCGTGAACCGGGGCCCCTACCATCGGTACAAACTCCCCTTCCATCAGTACAAACTAAAGAGCCCGGATCCCTGGGGCCTTGGTTTTCCAGGAAGCCCTTGACGAGACTTGAACTCGTGACCTCTCCCTTACCAAGGGAGTGCTCTACCGCTGAGCTACAAGGGCATGTGGAAGGTGGGCCGGGTTGGATTTGAACCAACGTAGGCAGAGCCAGCGGATTTACAGTCCGCCCCCATTAACCACTCGGGCACCGACCCGAACCACACTCCAAGACCTTACCAGCCGACCATCCGGCGATCAGTCCCTCCCACCCTGGCCGTTGCCCAGAACGCAGTGCCGCTCGCTGGGCTCCTTACGATCGTGTCGGTACCTTCGGCCACAGGGTCATTCGCGGTAGCCCAGATGCGCCTGCTCCTGCTCAACGGTCCCAACCTCAACCTGCTGGGGCTCCGGGAGCCCGGTCTCTATGGCGCCACCACCCTGGCCGCCATCGAGGCGGATCTTCAAGAGCGGGCCGTCGCCCTCGGGGTGGAGCTGGCCAGCTTCCAGAGCAACCATGAAGGGGCCTTGGTGGACCGCATCCAGGCCGCCCGCGGCGCTGAATCCGGCGAGGGCGTGGCGGGGATCCTGATCAATGCTGGGGCCTTCACCCACACCTCGGTGGCGATCCGCGATGCTCTGCTGGGGGTGTCCATCCCCTACGTGGAGCTGCACCTGAGCAACGTGCATGCCCGCGAAGCCTTTCGCCACCACAGCTACCTAGCCGACAGGGCCATCGGGGTGGTGAGCGGCTTCGGCCCCGCCAGTTACCGCCTAGCCCTCGATGGCCTGGTGGGCCATCTGCAGGCCCGGGGCGGGGTGGGTTGATGGTGGCCATCGGCTCCACGGGGGCAGGCCCGGTTGCCGGAGAACCGGGCCCGCAGCACCCAGCGGCTGCCCCTGCGGCAGCTGATCCCCTGAAGCCCCCCGTCGCTGGCGTTGCTCCATTGCACGCCGAGCCGGATGGCAGGAGCGATCCTGCAGATCCGGAATCCTGCGGCGGCGCTGAGCCCCCCGTCGGTGGCGTGGCCGCCAGGGTGCGCTGGCTGGCCGCCCCCAGCAACGCCGACTGGTTGGCGCAGGCTCTGGCCCATCCCGACCTGGTGCTGCTGGATCATGCCCACTGCGAGCGGAAGGCCGCCGGCGTGGCCCTGCAGCTGATGTTCCGCTACCCAGGTGATAGCGACCTGGCGGCGGCGCTCAGCCCGCTGGCCCGGGAGGAGCTGGAGCACTTCGAGCGGGTTCAGGCCCTGCTGGCCAGGCGCCGCATTCCCCTGCGGCCCCTGGCCGCTCCCCCCTACGGCGCGGCCCTCACCGCCCTGGTGCGGCGATCGGAGCCCGATCGCATGCTCGATAGCTTCCTGGTGGCGGGTCTGATCGAGGCCCGCAGCCACGAACGCATGGCCCTGCTGGCGGCCCACAGCCCGGATGCGGAGCTGCGGGAGCTCTATGGCGACCTGCTGACCAGCGAGGCGCGCCATTTCGGGGTCTACTGGCTGCTGTGCGAGCGCCGCTTCCCCCGTGAGCGGGTGGCGGCCCGGCTGGTTGAGCTGGCTGCGGCGGAAGCGGCGCTGCTCAATGGCCTCCATCGCGAAGCCCGCATGCACAGTTAAGGGCCCCTCACCCCCGTCCCGGCGGGCCCTCCGGGGCGGGCGTTGCTGTTGCTGTCGGCAGGGATTCCAGCTTTGATGATGGGCCATCCCATGCCCCTCGAGCACCATGGCAAGAAAGGATCAGGTTCTAGAGCTGATTCGAATCTGCATGGAGCGCGATGCCGCCCTCAAGCAGGCCCAGGAGCAGTACTTCGCGGCAAAGGATGCCCTGTTCCAGATGGTGCGCGAGCACTACAGCGATCTGCTCGACTTGGAGGGCGACGGGCCGGATCGCCCCACCCTCCTGGTGATGGATGAGGGCAGCCGCGCCTTTGAGGTCTGCCTCACGGGCACCGTGCACGGCGTGGAGATCAAGCCCCGCTCGATCTGCGCTTGATTCTGCCCCGGGTCGGGCCCAGTTGGGAGTTCAGTCGAGGAGTGGGTAGTGGTCGGCGATCCCATCGCCGGTGAACTGGGCCACCCAGCCCTCGGGATTGTCGAAGAAGCGGATCGCGGTGAAGCGGGGAGCCGCCCCCATGTCGAACCAGTGACGGGTCCCCGCCGGTACCCGCAGAAAATCGTTCTGCTCGCACAGCACCTGCAGCACCTCCTCGCCGATGTGCAGGCAGAAGAGGCCGCGGCCCTCCACGAAGAAGCGCACCTCGTCTTCCCTGTGGGTGTGCTCCGCCAGAAACTTGCGCCGCAGCGCCTCCCGATCCGGGTGCTCCGGGGTGAGCCGGATCGCATCCACCGTGGGGTAGCTGCCCGTGGCCTGCACCTGGCGGATCTCGAAGGCGTAGGCCGACAGGATCGTGTCAGGGGTGGCGTCGTGCGCCAACTCCACGCGGGCAGGCCAGCGCTCGAAGCCGATGCCTCGCGTCGCCAGCTCCGCCCCGATCAGGGCGGGATCCACCAGGTGCCTGGGTTCGGGGGGGTGGGCGCTAAGGGTGGCATCGGTCGCCCCAGCGGCGGAATGGATCACCAGGCTGGTCATCGATCGGCAGGCCGCAGGCCCCAGGGGAAGCGCCCAGCCTAGAAAGGGCCGAAGCCCCGGCCCGCGTGACCTCTCCCCAGCCGTTCCCCCCCGCCACCACGGCAGGTGCTGCCCTCACCCTGGTAGGAGTGGGTCCCGGCGATCCCGAGCTGCTCACTGTGGCCGCGGTGCGGGCCCTGGCCGCCGCGGCGGTGGTGGCCTATCCGGTGGCGCGCCCTGGCGACGACGGCATGGCGGCCACCATCGCGGCCCCCTGGATCGCCCCCCACCAGGAGCGCCTGCCCCTGCTCTTCCCGATGACGGCTGAGGCGGAGCCCCGCCGAGGGGCCTGGCGGGAGGCCGCCGATCGCCTGGCAGCCGCGGTGGCGGCCGGGCTGTCGGTGGTATTGCTCTGCGAGGGGGATGTATCGCTCTTTGCCACCAGCAGCTACGTGCTGCTGGCCCTGCGCCGCTTCCATCCCCATTGCCCTGTGCGCCTGATCCCGGGCATCAGTGCCGTGGCCGCGGCGGCCGCCGCCGGAGCCTGGCCCCTGGCCCTGCAGCAGGAGGGCCTGCTGATCCGCCCGACCCCGGAGGAGCCGGCTCTCCTGGGGGCGCTGCTGGATCGGGCCGCGGCGGAGTGCGTGGTGGTGGCTCTGCTCAAGCTCGGCCAGCGCTGGGCCTGGGTGCGGCCCCTGTTGGAGCGGCGTGGGCTGCTGGAGGAGGCTCTCTTCGCCCGCCGTGTGGGCTGGCCCGACCAGGAGGTGGCGCCGGCGGCTGCGGTGGCCGCCGGGGAGATGCCCTATTTCTCCCTATTGCTGATCCGCCAGGGATGGCCGGTGGTGCTGCCCTGAGGTGGCTCTGGCTGGGTCTCCCCTTGCGGGTCGGCCGCACCTCCCTCGACAGAGGAAGACAGGTGATCATCTAAGGCTATTTCACCCTTTGGTTTACAACATTGTGATCAGCGGCTACAACGCCAGCGGCTTCATCATGAATAATCCCTGGGGCGAATCGTTCCAGATCGGTTACGAAAACCGCCGCACTGGCGCCAGCTTCCACGATTCTTCTATGGCCTGATCACCCGCCCCTGCTCCCCCGATTCCCAGCAGGATCTCCAGAACCTCTGGAGCGATTCGCTGTTCCGGCTCTGAAGTGAAGCGCCACTGTCGTGCCGCCCGCGTCGCTGCAGGCGCCGGTGCAGGGATCGCCACGCCACCGCCGGCTCCCTTCCCGCAGCCCCTATCCCCCCGGCGCGAGGCTGGCCCGGGTGCGGGTCCCGTTGCCCCGCCGGGGGAGCCTCCACCCACCTGGCGCGAGGCCTGCGGCCGGCCGAGGCCGGCTGGCTGGCGGAGCAGCTCGGGGTGGCGGTGCTTCCATGAACGGGCGTTCCACCGCGGGTTCCCCCGATGGTCTGTGATGACCGCCCTCGACTGGCTGGCCCTGCTTCATCCGGCCCTGATGATTCTGTTTGTGTATCCCGTGGTGGGAGCCACCATCAGGCTGGGGATATTGGTGAGGGAGCGGCGGCTCCAGATCAATCCCCTGCCCCCCACCGTGCCGGTGGAGCACACCGATCACGGCCGCTGGGTCACCACCGGCGCCGTGGTAGCGGTGTTGATCGCCCTGGTCTGGTCGTTTCTGGAGCGCCAGGGGGCTGGCCTGCCTTTCCTTGGCGGGAATGAGCGACTGGTGCGACTGCTCGCGCTTGGCGGTGCTTCCCTGGCCTCCTGTGGGGCCCTGTGGCGCTTGCGCCGGCCGGGCCGCCGGGCCGCAGCAGCTCTGGTGGCCTGGGGGGGCCTGCTGCTGTTGGGCTTGCAGCCGGAGATCTGGCGGCTGGCTGACAGTCCTCTGCAGCCGGCCTTCTGGGCCTCCCATTTTTGGTCCGGCTGGCTGCTGATCGGCCTGTTGCTGTTTGCCATGGCGGCGGCTCCCGAGATCGCCCACCGTCCCGTCCTGCGCCGCCTGCATGTGGCGGCCGCCTTCCTGATGGCGGTGCTGCTGGCGGTGCAGGCGATTACCGGTTGCCGCGATCTGGTGGGCCTGGCCCAGCGCTAGGGAGGGACTGAACAAGTCCGAGAACGCCCGGCCATTTGCTCCCATCTCTGTGATTGCATCCAGTGCAGCTCCTTGGAATCACATGCGGCCAGCAACAGCTGGAATCCGTCCTCATGCCGGCTATTCCCGTCTGAGGTGAGAAGCAGTGGCGTTGTTCAGCAGTCTCGTCGCTGAATCGGGCATCGCAACACCGTCACTTCACCCGGGCACTGCACCCTGGAGATCCTCAGGGGCGGGAGCTCCCGAGCCTTTTCGCCGCCTGGGTCAGCAGCTCCCGGGTTGCCTTCGGGGTGCCGGCCCGCATCAGGCCATGGCGCAGCTCCGCCGCGCCGGCGAAGCCCTGGCAGGTCCAGCCGAGGTGCTTGCGGGCAATCAGCAGGCCTCGCTCCCCCCGGGTCTCCAGTAGAGCTTCGAGCTGCTCGGCCGCCAGGGCGAGGCGTTGGCTGGCATCGGGGATGGGCGGCACCGGCTGGCCCCGGAGCGCCGCATCGATGCGGCCCACCAGCCAGGGAGCACCCATGGTGCCGCGGCCCACCATCACCCCATCGGCGCCGGTGAGGGCCAGGCAGCGCAGGGCCTCCTCCGGGCTGCTCACATCCCCGTTGGCGATCAGGGGAATGGTGAGGGCTCGCTTCACTCGAGCGATCGCGGCCCAGTCGGCCTGGCCTTGAAAACCCTGCTCGCGGGTGCGCCCGTGCAGGGTGAGGGCCCGGGCGCCGGCGTTCTGGAGGCCGAGGGCGAAGCCCACAGGATCGGCGCTGGGGCCGCACCAGCCCAACCGGGTCTTCACCGTGACCGGAATCCGCACGGCCCCGGCCACCGCTGCCACGATCCGCATCGCCAGCTCGGGATCGCGGAGCAGGCCGCTGCCGCCACCCTTGCGGGCGATCTTGCGAACCGGGCAGCCCATGTTGATGTCGATCAGAAAGGCGCCACTGGACTCGGCCCGGCGGGCGGCCTCCGCCATCGCCTCCGGGCGGTGGTCGAACAGTTGCACCCCGATCGGCCCGGCCTCCAGGGCCAGCTCCTCCACCTTGTCGCGCCCGTGACCCAGCTCCAGGCTCGTGGCGTTCACCATCTCGGTGAACAGCAGGGCCTCGGGCGCCCAGCGGCGCACCAGGTTGCGGAAGATCCGGTCGCTGACGCCGGCCAGGGGGGACTGCAGCACCCGGCAGGCAAGCTGGCGGTCCAGCCCGTTGCCGGCCAGCCGCAGGGGGCCGGGCCAGCCGGGTGGGCTCAGCGTGGGGGCAGCCGGTGGGGCGGTCTGCTCCTGGGCGGTTGGGGCGCCGCCGCTGGGGTGCTGGCCGGCATTCGGGCCGGCGCTGGTGGCGCGGCAGGCGTTCCGGTTGCCACTGCTGGATTCGTGCTGGCTATCGATCGGGCTGACGACCGCTCTGGCGGCGGCTTGACCATCGGGGGTGCTGTTGATTCGTCTGCCATCGAGCCGGCCAATGGGACCAGTCCCTTCGGGCTCGGCCCCACTGCTGAGGGCCGAGCCTTCGCCGGATCGGCTGGCGCCGTGGGGAGAGGCGATCATCGGTGCCATTCTCCTCCTCCTCAGCCCGAGCGGCCGTGGTTGTTACCTCACCCTCCGATCCCTTCCCCCTCAGTCGCGCCTTGCTGGAGGCGGTGCTTGCCGACCGCATTAGTGATCGCTTCGTGTGCGCACTGATCTGGCCGCGGCTGGGCTATCTGCCGCAGACAGCACCAGCCGCTGAGCGCCCCGGGGCCTGGATCGCCGGACCCGCCACGCCGTCGGAGTGGGCCGAGGCTTTCCCGGAGGCGCCCGAGCTGATCGCCACCCGGCCGGCCAGCGTGCGCCTCACCCGCTCGATCCCCGCCGAGCACAAGCAGCTCCTCAAGCAGCAGCTGGGCTTCGCCGGCTACCGGATCGGCGAGCTCTACCCTCGCCGCACCCGCCGGGCCACCGCTGTGAACTGGCTGCTAGCCCATTTGGCACTGCGGGGCGATCCCCTGCCGGAGGTGGGCCCCCTGCCGCCCCTGCTGGCGCCTCCAGCGGATCCGGTGCAGGGCCATCCCGGCGATCCGCCGGTGGGCTGATGGCCCTCACGGCCGGATCGTGACGGGCGTGCCCAGGGGAGTGTGCTCATAGAGCCAACGGGCCTGTCGGGTGGGGAGCCTCACGCAGCCGTGGCTGCGGGGCACCCCGAAGCGTTCGCCCGCCCGCTCCTGCCACGGCGCCCCGTGCAGGCACACGGTGGCTTCCGGATTGATGCAAAGCACCCAGGGAACCGCGGGGGTCACGTAGCCCCGCCCCCGCATCGTGACGCTGGCGAATTTGCTGAGCACGCTGCTGGTGCCGATCGGGGTGGGCGAGCTGCTCCGGCCGCTGCTCACCGGCATGGTGCGCACCACTTGGTGCTGGGGGTTGACCACGTAGAGCTTCTGCTCCGAAAGGTCGATCAGCAGGCTGGCGATCAGCTCGACCATGGCAGGACCGGGCCGGGGCTTTCAAGTCCACCGTTACCCCCCGGCGGGGTTGTGGCGGGCCTCTGCGGCAGATGCCCTGCGGAGTGCGCTCGCCCCCGTGCGAGGTAGGGTCGTAGTCAGGAATGAATTACAGGAATAAGTCCGTGCCTCTGCCTGTGGTCGCCATTATCGGGCGCCCGAACGTGGGCAAGTCCACCCTGGTCAATCGCCTCTGCCAGAGCCGCGAGGCGATTGTGCACGACCAGCCAGGTGTCACCCGCGACCGTACCTACCAGGAAGGTTTCTGGGCCGACCGCACCTTCCGGGTGGTCGACACCGGCGGTCTGGTGTTCGACGACGACAGCGAATTCCTGCCGGAAATCCGCGAGCAGGCCAACCTCGCCCTGGCTGAAGCGGCCGTGGCGGTGGTGATTGTGGATGGCCAGCAGGGGCTGATGTCGGCCGACCAATCGATCGCCGAATGGCTGCGGGGCCAGGGGGTGCCGGTGCTGCTGGCGGTCAATAAGTGTGAATCGCCCGACCAGGGCCTCTCGATGGCGGCGGAGTTTTGGGGCCTGGGGCTGGGGGAACCCCACCCGATCTCGGCCATCCATGGCGCCGGCACCGGCGACCTGCTCGACCGGGTGATCAGCTTCCTGCCGGCCACCAGGGAGGAGGAGGGCGAGGAGCCGGTCCAGCTGGCGATCATCGGCCGGCCCAATGTGGGCAAATCCAGCCTGCTCAATGCCATCTGCGGCGAGAACCGGGCGATCGTGAGCCCGATCCGCGGCACCACCCGCGACACGATCGACACCACCATCGAGCGGGAGGGCCTCACCTGGAAGCTGTTGGACACGGCCGGCATCCGTCGCCGCCGCAGCGTGGATTACGGGCCCGAGTACTTCGGCATCAACCGCAGTTTCAAGGCGATCGAACGCTCCGATGTCTGCGTGCTCGTGATTGATGCCCTCGATGGGGTCACCGAGCAAGACCAGCGCCTGGCGGGGCGGATCGAGGAGGAAGGCCGCGCCTGCGTGGTGGTGGTGAACAAATGGGACGTGATCGAGAAGGACAGCCACACCCTCCCCGCCATGGAGAAGGAGCTGCGCGCCAAGCTCTATTTCCTCGACTGGGCCCCGATGCTGTTCACATCGGCGCTCACCGGCCAGCGGGTGAGCGCGATCTTTCCCCTGGCCAAGCTGGCCGTGGAGCAGCACCGCCGCCGCGTCACCACCTCGGTGGTGAATGAGGTGCTGGAGGAGGCGCTGCGTTGGCGTTCGCCGCCCACCACCCGGGGCGGGCGCCAGGGGAGGATTTATTACGGCACCCAGGTGGCCACCAGGCCCCCCAGCTTCACTCTCTTTGTGAACGATCCCAAGCTCTTCGGCGAAACCTACCGGCGCTACGTGGAACGGCAGATTCGCGAGGGCCTCGGTTTCGAGGGGTCGCCCATCCGCCTCTTCTGGCGCGGCAAGCAACAGCGCGATGCCGAAAAGGAGCTTGCCCGTTCCACCAATCGCGGTCACTGAATGGACTGGCTGCGCCAGCTTCCGATCGGCCAGTACGTGGACGACGGCGACCCGGGCCGCGGCAGCTGGCTGAAGCGGATCGATCCGCGGCTCAAGCTGGCCTGGACCGTGGCCTTCCTGGTGACGCCGATCCTGGCCGGCCCCCTCTGGCGGCTGGCTCTGGTGGGTTTGCTGCTTCTGCTCACCCTGGTGAGTGGTCTGTCCCTGCGGATCTGGCGGCGCAGCCTGCCGCTCCTGCTGTTGCTGGCCGTGCTCGTGGGACTGCTCACGTCCCTGTTGCCGGCGGGCGGCACCGGCCGGGCCACCCTGCAGCGGCCCCCTGAGGAGCTGCGGCTGGAACCTACGACCCAGCCTGGATCCGGGGCGCCGCCGGTGCGCAGCGGCCTTGCCTGGGAGCTGCTGCGCTGGGGGCCGGTGCAGCTGGGGCCCGTGTCCTTGGGCCCGCTGGTGGTGACCCGCCGCTCGGCGCAACTCGGGATCAATGGCGCCACCCTGTTGGTCACCTTGATCCAAAGCGCCAATCTCCTGCTGCTCTCCACCACCCCGGAGGAGCTGGCCTGGGCGATCAGCTGGTGGCTCCGGCCCCTCGGCGCCCTCGGTCTGCCGATGGAGCGGCTGGGCTTCACCCTGCTGCTGTCGTTGCGTTTTCTGCCCCTGGTGCAGGAGGAATTGCAGAACCTGCTGCGGTCCCTCGCCACCCGCGCCGTGACGCTGAAGGTACTGGGCTGGAAGGGGGCCCTAGGCCTGGTGCTGGCCGTGGGGGAACGCCTGCTCGCCAATATCCTGTTGCGCTCCGAACAGGGCGCCGAGGCCCTGATGGCCCGCGGGGGGCGCTGGATCGCGCCGGATGCGCTGCATCGGGTGCCCAGCGGGTCTGCCTGGCTCACCAGGCTGGGTTGGTTGGCCCTTGGAACTCTGCTGCTGCTGCGTTGGCGTTTGGGTGGCTCCTGATGCGGGAGATGGCGGCAAGGATGGCATCAGAACCCGGTGCCCTTTAATGGCTTCAGCCCTGAAGGCCACGTGAGCGCTGAGCGTTATCTCAACCACCCCACCTTCGGGATGCTCTACCGGGTCGCACCTGTGGCGGAAGGTCGTGATCTTTACGCGACCCTCTATGCCCAGCGAATCTTCTTTCTGGTCACACTCCAAAGCCGGGGAGCCAGCTTTGAGGTGATCCCGCTAATGGATGCGCGCCACCACGCCGAGCAAAATCTGGCCCGGGCCCGCCGTAGCGGTCCTGAAGAGCACGGCCGCTGGCGCCAGCTGTTCGATCAGACCTTCCTCTGAAGCGCCGCCTGTGACTGCCGTGGAGCGACCGCCTTCCGAGGGCGGGGCGGACCGCCGAGGCCCGGGCCCCTTCCATTCCTCTGCGGCGGGCCCGCCGCAGACCGCCGCCCCGCCCGCCGCTCTAGCGCTCCCCCTGCCAGCGGGCCTCGAGGCCGCCCTGCCGGAGCTGCGGCGGCGGCTGCCGGCCAGGGCCCGGATCCTGGCGGTGAGCAAGGGGCAGCCGGTCGAGGCCATCCGCCGCGCCGTGGCTCTCGGCCAGCGCAGCTTCGCCGAAAGCCGGCTGCAGGAGGCGATCGCCAAGCAGGAGGCCCTGGCCGATCTGGGCGCGCTCGACTGGCATTTCATCGGCCGGCTTCAGGCCAACAAGGTGCGCGGGGTTCTTCGCCATTTCGGCACCATCCACTCCCTCGACAGCCTGGAGCTGGCGGAACGGATGGCCCGGATCGCAGCCGAGGAGGGCCTCGCGCCGGCGGTGCTGCTGCAGGTGAAACTGCGGCCGGATCCGGCCAAGGGCGGCCTCAGCGCCGAGGAACTCCAGCAGCTCTGGCCCCGGCTGGCTGCTCTGAAGCCCCTGCGGCTGGTGGGATTGATGACCATCGCTCCCCTTGGCCTTGATGCTGCCGCCCGGCTGGAGCTGTTCCGCGACTGTGCCGCCCTCGCGGACGGTCTGGGCCTGCCGGAACGCTCGATGGGGATGAGCCAGGATTGGCCCGAAGCCGTGATGGCTGGCAGCACCTGGTTGCGCTTGGGAGGCGCCCTGTTCGGACTGCGCCCCGCCTGAAGGCTTTGCAGCGTGGGCGGACGGAGCCAGCAGCGCCCGACAAGCCCTTGCCTTCACTGATGTGGGACGCTATTCAGGATCTGAGCATCCACCCAGAGGCCTGCATCCGTGTCGTTGTTCTCCCGCCTGCGTGCCGTCGTCTCCGGTGATGACTACCTGGATGGCGACTACGACGACGAACTGGATTACGACCCCGGGGATACCTCCGCATCGGCCCCTGCCTCCGCCTCCACGGGGCTGCGCAGCTCCAGTGCCCTGGCGCTGAACACAGACTTCGGCATCGACGATCCCTTCGCCGGCACCAATGTGATCGGCATGCCCGGCATCTCCACGGCGGTGGCCGAGGTGTATCTGATGGAGCCCCGCAGCTTCGATGAGATGCCCCGGGCCATCCAGGCCCTGCGGGAACGCAAGACCGTGATCCTCAACCTCACGATGATGGAGCCCGATCAGGCCCAGCGGGCGGTGGATTTCGTGGCGGGTGGCACCTTCGCCATCGATGGCCATCAGGAGCGGGTGGGCGAGAGCATCTTTCTGTTTGCCCCCAGCTGCGTCACCGTGACCACCGCCGGCAGCGAGGAGTCCGCCTCCCCCACCGTGGTGCAGAGCCGACCGGCCGCCGCCGACTCTCAGGACGCTGCCCCCAGCCCCGCCTGGGGCCGGTCGGATGCCCTGGGCTGACGCCGAGTCGCCGACCCTTGCGGGCGATGCCTCGGCGCCCGGCTCCTTCGGCATCGTGGGCTTTGGCCACATGGCCCAGGCTCTGCTGCTTCCCCTGATCAGCGATGGGGTGATCGCTCCTGCGGCTGTGCGGGCCGCCGTGGCGAGCGACACCTCCGCCCGCCAGCTCGCCGAGGCCCATGGTTTGGCGGTGAGCACCAATCCCGAGGCGGCCTGGGGCTGCTCCACGGTGCTGCTGGCCGTGAAGCCTCAGCAGCTGGAGGCGGTGGTGGCCGCCGCCAGCCCGCCCGTAGATCCCACGGAACACCCTGGCCCGCTCGGGGAGACCCCCTTGGAAAGGCCCCTGCTGCTCTCGGTGCTGGCGGGGGTCCGGCTGGAGCGCCTGGAAGCCCTCTTCCCCGGGTGGGTCTGCGTGCGGGCGGTGCCCAACACCCCTTGCCTGGTGCGCTCCGGGCTCACCGGCCTGGCCTGGGGCCAGGGGCTCGACCCCCGGCGCCGGGAGTGGGTGCGGGGCCTGTTCGCCCGGGTGGGGGAGGTGGTGGAGCTTCCCGAGGCCCAGCTCGATGCCTTCCTGGCCCTCACCTCCTCCGGTCCGGCCTTCGTGGCCCTGGTGGTCGAGGCCCTGGCCGATGGGGCGGTGGCGGCGGGCCTGCCGCGGGTGCAAGCCCAGCACCTAGCCCATCGCACCCTGGCGGGTACCGCGGCCCTGCTGCACGAGCGGGAGCTCCATCCCGGCCAGCTCAAGGACATGGTGAGCAGCCCTGGCGGCACCACGATCGCCGGGCTGCGGGAGCTGGAGAGGGCCGGACTTCGGTCGGCCCTGATCGAGGCGGTGCTGGCCGCCGCTGCCCGCAGCCGGGAGCTCGCCTAGCCAGTCATTCGGCCTCCGCACCACGGCAATCCCAGGTTCCCCCTGCGGCGAAAGACCCGGCTGGGGTCTCCGGGATTGCTCCCTCAGGGCGGCAACGCTCGCCGGCTTCCTCTTTCCGAGGGGGGCTTCCCCGAGGTGCGGCAGGGCCCGGTTCACACTCCGCCCCGCATTTCCGAGGTGCGGCAGCTTCTATGGGCGCCGATTCCATGGGCTGTTGGTGCGCAAGGGTCAGTCGAAGGCGAAGACCTGCATGACGTTGCGGGGTTGGGCTGCCTTGGGCTGGCTTTTCCGGGCTTGTGCTGGAGCATCCCTGGGTGAACTTCAGCCATCGCCATCGCTTTGGCTGGTGGCCCCAGGACGTTGCCGACCACGCCTTAGCTGGGATTGCCCTTGGCCTGCCCCAGGCGCGGCTCCGTGCCCTCCAGAATCCGTTGCAGATTGGCGCGGTGCCGCCACACCACCAGCAGCGTGGTGATCACCGCCAGGGCGAGGTAGGCAGGCCGCAGGCCGCCGTTGCCGAACCAGCCGAGCATCAGCAGGGGCAGGGAGAGGGCCGCCACCACGCTCGAGAGCGACACGATGCGGCTCAGGCTGAGCACGCTGAGAAAGATGCCGAAGCAGGCCAGGCCCACCGGCCAGGTCAGGCCCAGCAGCATGCCCAGACCCGTGGCCACGGCCTTGCCGCCTCTCCAGCCGAGCCACACCGGCCAGATGTGGCCCGCCAGGGCCGCGAGTCCGGCGGCCACCACCCAGCCGTCCACCCCCCAGCTCCCGGGGCCGCCACCGAGCGGTTCCAGCACCGCCTTGGCGAGCAGCACCGCCGCAGTGCCCTTGAACACATCCACCAGGAACACTGCCAGGGCCGCTCCCTTGCCCACCACCCGCAGCACGTTGGTGGCACCGGTGGATCCGGATCCTTCCTGGCGGATGTCCACGCCGGCCAGCCAGCGGGCGGCCAGCCAGCCGCTGGGGATGGATCCGAGCAGGTAGCCCGTGAGCAGCAGGGCCAGGGGGGGCAGCGGGGGCATCAGGGGGCGTAAGCGGGGGAAGCAGAGGCACTCAGCGGCGGGTGGGTGCTGGGGCAGAAGGCTCTCCAGGGGCCCAGGCTGCCTGAGCGCAGGTTGTCGGCATGTCGGCTGGGGCAGTGCGGCGGCCTCAGTAGAGATCCTCCTCGCTGGCGATCTCCCCGGGGGTGGCGGCAAAGGCAAGCCAGAGGGGGAACTGCAGCACCGGCACGGCCACGGCGGCTTCGCCCGCATCCACCACGATGAAGGGCAGTTCCCCCCGTTCTTCCAACCGGTCGGCCCGCTCGATCAGGGCCTCGGCCCGCTCAAACAGCACGATGCCGCTGGTGGGCCCGAAATCCTCCCGCCCCAGGCCGAGGCAATCCTGCAGGCCCCGACGCCATTCCCCCAGCCGTTCCGGTTGGCCGGCGAGCACCAGGGTCTGGAAGCGGTCGCCGTAGAGCTCCCCGAGCACGGCGATCGCCGCCGCCGCGACCAGCACATTGCGGTTGCGGCTGCCGCTGCTGGGCTGGGCCCCGCGGCCGCCCTGGTTCAGGAACCATTCCTCCAGCAGGGCGGCACCGGCCGGCTCCAGGGTGCGCCGCAGCTTCCACGGATCGGCGTAGAAATCCGGCTGGCCGCCGTAGCGGGCCAGGGCCCCGCGGATCAGGTCGTCGTCCTGGCTGAACTGCCCGGCCACGGCGGGTGCCGCTCCGGCCTCCGCGGCCGTCGCCGCCTGGTCGAGGGGGGAAGGCTGCACCAGAACCGGTGCCACCACCAGTTCGGCTTGGTCCGCCGCCGCCGCTAGATCCTGCAGGGCCCCCACCAGGTACGACTGGAAGCCCTTCACCCGGTTGGCGATCAGTTCCGACTGGCCGATGGCATGGGCAGCGATCTCCTGGCGGATGCGATCCCGCTGCTGCTCGAGGCCGGCGATTTCGGCCAGCAAGCCGGCGCGGCGTCCCTGCAGCTCGGTGAGGGCCAGCTCCAGCAGGCTGGCGGCGGTGGCCGCCGACCCAGCCGCAGTGGCCGGGGGATGGGGCGTGCCACCGGGTTGCTCCGAAGGCGGCGAGGTCGCCGGATCCGGGCTGGTGACACTGGTCTCCAGACGGGACCCCGGCGCGTCCTGGGGGCCGCCATGGCCTTCGAGGAGGGGTCCCGCGGCGGGGTCGCTGTCGGGATAGGGGTTCATGGGGCTGGGGTGGGGGCCAGATGGGCCAGGTGCCGCTCCAGCTGCTCCCTAAGGACGGCCGGGTCGAACAGCACCGGCAGCAGATGGATGCTGCGCTCCTCCCGGAAGTACAACAGCACCGGCAGCCCCGGCCAGAACACCCGCCAGCTCTGCCAGGTGGCATAGGGGAAGCGGCGGATTTCCGTTTCTACCCTCCACACCACCAGGGCGTCATCGTTGAATTCCAGCCGTAGCAGGCGGGCCTGCAGGAGCAGGAAGCCACCAAACAGCACCAGCACCAGGGCCAGCCAGCGGAAGCCACCCCAGCTGGGCTGCAGCGGCAGGCAGAGGGCCCCGAGCAGGCTCACGCCCAGGGGCACGGCGAAGCTCGGGGCCAGCCTCACACTCCCTGGGGAGCCGGGCTCGGCGCTGGACGACCCGGGCGGGTTGGTGCTGTTGGTGGGACTGGTCATCGAACCAGCTTGCCTTCCCAGACGTGATTCAGCGTGGCATGCGCTGATCCGATCTGAGCTCGGATCAGCTCCCGAAGAGGATCTGGGTGAGCACCACATCCATCAGGGCCACGGCCATCAGGATCATCACCACCGCTCCGGTGGTGCTGGATCCCACCTCCTTCGGGCCGCCCCGGGTGGTGAGCCCCCAGCCGCAGGCCAGCACGGAGATCAGCAGGCCGAACACCAGGGCCTTGATCAGCATCGAGGGCACGTCGCTGGGTTCCATCCAGGTCCGCACCGAGTTCCAGAACACCGCCGGGGGAAGGCCATAGAGCAAGGTGCTGCTCACCTGTCCTGACCAGATGGCCAGCAGAAAGAACAGCAGGCACTGCACCGGCGCCATGATCACCAACGCCAGCACCCTCGGCACCACCAGGTACTCCACCGGGTCGGTGCGAAGCATGGTGATGGCATCGATCTGTTCGGTGACCTTCATCGTGCCCAGCTGCGCCGCGTAGGCCGTGGCCACCTTGCCCGTGAGCAGGGTGGCGGTGAGCAGGGGGGCGATCTCCCTGGAGAGCCCCAAGGCCAGCAGGCCGCCGATGGTGGCGTTGGCGCCCTGCTTAGAGAGCTCAGCCGCCACCTGGATGTTGAACACGGTGCCGGCCGCCAGGGCCGAGACCAGCACGATCAGGAAGCTGCCGGGGCCAGCCTCCAGCAGTTCCTGAATCAGGTCCAGGCGACCGATGCGTAGCCGGGCGATGGCGCTCACCGCCTGGCCCCCGATCATCAGGCTCGCCCCAAGGCGCCTCAGCCAGCGGGGTAGCTTGCGGTTCTGCAAGCTGGCGGCCTGCTGGCGTAACCGGGCGGCGGCTGCTCGGCCCGCACGGTTGCCACGAGCAGCCGTATCGGGGGCGGAGGCCTCCTGGGGGACCTCCGGCGGCGTGCTGGGCTGGGGGATGCGCATCGCCCTGCGGCCTAGGCTCCTGCCCAGTCTCATCGATTCTGGGCCTGCAGGTGCAGCCCTCGTTCGGGCCAGCGGCGCATGATCACAAGGCCGAGCACCACCAGCACCGCCGGAATCAGGCCCATGCAGAGCCGGATCGCCACCAGGGCCGAATCGGGCTGGAGGATGCCGCGGGAGGCCTGGTAGCCGCTGAGGCTCATCAGGTTGCCGAAGAGGAACAGGGCCACGCTGATGCAGACCTTCTGGCCCAGCACCATCCAGGCGCTGAACAAGCCGGCCGGCTTCTCGGGGTCGGCATCGATCGCATCGGGCAGCAGCGACCAGGGAATCAGGTAGGCGGTCGAGGCGCCGAGACCCACCAGCAGAATGGCGGCGAGCAGCAGC
Organism: Synechococcus sp. UW140; assembly: GCA_943372025.1. GTDB lineage: Bacteria > Cyanobacteriota > Cyanobacteriia > PCC-6307 > Cyanobiaceae > Cyanobium. Next base: position 9,193 of record CALRXC020000027.1, on the reverse strand, counting down.
ACGAGCCGCACCAGGTTGCCCACTGAGCCTGTCGGGGCCACCGCCGCATCGAGGGGCAGCATCAGCATCGCCGCCAGGCAGCCGGTGATCCACAGCCAGGTGCCCCAGTGGAGGGCCTGCACCCGCCCCCGCACCGCCGCCACCCGGGTCCAGATCTGCAGGCCCACCAGGGTCATGATCTGGAAGGGCAGCAGGATCCAGTTGCTCCAGCTCTCCGGCAGCCGCATCACCACTGGCAGGTAGATGAGGGCGGCGGTCTGCATGATCTGCAGGGCGCACCAGAGCATCAGGTAGAGGCCCAGCACCATCAGGAAGCGGCCATTGCTGCGCACGCGCCGCAGCTGTCGTCGGGTGGAGCCGCTCTCCACCTGGGGTTGGCTGGCCAGGTGAGCGGCCGGGGCGATGCCCCAGGCGCAGAGGAGGGTACACACGGCGATCACGGAGCCGGAAAGAAGGCCGAGTCGCAGATAGTTGCCGGCGATGTGGTGGTCCTTCAACAGGAGGCCGCCGAGCACGATGCCGATCAAGCTGGCGATGATCGAGCCGGTGAAGCGGCTGGTGTTCAGCTGGGTGCGCAGCGTGGTGCTCCCGGTGAGCTCGGCGGGCAGGGCCGAGTAGGGGAGGTTCACGCAGGTGTAGAGGGAGTTGGCAACCACCGAGATCGCCACAAACACCCAGAACTTCATCCAGATCCCGCCGGGGGGCAGCCACCACATCGCCGCCATCGCCGCCCCGAGTGGCACGGCGCTGGCAAAGATCCAGGGCAGGCGAGGCCCCCAGCGGGTACGGGTGTGATCGCTCAGCCAACCCACGATCGGGTCGTTGAAGGCATCCCAGAGCCGGGCCACCATCAGCACCAGCCCCGCCATCCAGGCCGGCAGCCCGGCGGCCGAGGTGTAGAAGATGAACAGGTAGAAGCCGATCAGGGAGGCGGCCATGCCGGTGCCGGCGTCACCGAGGCCGTAGGAGAGGAGCAGTCGGCGGCGTTGGGCCTTGGGCAGCAGGTCGGGGTCTGTGGGGCGCAGCGTGGAGGGGGCGGTTTCGCTGGCCGGCGCTGGGGAGGAGCTCAAAGGCGGTGGCCTTGGGTACGTCATAATGATTGAGCCTGGTGGTTTGTTGCCAGGTCAACCAGCCGGTTTGATGCCATGGGCCTTAGCCTTGGCGGCCAGAGCAGCCTTCAGGAGTTCAGCGGCGAACATTCGCTGATCTGATTCATTCCTTGAGGTTGAAGATTGGCCATGTTGTCTATCACGCGGGCGTAGTTTAGTGGTAAAACCTCAGCCTTCCAAGCTGATGATGCGGGTTCGATTCCCGCCGCCCGCTTCCTTTTCTCAATAAGGGTTTTCGGCTCAAAGCCCTTGTTGCAACTGGCGTTAGGGCTTCCAGCCCGTGCCAGCGTCTGTTTGGCCGTGACAGGCTGTGAGACGAAACATCTCACCAAACGTCTCACATGCCGGCGGTCCGTGACTGGGAGGTGACGATCAGGGCCGTCGTGTCTCACGCGCTGTCCCAAAGGGGCTGCCGCAGGGGCTGGACGGTTCTGAATCACCGCGGTCATGCGCGCCTGAACATCGCTGCTGGTGCTGGTGGGGGCAAGCGCCGCCAGGTGCTGCTGCCAATCCCCTGGGAGTGCGACCAGGTCGATCAGATCCGCGACGCCGTGGTTCAGGTCTACGACGAGTTCCAGCAGGGCATCGAGCCTGATGCCTGCGTTGCCCGGATGCCCCGTGCGGAGGAGCAGGGCGCCGATGGGGCGGCAGTGCTCCGATCGGCATCGAGCCAGGGTGGCCGCGCCAGGCATCGAGGTGGTGCGGCGCTCCACGCTCCAGGGGACTGGGATGCCTTGATTGCAGCCTTCCGGGAGCACAAACTGATCAGTGGCGAGATCAAGCCATCGACCTGGCATCGGGTCTACCGGCACCACATGAACCACATGCTCGGTGCCGTGGCAGTGGCGGCCCCGCCGCAGAACGCTACGCAGCTGCTGGAGACCCTGGCTCGGATCTGGGCGGACAAGCCGGGCGGGCGCACCCGCCAGATCCAGATTCAATCGACCGCCGCTCTGATGCGTTGGGCCGTGGCGGAGCGGCGACTGGGCGAAGACTGGGAGCCGCCTCAGGATCTGACGGTGTTCGTGGGGCGATCGCGTGCGGCGAAAGCGATCACGACGCCCTTGGAGGTGGAGCACATCCTTGCGTTGGTGAGGGCTATCCCGGATGCCCGCTGGCGCTTTGCCTTTCAGCTGATGGCTGCCTACGGACTGCGCCCGGAGGACCTGCAACATCTGCAGATCCGCCAGGGGCGGCTCTGGTGCATGGATGAGAAGGTCGCCTCCCGCGGCAAGACCCGGCCAAGGGTGTTGCGGCCGCTGCCCTGTGACGACTGGGCAGACGGTTGGCGCCTGGAGGAACGCTTCCCAACCCAGGAGCTGCCGCCCATGCAGCCTGGTCTGGGTGGGGGCTACGTGGGTCACTACCTGATGAATCGACCGCTTTGGAAGGAGCTACGGCGTGAGTACGAGGCCAAGGGCGAGAAGCTGGTGCCTTACTCCTGCCGGCACGGCTACGCCCACCGGGCCCACGTGATCTGCGACCTGCCGCCCAAGGTGGTGGCCGCGGCGATGGGGCACAGCGTGCAGACCCACCTGGCGGCCTACAGCCGCTGGTGTGGGGATGACGTGGTGGATGACGCCTTCGCCAAGGCAGAACTACGGCTGGGCCAGGGGCTACGCGCTCAGAGCTCAGCGGCGTAGTGCCGCACGGCCTCCGAGAACTTGCTCAGACCCTGTTCCTCCAGGGTGACCAGGTACTGCTCAACTGACTTGGGTGGGTTCCTGAGGCTGGCTCGGTGCTGACGCATCGCCATGCACACCCGCTCGGCATCCAGGTTCAGCTGGTCCACCAGAAACAGATCGGGATGGCAGGCACCAAGGCCGTAGCTCGCCAGGACGTGCTCCGGGAAATCATCCAGGTTGAAGGTGATGATCAGATCGGCTCCACACTTGATGGCGGCTGCCAGAACATGGCGGTCATCCGGGTCCGGTAACTCCAGGGCTGGAATCAGGCTCTGATGCCCATCCACCAGCGCATCACGCACGTGGGCATTCATCAGCGATCGGGTGCGCTCCAGCTGCGCTCTGGAGAGATCAGGCCGGTTCCGCAGCACGGCGTTGATCCACTCCTCATGAATCTGGTCGCTCCAGCGAGCCCGGTAGAGATCCGTGAGCGCCAGGCGCATCAGCAGATCGCGGAGTGGAGCTGGGTAGAGAACGCAGGCGTCGTAGACGACGGTGAAGCGATTCACCTCAGTAGCCCATCCCCAGCTCCTGTGCCTGGGACGCCAGCTCATCGAGTGCCGCGGCACGCTGCTGGTCGATGTCGTGCTTGTAGGCCATCAGGTCGACCAGGCGGATGCGCCGGTGGGTGCCGACCTTGCGGAAGGGGATCTCCCCTTGCTCCAGCCGTTCGATCAGGAAGGGCCGCGAAACGTTCAGCAGATCTGCGGCCTGCTGGGTTGTGAGCTCGGCGTGCACCGGCACCAGCGTCACAGCATTGCCCTGGGCCATCTGCACCAGGATTCCCTGCAGCAACTCCAGCACCGCGGCCGGAATGGGAACGGATGCGCGCTGGCCGCCTTCCAGCTCCAGGAAGAGGCAGGCTTGACGCAGGCCATGGCTGGCACGAAAGCGAGCGAGGTCGCGCAGGCTTGCTCCTGCGGCCTCAGCCGCCTCAGCCGTGGGGATCACGGGCTCAATGGAGCCAGGGAGAGCGACGGCCATGGGCAAAGGGGTAGGGACCACTCGCACGGTAATCGAAATAATCGCAGCATCCGCAGCACTTGCAAGAGGGTGGGCCGAGCGGTTGATCGAGCCACGGATTCCCGCCAGCAGGATGCGGGGCTGCAGTGATCGCACCAAGATCAAGCTCCGCGCCGCGGGCTTCCGCCTGGTGGTCGAGGTGCGGGATCACACGAAGGTGCCGGTCCTTGTCGTGGCGGCGGGTAAGCGGGAGCGCAATGCTGGCTACCGACAGGCTGCCCAGCGCTGAGGCCCTAACCCATGGCCGACTCCATGCAACCTGAGCTGGATCAGCTGCGCCGGGAAAACGCTCGACTGATTGGCCTGCTGGAAGCTCACGGCATCGCCTGGCGCTCCAGCGAACACCCGCAGTCGGAACCATCCCCGGACTCAGCTCAGCCCGCTGTCAGAACTCCCGGTTCGGCGGAGCAGAAGGTGGCCCTGTTCCGTCGGTTGTTTCGCGGTCGTGACGACGTCTATGCCCTGCGCTGGCAGAGCCGCAGCAGCGGGCGCTCGGGGTATGCACCGGCCTGCGCGAACGCACGGACCACATCACAGCGATCGCCGACGCGCTGGCCGAGCAGGTGCCAAATCTGTTTCTGCTGCATGGCCGCCTGAGCGCACGCCAGCGCAGCGCCACCCTGGCCGCGCTGGAGCAGCTGCCTCCTGAGGCACCCCGCATCGTGCTGGCCACCGGGCGACTGGTGGGGGAAGGCTTCGATCACCCTCCCCTTGACACGTTGCTGCTGGCGATGCCCGTGTCCTGGAAGGGCACCCTGCAGCAATACGCCGGCCGTCTGCACCGGCAGCAGAGCGGTAAGACCAGCGTGCGCATCATCGACTGGCTCGACCTCGGCCATCCGGTGCCGCAGCGCATGTGGGAAAGGCGACTGCGAGGGTATCGGGCGATGGGTTACGAGCTGACCTCGACCCAGCAGCCCCCATCAGGCGGCGGCCATGTACGGCCACCTCCCGTACAATGATGAAGTTGATCCCTGGTGTGCCATGTCGCCGGTCGAGACCATGCTCCATGCGGCGATCGAAGCGATCGATGAGCCCCGCTCCGCTCGGATGGACCAGCGCACCAAGCCCTCGGTGAAGGCCAGTATTGAGGCGGCAGCAGACTTGATGGGCATCGAGGCCTCCGCCTTCGTGGTGATGTCGGCCTATGCCCGAGCCCAGGAGCTGCTCAGTGGTAAGCAGCAGACCCTGCTCAGCCAGGGCGACCACCAGGGCCTGCTCGCCGCCCTCGACGAAGAGACCACGCCAACGCCCGCCCTGCTGGAGGCTTGGCAGCTGCACCAGGACCAGGTCGTGCGCTCCTGATCCGGTGGCGGTTCGGATCGAAGCCTTTGACCCTGGCTTGCACGTCACCAGGGACTTCCGCTGCGGCAGCGACAGCCAGGACAACTTTCTGCGCCGCACCGCCAAGCGCCAGCAGCGTGATGGCTACACCAGGCTCTACGTCGCCACTGACGCCACCCAGATCGACGAACCTCGGGCCTGCCTGGGGTTCTATGCCATCAATGCCCATGCCATTGGCGTGGCCGACGTGCCTTTCGATGCTGCCCGGCGGGCACCACGCTCGAATCTGATCCCAGGCGTTTTTCTCAGCCACCTTGCTGTCGACGGGAGGCAGCAGGGCAAGGGGCTGGGGCGCATCCTGCTGGTGGATGCCATGCAGCAGTGCCAACGGGCGGGGCGGATCCTGGGTGTGCGGCTGATGTTGCTCGATGTGGCGGGCACCGCTGGAGCAGCGGAACGGGCTCGCCTCCACAGCTTCTACGCGTCGATGGGGTTCCGGCCCTTGCCAGGACGACCGGATCGATTGTTCCTCTCTCTGAGTGCTCTCCCACCTCTGCAATCGGGCGGATTAGGCATCAGAGGCTCAGATGTTTCCTGCTCCAGCCCGTGATCGTGGCTGATCAGGTTGCTGCTGCCCTTGCACAGCCCAAAGCGCACAAAACGCCCCTGCTGGTCGACCAGAGCACCGCTGTTGTTGCGCCAGAGCCGCACCGCCCCGCGGCCGCAGGCCAGGCGGATGCGCTGCTGGATCTCATGTTCGCTTGGGAACGAGGCCATGCCTCCTGTTGCCGGGCGGGGCTACTCGTAGTGGCTCCAGAGGCGCAGCACCTTCACGATCCGCTTTTCCTCCAGCACCTGGTAGACGAGGCGGTGCTGGATGTTGATGCGCCTTGAGCAGCTCCCCCGTAGATCGCCGACCAGGGCCTCGTAGGGAGGGGGCTGCTGATAGGGGTCGATGGCCAGGATGTCCAGCAGGGCCTGACCCTTCTGCTTGAGAGCAGGGGATGCGGAGGCGAGTTTGCGAGCGTCCTTCTGGGCCTGCCTGGTGAACAGGACGGTCCAGCTCACCAGAGCGGTTCGCTGCTCAGTTCGCTCACCTCAGTGGCCATGCCTTCGAGGATCGACTCACGCATGCCGGGGATCGAGACCAGATGCAGGGTCTCCTGGATGGCGCGCCAGTCGTCCTCGGAGAGCAGCACGGCGTTGCTGCGCTTGCCGGTGATCTGCACCGGCTGGTGGGACTGCCCCACCTCATCGATCAGGGCATAGAGCCGCTTGCGGGCCTCTGTGGCGGACACGGTGGTCATGGCCCGGTTTCGAACTCTCTCTCGTACGTGAAAGCGTACCGCGCCCGTGTTGCTCGGCGCTGCTGCCATGAATCTCGCCCGCCGGCAGGAGGGGTGCAACACAGCTCACAACCATCCCATGGGGCGTCAGTGCGTCTGGTCAGACGCTCTTACGCCGGCCTCAATCGGTGCTGCTTTGCGCTCTGACGAACCAGATCCAATGAGCCCAGCGCCCAGCCAGATCAAACAGCTCCAGAGGGAGCTCGCCAGTGGGCAGGTGGTTGTGGTGGTGGGATCGGGCGTTTCGGTGGCGGCTTGCGGCCAGCAGCTGGTGGAGGGGCACAAGGTTGGCCAGCTGGAGCGGGTTGCTGGAGCATGGGGTGGAGCGGCTGAGCGGCATCGGCGCGGCAGATGGGGATGTGGAACTAAGCCGCCCGCCACCTCCTGCTCCCGGGCGACCACGGCCAGCCGGCGGTCCAGCATCCAGAGGGCACAAGCACCCAGTTTCGCTGATGCCAGCTGCTCGGCGCGAGCCAATGCGCCTGGGGTTGCGCTCTGGCGGGCCCTGCGGTCGCCGGCCCAGCGCCACCGCAAAGCCCTGCTGAGGCTGAACCCACCTGCTGATGCTCACCCAGTCTGGTGGGGGCTTATTCCCCCCTCTTTGAAGCGGCATCCTGGGGGGAGCCAGCCAGCACCCAGAGCCGTGTTCAGCACCATCCCCAATCCCCCGCCCGAACTCCAGGAGCTGCGCCTCAAGCTCAGGGAGGTGCTCGCCAATATCGGCTACTGCATGGCGGCCGGCATTGGCACCGACGAGCAGGTGCTACGGCACGACCTGAGCGTCAAGTTCCCAGATGAGGGCACAGATGCCAGGCTTGCTGAGCTGGCAGCCGCCCTGGAGAGCATCGCCGATGAGGCGGAAGTTTCCGCAGTGCTGGCGGTATCCGAGCACGTGCTTCTGCCTGATCCGCCGGTCTCCTGAGGCGGTCTCCATGGCGGCGTGGCCGATGCGCTTGTTGCCGGGCACTGAGCGAATACTGATTTTTCCGCTCCGTAGCCCGGCTGGGGGAGGTGGTGGATCAGAACCGGTTTGAGAGGCAGGTTGATCAACCGCCGCAGCTGCCGCTGGATCCTCGGATCCTGGAGGACCTGCCTGCTCGCGCCCGTCCCCGCGAGTCGGCGATCACCCCGTTGCCTTGGATCCAGCAACAGACCTGCTGCCAGCAGCGACTTTCTTTTTGCCATTTTCGCACCAATGGATAGCGTGGCAGCCGAATACACGGTAATTGATCCAGTCGAGTTGCTAGGGAACCTCTGGGCAACGAGACCTGAATGAGGCCCCAGAGCTGCAATTTGCTCGAAATGAACGATTCACAGCGCTTTTGAGACTGGATTGGCCTGATTTCGTCTTTATGAAGGCAGAGTCCTGCCTTTCTGAGGCATATTTCGCCCTCAGCGGAGACACTATTCCCCCAGTTACGTACTGCATAACAGCCTGCGGCGTGCCATGAATAGGTTCGAGAGCGCTGCCAGCACATTCACTTTGCAACGGTTCTAGTGGCTCCGCCACGCTCGGCCGGCGGCCTCGGTAGGAGCATGCCCCGCAGCCGAGTCTTCTGAAAGCCGAACTGCCGCTATGGCCTCCGGCCGACTTCGTCTAGATCACCCGAAATGGGTGCTCCACCTTGGCGCGGATGTGCGCTTTGGCTGTTTCGACTAAATCATCCAGTCGTCCCTCCGGCGTGTCTGGCAGCACTCGCCGCTTTCCGGGGCGCATGGCGACGCGGAAGCCGATCCCCCGGCCTTTCATCTCGTCTCGCTTCTCAATCCCTTGGTAACCGGCATCTGCATAAACCACGGTCTCTTCGCCGTGCAGGAGCTGAGCAGCCGGGGTGAGGTCATGCACATGGGCAGCCGTGGTTTCCACTGAGTGGATGAGGCCGCTCTCGCTATCCACACCGATGTGAACCTTCATCCCGAAGTACCACTGCTTGCCCTTGCAAGTCTGGTGCATCTCCGGATCCCCCTCTCCTTCTTCTCGTTCTAGTGCCTCCGGCACACTCGGGCTCCGCCCTCGTAAAGGTGGAGCTTGGTGCGGCGATCAAGGTGGCATCGACGATCGTGCCCTGCTTCATGGCCATGCCATTGACCTTGAGGTGCGCCTTGACCACCTCAAAGATCTGTTGGCCGAGCTCATGCTTCTCCAGTAGGTGCCGGAACGTCAGAATCGTGGTCTCATCAGGGATCCGATCGCTGATCATGTCGATCCCTGCAAGCCAAAGGGTTGACCACGGGGTCGGCCTGTTCTGAATCCAAATCGATGCGTCGTGCAGCCCGATCAGAGCGGCTCCGTGCCCTCGCTGGGGTTCTTCGGGTAGTCATCGTAGCCAAACAGCAGATTGCGCCGCCCGCCTGTGATCTCCCGGGCGATGCCCAGCTCCACCAAGGTTTCGATCATCTTGCTGGCGGTGGGGAAGCTGAGGCCGCTCAACTCCATGAGCTGCTTGGTGCTGGTGAGCGGCCGCTTGCGCAAGGCCCCACGCGAGCCAGGCTTCCCAGTCTTCCTGCTGGCGAACGCGATCCAGCAGCTCGTAGTAGCGGCTGCGGTTCTGCTTGAAGAACAGGCTCATGTAAAGGAACGGCTGCTGGAGCACGCCGGTGTCCGGCGACGATTAGGTAGGCGGGTCCGCGCAACTACATAGGCGGGTCTCAAGACGCGACAACAGGGTTCCGATTCCGGTCTGGAGCCCTGCGATGCCTGCCCCTCTGTCGTTGCGAATCAAGGAGTGGTACATGGCAAAACGGG
>CALRXC020000026.1:0-52503 GCA_943372025.1 Synechococcus sp. UW140 | reverse complement strand
GATCAGAAGATCCCGGCTCCATGGCAGAGGACCGGGCCAGGGTTGCTCACTTTTCGCTGTCGCCTCCCCCTGCCATGGCAGGGGGAGGACCCGGGGTAACCCGCCTACGTAATTGACGCGACCCGCCTACGTAGTTGACATCGGGCACGCCGGCCTCGATCAGCATCAGCACGATCAGCAGCCGGCCCAGGCGGCCGCCATGGATGAACGGCTCCAGCTGCGTCATGCAGTCCTCAATGTGCCCCGGCGGCGGCGGCACGAAGTGCGCATTCCCCGCTCGGGTGCCGCCGATCCAGTTCTGGCTGCGTCGGAACTCCCCCGGCCGCCTGAGCGGCTTCGATCGCGTCCCGCTCCGGTCTCAGGGGCTGCTTGCGCGACTGGCCTGTTCCTCGGACGACCAGGTCGCCAGGCGGCGTTCGAGAGCAAGCCAGCTCAGCGAACGTCTCACATGGGGCTTTCCCGTGCTTGACAACCCGTTTGCTGCCATGGGTTTAGGTGATAAGCGGCTCAACCTTCCAAGCTGATGATGCGGGTTCGATTCCCGCCGCCCGCCTTCTCCACTTGATCCCATCAGAAGCAGCTCAGAAATAGCCAAGAATCAACACCAGATCGGAAACCTCTCTATCGATGTCTCCGCCCTGGCGGGCGATGCTGATCTCCATGGGCAACTTTGTTTCGGGCGTGAGCTGAAGATCCAGATCTTGCTGGCCTTGATGAAACCCTGAAAAAGTTGAGGGTGATGTGATCATGATTGGCAAACCTTGGGAGAAGGCACTGTTGAAAGTAACGGTATAGTCCTTTGGATCGCTAAAGCGGCCAAACAGCCACAATGAGGTGAGCTTCAGCGAACGCTTGGCGTCGCGAAGTGGAAACAGCTCGGAGCTCAGGTTTAGGGAGAGGGTGTGGTTGGATGCCGCCGGCGTTGGGGTGAGGAAGCGCTGCCACGCGCTGGGGAATGCCTGGCGGGGCTCAAGCACCAGGAAATACGGTGGCGAGGCCTCCGCGGCCGGGGTGCGCCGGAGCTGCTCCAGCGCGGCGGCCTTGAGGCCTTCGCCACCATCACGTGCGGTGTAGCGAAGATGGAGGATCACATCGCTGATGGTGTCGTAGTCGAACTGGCGGAATTCGTTGGGCAGGGTGAGGCGCCAGGTGGAGATGGCGCCGGCGCCTTCGAAGGGGAGGTAGCGTTCATCGCGGAAGTTGAGCTCAAACAGGCCGCTGTCGTTCTGGGCAGTGCTGGTGGCGATCGATTGAATCGGGAGGTAGGAGGAGCGGTAGTTGTCCGGGCTGTCGTAGCTGCCGCCCTTCACCTGCCTGGTGTCTCGCAGCTGGCTGGAGAGCAGGGTGAGGGTGGCATTGATGCTGGTGTAGGGGCCGACCACACAGGGGATCGAGAGGCTCACGGCTTTGACGCGCCGGAAGAAGTGTCCCGGGAAGTCGAGATCGATAAGCCGTTCCGGGATGGTGATCTCGCAGGTGCCGGTGGAGCGGAGTTTGAGCAAAGCCAGCGGATTGAGGTGCTGGAGCGAAATGTGTTTGCTGATCTCGAGTTCGCGGCGGTTTCGCTCCAGGTAGGCGAGCTCCATTCGTTTGATATCGTGATGAAGTCTTTCTCCGGCAAGGAGTCCCTTTTTCAGGCTGTCCCAGTAGCCAAACTGAATGAAGCCAGTTTCGCTGTCTGTCAGTCCCAGCTCAAAGCGGTAGGCTTTCTCGGCACGTTTTGCCATGTCGAAGGCGAGCTGGTAGCTTTGGTAGTAAGTTCCAGAAACTTGGCCGACCATCCACTCATAAAGCTCATGATTCGTATATTTGCTTTTCATATACTCTTCCATTTCCTCTGAGTTCCGAACCTGAAGATCGTGAACTCTCAAGTCCTCCAATGATATTTTCAGCTTTACCGCAGATGCGATCCTCTGCTTGGTGATCTGCTCAATATCAATAGTGGCAAGACTGGCTTGATGTGCCCATTCAGCAGCCCGACGCTGATACCCTGCTAAGATTGAGTGAAGATTTGCACGGAATACATACTCACTTGCTTCGTATTCAGCTGCATTGGCTTGGGATAAAGCCACTGTTGAAAGCAAGCTGCCTCCGAGTTGGGCAACGACAACTGGGCTTGATATTCCTTTGACTCCTAATGTTGCATCCGGTATCTTGGCCAGCCATTGTGCAACCATCTGATACTCCTTTCCCTTCTTCTGGAGATCGTGCGATTTCTTTAGTTCATCGAGTTGTTTCTTCTCAGCTGGGATCATCGGCACCTTATCTGTTTCGCCATTGGGTGGTGCTAGGCTCTCAGCAAGAGCGTCAGCAGCCCTAGAGAGTACTCCCTTAAATAGTTCCAATCCAGCTGCCAAGTCGGTGTCAGCAGTAGCCACAAAGTCTTGTAACAAACTAGCAGTGGTACCCACCCTGTCCAGAGCTAATGAGATCAGTCTTGATGATTCTGGAGCAGAAATAGTTAGTTCTTCAACCGTCGAGACCAGTCCTAGATAGTAAGTGAGCTTGGCTTGAGCAGCTTTCAGACTATTGCCAAGGGCTTCGATGTTTGCCTTGGCTTCTTCCATTTGCAACTCCTTGATCTGTCGCTGCGCTTTCAACAGACTGATCTCATGCTTACTGCGTAATAGTGCCATTGCCTCGCCGTCGCGCTTTTCCAGCGCGGAGAGCATCATGCCGCCTAAACTCTTGACCTCTGAGCAGAGCTCCGATGCTTTCTGGGAAAGGACATTGAAACGGTAGGGGGGCAATGGAGAGTTGAGATCACTCAAGGCACTGGAAAGATCAACCCCTGCTGCCGCAGCTTTAACCAATATGGCTGGATCGATGGGAGGATCAAACAGAGGCAGTTGACGCACCACGCCATCAATATTCATGCAGTTACGGAGTTTGAAGATGCGATCAGCAACGGTGTTGTAATACTCCATTATCTTTGGATTCTCAGGTACACAGAATAACAAACTTGTTGGAATAGATTGGGTGTTTGTCTGACCAGGGCTATTCGAAGGTGGCAGCACATTCTCAGCAGATACCTGAACGTTGCTCAAACGGTCAAGGTTCCCTTTGATCTCAGCATATGATTGGATCTGCGGGCGAGTACGTCGCGGAACGCTTTCGGGCTTACGACCTAAGATCTGTGCAGCTAGGACATAGATTTGCAGTGCTTCGTTGAGGGATTCGCGCGTGTCACGCCGGAACAACTGATCGCCCCAGGCAATCAGATTATCCAGGTACTTCATCACTACCGCGAACATATAGGCGCGATTACGCCAACGAGCGACAGCATGGGGTTGAAATGGATTGGCCAACCATTGTGTGATTTGATTGTTGAAAGCTTGCTTCTCTTCTCTTTCTTCTGCGGATAAGCCTGAATCTTGTGTACTCAATATCCGAGCTAGCCTCTGGATGGGAGTTGTTTGGGCTGATTCGTGAAAGGGGCGAAAGCGCCAAAAGCGCTGTGGCTCTGGTAGTCTGGAATCATCTGTGGGGTTAAAGATATAGTGGAACCATTGGCGGGCTTCTTCAAAGCGTTGATTTTTAGCCAGATGGGTGGCGACTGATAATGGCAGATGGAAGAAGAGTTCCCAATTGTATTGAGAGTATGATCCATTTGGCGAGAAATCAACATCTAGTTTCGGAATATTCCTCCAGATATCTGGGTATACCAAAAAGGGATTTATAGAAATATCAACCAATCTGGATAAAGCATTTGGGTCGGCTTGCGTCTCTAGCGCCAGAAGCTTGTCAGTCCCTGAATTTCTTAGTGTCTGTTGAAATCTCTGCGTCTGCGGATGGGAGAAGGTGGAAAAATGAATACCTGGCGAGGGGGGTAAGCCTCCAATGCCGGGAAATTGCCAAAAAGGGTTACCAAAAAAGGAAAGGTTCTGTGGAGTAGAGAAGATAAATTGTGTTGGTGAGCCAACGTTTTTAAAAGTGTATCCACGAAGGTTAGGTGGCAGAGGGGCTCTGAAATAAAACTGATCACTATCATTTAGAATCTGATCTTGATGATTGTGGATAAGACGAACAACAGACGTTCCAGAAACTATGGGAAATACTATCCTTGAGCCAAGGATTTCTATGGAACTGCTGCCATTCCAATCAGTGCTTACGGGACCAAGTCTATAGCTATACCTGATATAAATCTTTGGCGTGTTGAGTAGTGAGTAGCCATTGAATCTGACCTGATGCTCAGAGTAGGTGGACCAACTGTTACTGTTATTCAGTGTGCTTTTCTCAGTTAGTAAGAGTGTATTGATGATTTCAGCTGGTTCACTCTGCCCCATCAGCAACAAGCTTGTTTTCGCGACATTCTTGATCCAGATACGATCTTCGCCGGCGTCGATCGTATGGATGTTTCGTGCCAGCCACTTTCCATTTTCGAAACTGCTCCAGTTAAGATTGACTTGCCAGTATCTTTCGGGTTTGCCTGCCGAGTTCCCGATGGTCTCGTCTGCCTTTTCCTGGAAAGTCAACCAGAACAAATAGACTTTTTCATTCCACACTACTGGATATAGGAGATTACTCTCTTCAATATCAAGATCGACCGGCTGCCAAGGCGACCAATATCCGTCGTGAGGAGCGAAGCCTCGCTTGTGGTAGCTTCGCCACAAGATCTTTCGAGGATCAGTACCAGTTCGTCCGAAGACATATAGTGTCTCGTATCCGTACTTTGGCTGTCCGTTGCTATTGATTGGTGTATGTCGATACATGCCGACGACTTCCAGGCGACTCACCTCATCAAGCTTGGCCAGATAGTTATGCAAGGCCTTCTCAGCTTTGCCACTGGTAATATCACCCTGCAAGAGTTCACTTTCTAATTCCACAAAGAAAGGAGTCTTGTCATCACGAAGTTCGGGCTCAATCCAGTTCTCGGGATAGAAAAAGACTTTCCGGTTGGCTTCCCAGACTCGATAGTTCTTCATCCACTGCCATCTTGATTTATCGATTGCGCTGGGTGTCACACCGATTTCTACAGGTTGATTGTTTCTCTGTCCTGCTTTTTTCTCATAGCCCATCAAGCAACGATGAATAAATAACTGTACAGTAGCTGTCGCTTGTAAGATTCGTGTTGTCATCATGCAGTCACCCATTTCTGGGTCAATCAAATACCTGTCAAACAGGTCGTTGGAGTCGCGGACCCCTTCCTTCGCGATGAGATAATCCAAAAGGGCAGCACGACGTTTTTGCCTCAGTTTGTTCTGAATGGGCTGCGCGAGATCATACCAAGTGGTTTGATCATATCGAGAACGCACTAATTGACGGGCCGCTAAAGCATCACCACTTGTCAATATAGATTTTTGCCATGCGAGCATGGATTCTGCCGTTGTACCTAGCTTTAGGATCAACGCCAAGCAATCGGCAAACTGCATGAGTTTGAGAGGTTGTCTAAAGTCGTCGATCGCGGTAAACCGCAAACCATTGGATCCGAGAAGAATCTTCAGATCAGCCGCTGGCCAAACGAGGAAGTCCGCAAGGGCATTTTGAAAGGCATCCCAGGTCGGAGCTGGTGTTAGCTTTAATCGGCTTGAAAGCATTTGTATGGTGGCTGCTCCACCAGCTATCCGCTGCGGCAGGTCCGATAGAATTGCAAGATTTGACCATTGGCTAAATGAGACACCACTAGGAGCTGACGCACCCAATGGAAGCTGGCTCAGATTGGGCAAATCGCGCCAAAGATTGCTAACCAGATCTCTGACATGACTACTGTCTAAACCCAGCCTGTTAATCAATACTCCGCACTTGTAGAGCAGCTCCATGGCGTCGTATTGTGGCGCATAGCCCGTCCGAGTGATCACAGATAAGCCATCACTATTGGCAATGGATGTAGCCAGCAAAGTCTTACAGAGAGGTTCTGGCTGATTGCTGATGGGGAGACTGAGCTCTTGAAGCAAAATCTCGGCAACCGCTGGCTCCATTGCATAGGCAATGGCAATTTTGTCCGCCAATAGCCTTTCTTGAAGTTGCGATCGTACTTGTGGCAGCAATCTTTCCAACACCATTGAAAAGCGGTCTTGTGGTGTTCCCGACTCGAAAATCAGTTGCTCGGCAGTAGTTGAATTAATGAAAGCGGAAGTAAATGGAGAACTAGCCCTGCTGTTGATCTGAAGTTGATTGATCGCCGTGGCATAGGAAGCGGAATTAGGCGAACCTGCAGGTACTAGAGCGAGCAGTGATGCCTTTTGCGGATCACTCATTGCGCCAACAAAATACAATGCGCCTGCTGTTGAGGAGGTGGACTGAAACGAAAACCGGCCTGCCCAGATCTGTGGAATGGATACGGGCATTTGCCCAAAGGGCACTGCTTGAATGGAGATCCGATTGCTTCTGTTGAAGAGTTGATTGACTGCCGTGGCGTAGTCAGAGAAATCTGGATTAGTTGAAGGGACAAGAGCGAGCAGAGATGCTTTTTCTGATTCGCTCATTACCCCAACAAAGCACAATGAGCCTGCAGTTGAAGAGGTGGGCTGAAAATAAAACTTCCCTGCCCAGATCTGCGGGAGGGATACGGGCATAGTTCCAAAGGGCACTTCTTCAGTCGTCGTGAGCAACTGGAAGTTGTCCATTCTCTTCCGTATGTCAATGACTGCGATCATTGCCTCTGTAACCTGGGCCACCAAAGAGTCGATCGCATCGTTAAAATCCTGTGGTGTTACGGGACTTGATGGGCGTTTTAGTGCAGCAAGCTCTGCTTCTGAAACCTTGCGAAGCAAAATCAGTTGCTTTGATGCGTTGTTGTATTCAAGGAAGTTTGGAAGGGTAACCTGGGGAGGGAAACCAAATCCTTCGTAAAGCGTCTCTGCCTGTAGGGTTGGGCCGTTCAGAGGCTGGAGGGCATCCTTTATTCGCTCGATCGCTGCAACCAGCTCTGGTTGATTGGTTGCGCTCTGACGAAGAGTATCAAGGTCAGCAACTAGTGCGTTGTTGTCTGAACCCGAGATGCTTAGCTTACGGATGAGGCGTGCATATTGCATGGAGGCAGGCAAGGTAATCCCGTTGGGCAGGTGATTGGCGTCGTAATTTGTTTCGATTCTTTCGCGACTAAGATAGTCTTTGCTCAGCACTTCCTCGATCAGCGCGCTTGGCCATTGCAAATAGGCAAGCCATTTTCGAGTAAAGTCGCCCTTCTCGTCTTGTTGGAGAGCTGTGTCTTGTTGAATCTGCTGCAGACCTTGTCGAATATCCGCCAGTAATGATGTGGCTTCAGAAGGCTTGAAGACCTGATTGGACTGATCTAGGCTGCGGTGACGGAGTAAATAGTCCAGTTCGTTGAGAGAGAAGCCTGAGGATCTGATCAGTTGCAGATGATCCATCAACTTCAGTGCTTGCTCAGGGCTGCTGAACGGATTAATCCCTGTTAAATCGATCGCAAGTAACAGCTCCTGAGTGGATAGCCTTAGCACTTTGGCAAGAGATGTATAGCGACTCAACGCGCCCAGATTTGCCAAGTTGAGATCATCTCGAATGCCACTAACTCCAGGTATTATGCTTACCCTTGGAGCAAGAATCACCCTTGCTGCTATCGTGATCTTAGGACTCGTTCCAGATATCTGAGTCATGGATACTCGCAATAGCCGTTTCGCGCCGTTGTATTGGATTCGTGATAACCCTGTCTTTGTGCTACTTGTTATCGTGACTGGCTGGGACGGCTGGCCTGGTTGAAAGAGATTGATGAGGTCAGCCTCAGGGATATCCGCAAATTGTGGGTTGGGACCTCCCAGAGGTGGGGCGTCAGCATGTTGCAGCCTAACTGTCACATTCACATTAGTCCCTTGAACGGATCTCAAATCCAACTCTATGATTGTGAATGTGACGCCATTGCGATCAACACTTGTTCCTTCCGTTGGTGATGTATATTCGCGCAGGCCAAGACTGCTCTCTACCGGTGGTAACAGGGGTTCGATCTGATCTGGCTTGGTGGCGAAAGCCGCTGTGATCACAGAGATCTTGCTGCGGATGCTCTCTGGGGAGACGAGCAAGCCATCGCGGCTTGGATTCAGACCAAAGGCAGGATCTTTGGGACGCGAGACGCTACGATCGTAGAACAACGATTCGTAAGTCGATGGAAGAATGCGCGAACCTGTTTTGCTGAAATCAGCGTACTGTTGCGTGCTAAGACTTGTGGAGTACCAATTGAGTAGGACTTCTAGCTTAATACTGACTTGCAGGCGCAGTCGTTCGATGTTGGCGATAGAGATGAGAAGTTCTCGTTTAAATCCATAGCTAGAAACTGCATATGGTGCAGGTGAAAGTGCAAGGGGATTGGGGAATGATGAGATTGCCCGATCAAGATCAGGCATTGACCAACCTAGTTTCCGCCAGAGACGAACAAATAAGTGCAGCCGAAGGAGAGCATCTTCATTCAAGTTGGACAAGCTCATCTTGCTGGCATCACACTCATCGCCATTGAGTTGAATTCTGTTTGGTGCGGAGACAGCAGACTGTATAAACCTGGTTTCCAGCACGTTCATCAATTCTCGTTGGCTAAGGCCAGCTCGATGGCGAAGCAGGGATGCACGTTCTCCCAATGCTCCAATCCAAGTGGCAGGGGCAGGCAAGAATTCCTCCCCGCTGATCGGGTCTTTGAGTGGAGTTGTAATTGATGCGGAAGCGAATCCCCAAATACTCCACGCAGGCGTCACTGGTGATGTCAGCTTGTCGGCTTCCGATCTACTAAAGCCCAGGAACTCAATCGCTGTATCGAAGTCTGCATATCTTGCTTCACCCCTGAAGGCCGCCATGAGCTGGTGGCGATCCACCTTGAGTTGATTCAGCCAGGTTGTTGTCTCCTCGCGCCACAGATCAAAGGGAAGCCTCCAGGGGTGAGACTGCATCCTGAGCTGATTGGAATAGGGCTCGAGAAAAACATGCTGGGGAATCGCCTTGAGCTCACGCGTAGAGCCGCTGGTTTGTGGATACAGGACGACAGTTAGGGATGTAACTATCGGTCTGGTGATGAGGACTTTCAAGCCTGGCTGCCTCAACGCCCACTTTGATCTCGGTTGTTGCACCGTAACTCTGATTTCTGAATCGACGGCAAATCCCTTTGTCGTGATTGCTTCCTGCAGGCGGAGCGGAACGACTCGACTGTCGAGCTGTGAAGCCAAATCCGACCCAACGGGCCCAATGCCGGGAACACTATTCTCAATGCTGAAGGAGTTTGCTGCAGTGGCTGCTGAAGTCTCCAGGCACTCCAGAACAAGATCAATATATGGTAAGGCTATATCTGTATTGTCGCACGTGAGATCAATGTGCGCTAAATCAGGTCGTCGATCCAGGAGTACATCAAGTGGTGATTTCTGATCTGCATTTCGTCTGCCGCCATCAAGTATCTGCAGGAGCTCAACAAAATAGGCTGCCGGGCTGTATACGGATGCGCAATTCTCGCACTCGCAGAAATCCAAGTTGCCAAATAGCGTGGAGACATCAGCTGGTAGTGAGCGGGCACCCGTTGAGGCTGATGATCCCGAGCGATCCTCCATGATTGCCAGGGGAGAGCCTTGGGCTGCTCGGATGTATTCGGTGGCGACGGCGAGTGCGCGGGAACTGGTGTCCATGGCACGGTCGTAGAAGAGAGCCACCTGCTCATCCATCAGGGCACGGCCTTGGCTGCCCTCCGGCACGATTCTTTCGACGAAGGCCTCCTTGCTGTCACGGACGACTGCAGAGGCGGATTCATACCCAGCTGAGAGCACCTTATCGGCTAGAGCCAATCTCGGGGAGCAATTGACGATGCGTTCCAGCTTGAGAATCTCATCACGAACTGACTTTTCAGGTTGATTGTCCAGTTTTGATAAATAGGCGACTGCAGGGGTATTGCCGATCTGAAACTCGGGATTCAGTTCAAGGAAGGACTGAACCCCTTCCTTGGCGGAATCTGCGACTGAAAACCGACGATCGGCAATGCGGAGCGCGATCCAGTCTGAAGGATGTAGTCTCTCGACCGTGGCGGCCAGCTGGTCTGCATAGTTAAAGATCCTTTCGGCTTCATCAGCTCCTTCTGTGGAGACGGGATACCCATTGGCTCTGACCTTTGCCTGCCAATCCTCAATCTCATATCCCGCCAGGTCGCGCAGCGATGCACTCTTTTCAGTGGGCTCCTTGACCTGCAAATCGCGGATGAGGGCTAGATTCCCATTCGTGAGGACCTGCAGCCCGAGGGTGCGCTCCACCGCCCACGCCTGCTGGACCTCCAATCCCGCCTCCTTCAACTTATTGCCCATCGAGGTTTCTGGACTCTGATCGTTGAGTACCACTGACGCCACTGCCAGTTGTTTGTCTGGGCCAAGGTCCAGCCCGGGAGGAAGCGTTTCCAGAAGATCGCCGATGCTGGCGGGCTGCCCCTCGGGCGCCGGCTCCAGGGCCAGCAGCAGCCGCTGGCGGTTTAGGGCTTCCCTGATGACCTCCAGCAGGGCTTGATCTCCCGAGCCCTTGGTTTGGAGATCGGGGATGGTGTTGCGGTTGATGGCGCTGAGCAGGTTCTGGATCAGGCCCTCGCTGGGCGTCTGCAGCAGTTGCCGGGCGTCGCTGCCGGTTGCTTCTCGGAACCAGCCATAGAAGGCGATCCACTCCACCAAGTAGGCGCTCGGAAGCTTGCCTGCGCTCTCGCGGATCGGCGCCAGCCAGTCGGCGTAGGGGGCCAGGAGATCGTTGTTCAGCAGGTTGAAGGCTTCGGCGGCCTGGGCGGCGAGGATCCAGGCCTGGAGCGGCTCGCTGTCCAGTTCGGTTTCGCGTTCCAGGAACACCCGGTCGGTGACGTTCAGTTCATGGGGCCAGAGCTCACCCAGCAAGGGCACCAGCGTGCGCGTGAGGGCCAGCCATTCCGAGGGAGCCGGTTCGCTGGTCAGCAGGGTCAGATTGATCGTGGCGAGAGCCGGTGCGTTGAACCACACCGCCCGTGGCGTTTCGACGGCTCCCGCCTGGGGGAGCAGCAGGGTGGCGATGGCTTGGCCGCTGCCGTCGCTGGCATTGAAGCCGAGCAGCTCGGGGCCGTTGCCGGGCTCGAACAGCCGCAGCAGCAGATCGGCGCTGCCCTTCTCCGCCCGGGCGAACTGGGCGCGGCTGTAGGGGATCGCGTAGGACCCCTCCGCGGAGGTGATGGCCTGATCGCCGAGGGGCGAGAGGCTGCGCAGATCCACGTCGTAAGCCTTCACCAGCGCACCCGCCAGGGGGGTGCCATCGGCGGAGCGCACCGTTCCGATGACGAGGAAGCGGTCTTCGGGGTTCTCGCCGGGATTGTTGGGCGCGCCCACCTCCAGATCCACCCGCGTCAGCACCTCCTCCGGGGGGAGGGAACGCTCCGCCTCGGCGACTACCACTTCGGTGTTGTCCAGCGCCTGCAGCAGCAGGGGGAAGGCATCGCCGGGGGGAACCTTGGCGCTGATGGTGGCGGGATCCAGAACGATCGCGTAGATCCCATCGGCCGAGCTGCGGCTCTCACCGAGGGGATGGCTGTCGTTGCCGATGACGAGCAGGGCGCGCACCAGGACGCCCGCCAGGGGAGTGCCGCTGGCGCGCTGCCGCACGAGACCTTGCAGGCGTCTCTTCTCCTCCGCAAAGCCGCCCCGTTCCCGCAGCCAGGCGTTGAGCAGCTTGGCGGTGGCATCGGCCACGAAACCGACTGGATCGGAGAGGTTCTCCTGGGCCTGAAAGAAGGCCACCAGCGCCTGGGTGGCCTCGTCGTAGGCCTGGCGCGGCAGGGCGACGGCGACCGGGGGCGGGGTGGGATCCCACTGGACGCTGCGCCTGAGCGTGTCCGCCAACTGCTCAAGTTCCGCCGGGGTGGGTTGCCGGTCTGGGCCCTGGGCCGGGGGTGGGGTGTAGGGCTCGGGGGGATCGCTGCTGAGGAAATAGCCCCGGGCGAGGAGAAACAGCAAGGCGGCCTTGAGGTTGGCCACCTCGGGTCCCTGGTCGCCTGGGCTGAGGGGAGGCAGGATCTCACGGAGCACGGGCGGCCTGGCAGCACCCGCTCAAGCTAGAAATGGTGAGACTCACGGTTAGCCTTTGCGTGCTGAATCGCAGCAAAGTGCAAGGTGGTTGTGTAGCTGGGTATACCGGGGAGAGGTGGCCTGGAGTCACCCAGCACTGGGTTTGCTGGCTATGCCTGTAATGCGGCCATCAAAGCCCTCGCAGCCTGGTTTGAGCAACTCAGCCTTTTGCTGTTCAACCACCACCGAGGGTCCTTCGCAGAGGCTGATCTGGAGGAGGAAACAAAACCTGCGGCGTTGCATCGCCAGAGGGCGCTATTGCGGGGCCGCGGGCCGACAGTCAAAGGGCCTGGACTACGCCCTCCGCTTCGCGAAAGGACTCGTATCGATACGGGATCTCGAACTTGCCATCTGGGTCGGTCTCGGCGCGCCCCAGTTCCTGCCAACGGCGCAGATCGCGGTCGAAGGCGATGACGACGAGGCCGGCTTGCGGGCGCTTGCGTGTGTTTTTGACCTTGCCAGGCACGACGAAATCGGTGCCGGTGCCGAAAGGATGAACTTCTTGAGCAGTGGATTAAGGGCACCGGCCGTCCTCTCGTCAACGATGCCTTCATCACCCAAGCCGGACTGATGTTTGAACTGCACCACCAAAACTTCACTGACGCGGCCTTGGACGAGGTAGAACGCGCCGAGTTGAACCAGCCATTCATTGAGCCGCTGTGCGGTCGTCTCCTCAACGCGCCCGTCAAGAAAGGCGCCAAGGCCCTCTAGAAGTTGGAGATAGACCAGAAGCTGCTGCGTCGCCGGGCCGAACGACTGACCTGTCTGTTCTGTGCGAAGGCCCTCGGTCAGCGCCTTGAGCTCATCCGCTCTCGGGTTCCTTGGCGGATCGAAAGACTTCAGGGCGTCTCGCTCCAGCAGGAACAGAAGAGCGGCCTGCAGGTTGGCAACCTGATCGCCGCTGTCGTCCGGTTTCAGGGGGGGCGCTATGGCGTACATCGAAGATTCCTCTGTTGAATCGGACAATTGTCGTTCTCTCTATATAAAGAGCGTGGCTTTGCTATTCATTGGCTTGAGCGAACCGAAGCCCGGGTGAAATTCACTGCGTAGACACTCGGTTAGCGTGCTTGTCGTAATCAAAAGCGTTGGTAGGGAATAGGCAAGACCTGACCTCTAACACCATTTCCATCAGGGCCGGCCATACCCAAAAAATGATTTAAGCCCTTCTAGAATTGTATTATCTACGGTCTCGGGAACACCTTTTAAAATTGCTGAACAGTTAGGGCATCTCACAGGATTATCTGCACGAGCCGGATCAGTCGAAACATTATACGTAACTATTCTCTCTAAATCCTCCTCTACCATCTCCCTTCCCAGTCTTTGCTTTCTAAGTTTCAGTACCGAGTCCGTAGCCTTAACTTCTGAATGAGTACCAACCAAACCAGCAGCCAAATCCTTATCAGTAATCAGGTTGGCTTCTCGCTTAGCGAAAAGGTCAGCTGCTCTTGCTCTAGTTCTTTCTCTTAGTACAGGCTCTAAGGTCTCAACGAATCGCTCTAGCTCCTCCTGGAAAATATTTCTTGATCCAGGGGTATAGATAGGGTCAACTTTGATTCCCCCAGGCTGCAGATTAATTGCCACGGCAATATCACCTGAGTCGATATCTTGCGCGCCTGATAGCATTGGCCCCTTTTCCTTGTTTGAGAAAGTCGGCGCCCCTGAAGACTCGTCAACCTTATTCATTTTTTCCTTTAACGATCTCACTTCAGACTTAAGCAGTTTAGCTTGTTTAGCAGTCTTTAATCCTTCAATCATTGCGGGAGCGTAAGGCGCGACTTCCAGACCAAGTTCTAGTAGCGCTATGGATCTAGATGTTTCATTGCCTGTAACGGTTGTTCCAAAGGTAAGCCTTTCTAGAGGATCAAGAAATGGGACGACTGATGCTCCAGCTTCTGCACCTATTTTCCCGTACGGACTAAGCGAAGAGCTTAGAGGAATCAATCTAAATGAAGCCGTTCTAAAGAAGCCACCATAAACGCCTCCAACTCCAGGGATATAGCGCCCACTAACTCTTCCGTCTTCTCTCTTGAGTAAAGTATTGCCACCGAACCAAGCCTCAGTCATTTGGCTAATTCCCTGGGCCAATATGTATTGCGGGTCGTAGTTCCCAGGTCCAGGTATAGGTTGCTTTCCGTTTTTATCTATGAATTGATTAGGTGCAGACTTTGCATATTGATAAATATTCAATCCGCCATTTATATAGGTTGGATCAGCACTCCCCCATCTGCCTAACCACGGCAAGCAATACCTTGCCGTGTAGTAGCTCAATCCACTCTCCTCATCCCTCTCCATCCCCGTATACCGATACCGCATCGGCGGCGCCTCAACCGACGAGTTCATCAACCGAAACGCACCCGTCCCAAACGGATGAAACTCCTCATACGAAATCACCCGCGCGGTGTCATCGAGTTCCAGCCCGACCGACCCCAGATGGTTGCCGTACTGGTAACGGAACAGCGTCTTCTCTTTGACCGTCGGCTGGTCCAGCCGTCGAGCTTCAGCAGTGATCACGTCATCCACCAGCAGCACCCGCTGCTCTCCCTCGAACAAGTGCAGTGACTCGATCTCCTCCACAACGGCACCCGTCGCAGCATTGCGCTGGCGGTACAGCTCGTACCCACCGAGATAGATGCGGTCTTCGACCACGCCGCCCACGCGCGTGATGTGCTTGCGGGTGCGCTGCTTGTCGATGCCGTAGTGGTAGCGAGCTATGCCGCCGCCGATCGCATCGAAGCTACGGATCATGTCGCGCCAGTCCCACACGATCTGGTGGCCCCAGTTTTCCGCCTGCGGTGGCGGCACCTCCACCCGGTTGAGATTGAGCATGCTGCCGTGGTTGTCGTACCGGTAGGTGACGCTGCTGGCGCCCATCCCATCCCACGCCGACCCGTTGGTCCAGGTGCGCCACAGCCGGTTGCTGGCAGGCTGGCCTGAATCCTCAAAGGCATAGGCGTAGCGGCGGGTCCAGCCCCTTCCCTGGGTGGGAACATGCTCCATCGATTGGAAATTGCCCACCGCGTCGTAGCGGTAGCTCTGGGTGTACCCCCGCACGCTGGTGGCTGAAGGGAAGCTGCCGCTCGGCCACGGGCCTTCATCAGCCGGAGGCGGGCCCTGCGCCGCCGCGTTCTCCCGTCCGGTGGCCTCCACCAGCCGATACAGCGCGTCGTACACGTAGGTGTGCTTCGGTTCGATCCTCGTGTTGTTCTGATACACCGTCTCCTGGGCGCGATCGATCAGGGTGGTGATGTTGCCCACGGGGTCGTAGGTGTAGGCGAGATCCTGCAATCCGCGTGGAGCTGCCGTCCGCTGCGTGCGCAGGTTGGTGAGGCGAAAGGTTTCCGGGTCGTAGCTGTAGGTGGTGACCGTGCCATTGCCTAACTCCAGCCATTCTTTCTGGCCCTTCGCGTTGTAGCGGATCGCGCGGATGGCCTTCTGGTTGTGGGCGGCGTCCTGGCTTTTGGTGATCGTCAACTCATCGTTGGCGCCCAGCTGCAGCTCGGCCCGCAGATACAGCTGTTCCGCCTCCAGGAGCCCACGGGCGTTGTAGCTCGGCTCATAGACCGCCACACGATTGGTCTGGGGTCGATGCCAGTTCACCAGACGACTCATGCGGCCAAGGGCGTCGAAGTTGGTGAACTGACGGAACGTTTCATCGGCCGCCTTCTCCAGCAGCGTTTCCCTGTTGGTCACGTTCCAGTTCAGCGCCGGTTCGTTGTCCTGCGCTTCGATCACCTTCACCAGGCGCCGCGTGAGATGGGTGGGCTGGCCGGAGAGGTCGACACGCTCGACTGTGGCAAGGCCACTGGGATCGAAGTGGCGCACCGCCTGGCCGATCAGGTTGCGGCCCTGCGCCGCCAACAGGCTCAACCCGCCGGCGGCATCGCGCGGGGCCTTCGTGTCGCAGTAGTCGAACGCTTCAATCAACCGCGGGGCGTCGGCATCCACCACCAGCCATTGCTGGGTGGGCCGGTGCAGCGCGTCGTAGTCGCTCACGTAGAGCCGCTTCTGGGGCGTGGCGGCGGCCGTGTCCACGGCGCGGTACACATCCCAGCCGAACAGGGGTTTGCCGGCGGCGTCGCTGAGCGACCAGCGCGGGCCCGCATCCATGCTGTGCTGAAACAGCAGATTGCCCGCCATGTCGTAGCAGGGGGCCGCGCCCGCTGGCATGTCCTCGCCGGCGGCGTTGTTGGCACGCGGCGGCGTGATGTACTGCATCACCAGATGGCCCAAGGCATCGCGGATCCATAGCGGCTTGCCTTCGGCGTCGAGCTTGGTGAAGGTGGTGGTGAAGACGTCGCGCCACTTCTCACCACCGAAGGTGAGTGGGCCAGACGGATCACGTTCGCGGTTGTGGACTACGGCGATCACTTCGCGACCGAGGCTGTCGAGGATCACGCGGGCGGGCGTGTTCGCATGTTGCGCGGCCAGCCAGCCGGCACGCTCCTCGGGCGTGTACGTCGGCTGGCCCGTCATGGGATCGCGCGGCAGCGGCTGCGCGGGCGGCAGCCGGTTGCGGCCCCGCTGGCGATACCAAGCGCCCTCGAGCACAGTGTCGTTGGCATCCCAGCTGGCGCTGTCCCACGGAGAGAACTCCACCCGGCTGAAGGTGCCGTCGGGCATCTCGGTGCGCACCACACGGCCGGCGGCGTCGTAGAAGATCGTGGTGCTCACGCCGTTGGCCTGTGGCCGCTCACAGCCGAAGCTGGCGCTGAACGCCGGCTCGTACTGCTTCACCGGTTTGCCCTTGTTGTTGAGCAACGTGAGGCCGTTCACCAGCCAGCGACGCTGGTTGGGCGTGGCGGCATCAGGCTCGGCCTGCACCTTCTGCATCAGCACCGCGCCGCTGCCGTCGCTGCATTCCAGGGCGATCTGTAGCGGCGAGTTCGGCCCACCAGGCTGGACCCAATGGATCTCGCGAGCGATGGCGCAGGCCGAAGCCATACGGGCGCTTGGCAGCGGTCGACCGTCCGCGCCGTAGGGCCCGCCGAAGTGATAGACGAAGCGGGTGGAGGCTGTGCCCAGCCACGCTCGGGCCTGCTGTTGCTGGGGTGTGTCGAAGCCACGGTTGCTGCAGAAGGCGGTGACTTGCGCCGGATCCGGATTGCGCAGCGCAATGCCGAAGCCATCGAGGTGGTCGGCCTGCCATGTCCCCTGCACCTGCTTCCCCTTCACGGCCATGGCCACCACCATGCCGAGCAGGTCGTGGGCCACCTCGGTGTGATTGCCGTTGGCATCCACCAGTTCGATCGGCGCCAGCACCCGGAAATCGAAGCGCGCCACTGTGGTGGTGTTGTCGCGGGCGTCCTTGCTTTCGGCGACGTAGAGATCGAGCGGGTCGAAACGCAGGGTGGTGGTGTTATCGAAGGGGTCGGTGTAGCGCTCGGGCAGATAGAAGTGCTGATGGGCATCGGCGGCAAACCCGGCGACACCCGAGCGCATCCAGTAATGATCCGGCTGATCGCCCAGCCCCTGGGAACTGCCTGGCACCTTGTAGTCACCCGGCACATAGCCGGACCGTTCAGGCCTAATCAGCAACTGCCGGCAGGTACGCCCTGGCGTGCCGGGCGTGGAGGCTTCGGCGCGCCAGTTGAGCTTGTCGCCAAACACCGCATTCAGCAGCGCGTCGGTGAGTGCGAGGCCATAGTCTTCGTACTTCAGGCCCCGCGGGCCGAGCTGACCGAAGGGCAGCGGCAACGTGGGCGGGGCGTTGTCGGCCCCATCGTCGAAGAACAGTGTGCGGCGGTGCTCGACGATGCGGCGATGGGGTGTGCCGGACGTCGGTTGCTCGTGATAGAGCCGGTTGGCGACCGGCCGTTGGCCCGCCTGCGGCCCTGCAGCCGGAAAACGCTGCTGGTCTTCGCTCAATCGGTGGCGACGCAGGGTGTCGATGTCGAAGTAGAACCCCGCTGGTCGCGCGAGGCCCGTGATCTCGTAGGTGCGCGTTTCGCAGGGCAACCGCAGGCGGTGATGGCGCAGCGGCGAGAGCAAGTCGTTATCCCTCGCTGCAAGCAACGCGTCGCTGGTGGTGCGCGCCTCGGTGTAGGCCACGTGCCGTTCGTTCTGCACCGCCGCGATGCGCGCCGGATCGGGCACGCCTGGGTAACGGCCTGTGGCCCAGCGCGGATAGCCGATGGCGACCGCCTGCTCCAGGTTGCCGTAGGCGTCATGGCGCAGGTTGAGGGTGTGGGCGATCCGCGGATCGGGACTTAGCAGCACACTGCCGCTGGCGATGGGCAGCTCGTGGTGATAGGTAATCGCCTCGCTCTCGGTGACGAGGAAGACGGCGTGCTGGTTGGCGCCTTTGGGCTGCAGGCGCTGAATCTGGCAGTTATGTGTGGCCACCGAATAAAGGCGCACCTCGCGCTGCCGGCGGCCCGGGCCCACGAGATCATCGAGGTCGAGCTCGTAGATCTCCTGACGCAGCACCATGCCTTTGCAGGCGCGAAGTGCCTCCTGCCACTCCTGGGCACTTAGATCAGCCGGCAACTCCGGTTCGGGCAGGGGCTTTTCCCGGAAAGCACCCGCGCCCGTTGGCAGCCGCCCGGCATAACGCTGCGGGAAGTATTCGGCCAAGAAGTGACCGACGATCCGCTGCCGGTCGATGGCCGCACCCACGTGGTACCAGGTCACAGTTTTGATGGGTGGCTGGAACAGGCGGCGGTCGTCGGTGACCCAGGGGCTGGCGATGTTGGCGTCCGACCCGTAGGCGTCAAGATCGATCTGCTCCACCCGGCCGAAACCGCGGAACTCGCGCTCCGGGCCATCGAAATAGCCGTGGTGGTAGCTGTACGTGCTGCTGAAGGTGGTGTTGCGCCAGGCGTCGTGCACGGTCACCTTGCTGACGCAGTGCACAGGGAAAGGCAGGCGCGTGACCCATGGCCTGCCGGCGACTAGGTCGTCGAGATAGAAGCGGGTGGAGGGGGTGTAGGTGATCTCGGTTGAACCGCCGAGGTTGTTGCTGGTGCGCGTCAGCAGATGGGGCTTGCCCTCCGCCATCAGGTCAATGAAGCGCACCGGGTGGCTGGCATCGGCCGGCAGGTGCGAGTTCCACACCAGGCAGGCGGTGCCGGTTCCCAGCAGGTCGGCCACCTGCACGGCAGCCAGGTTGTGGGTGGCCAGCGGCAGGGGCACCAGGCGGGCGTTGCTGAGGCTGTTGCCGCTGCGGTTCAGATAGAGCTGGGCGCCGCTGCGGCCCAGGTAGATCAGGTCGGTGGGGCCGCTGCCGTCGATGTCCGCCAGGCGCAGCCGCGCCGGATCGAACTGGTCGGGCGCGTCGAAGCGGGGCGCATTGGCCAGGCTCACCTTCCGCCCGAACTGCCCATAGCCCAGGTTGGGCCAGTAGCAGACCGAGCCGTTGCGAATCCGCACGAGGTCGGTGAGCCCGTCGCCGCACATGTCGGCAAGAAAGATGGTCTGGCTGCCGTCGTTGAACACCAGCCTCGGGCCGGCCTCTTCGTCAGCGGCCTGGCGCTGGCGCAGTGCTGGGGCGAAGCCGCGCTCCTCCAGGGAGGGATACCAGGTGAACACCTCCTGCTCGCTGATCAGCGCATCGGCATGGCCGTCGCCAGTGAGGTCCACGAAGCGCAGGTTCGGGTCCTGCCAGTCGATGCTGGGCAGGCTGCGGAAGGCCACATGGCGCGTCCAGCCCCCCTCCGCCGTGCGCTCATGGAAGCCGGGGGTGGGGCCGCCGAACTCCACCAGTTCGATCGCCCCGTCGCCCGCCAGGTCCATCAGCTGTTGGCGGCCGCCGGCCAGGGCCGCCATCGCCGGCACCGGCGCCACCACCCGGGAGGGCCCGAAACGCCCGTCGCCCCGGTTGGCCGCGTAGTGCCAGGCGCCGGCCTGCTCGCTCAGCACCCCGCTCAGCCCCTCGCCGTCGAGGTCCACCCACTGATACCCGGCGCCCTGGGTGCCCACCGGCAGGTTCGGCAGGTCGGCCGCCGCGATCCGCCGCAGGGTGGTGTCCACCCGCGGCTGGCTGTAGGTGAACGTCAGCAGCGGCAAGGCCCGCCAGGCATAGCCGGGCGGCGCCGACGCCCCTGGGCTTGCGGCCGGGCGGCGCTGGTAGCTGCGCTGCACCACCGCCCGCAACACCGTGTAGCCCGGCTGTTCCGGATCGGCCAGCGCCGCGGTGGAGGGCTGCTCGTAGCGGAAATCGGTGGACTTCACCAGGCAATGGGGCCTCACCTCCGGCTGATCGGGGAAGTGGTGCACCATCAGCACCCGTCGGCAGAGGCGCCAGCTGCGCACCTCGAAGCCCGCCCGATGGCTGGAGAAGGGATCCGTGCGCACGCTCCAGCTGCCGCGGGGGCCCAGCTCCGGGTGGATGGAATCGGGTTGCTCGGTGGGCAGGCCGGCGAGGTCGCCGTAGTCGAAGCGCAGCTCGAACATCCAGGCGTTCGGATCGCTGGGGGGCTCCTGCCAGGTGTTGCCGGAAGCAGCGAGGCTGGGCAGAAACGGCCTGCGGTTGCCGTAGACGATGCTGGTGAGGTAGGTGGCGGCCTCACGGCTGTGGGCCGGCCGGTTGGCTTCGGAAAGCGCCCGCCGGTCCACCCCTGCGCCGTCTTCCACCCGGTAGCGATACACCGCCGCATTGCCCTTGTCGTCGCAGGTCTCGCAGAGCAGCCATTCGAAAGTGCGGGCCGGATCCTCCGGGTTGCGCACGCGGCTCGCGTCGCTGCGGCCATACCAGGAGGTGATGTTGTCGCGGCTGATCGTGCGCCAAAACATCTGAGCCGGATCGTCCGCTGCCGTCCAGCGTTCGATGCGGGCGAACAGCCCCTCGATGCGGGGGCGATAGCGGCGGATGCGGTAGTTCCGGCTATAGACCCGCACCGTTTCCTCGGCGGGGAGCTCACCGCTGGCCGAAAGCACGGGCACCAGATCCTCGGCGCCGGCCAGCAGGAAGGTGTCGCTCTCGGCGGCATCGAGATACTGGGGCAGGCCCCGGTCGGTCTTGCGGCGGATGCTTGGAATCCCCAGCGACCAGCCCAGCCCGAACGGCCCATTGCCGGCGCCGGAGTCGTAGCTCAGGCTTAGCTGGGGCCCGAAGCCCCCGCGACCAGGGCTGGCGGCGATCGGCACCGTCATCGAGCCGGTGCCCGTCACCGGGTTGGCGGCGAACTTTTCGCCCATGCCCCGAATCGCCCCGCCCCCCTTGGGCAGGCTGATCGTGGGGGGCTGAATGGTGAAGCTCTGGCTGTTACCAGTGGGCTGGGCACCGGCGGCTCCAGCGGCGGCCCCCGCCATCCCCCCCGCCATCGCGCTCCCCCCCGCGGCGGGCTGGGGAGCCGGGGGTGCCAGCCCGGGAGCGCCGGGCTGGCCTTCTCTGGATGGGGGTGGGGTCATCAGCCGCGGCGGCGGCAGCCATGGTTCTGTTATGGCAATCCAGGGCTCATGGCGCCACTTCGCACGTATTCGCAGGGGGCTGCTTCTTCGCAAGGGGCCGCTTCGCCCGAGGAAGACTCAGGACCCTCTCTGGCCGCAAAACGATTTAGGATCGATCGCTATCCCGACATACGGCTGAGCCATGGATGTCACAACCGTCTCCCCGAAGTTCCAGGTGGTGATTCCCAGGCGGGTGCGTGAGCAGTTCGGCCTCAGCCCCGGCCAGACCCTTCAGGTGATCGCCCTCCCGGGGCGCATCGAGCTGGTGCCCACCCGGTCTCCAGCGGAGCTGCGTGGGTTTCTGCAGGGCAAGAACACCTTTCAGCGGGAGGCGGATCGGCTGTGACCCTCCCGCGGGTGGTGGTGGATTCCTCGGGGTGGATCGAAGTGTTCACAGGCGGTGGGCAGGCCGAGCACTTCCTGGCCGTGATGGCCGACGAACGCTCCCTGGTGGTGCCGGCGATCACCATTTTTGAAGTGTTCAAGTGGGTGCTGCGCGAACACGGGGAAGCCCAGGCCATTCAGGCGGCCGCAGCCATGCAGTGCGGCCAGGTGGTGGATCAGGGCAGCCGGCTGGCTCTGGCGGCCGCCCAGCTCAGCCATGCGCTGCAGCTGCCGATGGCGGACAGCATCATCCTGGCCACGGCCCGGGATCAGCAGGCCCGGCTGCACACCATGGACAGCGATTTCCGCGGCATTGCCGATGTGGTGTGGGTGGATTCCATCCCCTGAAAACAGGCACCTTCCCGATCGCGAGACGTTTCGCACGTTTTGCTGCGGTCTCAGGCGGCTGCAGCCCGTAGTGGGCCCACTCAGGGATCAGCTCACCGGCTGTGCTGCCATCCTGTAGCGAGGCCAGCTCAGGTGGGGCAGCAAGGGAATTGGGCATGGTTCGTCTGGTTGAGCTCACCGTGCTGATCGGGGAGGACTGGGGTTGGCGCTCAACTGGCGGCTGTACCGGGGCTGGCTGCGGACTGCCTGGTCCATGGCTGGCTGGGGCGCCAGCGGCGCGGCTAGCGGCTGCAGGGGCTGCAGGTGCTGCTGCAGGGGCCGGCGACCCTGCGGCTTCTGCTGTTGCTGCGCCTGGCCCTGATTCCGATGAATCTGGTCAACGCGGCCTGCGCCTTCGGGACCACGCCGCTGCGCCGTTATGCCCTGGCTTCGCTGATGCTGGTGCCGCGCTTCAGCGTGCTGGTGTGCGCCGGGGAGGAGCTGGAGGTGGCCGCGTGCGGCTCTGTCGTGCCCGCGGCCCTGGAGTTGCGGGGTGTGGCGCTGATTGCTGTCGCGGCGGTGCTGGTGCTTCTCACCCGGGGCCTGCGCCGCTGAGGGGCAGCGTTAGCCCCGACAGGGCGGCAATGGGCGGAGTGCCGCAAGGCCTTGATTTGTCCTGCACGATCGGGGTGGAAGGGATTCGATTCCCAGGAGCAGCGACCTGATCGATCAACCGTGAGTTGGTTCAACTCACCCAACCAGCCCAAGAGCCTTCTCGATGTTCGAGGCCTGCGCCGTTGTTCCAGCCGTTGTCCTCCGATGGCGTGGCATCACTTACAGCGAGATGATTCCCTTGTCGTCTCGGACCTCACCCGCCTGCCCTGTTGGCCTCCGTGGCCGGCCGCACCGCCCACAACCCAAGATGGGGAGCCTCAGCCCGTGGCTGCACGGCGCCTGCCGCGCTTCAGCGACGGTGCCACTCCCTGCCCCGTTCCCGATGCCATTCTCCCGTCCTTCCCTCCGGCGCCCCCAAGGCAGGGCTGGCCGCGCCGCCAACCTCGGCCTGATCGGCCTGCTGGCCAGCCCGCTGCTGGCGAACACTTTGCCCGCCGGCCCACTGGCCCGCCTGCTGGCCCCGGCGCCGGCCGCTGCCCAGCAGGCCACCAACCAGCCGGCGCTGCGCATCGGGGCGATCCCCGACCAGAAACCCGAAAAGCTGAACCGCCTCTACCCGCTGGTGGCCTCCGAGCTCGGCAAACAGCTGGGGGTGAAGGTCACCTATGTACCTCTGGTGGATTACGCCGCCGCCGTGAGCGCCTTCCGGACCGGCAACCTCGATCTGGTGTGGTTCGGCGGGCTCACCGGCGTGCAGGCCCGCCTGCAGAAACCCGGCGCCCGGGTGATCGCCCAGCGCGACATCGACGTGAACTTTCACAGCATCTTCATCGCCAACGCCCGCAGCGGCATCAAGCCGATCAGCCAGCAGAAGGACCTGGTGGAACTCAAGGGAAGGCGCTTCACCTTCGGCTCGGAGAGTTCCACCTCCGGCCGGCTGATGCCGCAGTGGTTCCTCTCCCAGGCCGGCGTGAAGCTCAGCGATTTCAAGGGCGGCGCCCCCGGCTTCAGCGGCAGCCACGACACCACCATCGCCCTGGTGTCGAGCGGGGCCTACGACGCCGGTGTGGTGAACGAGCAGGTGTGGCGCGCCAGCCTGCACGACGGCAGGGCCAGCCGCGAGAAGGTGATCCCGATCTGGAAGAGTCCCGGCTACCCCGACTACCACTGGATCGCCCAGGGCGACCTGGACGCCCGCTTCGGCAAAGGCTTCACCACCAGGCTGCAGCAAGCGATCCTGGCCTGGCGGCCCAGCAATCCTCAGCAGAAGCAGATCCTGGCCCTGTTCGGGGCGCAGCAGTTCACCGAGGCCGATGCCGCCGCCTATGGCCGCATCGAGCAGGTGGGTCGCCAGATCGGCAAGATCCGCTGATGGCCGAAGCGCCGCTGCTGGAGTTGCGGCGGGTGAGCGTGGCCGGCCGCGGCGGCGTGGCGAGGCTGGTGGGGGTGAACCTGGTGATCGAGCCCGGCGAGCGGGTGGCCCTGCTCGGCCCGAGCGGCGCCGGCAAGAGCACCCTGCTCACGGTGGCCAACGGGCTGCTGGCCCCCAGCTCCGGAGAGGTGCTCTGGCAGGGCGAAGCCCCCGCTCGCTCCCGACGGACCCGCCGCCGCCAACAGGCCCGCATCGGCACCCTCTGGCAGGACCTGCGCCTGATCGAGGAGCTCAGCGTGCAGCAGAACCTCAATGCCGGCCGGCTCGCGGCCTGGGGCTGGCCCCGGGCCCTGCTCAACCTCCTGCTGCCCCTCGACACCTCCGCCAACGCCGCGGTTCTGGCCCGGGTGGATCTGGCCGCGGAGCTGCTGGGCCAACCGGTGGCGGCCCTCTCCGGCGGCCAGCGGCAGCGGGTGGCGATCGCCCGCCTGCTGCGCCAGGACCCCACCCTGCTGTTGGCCGATGAACCCCTGGCCAGCCTCGATCCGCGCCTGGCCGCCTCTCTGTTGGGGTTGTTGCTGGCGGAGGCGTCCTCGCCCCGGGCCCTGCTGCTCAGCCTGCACCGCCCTGATCTTCTGGCGGGCTTCGATCGGGTGATCGGCCTGCGAGCGGGCCGGGTGGTGGTCGATGCCGCCGCGGCCTCCCTTCACGGCGCCCAAGGTGTGGGCCTGCTGCAGGAGCTGTACCGCGGAGAGGATCGCGAGGCGGATCGGCAAACCGATGGGGCGCGGGAAGGCGCGAGAGATGGCGAAACGGGTGAGCCGTCGCGAACAACAGGAGCGGGCACGCTCAAGGCCGTCCCGGACCAATGACGGGCATCGGCGGCGGCGAGAGCCCAGCGCTGGTGGGCGCGGCCAGCGCGCACAACGGGGGAGCAGGACGAGGAATCCTGCTGCGGCCTGCTGCCCCCCTGCTGGTGCTGCTCCCCTCGCTGGTGTTGCTTCCCCTGCTTGGGGTGCTGCCCTTCCAGGCCCACGGCGGCGGCCTGGATCTGCTCGGCCAGTTCGCCCTAGCGGCCTTCACGCCCTCCCTTGATCCTCTGGTGCTCCGTTCGGCCCTCACCGGCCTGGCCACCACCGTGGGCATGGCCCTGCTGGGCTGGGCCGTCAGCCTGGTGCTGGGCGTGGCGCTGGGGCTGGCCAGCTCCCGCACGCTCTGGCACAGCTGTTGGGGGCAGCTCTGGCCGGCGGAGCTGATCCGGCGCCTGCTGGCGATTCCCCGCGCCATCCATGAGCTGCTCTGGGGCCTGCTGCTGCTGCAGCTGGTGGGGCTCCAGCCGGTGGTGGCGGTGGTGGCGATCGCCATCCCCTTCGGCGCCCTGGTGGCCCGGGTGGTGGCCGACCTGCTCGACGGGCTCGACACCGGCCGGCTCGAGGCCCTGCGGCTCGCCGGCGCCCCGTCCCCAGCGGCCCTGTTCACCGCCCTGGGCCCGCCGCTGCTGCCGGGGCTGCTCAGCTACGGCGGCTACCGGCTGGAGTGCGCCCTGCGCAGCGCCACCCTGCTGGGGGTGTTCGGCCTCGGTGGCCTCGGCACCGACCTCAAGCTCACGCTGCAGTCGTTGGAGTTCCACGAACTGTGGACGGGGCTCTGGCTGCTGCTGGCGGTGATGTTGGCCCTGGAAACCGGCCTGGGGCGGCTACGGCGCCGTTGGTTGATGCCGCGCCGGCTTGGGCTGGACCGGGCCGGCGTGGGGATGCGGGGCCGGGAGATGGTGCTGGCTTTGGCCGCCCTGCTGCCGCTGAGCATCGGGGTCGGCTGGGCCCTGGGGGTGGATCCCCGCGCCCTGCTGGCCTGGCAGTCGTTGCAAGGGGTGGGTGGCCGTGGCTGGCTTCATGGCGTGCGGTTGCTGGCCCTGCCCTGGCCTGCCCTGATCGGCGGCACCCTGTCCCTCACCCTGCTGGCGGCGGCCCTGGCGGTGGGACTGCCGCCTCTGCAGCTGCTGGTGAGTGCCCCCTGGCTACCGGCTCGCCTGCTGGTGCGCCTCTCGTGGGCCCTGGCCCGGCTCTGGCCGCCACCGCTTACAGCCCTGCTGCTGCTGCTGCTGCAGCCGGGGCTAGTCACCGCGGCCCTGGCCCTGGGCCTGCACAACGCCGGCATCCTGGGCCGCCTGCTGGCGGAGGCCCTGGCCGATGGGTCGCCCGCCAACGAACAGGCCCTCGCCAGCGGCGGCGTTGGGCCGCGGCTGGCCCTCCTCTATGGGCGCTATCCGGCGATCGCGCGCCCCTATCTCGCCTATGGCGCCTATCGGGCCGATGTGCTGCTGCGCGAAACCGTGGTGGTGGGCTTAGTGGGGGCCACGGGCCTGGGCAGCCAGCTGCTGGAAAGCCTCAGCAGCTTCGCCTGGGACCAACTGCTGGCCCTGGTGGCCGTGTATGCCCTGCTCACCCTGCTAGGGGAGGAGCTCAGCGACCGGGTGCGGCGACGGTTGCTGCAGAGGGTCTGATCCGGGCGGCGGGCGCAACCAGGGTTGCAGGGTGAGCTGCGGCTGCGAAGCGCAAGTGGTCAGCCGACTGCCTGCCGACCCACCACCCTGTTGCGGCCCTGGCGTTTGGCCTCGTAAAGGCAGTCATCGGCAAGCTGCTGCAGCTGGTCGCCATCACACTCCGGAAACGCCTCTGGATCCCATAGCGCCACCCCGAGGCTCACCGAGAGGGGCATGCCCTTGCCACCGTCGGGGCCAGGCACCCGGGCTCGCATCACCGCCTCCCGCAGCCGTTCGCAGATCCCTAGGGCCTGGGGGCCGTCGATGTTGGGCAGGATCAGGGCAAACTCCTCACCGCCCAGTCGGGCCACCACATCGCTGCTGCGGCGCAGGTCGGAATTAAGGATCGTGGCCACCTCCTTTAAGCAGGCATCGCCATAAGCGTGGCCGAAGGTGTCGTTCACCTGCTTGAAACGGTCGATGTCGACCAGGGCTAGGGCCAGGCTGCCGTTGTTCAGCCTGGCGGCGTTGACCAGGGACCTGAGAAAGGAATCGAAGCTGCGCCGGTTCGGTACGTTCGTGAGAGGATCGAGCAAAGCCAGGCGTTTAGCCCGCTCACTCTCGAAGCTGTAGAACAGCAGACTGAGTAGGTTGCTCATTGAACAGATCCTTTGGATTTGCTCATCGCTGAAGCTGCTCTCCCCCCGAAGGGCGATGGTGAGAACCGGGATCGAGATGCCGCGCGAATCGAGCCGCAGACCGAGATAGTCGTTGCAGTTCTGCTCCTTCAGTTTTGCTAGGAATGGGAACAGCACCTCCCGCTGGCTGCCCAGCCGCTGGCGGTAGAGCTGAACCCTGGTGGCAATGTGGTGGAGCGGGCTGGCCAGGTGCTCTTCGCGCTCGAGAAAGGAGCGGTCCATGCGCAGGGTGGTGACTTCACTGGGCCTGTTTTGTTGCCAGACATACTGACTGCAATCGATGTCATCTTCATCCGGCAGGAAGGCCAGGGAGAGCCTGAGGATGTCGAGGCCCCAGCTCTTGAGTTCGTTCACGAACAGGAGCAGGAATTCTTCGAAGCTGCGCAACTCGAACCATTTATCGAGGATGTAGCGCTCCAGGGGCACGCCGCCGCTCCCACCAGCGCCCGGTAGCGGGGCCTCCAGCAGGCGGTCGGTGGAGCGGATCTTGGTCACCATCTCCTCCATCGCCTCGGCCGAACTCCAGGGGGAGTCGGTGAGGAAGCCGGCGACGGCCTTCCACTCCATCGGCGGGGCAATCAGGTAGCCCTGCAGCCCGTCCGTGCCCAGCCGGATCGCTGCGGCGAGGTCGCCATGGTCGTCCACTCCCTCGGCTAACACGGTTTTGCCGAGGGCATGCACCGTGTCGATGAAGGAACCGAGATAGCGCTGCATGCGAAAGGAATCCCCGAGCCCGCTCACCAGATCGATGTCGAGCTTGATGGTGTCGTACCAGGCGGCGCAGATGCGCTGGTAATTGGAGAGCCCCGAGCCGAAGTCATCGATCAGGATCCTGAAGTTCAGCTCCTTGATCAGCCTTTCTGACGCGGTATTCACGCTGTCCCTGTGTTGTCCCCGGCCTGGGGTTTCCGTGAGTTCGAGGCAGATGCGTGAACTGTCGATCTTATGCTCGACTAAACAAGCGATCAGTTGCTTGAGACGACTGGGGCTGGCAATTGAATCAATGCTGATGTTCATCGAGAGGTATTCTATGCGCTGGCGGAGCAAAGGGCTTGCCTCCAGGCTTCTCTGCAAGCCGGCCACCCGGGCGATCACCAGGGCGTCGATCTGGTGGGTGATGCCCAGTTCATGGGCGATGCGGATCAGTTCCCCGGTCTGCTGCTCCTGCAGCAGCGGCGTGCGGAACCGGATCAGCACTTCAAGTCCGAACTGGCCGGGATTGGCGAGCAGCAGGATGGGCTGCACGTGCAGATCGATATCCTCGCTGCGGAGTTGGCGCAGGGCGTCACGGATGGCGCTGGCCTGCCGCACCTGGCTTGCGTCGCTGGCTTCGATCAGGCGGATGTTCGATCCGGCTTCGGCGGCCACGATCTCCCCGAAGCCATGGCTCTGAAGGATGGAGGGTCCTGCGGTTCCCGGCCACAGCCGTTGGCCGGTGACCACGATATCGTCATCTCGCAGCAGCCCCTGGAACTGCCGCTGAATGGCGGCACTCACGCTGATCTGGAGCTCGTGCAGCAGCAGCCGGTCCTGATCGGGATCCGGCTGCTTGCCCCCCATCACCTGCCGGCCCGGACCATCGCCGCAACGGATGAGAATGGCCCCCAGGCGGGTCTCCGAGGCCCGGTAACAGCGCACCCGCGGGCCGGAGCCGGGATGCTGCTCCACGGCCTCGCAGGCCGCCTGGAACAGCTGGGCGATCTCCTCGTCGGGCAGGAAGGCCTGCTGGCGTTCCAGCAGCCTCAGTGTCACGATGGTCAGAAGGCAGGGAGGGCCATCCGCGGCTGAGTCCAGCAGGGACGGATCCTGAAGGTCATGCTCGAGGGCGGTGCGGGAGAGCAGGCCGGTCTGGCGGTCATGCCAGAGGTGCTCGAGGATCAGGTGCTGCTGCCGATTCTTTTGCTCCAAACCGTAGGCCAGCAGGCCGCTCAGGATCAGCAGCAGGCCTCCCAGGGGCCACACGAGCGACCGAGTGAGCGGGTCGCTCTCCCCTTCCCCCTGCTGGTCGTCGGTTGTTTCGAGCAGCCGTAGGGCCTGGCCATCGAAGCGCGATCGGCGCGCCGGCTCGGGGCGCGGCGATGCTGGGGCTCCTCGTTCGAGGGGGATGAGGCTGAATCCGGCATCGTGCCCGAGGGTGTGCTCAAGGTTCAGTTGGCGCCAGGGTGACGGGGCCAGGCCCGGCTGCGGGTCAGGGGCCAGCCACAGCAGGTTGGGGTGAACCGGATCCGCCAGTACGCGCCCCTGGGGTGGGCGGTTGTCGCTCAGGCAGAGGATTTCCGGTTCGGCCGGGCGTTCTCCTCCTTGTCCCTTCCCTCCGGCCGCGCGGGCCGTCGCCGGAACAGCGCCGGCTCCGGGGGAGATGACGGAATCGATCCCGGGCCGCCGCGCCGGGGTATCGGCCGGCGGGGTCGGGCTCAGACCCAGGGGCTTAACGAAGCCCAATCGGGCTATTCCGCTGCTGTCCCGCCGGGGCTCGCCGGTGCCGGGAGGGACCTGCAGCAACAAAAGCTGGGAGGACTCCAGGGCCCGGCAGAGGCTTTGGGCGACTTGTTCAAGCCGATCACGATGCTGGGCCGCTTCCCGCAACTGGGCGGACTGGTGAAGGATCACCGCAACCGCGGTTGTGGCGATAACCCCAGCAGTCACTATGCCGTAGGTGCGCCTCTGCATCGGCTGGGGTCTGTGCCGACAAGCTTCCACTCCAAACGCTAGCGCTTGTGGCGATCGCGGTTCTCGGCTCTTGACGTGTGGCTCTTTGGATCGTCATTCAGACTCGGCCGTATGCCCCGGCCCACCCGTGACCCCTCCCAAACGTGTCCAGTCCGCTTGTCCGCCGCGCCATGGGTCGGCAGAGGTCAGGCCCATCGAGGGGCGTTCCGCCGCGTCGTGGCTGGCGTGTCGCACTGCCCTGGGGGCTGCTGGCGGTAGCCCTGCTCTCGCTGCTACCGGGCTCCCTGCTGGCGGGCTCCACGTCGCTACCCAGAGCGGATCGGGCTGCCGTTTCGTCCTATTCCCTGGTCCAGCGGGCTCCCTTCAACCGGCCCGACTTTTATCCGCTTGATCGCCGCCCCGATCCGGCCCTCTACCGGCCCCACGCCGACTGGATCGGCAGGCTGATCCTGCCGGAGCCGGCCGAGGCCGCCGCCAGCGCTGAGGACTGGGTCTGGCTGGAGGTGGAGCAGGCCCCTGCCGCCGCTGCCCACCTGGTGGGGCGCCGGCTTCCCCTGGCCTGGTCGGATCAGCCCCGCTTGCGGGCCCTGGTGGGGCTGCTTACCGCGGACATCCACCTTGGGGCCGAGGCTCGCTCCCTGGCGGCCCAGGGCAACGTGGTGCCCTGGCGGCTTGATGGCCGCTCCCGGGTCGGGCCGCTCCAGTCCCTGGCCGGTGCCCGCCCAGAGGATGACCTCAGCGTGCGGTTGGAGGGAGTGGAGCTGGCTGCCGCTGCAGACCTCCGCGCCCCTCAGCCGGCCCTTGGGGAGGGGCCGGTGCTGCGGATCCCGACCCCGCCGGTGCAGGTCAGCGGGCGCTGGATGGCCCGGGTGCGGCTAGTGAAGGCCCTGCCGGGGAGGGAGGGGGCCGCCGGCGATCTGTTCGTGGTGCGGCACTACGACCCCCGCAGCCACAGCTACGCGGGGCCGGAGGAAACGGTGCGCATCCCTAGCCAGCCCCCCAACCGGGATGGCCGGCGGTTCTTCGAGACCACCGGCCTGCTCGACCACCCGATCGGCGCCGAGGGATGGACCGTCTACGGGGCACCGGCGGCGGATGGCCTGTTCACGGTGCAGGCGTTGCTGCCCCAGGCCCTGGTGCAGCTGAGCCCCGATGGGCAGCTGCGGGGCACTGCCGCGGGCCTCGGCCAGATCGCACGGGGCAACTGGAACGCCGCGACCAGCCGGCGCGGCAGCTTCCGCCGCACCGCCCTTAAGCCCGAT
The DNA here is from genome assembly GCA_943372025.1 of Synechococcus sp. UW140. GTDB lineage: Bacteria > Cyanobacteriota > Cyanobacteriia > PCC-6307 > Cyanobiaceae > Cyanobium. The sequence continues at coordinate 21,319 of CALRXC020000026.1, read as the reverse complement.
GGAATGGCGCGGCCCTGGGCGATCGGCGACCATGCCTTGCTCATCCACGCCTTCGGCGGCATCGGCGGGCCCGGCGGTGAGCCAACACCGGGCTTCACCGTGACAGGCCATTTTGCCTTCGGCGAGGCGGAGGTGATCGCCGACCCCTTTGGCGGTGAGCCGCGCTTCGACCTGCGTTACCACCAGATCTACGCCAACAATCCCGATGGGATCGTGGCCGGCAGCCAGGAATGGAGTGCCTGGAGCGGCAATCTGCAGCGGGGCTGGCTGGGGCTGCGACCGATCTCGGATGTGTTGGTGCGGCAGGATCCAGAGCTGCTGGCGGCGCTGCGACTCCAGGCCGAGGTGCTGATGGCCCGCTATCGCAGCGGTGATGGCCGCGGCGTGGCGGCGGTCACGGCAACTACCTCCTGCGTGCAGGATTCGGCCCAGGCCCTCTGGACCACGGTGGAGTTGCTGCGCCAGGGCCTGCTGTCAGGTCCTTCGCCCTCGGCCAGCCATGCCGGCGGGGACTCCCTGGGGGGGGCCATCGAGGCGGTGCTGGTGCCCTTCGGCATCGTGCGCCCCGATTGGCACGGCAATGCGGAGCTGATCGCCACCGCCCTGCGGGCGGCTGACCGGGCCGGGCCGGGCTCCGGGGTGGGCGGCCTGGCCGCGGCTCCAGTTGCGGGGCCGCATGGGGGGCCGACTGTGGCTCGGACTGCGGGCCCGACTGCGGGGCCCACAACTGGGCGGACGGCGGGGCCGACTACGGGTTCGACGGCGGGTTCGACGGCGGGGCCGACTGTGGGCCCCTTCCAGCGCGGTCAGAGCCCCCTCGATGCTTTGCTGAGCCTCCATTCGATCCTGCCCCGCCGCGGCCACGATGCCTTCGCGGCCCTGTTCCTGCGTCGTGGTGCCCCCCTGTGGATCCTGCGTACCAACCAAATCCCCGGGGCCAGTCTACGCTACGAACCACTGGCGCCCACCCTGTTGCTGGGTCGCCTGCCGCTGGTGGGGGAGCTGCAGCGCCGCCTGGCTGATGGCCTCTTGGCGCCCCTGAATGCCCGCCAGGTGAGCCTTTGCCTGCTGGGCTTCGCGCTCTATTCGGCGCTGGCCCTGGCCCAGGGCCTCGGTTCCGGTTTCCTGGAGCCACACCACACCTGGCCCGGGCCGCGGCGCCTGGTGAGCGCGGCCGCCGCCCTGCTGCCGATGCCCGCCTTGGGGGAGGAGCTGCTGTTCCGAGGGGCCCTGCTGCCCCACCCCGGCGAAGGCACGCCCTGGCCGCAGCTGCTGGCCTGGAGCGCCCTGGGCATTGGGCTGTTCGTGCTCTATCACCCCCTGGCGGGGCGACTCTGGTACCGCCGGGCCGAGCGGGTGTTCCACGATCCCCGCTTCCTGCTGCAGACGGCCCTGCTGGGGGTGGCCACCACCGGGCTCTACCAGGTCAGCGGCTCCCTTTGGCCCGCCGTGCTCCTGCACGCCCTGGCGGTGCTGGTCTGGCTGGAGCGGCTGGGAGGGCGCCAGCATCTGGCGGTGGGGCCCGCCGGCAGCTCCCCGGAGCCGCGCTCCTGATCCCTGCTGACCAACGGCGGCGAGCGTTGCGGCGATCAGCCCGCCTGGAGCTCGGCCAGGGTGGGGTAGTCGATGTAGCCCACGGGCCCCGGCGTGTAGAAGGTGGCTGGATCGGCCGCCTGGAGGGGCGCCCCGGCGGCGATGCGGGCGGGCAGGTCGGGGTTGGCGAGGAAGGCCTGCCCGAAGGCCACCGCATCGATCAGGCCGGCGCCGATCGCGGCGGAGGCCTCGGCGGCGGTGTAGCCCATGTTGGCGATCAGGGGTCCCTGGAAGTGCTGCCGCACGGGGGTGAGCACATCCCCATGCTGCACACCGGCGAAGTCGCCGCGCATCAGGTGCAGATAGGCCAGCCCGCAGCCATTGAGGCGCTCGGCCAGCCAGGTGATCAGGCCGATCGGATCGCTGTCGGCGATGGCGTTGTAGCTGTTAAGGGGTGAGAGGCGCAGGCCCACCAGGGGGGATTCCTGGCGAACCGCAGCGATCACCTCCAGCAGCAGCCGGGCCCGGTGTTCGATCGGGCCGCCGTAGGGTCCGCTGCGATGGTTGCTGCCATCCCGCAGGAACTGATCGAGCAGGTAGCCGTTGGCGCCGTGAATCTCCACCCCATCGAAGCCGGCGGCGGTGGCGTTGCGGGCGGCATGGCGGAACCCCTCCACGATGGTCGGCAGTTCGTCGTCGGCGAGTTCGCGAGGCACCACGTAGGGCTGTTTGCCCGCGGGGGTGCGCACTTCATCGTCCGTGATCGCGATCGCACTCGGGGCCACCGGCTGGCGGCCGGCGTTGAGCAGGGGATGGCAGGCCCGGCCGCCGTGCCAGAGCTGCAGCACGATGCGCCCGCCGGCGGCATGCACCGCGTCGGTGCTGAGTCGCCACCCCTCCACTTGGGCCTGTGAATGGATGCCAGGCTCGTGCCAGAAGGCTGAGTTGCCCTCCATCACCATGGTGGCCTCGGCGATCAGCAGACCGGCGCTGGCCCGCTGGGCGTAGTAGGTGGCGACCAGGGGGCCGGGCACGTGGTCGTCGTCGGCGCGGCAGCGGGTGAGCGGGGCGTGGATCACCCGGTTGGGCAGCTCCAGATCACTGAGGGCTAGGGGGGTGAACAGGTCGGGCATGGAGGCGGCTGGAGACAGCGGCACAGGGGTTGGCACCATGCTGGAGGAGATCCGAACGATCGTGATGGGTCTGCTCAGGAGGCCAGGGGGCGGTGCCACCTGGGTTCCCAGGGCCAGCGGGGAAACAAGGATTCGAGCTGGTAGAGCAGGCGGCCGAGGAAGAGGCTGAAGGCCGTGCTGCCGGAGGGCCGGCCGTAGGGGGTGAAGCCGGCGGGCATCAGCCGGGCCACCTCGCGCGGATCGACGGCCGCCAGGGGAAGGCGGCGTGCCAGGGCCAGGGCCGAGGCGATCGCCAGCCCCTGGCCCACCGAGATGTTGAGCTCGATGATCCGCCCCGCGCCTTGCCCCAGGCCGCCGAAGCCGCTGGCTGGCCCCAGCACCGCCAGGTTGCTCAGCTCCCGCGGCAGGGTGTGGCGGTAGCCGAAGTTGAAGGTGGGTTTGGCGGGCGGCACGTAGGCGGAGATGCCCCCGCGGAAATCCAGGTGATAGCTGAAGGTGCCGAGGGCCTCCTGGCGGGGCACTCCGCCCCGGGCCATCAGGCCGGCGCTCAGGGCCATGCGGGGGTGGGCGATCTGGTCGGCGGAGCGGATGTAGAGCTCCGGCATCCAGTGCACCCGCCGGGCGCCATGGCGCAGGAAGAAGCTCTCCACATCCGCCGCCGCTGGCACCATCCAGCTCAGCGGCTGGCCGTGGCGGGCGATCACCTCGCGGTTCTGAGCGGCGCTGTTGCGAAACAGCAGCGCGTTGAAGCTGAGTCGATCGGGAAGGATCGCGATATTGGCCGCATCCATCCGGGCCGGGGCACGCCGCAGGCCTGGAGCCAGCCCCTGCTCGCCATGCACGGCGATGCTCAGGGCCGGACTCTGCTGGTCGGCGCTGTCGCTGGTGGCTGAATACATCAGCAGGGGATTGCCGCGCTGGTCGACCAGGTCGGCCAGGAGGCGCTGGCGGTTGTTGCGATAGGCGGGCCAGCCCACCAGCCAGTGCTGGGCTTCCAGGTCGCGGCGGTCGAGCAGGCGCCGGGTGAGTTGCTCCTCCAGGTTGCGCAGCTGGGTGATCGAGAGGCCTTCCACCTCGAAGATCCAGCCCAGGGAGATGCTTTCCCTTGAGAGTCCGCGGGGCCCCAGCCCCCGCAGGAAGGGCACCGAGGCTCGATGCGCGAGGTCGGCGCCGAGGCTCGCATCGATGAAGAGGTCGGCGCCGAGGCGGCCATGGCCCGCGGTTTCGATCACGCAGAGGCGCTCACTCCCCGCCCCCTGAAGTGTTGCTCCGGTAGCAGCGGCAGCACGCTCCAGCTCGGTGCCGGTGGGCTCCACTCCCGCCAGCAGGGTGATCCGTGCCCGAGCGAGGGCCCGCCGGAAGGCCCGCGAAGCCTGGCGGGGATCCACGGCGATCTGTTGCACGCCGGTGAGCCGCAGGAAGCGGCGGTAGAGATCGGAGGAGGGAGCGAAGGGGGGCAGCACACCCCACATGTCGCGCGGCACCTGGTTGCGATCGAGGTAGGCCAGGCCCGAGCGGGCGATGGTGCCCCCCAGTCCCGCCCGCAGGTCGGAGGGGGTGAGCAGGGCGATGCGGGGCCTGGGCCGGCCGGCCAGGCGGGGAAGCTGGCGGCTGAGTTCCAGGGCCGTCATCACCCCGGCCGGTTCGTCGCCATACACGATCACATCGAAGTGGCGCTGGCCCTGGCGCCGGCAGCTCGGGTCCGTCGGGCTAAGTCGCGAGCGGGATCCCGGTCCGTAGGCGACGGCGGGGGTCTGCGCCAGGGGAACGGCGAGGGCGAGGGCCAGGGCCCCCAGGCGCTCGGGCGCCTGCCACCAGCGCGCCCGACGGCTAGCCGACCCGTGGCCAGTCGCTCGGAGGTCAGCTGCCCAGCGGCCAGCTGACCGGAGGCCAGCCGACCCGCGGCCAGCCGACCCGCGGCCAGCCGAGCAGAGTCCAGCTGATCGGAGGTCAAACGCCCGGGGGTGGGGCGTGCCATCTCTTCGGCCCGGTGGAGCGGCCGTTAACCCGATCCCCATCGCTGGGCAGATCCGCATCGCTGGCCAGATCGGCATCGGCGGCCAGATCCGCCCAGGAGGCGAGGTCGTCCACGGTCTTGGGTTTTCGGGGGCGGTCCCGGGGGGGGGCTGCGGCGACAGCCTCAGGGTGATCGGCGCCGAGATCCCTGCGTTGCTCGTTCGCGCGATCCGGAGAGTGCCCACCCGCCCCAGCCCCGGGGATCGGCCAGGACCTTAGGGCTGGCTGGCGTCCCCAGCCTGTTGCGGGATACCGGCTGAAGCGAGCCGGAACACCCCGCCATGGGTCATCCTGCTGCCATCTGTGCGGTGATTCCGTTCTGGCCCGCAGCTGCGCCCGTCCCATGGTTCTTCCCCCAGCAGCTCCGGCGGCTTCAAGCCCCAGGCGGTGCTCGGAGGGGGCGGCTCGTTGGGCGTTGCGTCCAGGGCTGGCCCGCTCCCTGCTGCTGTTGCTCACCCTGCTGGCCCCGCAGGCCGGGGGTGGCCCGGCGGCGGCTGCAGGCCAGCCCCGCACCACGGCTGGCACCACGATCGCCCCGCCCGGGCCCGACCAGCCGCCCCCCGCCCCGCCCCGGCCGGCGGCAGCCATCGGCTCCTTACTTCCCTCCTTGCAGCCTTCCGTTCCGCTCCCGGTACAGCCCTCCGCCCCGGCCCGGCCGACGGCAGCGGCACCCATCGGCTCCTTCCTGCCTTCTTTGCAGCGTTCCGTTCCGCTCGCGGTACAGCCCCCCGCCCCGCCCCGGCCGGCGGCGCCGGCACCGATCGCCCAATTACCGACCTCCGTAAAGCCCCCCGTACCGCCCTCCGTTCCGCTCTCGGTCCAGCCCTCTTTACCGCCCTCAGAACCGCCTTCCGCTCCGCCTTCCGCCCTCAACCCCCGCCCCATCTCCCCCCCATCAGCCGTGCGCGACCCCGTCGCCCCAGCTCCGGCCAGCGGAGCGCCAGCCAGCCCCCTACCCAATCCCTTCCCAAACCCCCTATCCGGCCCCCTATCCGGCGGGCTGCCCGCCCCCGGCGTGTCCACCCTGGAGCCGGCGCTCGGGGTGTGGCTCACCACGGTCGATAGCGCCGTGATGGTTGACCCGGCCGAGGCGCAGCGGGCCCTGGCGTTCCTGCGCCACAACCGCTTCCGCCGGGCGGCCCTGCCGCTCTACACCGCCGGCGTGGTGACCTGGACCCCGGCGCCAGCCCGCAATCGCCTCGCCATTCCCACCGACCCGCTGCTGCCGCCCGCCGCAACGCCGCCGGACTCCCCGATCCGCACCGGCGCTGGACCCGTCCATGGAGGCGGCCCCACCACCTCCCTGCTGGCGGCCCTGGGCCGGGCCGGTCTGGAGCGGGTGGGCTGGTTTGAATTTGGCCTGATGGCCCCGTCCGGCGCCCCCTGGCTGGCGGGCCGCGACGATCTGCTGCTGCGCGATGCCAGCGGCTCCAGCCTCTGGCAGGAGAGCCCGGGGCTGAACCGGGTGTGGCTCAATCCGATCCTGCCCGAGGTGCAGCACCTGCTCGAAGACCTGGTGGTGGATGCCTGCACCCAGCTGCCGCTGGAGGCGATCCAGTTCGACGACCACCTGGGCTATCCGGTGCGCTTCGGCTACGACCCGGCCACCCTGGCGGCCTGGCGGGCCACCGAGGCTGGCCGCCGCAACCCCAGCCCCGCTCCCGGCGAGCCGGCCTGGATCGCCTGGCGGGCCGAGCAGGTCACGGCTCTGTTGGAGCGGCTGCGCGCCGCCATGAACAGCGCCTGCCCGGCGGTGCGGATTTCGGTGTCGCCCAATCCCCAGGAGTTTTCCTACAGCAACTATCTGGCCGACTGGAGCAGCTGGGTGCGGCGGGGGCTGGTGGATGAGGTGGTGGTGCAGATCTATCGCGACAACCTGGCCGCCCTGGGCCGTGAGCTCGGCCATCCGAGCCTGGCCGCGGCGGCCCAGGTGGTGCCGGTGCGGATCGGGCTGCTGGCGGGTCTGAAAAGCCAGCCCAAGGATCCCGGCCAGCTGCGCAGGGAGCTGGAACTCGTGCAGGGGCGGGGTTACCGGGGCATTGATCTGTTCTTTTATGAATCAGCGCGGCGGCACTTCAGCGATCCGGGCCCCTGAGCTGCCGAGCTGCCAGAGGCCGGCACGGCAGCTCCAAGCGCATCCAGCCGTTCAGCCGTTGATGCCTGCCATGCCCCATGTGTCGTAGCGATCGCCGATGACGCGAGCAGCCAGCTCATCCAGGTTCATCCGCTCAGCGTGGGACAGCTCCACATCGCAGGCGCGGAGATTTGCCTTGAGGTGTTCAAGTTTCGTCGTCCCCGTAAGGACCAAGATGTGTTCACCACGACCGATGACCCAGGCGAGAGCGATCTGCGCCGGTGTGCATGATTTTGCCGTGGCCACCGCTTCGATCTCTTCAGCGAGCGCCACGTTGGCAGCGTAGGCTTCACCCTGGAAGCGAGGTGTTGTCGATCGCCAGTCGCCTTCGCTCAGCTTCTCTGCCCGAAATCGGCCCGTCAGCAGGCCTCTGCCGAGCGGCGAGTAGGCCACCAGCGATGCGCCGACCTCAAGGCAGGCAGGAATGACATCAACTTCGATATCCCGGCTGAAGATCGAGTACTCCGATTGCACGGCCGCGATCGGGTGAATTTTGGCTGCACGACGGATCGTGTCACCCGCTGCTTCAGACAAACCGATAGCGCCTACCTTGCCTTCGGCCACAAGCGTAGCCATCGCGGCTACCGTTTCCTCTATCGGAGTTGTCGGATCAACACGATGCAAGTAATACAGGTCGACATGATCGGTACGCAGGCGCTGCAGTGAAGCTTCGATGGCGCGCCGGCAGTTCTCAGGCGAACCATCCAGGCCCGTGAACTCACCTGTTTGGACATTCCGCGTTGGGCCGAACTTGGTGGCGATAAATACCTTATCGCGGCGATCTGCGAACGCTTCGCCAAGGAGCGTTTCATTGGCACCGCCAATGCCATACAGTTCTGCCGTATCGAAGTGTTCGACGCCCAGATCTACTGCTTCGTGTAAAAGATTGATGGCAGCTTTGTGCTCCATCGGTGGACCGTAAAACTCTGACAAGCCCATGCAGCCAAGGCCTATCGTTGGCAGTTCCCATTGAGTAGTGCCAAGTGTTCGCTTCTGCATTGGTCTTGTCTCCAGTAAGGACCTATTGATCAGTTGTCAGGTTAACGGCGGTCTGGTTCATGCGGTGGTGAGGCGACATGACCTCGGCACCTACGCTTGGGGAGGAAAGCGCTGGAACTGAGGGAGTTCGTGGGCGCGCTCCATCCAAGCTATTCTCTCCGCCACCTGGATGTGAATTCGTGCCGGTACGGCCTCCGGGGAATCGCACGTTGCACTCTGGATATCGACAAGCCCAGGAAGCACTTCGGCGTTGTAGTAGAAGAGACCAGTGCCGCAATCCCCGCAAAAGTGTCTTCGGCCATGGGGCGACGACTTATAGATTTTGGGCACACCATGGACCACCCGGAGGGCAGTTTCGGGATACATGGTCCAGCCCACCATTGGTGCCCCGGCATGACGACGACAATCGGAGCAATGGCAAAGCGCATGCGTCAGCGGATCTCCCGCGACTTGGTAGCGAATTTCGCCGCAGTGACAACCGCCAGCGAGTTCCATGTTTCGTGTTCTCCAAGAATGGGAAAGGTGGTCAGTTCGGGTTGATTGCTCTCACCGGGTTAATCTGCCGACAGCACTATGGCGGCCAACGCTGCCCCTGAGTAGAAGGCAAGGAGCTATCGCTCTTTACGAGAACTGGTCGGCGGCTTGTTCACTCTAGGCGGGTGTTAGGCGATTTCACACGCATCTCACAGGTCAGGAACCTCTGCGATCCAGCGTCCATCAACCTCTTGCTCGCACTACAATGTGAAATTCATGGCCTTTCCACCACTCTCTCCATCGAGTAGCAACAACACAGGGCATCGGCGCCATCCCCAGTTGCCTGGCTCAGCTTCGATGACAGGTATTCGGCTAACGCTCATCATCACCCGCCCGCAAGAGCATTTGCGAACTTAAACTGATTTTGGCGCGGGTCGGGTGAATGATGATGTTAGACGTTTTGTATTGCATCCGCAAAGTCATCCGAAAGCCGGTAGCTAAACTGCCCTTCCTCGGGGATTCGTCGCTTTTCCAAGAAACCCTGGGCGATTAATGATTCCAAGCGATAGAACAATTCGCCTGAAGCATGCGATTGATTCATTTCACCCTCAATTAGTCTCTGAGTAATTTCACCAGATTCGTCTCGCTTTCTCTCAATGCATCCCAAAAGGCGCGCCTGTCCAGCACTGAGTTGATTTCTCTTCTCAAGTAAGGACTGCGTTCTGGGAATATCTAGTTGTACTGTCGAGAAGCAATCGACTACCAACTTAAACAATGCTAGCGTTGCCTGATTTCCAAGAGTTTCTACAGATGCTTTGCTAAAGTCGCTTAGACGAAGTTGCAGACGCTCAGATAGCTCTTTCGGAAGATCACTTGAAGGAATATCTTCAAGAAGAATTGGGAGAACAAATATTCGACCAAGCTTCTTCTCCCGAGCCAGCGCCCATTCAAGCTCCTGCTTCACCCACATTGAATCCAATGAAACTTTATCCAGAAAAATAATTACAAAGTCTACAGCTGATTGAATTGATGATTGTAGTTGAACAGGAAATGTATCACCCCATGATAGTCTTTCTTCATCGAGCCAGGAATCGAGGAATCGTGGAAGCTGATCTTTGAACTCTCTTACCAAGGGTTTGTTCTGGCTTCGGTGTGAAAGAAAGATCCTCATGAGGGATAAGTTTTGTTAGTGAGTCTAACGCCAAGATCAGAAGCGGACCGAAACAGTCGGAGAGACGGTTCCCTTTGCTCCCGTCTTATATATCTTGATACTAGCTGGCTTCAGCCTCTGCATCCATTTGGGTAAGGTCTTCAACAGAGGCAAGGTCAGCGAGAAGCCTTGTATATTTTCTCAATTCTGCTTGAAGAATAAACAGATCCGCACGAAATGCAGAACATTGTGTGGCGTCATTGAAAGCACCTTGATTAGCTAGTCGATGCCATTTGGATGTAAATGGTCGCACAACCTGATTTAAGATTATAATTGCTATTCGTGAAAAGCCAATCGCTTTACGTCCATGATCTTTCAGGGTAGTACGTGTAAGTGGAAATAATGAATAGATGCTATCCAATGCGGCACCCTCAATCCCGTGATCGTCCGGTAGTCTCTGTGTTGAAATTCGAGTTAAAAGCTCCACATATAAGTCCCACGCTGCGTCTTTGTCAGCATCACCGGGCTCCCAATTCATTTCAAGAATTGGCGTCTTTACTTTAAGGCTTGTCAGGCCCCACTTTTCAAAAAGATCCCCAATTTGCATCAGACTAACCTCCAGTTAACCATTGTCTGAGCGGTGTTCCAGTGTTCTGAAGGTGGTCCAAGACGTACCAACCATCCTCTGTCCACCCTTTCATTCTACCCCAACAAATACGGCGGTAGAGGCCAAGATATTCTTGCTGAGCCCATTGTTTCTCATCACTTCTATTAGCCGCCGGGAACAATGCTACGGGCTTATGCCCTTTTTCTCCATCCGCGATTCCGAGCTCCCATGGGACCCACTTGCTATCTTTGCTATTCGTTGTAACAAAGAGTACAAATCTAGGGCATTCCTTGATTGTAGACCGAAGTGTTTCAGCGGTTTCGCGGTTTGTTGATTCGGGCAGCCTGCTGTCTGCTTTATCAATGTAGACTCGCCCGCCGTGATTTTCCAACACGGAAATCACTCCTGGCAGATATCTTTCGTCCGTTGTCGAATGTGCAAGAAAGACTGTTTTCCCAGTGCGTGCTAATGCGGATCTAAGTATCGTCGTTTCGTCAAGTGGCTGACGAAAGCGATCAAGGTCATTAAATGTCGCAAAGTTGCTCATGCTTAGAAGGCGGTTTGTTGGCTAAATTTCCGCTAAGGCGCCGCGCTACCTGCGGACGGTCTTGAGCGGTTTGTTCGTCTCTTTCTCGAAGTCACAAATTGAAGGTCACGGCCCTCAATTAACTGACGAATCGTAGCTTCGGGAAACTCGAAAAGACTCTCCTTAATTATGGCCTCATCTTCGTAGTAAGCTCGTGCGTTCTCCCGGCTTTGCAATTGATCCACAAGATCTACCACTCGAGAGTCGGAAATAGACTCCGAAACCGCAACACGAACTCGAGGATTCTCGAAAAAATGTCGCATTCGACTTAAAAATTCATCAATAGAAAATCCGGGTATGTTACGACAGTATCTTACATACCGCCAGACTGCAATAATTGGATCGATCTTATCTAAGCAATACCAGAAGTCCCGGATAGGGTTTCGATTGCTCAAGGTCTCTAATGCAGTCGTCATCGAATATTTTTCGCTGCCCTGGAGGAACATCGCAATAAATGCGTTCGTTATCCTCTCGGGCTCGCCATCCGGAAGCTCTGATAGGCGTATCTCTGCCTGCACATGCGCTCGGTTTCTTTTGCTCCTATTAAGCCGCGTGTATTGTGGTATATCGCCGATGATTACCTCACAGACATCGTGATATGCGATTGACCGCGCGAGTTCAACACGGTCTCGCCCGAGAATGCCTGTCTCTATGTGTGGCATGAGGCAATCAGCGGAATAAGCTACAGAGAGTATATGATCGTATATAGAACGAATCGGTATCGCAGGGGTCATTCCCTCAAGGCGCAACAACTTGCCTGATCGAGGAAGTGATTGTAACGAACGAATTATTCTAATATTGCCTACAGTAGGTATTGGGATATAGAATCCTTCTAAGTCACGCAGAAACTGCTGAGTGTAGTGAAGAATGCTTTCCGGCTGCTCCGATCTGGAAATCGGCTTTGGTTTTGGCTTCTTTCTTGATAACGCTCTCGTGAGTTCACTTAATCCGCTATCATAAGAAAAGTAGAAATCTGCGTATTTCTTATCACTTAGAAAGAAGGGGATTTCGCATTTTTCCCCGAGGAGAGGCAGCACCAAAACCTCCTTCGAGCCGATCTCCTGATAAATCTTCGTATGCCATTCCTTGGTCACCCAGCCAGAATTGACGGAATCTTTTGTTAGCCACACTGCAACATATTGTGCATGACTCAATCCAGATTGTATCTTTTCCGTGATTGGGTCTCCGACATCAATTTCCCACTCATCCAACCATACTGAAATGCCTCTCTTACGTAAGTCTTTTGCTAGCCGAAGAACCGCTTCTCGATCCTTTGAAGAGTGACTAAGAAAAAGAGTTGACATTGCAAATGTTCTTGAAATAAAGAATTACGAGTCGAACACTATTTGGCCGCAGACCTTAACATTCCCTGCCACCCCCGCCCACCCTTTCCTCCAGCGTGGATTACTAAAGTTTATCATGTTGAGACTGGCTTCAATGAATGCCTTAGACAGATTGCACTGCGGGGCTTCTCAGGTATTGGGCGGGACGGGCTAACGGCATGGATAGATCGTGCGCAGCCACGATCTATCCGGTGTTGAACAAGCCCCGCAACTCTGAGGCTCTGGGTCCAAGGGCCCCCTACTAAAGGAGATATGTCCGCTCGTTTTTAAGATTCCCTTTACGATTCGCCTTGATCGTAGGTAGAAGTGCCTGCTCCATGGCTCTCACGGCCTCAAAAGGAGTGTAACTGGTGTTGAGCGGGCATCGCTGTAGGGCTGGGAGCTGGATCTGCAATGGGTTGAGCGGGCGAATACAGACAGCTTGGTGATAATCTTGGGCTGTTGAATCTGCCGCGCAGCGGCTTGGTCCAACGCTGCCCCTGAGTGGCAGGCAAGGTGCCTGGGGCTGCGTAGCTGAGAGCTGGTGGTGGCCTGTCCACTCGAGGGGCTTGTTAGATTCATACTTAATAATTTCCAAAACACAAGTTACAGCCTACTCGCGGTAAATCCTAATTTCTCTTTCTGCATTTTGGACACCATCTACCACTCTGAATGTTTGTGTATGTCGACAACCATTCATGACCCTCCGAGCATCGCCATAGAAACTTATTCGGAAAGACAACATATGTGTCAGATAGGCACTCTCCCCCTCGGTTCAATGCGAGCGCTTTTGCGTCTTCTATCGTCAATCGTCGAGATAGCCCGCTCCTCTGTTTGGAACAGACTGGACACCAGCTGCCATTCTTGATATGCATTACTTTCGCATCCCAAACATGCCCCAGTGCGCATTGCCATTTAAGTTTTGATGCAGAGTTCTCATATGCTTTCGACAGGCATTTTCCGCCGCGGTCGGCAGCGATTATGTTCATTTCCTCTAAACCAAGCTTTTTGCCTTCACCTCGAGTCTTTCCTGCACAGACTCGACACCAGGCGCCGTTAATCACCTCATAGGGAATGGCAGACCACCGATGCCGCTTCTCGCATTCAAATTCCAACTTAGTCTTCGATCCCAGGTATCTCTCAGAAAGCATCTTCCCATTTCGACCTCTGGCTATATCAACAAGATCCTGATATATCTCATCATAGTCATCTCGTAAATAAACGTCATTGTAGTTGGGGGGTGCTAGGTTTAGCGACTCAGTATCCAGATTTTTCCTGTGTAACTCGTCGACAATATAGTGGGTGAGCATATCCAGGCTAATTTTCTCTGGAATCTGCGGCACTTCAATCAATGCCACTCCGTTGTTTTGGCATAGATCTCTCTTCCTCTTGTCACGTTCGATCTGTTTACGAAAAGTATCTTCATCTTTGTGAAACCGAGGGGTAAATTGATAGTGCTGAATTCCCTGATGCTCAAAAGCTACCCTTAGGTCATCAGAGTATCCGTCGAGTTCAAGCTGGGTGTTTCTTGCTGTCCGAAGCCATTCAGGCCTAGATTTGGGAAATTTCGCACCAAACAATGATTCAAAAGCAAGACGACATAGTTTCTCACCGAGGCAGGAAGAACACTCGGGGCACCAAGCGCCACTTTGAATATTTGCATAACTTGCTTCCCACATATGTCCATTTTTACAAGACCAGCGCAACTTAGAATGGGCATTTTTATAGGTACATGAAGTGCAATCCCCTCCGCGCTTCTTTGCTAACTCCCTCATATCTGCTATTGAAAGATACTTTCCTGCACAGTAAGGGCACCAGCTCCCAGATTTTACATGGCTTGGTTTTGCATCCCACACGTGGCCCTTCGAACAGGACCATTTCAGCTTCGTCCCTGCATTCTTGTACTCGTTCGAAAGACAGGAACCGCCGCGTGATCTTGCCAGCACCTGCATATCTTCGAGTGTCAGTGACTCATACCCTGAACATTTCAGACACCAGCTACCCCTTTTTACACTCTCATATGTTGCTTCCCATTGGTGCCCTTTTGAACATTCCCACCTAAGTTTAGCCTTTGACCGTTCATATTTATTGGAAAGGCAGCTTCCATTCTTGGTTCGTGCTAACCGTCGTGCGGCTTCAATACTGTTTGTCCGTGGTAGTTTCTTTTTTTCTAAGTCGCAGAGGGGACACCAACTTCCACTCTGGATATTCGAATATGAGGATTTCCAATGATGACCTTTAGCACATTCCCACCAGAGTTTCTCCAAAGTTCCATGGTATTCTGTTGAAAGACATTGCCCACCTCGGCTCTGGGCCAGAATTGACGCATCCTCGATGGAATTGCGCCGAGCAATGCCAGCTTTCTTTTTTCCACATTCCGGACACCAACTACCCGATTGTATACTGTTAAAGTTCGCACGCCAACGATGTCCATCAAAGCATTCCCAGTCCAATTTTGAGCTACTGCCAAAGTATTCGGTTGAAAGACAGTGTCCGCCCCGCGTTTTGGCAAGATCTTTAGCATTCTCGATTGTATAGGTTCTGGAGCGGATACTCTTCTGTTTGCCACATAAAGGGCACCATCGACCAGACCGAACGCTATCATAGATGGCTTCCCATTGGTGACCCTCAGAACATTGCCAACTAAGTTTCAGTTTACTATTCAAATACTCTGTTGATAGGCAGATTCCACCTTTCTTGGCAGCGATTGCTTGCATATCGACAAGACTGAGCCTTGTCTTTTTTTGATGACCTTTATGACCTTCCGTTGTCATCGAAAAATCCTTTTTTCACATTTCCTCGGCCCACAGGGTCAATCTAACGCTGCCCCTGAGTGGCAGGCAAGGAGCTTGGGATGGCGCAGCTGGGACTTGAAGGAGGCCTGCCCACTCGAGGGGCTTGTTAGATGGCGCCCCCCTTGCGCTACTCATAGTCTGTCGACCCAAAGGCATCATCCTGCAATAGTGCCTTCATGAAGTCCTGGGCAAGGGCGTGGCCTCATTAAGACAACCCAGCAGTGCATTACAACAAATATTGTCTAGCAACATAAGGCGCTTCAGAGCAATCAACTCTTTGTCCCAGGAGCAGCTAGCCGACAAATGCAATCTTCATAGAACATATATCGGATCAATAGAGCGATGCGAGAGAAATGTCACTTTAAGTACATTAGAGCTTCTCGCGAACGCGCTCCATACAACCGTCCCCGCACTTTTAAGCAATTTAAGTACAAATAGATCTTGCCAGGAGGAGACAAATTGACTACAGTTGATCAAATCAGAGGATCTGGATTAAGCATCTATGATCAACTCTTAGGCAATCACAATTCCCTCTTCCTTGCTTCTAATGAGCTTGAGTCAGTTTTGTCCTCATCTCTAAGAGGCCTCTCTCTAAATGGGCTTCCTCTCAGAACACGCTCTAAGGTCGTCAAAGAACATATTTGTGATGCACTAGGCTACCCTAGGCCTAAATCTTTCCGTAAAACTCAGCCAAGGTTTCCGGGACAGAACTTTGATACCTATATTCAGAAGTCAAGGAATCTGCAAATTTGGAATGAGGAAATATCGCCAAGCAGAAGATATGTAATCATTCAACTTGATGACTGTGATCAGATATCCGCTGTCAGAGTGATTTCCGGCGATTCACTTGCAAAGCTTGATACCACAGGCACGCTAACACAAAAATACCAAGCGAGGGTTATCATTGATGATAAGAAGACTGAACTTGTATCAAGAAACGATACAGACAACCTCTCCACTCTGGTTGGCGATGATTGTGCGCTAGGCGAAAGTAGCTGCCCTTCTAGAGATCCGAGCTTTCAGGAGATTATCCCAATCTTACAGCTTTACGAGAAACTTAAAGCACTGGTAGGTATTTCATTCTCAGATGCAGGTCGAGACCAAGAGCGAAATCGAGGGGGAGAACTTCACAGACTTATATGCAAAACACTTGGCTACTCTGCATATAAGGATAATGGACAGTTCCCTGATATTCGCCATCAGCTCCTAGAGGTTAAGCTACAGACTTCTCCTACAATTGATCTAGGCCTTGTATGCCCGGATAGCGATGAGCCATTAGACTTGAAACCCATTAAGGGGTGCACAATACGACATTGCGATGTTCGATATGCTGTATTCTATGGGTCTACCGATGGAAACCAGGTTATATTAACGCACTTTTTCATCTCGACTGGGGAGCGATTTTTCTCGCGCTTCCCACGGTTTGGCGGAAAGGTTCTTAACAAGAAACTTCAGATACCTCTACCGAACAACTTCTTCTCTTGAAAGCCCGAACGCCTTCCAGACTCTTTCATCCAGTTCCTCATACAATGCACCATTGAATTGGCTTCCAGCGACCAGTTCATCATAGATTTCCTTTACAAGCTCAATTATCTTCATGCTATTAGGGCTATCTGGCTTAGGCAATGGAAACTTCTCTACGTATTGCGTGATATAGCGTCGCCGTCCAGCATAAAGCTTGTTGTTGAATGAATGGTCATAGAATTGCTCTATGAATGACGAGTTTGCAATTCCTGCAGCTAGCCATAGAAGATTGCATCCATTCTCATGTGAAGGGACAAGCCAATAGCAGTCACCATTAACTACTGTTCCTTCGAAGTCGAGCCAGAATGTAGGTTCATCAGAAATATCTCTAAAGATTAGCTTTGGCTGATCCCATGCGCTCGGATCTTGCGGAACCCAGATCTCATACCACTTTCTTCCTGCTTCTATGACGTAGTTACGCTTCTGTAGTACAGAGCGAGATGTCTCTAGGTAGGCTAAAGCATTTGGATATTCTTCTATATCCACTGCTTTCCTTGCTCCATCAATTGTAGAATGAGGATAAAGAATCATTCTCCCGATCTTGGTCGTATCGCAATGGAAGCGTCTTGCAATGTGGTGAGTTGTGAGTGGCCTAAGCAATTCAGGGCGCTCGTTATCGGAGAAGCCAGTCATCCAATCTGAGCGTATAAATACCTTATCCGCGCATGTCTTGACGCCGACTCTTATCTTACCAATGTCTCCAAATGTGGCCCAAGTATTTTTTGTGACATTATTTAGCCACTCACTCTTGGCTGAGGTGCCAATTGTCCATACATCCTTAGTATTCGAAGTTGCATTCAGCTTTCCATGCTGGATATTGATTACACGACCATCATCAAGTCCGACGAGACCCTGCTTCGACATAGCATCAACAACATTTAATGCGTACTTTTCTGCTTGCGACTCCGTTTGATATGATGATGAGAAATTTGGATCTTTTCTCTCTGCCTTAGGACCAGCTGTCTTTAGTAGCAGAACCGCAGGCAAAACGGCGGCATCAAAAAGGCGTGTATCACCAAAATCCCAAATATGAAGGATTTCATATAGCCGAAAGAGCGCATCTCTAATTGGAGATCCAGACTTTGTCGTCATAAATCTATTGGATACAATAATTCCCGCTACCGCTTCCTTGCTCAATACTGATGAGATAGAAAGTAGAAATGCATAGTAAAGATCTACTCGGCCTGATAGGCCAAAAGCTCTGCTTATTCGTTGCGCCTCAACAGCGCCAAGAATCTGAGTTCTAACATAAGGAGGATTTGCTATTACTATGTCAAATAACTCTGCACATGGCGAAGAAAAGAGATCTTGGATACCGTCTAGAGCGTAATCCCTGATAACTACATTAAGGAAGTTGAGGTTGCGTATCTCTATGCTGATACCTGGAAATTCCGCGCTTAGGCGCTTCTGTGCTATCTCTACAGAATCATTATTTATATCAAAGCCGACAACACGGATTCGCGGAAAAAGCGAAGGATCAATCTGTTTTAATAGGCTATGCAAAAGTTCTCCATCGCCGACTGCGGGATCTAGCAGTCGTATGGGTTCATTGCGTTCGGGCTTAAATGTTGCAAGAATTTGACTAGCAACAAAGTCAGCTAGAATGCTAGGGGTGAAGGTTGCTCCTTCTGATTTCTTTATTCCGGTATTCTTATATCTTGTCGTAGATCCTTGGGGCTTGATTGGGGATGCAACCTGCACGGGCCAGCTCCACGCTTTGCCCATAGTACCAATGTTCTATCCGATTCGCAAGGGGTCGGTTGGGGTTCTTGGCCATCTAACGCTCAAGATCAGAAGCGGGCTGAAACCTTGGAATTGGCAATTCCCTCCGTTCCCGTCTTCTGTATCTTGATGTTAGACTGTCCTGATGCTGTCAATGGTTGGAAACTCGTTAATCCATCTCCGAAGTGTAATAAAGTCATGGAGGTGCAACTGGTGCCGCATCTTCCTTTGGTAGTCTTTCGCGCCAGCCGTAAAGAATGAGGTTGAGACAATCGCTCCAGCAGTTGCTCTATTCGCCTGGATAACACCATGGAGAGAGCGTACGATTTCAACGCCGACTTTATTGGGAGGAACATAGCGCTTGCACTCCACTAGGTAGAGAAACCTACCAAGACCATCTTGTCGAGCAGCACAGATATCAAAGCCTCCGTCCCTGGATGCTGATGTGAGCTCGACTTCGTAGCCTTGCTTGCTGAGGATTTCGGCTACGATCTCTTCGAATTTGCGCGGCGGCAATTTCCTTGCCAGCTCGGGATCTTGCTGGAGTAGCGCCAATAATTCATTGTTCGCTGCGGTTGCATCTATGATTATTCTTTGGTACTCCGTCGATTGTTGATTAATCGGGAGACCGTCTGGCCCCAACACTCCAGGCACCTTAAAGGTGCGTAGATGATCCAACAAATCCACCCAAGAGGCGACGACTCCCTGATTGACAGCAGAAACGGACAGATCTGCTAGCAGTAAGTTTCCTTGGGCCAAATCGAACAACTTATCAACCACTTGTTTGTCAATCTGATCATTGGTAAACTCGCTTCTGAGATGAAGAAGCTTCTCGAACTCAGGCCTGCTTATGCTTCCTAATGACAGCTGATGGAAGTCAGAGCCTAAGGGTAGAAGAGGCCGTCGAGACGTCACAAGAAGGCGTAGCTGATTATTGTACTGCAGAAGACCCTGAATCCGCTTCACTCCCTTATCGTTAAGGGTTTCTGCTGCATCTACCACTATAAGTTTCAATGCTAGAAGATTCTCCTGGAGTACCCGATAGAATATGTTGTCTGGACTTTCTGCCCAAGACGCAGTAGCCGTAAGAATCCCGGCAGGAAATAACTGTTCTGAGAACTTACCTGAAAATACTCTTGCCAGCACGGTCTTGCCGGAACCTGCGGGGCCGACAATTTGTACGCCTCGAGTTCCGGTGAGGAATGCGTCTCGAAGATACTCAAGTTCTCTGCTCCGCCCAACAAACCCATCTTCTACGTCTGTCGCAAGGTGGTTTGTGAAGGGGCTAAGTCGATGATCTTGTGAGTTCATGCCTTCATTGTTGGGTCGGTCTAACGCTGTATGGGCGGGTCCGGTATCCACTCTGCGGTG
The DNA here is from genome assembly GCA_943372025.1 of Synechococcus sp. UW140. GTDB lineage: Bacteria > Cyanobacteriota > Cyanobacteriia > PCC-6307 > Cyanobiaceae > Cyanobium. Next base: position 1,953 of record CALRXC020000026.1, on the reverse strand, counting down.
GGTGCCGTTGTCGGCCTATGCAGGCGATGGGAATCCGGCAACTTGTTCCAAAGCGCATGCGGTGCCATGGGTCTGAGAGATTCTACGGTTGAGACGTGGGGATTTTATACGGACCCGTTATCGCCGGCGTCGCTTATCGACTTCTTTGCAGGAAATCTGGTGGTCTCGTGACATCCATTGGCCCATGAATGAGGACGCGCATACATCATTGTTCGTATGCAAGCATGCTAAGGAGACCCTGGAAAACCCAAGCCATCCGCGCGAAAATACCGGAGTAAGCGCAAGCGCGGACTGGGTTCATGGGCAGCAAGCAGCTCGGATTCGGTGATTACGAGCAGACCACCGCCAAGAAGCGAACCAAGCGCGAGCGATTTCTGAGCGAGATGGAGAAGGTGGTGCCTTGGAAAGCACTGCTTGATCTGATTGAGCCCCACTATCCCAAGACCAGCTCCAAGGGTGGACGGCCGCCCTATCCGCTGCAGACCATGCTGCGCATCCATCTCCTGCAGGAGTGGTACGACCTCAGCGATCCAGCGATGGAGGATGCGCTGATCGAGGTGCCGACGATGCGCCGTTTCGCTGGGATCGACATGATCAGCGACCGGATTCCTGATGAGACCACGATTCTGGCGTTCCGGCACCTGCTGGAGAAGCATGATCTGGGCCAACAGATCTTTGAGGTGGTCAAAGCCCACCTCAAAGACAACGGCATGGCTATGAAGCAGGGAACGATCATCGATGCCACCTTGATCGCGGCACCCAGCTCCACTCTACCGAGGCCGCAGGCCGAGCCTGCCGGAGGCACTAGAACGAGAAGAAGGAGAGAGATCCGGAGATGCATCAGACCAAGAAAGGCAATCAGTGGTATTTCGGGATGAAAGTCCATATCGGCGTGGATAGTGAGAGCGGCCTCATTCATTCGGTGGAAACCACTGCCGCCAATGTGCATGACCTCACCCCAGCGGCTGATCTTCTGCACGGCGAGGAGACGGTGGTCTACGCGGATGCCGGATATCAGGGAATTGAGAAGCGCTCCGAGATGCAAGGGAGGGGAATCGGCTTTCGGGTTGCCATGCGGCCAGGACAGCGCCGCGCTCTACCCGATACGCCGGAGGGACGACTGGATGATCTGGTCGAAACCGCCAAAGCGCATATCCGCGCCAAGGTCGAGCATCCGTTTCGGTTGATCTAGACGAAGTCGGCCGGAGGCCATAGCGTCAGTTCGGCTTTCAAAAAACCCGGCTGCGGGGCCTGCTCCTACCGAGGCCGCCGGCCGAGCGTGGCGGAGCCGCTGCAAGGTGAATGTGCTGGCAGCCCTTTCGAGCCTATTCATGGCACGTCGCAGGTTGTTATGCAGTAAGTGTGCTGGGGAATAGTGTGCCCATTGAAGGGAAAAACAGCCCCACATAGGCAAGGTTCAGCTTCAAATAAGGTGAAATCAGGCCAACAAGCCTGAGATGCGACACTAAATTGTTCATACAGCACAAATTGCGACTTAGGGCTCTCTTTCGGGGCTCGTTGCCCAGAGGCTCCTTAAGAAATCACAAAGAACGTCTAATAGTACTTTGACTTCTTGGCGCGAGTGGGTTTCGTATTTCCTGGCATTTGCAATGCAGTGATAAGACTAGTCTGCCAATTGTTGTTTGATTTGTGCAGCCCCAGCTCCTTTCCCAGCCCCCCGCTTCCCCCGATAGCACCGGGCGATCCTGTGCATTCGCTGCTGTTCAGGGCGCCCGCCTCGGCTGAACGTCTGCGAGCCTTGGCTAGGAGCCTGTTGCGCGTAGATCTCCGAGCAGAAGATGGCGACGTTTCAGCTGCCGAAGAGATTCAGGCCGGAATCAAACTGAGAAAGACGTGAATCGATTGCGGGTCGATGATTCGCTCAGTTCAGCTGTTCTGCAATCGATCTCGGGCTTTTGACTGGCCTGAAGTGAGGGCACCGGCAAGACCCAA
>CALRXC020000025.1:0-54399 GCA_943372025.1 Synechococcus sp. UW140 | reverse complement strand
CGGCTGGAGCGGAGCACCTCCTGATCGAGCCAGGGCCAGTTCTCGATCGCATCAATGCGGGAGGGCTGCAGACGGGAGAGGGGGACCGGCACCATGGTGACTCCTGCGGGCGTACATCTGTACTAGCAGGCTAGGCGGTCTGGCGCCAGTGGTTGCGCTACTTGGCCGGCCAGTGCTTGGGTTAATCGGTTTTCGCTGCCGACAGGGCGCAGGCGCCCATTGGGAAAGGCCGCTTGAGGGGGGAGGGCCGCAGTAGTGCAAGCCGCAGGCCACGGCGGCGGTGGAGGAGCGTGTCACCCGGCGCAAGGGCTGCGCGAGTGCGGCGGTGCCGCACCCTTGCGCTCGGGTGGGTGGGGTTTTTGCCGCCGCCGGGGACTGTGGCATCGGGATCTGGATTGCGAGGCGGCCTGCCCGCGGCTGCGGTCCACCGCGAGGCCCTGGAGCGCAAAGCCGATGCCGTCTGCTGGGTGATCGGCCGCCTGCGCGGCGATGCCGACTACCACCAGGGCCAGGCCAAGCGCTTCACGGCGCTGGCCCGCAATGAGGCCTCTCGCGCCGATTCGCTCGAATCCTCCCTTCTCTCGGTGCTCACGGGCCTCTCCCCGGGCGCCACCAGCTTCCGGCTGCTTGATCACAAGCTCACCAGCCGCACCGCCGATTCGATCGTCATCGACGACCCCGAGGCGCTGCCCGCTGATCTGGTGACCCTCACCACCTCCCGCAGCCCCGATAAGGGCTCGATCAAGGAGCGAATCAAATCCGCCATCGCCAAGGCCACCGCCGGGCTTCCCCAGGAGCAGGCCGCTCCCTTGGCCTTCTCCATCGCCTCTACCGCCGTGTCCGGTGCCCGGCTGCTCAAGCGCCGCCACTGGTCGATCCACTGAGACCCCAGGGCTCCATGGCTCGCCAGCCAGGGGCCCACCTGTTCACGCCCACCGCTACACGCTCCAACCGCCATGACCATCACCCTTACCCCCGCACGCTCAACCACCAGCCGCACCGCCCCCTCGGCCCTGCACCTAATCCGCCAAGCCGTTGCCGCCGAGACCGACGCCACACCGGGCACGTCAGATTCCACACCAGCCGCCCAGCCAGCCACCACGACCACGCCTCCCGTGCTCACCTCCACTCCCACAAGCCAGGCCAATCCGGCCACGCCTGCAGCGTTCAGCGCTGCCCAGATCGCAGCCCTCTCGGCTCCCCTCGATCGCGCCCTGGTGTCCTCCCGGGAGCAGGGCCGCTCCAAGGTCAACTACCTCCAAAGCTGGGTGCTGATCAGCGAGGCCAACCGCATCTTTGGTTTTGACGGCTGGCAGCGCCAGACCCTCTTCTCCCGCTGCATCGCACAGGCCGAACGGCTGATCGGCACCAGGGGCACGGGCCGAGAGCAAAAAAGCGGCTGGGGTGTCACCTACATCGCCCGGGTGTGCATCACCGTTTCGGCTGGCATCCACGGCCTGCTGATCCGCGAGGGCACCGGCGCCGGCCATGGCATCGATACCGATCTGGGCTTGGCCCATGAATCGGCCATCAAGGAGGCGGAAACCGACGCGATGAAACGCGCCCTCCGGGACGGACGCCAACGATGGAGAAGACATCGTCCGGGAGGAAGCAGTTCCGGAAGGCGGCACGGGCGAAGTGCGGATTGCCGAAGCACGAGCCCCCGCGCAGCAGCCTGTAGGAGTGTTCCTGATTGCCCTCCAGCTCTGGATCAGGGCCCTCCACCGGGCTCCCATCCCCTGCGGATCAAGCCACTGGATCTCGGTGCCACTGATCAGCACACCACTCCAGCAGCTGCCCATGCATCTCCGCCAGGCCCCAGCGGTTCACCAGGCCAAAGAAACCCAACGGCACCGGCCGCTGACGGAAGGCACCCGTGCGGCCGCGGCCATAGGTGTAGTTCCCGTTGTAATTCGCCCAGCTGGCTTCGAGCGTGTCGCCGAAATGGAAGGGAGTGCTGTCCCCGGCCCGGCAGGCCGCCTCCCATTGGCTCTCACTCGGAAGGGCCAGTTGGGGGGCCTCGCCCTGGCCGCCGAGTTCCGGCCACTGCTCCTTCAGCCAGAGGTTCAGGCGCTGCAGCCATTCCTGGCAGTCGTTCCAGCTCACGCTGTCCACCGCCAGGCCGCCAGGTTCTGCGTAGCTCTCCCACAGCCCCTTGGCTTCGTAGGTGCCGGGGGCCTGGCTGATGTCACGCTCCAGTGATGGCAACGCCGCCACCGCACGCCACTGCGCCTGTGTGAGCGGATGGCGCACCAGGGCGAAAGCCTTCAGGTTCACGGTGCGCTGCACCTCCACGTTCACTCCCTCGCACTTCTGCCGGAACTGGGGGTAAAAATCACGGCCAACTTCCTCCTTCGGTGAGCCGATCCGGTACTCCCCGCCTTACACCACCACCAGCTCCAGCTGCTCGCCCCCGGGCAGCGGCAGCCGCCACACCGCCGGGGTCACCACCTCCGTGCGGATGCGCAGGGCCTCGCCCTCCTGCAGGGCGGTGATGGTGAGCATCGGCACTCGCCTTTCCCGCTCGCTGCCCAGCAGAGGCAGATCTGCGGAAGCCGCCAGTTGCATCGCCCTGGAGGCTCCCTGCAGGGGCGGCAGGCGCCGGTCGTGCTCTGCCCAGCCTTCCTCGCCGGTCACCAGCAGATCGAGAGTGTCGGCTCGCAGTTGGCCCTCCAGAAACTCCTCGATGCGCGGGCGGTGCTCGGCTTGATCTCGGGCCGTCAGCCCCAGCGCATCCAGCGCCGCACGGCGCAGTTCCGGCGGCTGCGACCCATCGCTCGCCAGACCCTCCAGTGCCTCGATGCCCTTCTCCGTGCCGATCAGGCCCAGCACCACCGCGGCCTCTTGCTGCTCCACCCGTCGCTCGGCCTGGAGGTCGCTCAGCTCCTCCGCCAGCACCCGCGCCAGCCGCTGGCTCGCCACATCCCGCGCCGCTCGCCGCTCCGAGTCCTCTGACGCAGCTGCCATCGCCGCCAGCTTGCTGATCGCATCGCGCCGTTCGCTGGACACCGGCACCCCCAGCTCCCACATCCATTTGCGGGCCCGCTGCAATGCCAGCCGGTAGCGCTCCCCCTCCGGATCCAAAAAGCCCAGTTCCGCCAGCCGGTCGGGCACCTCCGCTGGCATCGCCAGGGCACGCCTCCCCTGGGCTTCCATCGCCCCATCGCGCAGGGCCAGCAGGAAGCCCCGCATCCGCTCCCGTTCTGCCTCCGGGCGCGGCTCCAGCGCCGCCAGGAACGCCTCCCACACCGCCGCACCCTGGTCGTCGTTGCCAGCTCCGGCGTCGCCGGCTCCAGCGCCTGCTGCTCCAGCCGCTCGAACTGCTCCGCCGCCGCCAGGTGATCGGCCAGCGGGTCCAAAGGAAAGCGCAGGCGGCCCACCGCCGCGCCGGGCTGCAGCAGCAGCCGCAGTTCGATCAGGTAGCCCAGAAGCACCTCCGCCTGCTCGCGGCTCAGTCCCAGGCCCAAGGGCTCCTCGGCCATCAGGGCGCTGCGGGCCAGGGCGTCGCTGAACTCCAGAGGCTGGAGGAGGGGCTTGCCACCGGAACCCTGGCGGTGGCTAGCCAGGGCCACCACCCGCAGTGCCCGTTGCACCAGCGCCTCGCTGATCACCAGCCCCGCCCGGCGCCGCAGGGCTGGATCAGCTGGCGTGTCCAACCGCCGCACGTAGCTGAGCATCAGCTCCGGCACCGAGCCCGCCAGCAGGCCCTGCTCACGGTTGGCGATCACGTCGTCGATGAACATCTGGGCCAGCAGCACCGTGATCGGCTTGTCGCCCACGATCCGCTTGAGCTGCGCCTGGGCCGGCATCAAGTCGTCTTCCGTCAGCACTCCACGCTTGTTTGTGCAGTTGAGGTAGGTCAGGAAGAAATCAGGCAGGCGATTCAACCCGAGTCGCTGCGGCACGATCCGGCTCAAGGGGCGCTCACGGAACCCGTCGTCGTCGCTGCGGCTTGTGACCACCACAAGCCCCGGCGGCAGGGCCGCCAGCAGCTGTTCCCGGGCGGCGGGGGTCAGCTCCGAGAGGTGATCCACGATCGGGATCAGCCGCTTGGCAGCCAGCAGGGCCTCGATCAGCTCCGGTGCCAGCTCCACTTCCAATCCCCTGGCCCCAGCGAGCTGGCTCCCCAGCCAACTGCGGACCCGATCGGCCACGTTCTCCCCCTGGCCCAGTGCCGTTTCGATCAGCACTGGGATCCGCACCACCCCGCCGGGTTCTCCCTCCAGCCACCAGCGAGCAATCGCATAGGCCAAGCTCGTCTTTCCCGCGCCGCCGACGCCGCTGAGCAGCAACACGTGACTGCTCGCCGCCGCCAGCAGGGGTTCAAGATCCTCCGGTCGCAGAAGGCGTGGGCCCTCTGTGGCCGCAGCTCCCGCCGGGGTGATGCATACATCCAAAGGCACGTGTACCTGGCGCGTTTGCACGGAGGACAGGCCCAGAAAGGCCCTTTTCAGCCTGGGGTGGTGCCCTTGGCCTCCTCCCGCTCTATCTTCAAGCCCAAGAAGGGGCTGGAAATGTAGAAGCGATGGGCTGAATTCCCTCCCTGGGCTCTGCCCTTGGCTTCCATCTACAGATCCGGATCCAATCACCCCCCATCATCCACCCGCCTGACTGCCAGAGCAAGTTGCAGAGTTCAAGCACCCTCAACCGACCCGGCCTCCTCAGCGGCACCCTCTTCCCCCGTCAACCAGAGCAGCGCCGATCGCACCACCTCCGCATGGCAGGGCAAGGGGTGGCACCAACACCAACTCCAGCTCCCCAGCTGCCGCCCTAGCCAACAGCTGCCATCACGGCCCACCACAAACGGATTGCCCAACACACTGGGCCGGCCCACATAGGCCTGGCCGGGCAACAGGCTGCCGATGCCGCGTTTGGCTCGGCCGATCGTGATCTGCATGGGAGCTGGCGGTAGCGGCTGGTGCATGGGGAAGGGAGCCCCACCAACCAAGGGTTCCTGGCAGCTTCCGCGCAAGTCCCCCTGACGACTCTGGGTAGCCTGTCGGGCTGCCTTGACACCAGCAGCCCCCGCTGCCATGGCTGATCTCCACTCCCCAGAACCCCGCGACTACGTGCTCCTGCACCGGGAGACCGGCTCAGCGCTCTACACCACCCGCGCCACTGAGGCCGAGATTCACAGGGCCAACCTCAACCTCAGTCGATCCGGCAACCGCAATCGGTATGTGGCGGCGAAGTACCTGCCGCATGGGCGGCGAGAGCCTCAAGGTTGAGGTTTGGACCGGGCCCCCGAGAAACTAGAGGCCCCATCCTTCGCTGCCTTCATCCCCGGCGTTGGGGCCAGCTCCTGGGGCTCTGGGGCTTACTGGTGCTCAGAGCCTTCTCCTGAAGACTGACGCTGCGGGCGGTGGCCTCGCCCATGGCTTCCTTCGCAGAGCCTCAGGTGGTAGAGCACCGGCGAGTTGCCGGTCGGGAACTTGCGGCGCCAGTGCTTGCCGGCCTTGAGCAGGCCACTGACGCGCCAGCGGGCCAGCGTTTTCTCACTCACTCCGAGATAGTCGCGGGCGAGGCGGGCGCATGCCCACATCGGGATGGTTTGGGTGTCCATGGCGTTCGGATTGGCGGAGCCCCGGTTGGTGGTGGCAGATCGCATCCGCTGGGGCAGGCCAGGTGGATGCAGGGGAGGCTACCCAGACCATCCGTAGGGACAGGTCGAGCCAGGTCAGGACACCGCCCGGCTCTGCGCACGTGTGTGCGCAAAACACGCTGCAACGCAGGGCACCGCGCTTCTTTTGCGCACATCTTGCGCACATGCCCCCAAGACAGGCCAAAAAAGAGGGCCCTCGGAATGGCCGAGAGCCCTTGCTGTGACTGTGATCGGGGCGACAGGATTCGAACCTGCGACCTAGTGCTCCCAAACCAATAGAGAAATCCTGATCACCACTGCCGAGAGCCGTTGCGGCAGGGGACTTTGACGGAGGCTGTCGTGGCCTGTCAGGTCCAGCAGAGCCATTTTTCCGTACAATTGTACGAATGAACAGACCGGGTGCTTCATGGCGGAAAGAGTCAGCCATAACCAGGCCTGGGTGAAGGGTTTTCGAGCCTCCGTTCGTACAAGTACGGCTGAGGGTTGGTGGGTGCGCGAGCACCGCGGCCGGATGCGTCTCGAGGTGAAGGGCCCCGATGGCCGGATGACCTCCGTCGCTCTCCCGTTCGACTGGGCCAAGGGGCAGACCGGCGATGCCGTGGCACGGGTGCGCTCGATCTATCGCCTTGTCGGCGAGGGTCACACCCTGAAAGCAGCTTCTACCCTGGCCGCCGGGGAAGCGCCCGCAGCGCCGATCGACTGGGCCGCCGTCGCCGAGGGTTTCCGGGTGCAGAAGCTGCAGCACGGCACCACCGTCAAACCTGAGACATGGGAAGCCCACTACCTGCCTGTTATCTCAGCAGCCGTGGAGCTGCTCTCCAGCCGGAAGGCGCCGATGAACCCAGCTGATCTGATGGATCAGTGCATTCGGTCCTGGCCTCCTGGCAGTCGAACGCGCCAGATCCGTGCACAGTCACTGGCTCAGTTCCTGCGCTACGGCGTGCACCGCGCAGGGGTACCTGCTCTTTGGGCCCCTCCGTCCGATCTCAAGCAACATGTCGGCACCAAATCCAGGGAAGCAGCCTCTGCCAGTCAGAAGGGGGATCCCCTAACCGATCAGCAGATCCTGAACCTGCTCGCAGCACTGCCGCAGGATGCAGCCGGTCTTCGCTGGGCTGATGCGATTCGCTTGATGGCGGAGCTGGGTCTACGCCCGATCGAACTGCTGCATCTAACGATCCGAACGGATTCATCAAGTCGAGAGCCCTACTGGTGGTGCGCCTACCGCAAGCGAAGTGGTGGAGGTTCAACAGAGTCGCGTCGGCTATTCCCCTTGCCCCTGATTGGTGAAGACGGGGAGTCAACCTCCTGGAACCTGCTGCATCGGTGGCAGGCCAAGTTGATCGAACTGCCGCCATTGAGCGGTGGGAACAGTCCCGCTGATTGCATCAAGACCTACCTGAACCGCCAACACGCTTGGCGATCCCTGCGAGAGACGATGACCGCCAACGCCCAGCGCGCGGTGCCTTACAGCTTCAGGCACAGCTACAGCCTTCGCGGGCACCAACGCGGGATCGATGCCGGCAGCATGGCGCAGGCCATGGGCCACAGCCTCGAAGTGCACTGCCGCTCCTATCCATGGGCGAGTGTCGCGGGGACGATCGCTGCCTTCGAACGAGCCAATGCCGCTGTGGCCATAGGCCCAGGATCCTGAGCAGCGCATTCACCATCCCGACATCCACCGGAGCGTCCTGCTGGTGGAGTTCCTCGATGTCCCCTGGGGCTGAGCAACCGCCGCAGGGCTCCGGTCGGCGACGGCCGTCCTGATCGTGCCACGGCTGCGCCATGGCCTGCATCGGCCAGCCGCCGCCGCCCTCCGCTCCGGGGCCGGTGTTGGGGTGGCGGGCAGGGCCGCTCTCCCGCGGCTGCGGTGGCCGGGCGGCTGCCAGCCGTCGGGGTGCTGGGGTGGGTCCGCAGATTTCCTCGCGCGACTGCGCGGGTGGTGGCTTGTTCGGGCTGATTTTGGCTGCATTATTTATCAAGGTGCTTGGCCTGTAGAGGGTGGCCGCGGTTTGGGCAGATCGATTGCCCCGCAGCCGCTCCAGTCGCCCCATAGTGCGTTTGTACTGATAGAATAAGGACTGCGCCAAAGGCCACGAGCCCATCGCCGGCGGCAACGAAATCCCCAGACAACTTGCCCCGTTCGTTTGCTCTGTAGCCCATGAGCTTGCCCTCTGCTGCAGTGGCCCACGCCGCTGCATTGCCTCTCCCCGGCCTTCTGCCGCCGCCGGTGCTGGCCCATCGCTCGGTCGTCATCGTCGCCGCTGGTGGTCGTGATCTCTCCTGGCCCCAGGAGCGCATCGCCTCCGCCCTCCTTCAGCGCAGTGGCGGCAGGGCCGTCCATCTGTTGCTCCATGGCGGGGCCCGTGGCGCTGATCAGGCCATCGGCCGTGCTGCCCATCAGCTGGGTTGGTCGGTCCAGTCCCTTACCGCCGAGTGGGGTCGCTATGGCCGCAGCGCCGGGCCGATCCGCAATCGCCGCCTCCTCGAGCAGGCCCTGGCGGAAGCCCAGGCCCACACCTCCCCGGCATTCAGTGCCTCGGTGCTGGTGATCGCCTTTCCCGGTGGGGCCGGCACGGCCTCGTTGGTGCAGCAGGCCCGCCGCTGCTCCTCCCGTTCGCCGGTGCCGCTGGTGGTGATGGAAGTGCCGCCGCCGTTTTCACCGGAGCCCCTCGCCGCCTGAGCGGCCTTCGCCGCCCCGTTCTTTTCGTCCGTCTTCCCTCCACATCCCCATGTCCGTTCTCACGGCCCCCTCCGCTCCTCTCTCGCCAGCTGTCCCCCAGTCCGCCGGCCCTGCTTGCACCCTGCAGCGCTCCGGCTCCCTCTGGCAGCTGGGCATCGAAGCACAGGAGCTCACCACCACCATTGGCCAGCTGGCCGAACAATTGGAAGCTGACGACGACACCCGCGCCCAGGCCCTCGCCGAGCTGGAGGCCGCCCTTCTTGCGGAAGATGGCAACAAGCAGGCCCTCGCCGCCAAGGCCGATGCCACCTGCTGGGTGATCGAGCACCTGCGCGGCCAGGCCGCCTACCGCCAGCAGCAGGCCAAGCGGCTCACCGAGCTGTCCCGCTCCGATGCCTCCCGGGCCGATGCACTGGAGGACTCCCTCGTCCTGGTGCTCACCCGTCTCCAACCGAAAGCCACCCGCTTCTCCTTCCCGAACCACGAACTCACCTCCCGTAAATCCCAGGCCGTCGAGATCGACGACGAGGACGCTCTCGATCCCCAGTGGCTGAGCTTCACCACCACCAGCAAGCCGGACAAGGCTGCGATTAAGGAAGCCCTCAAAGCAGGCGGGGAAATCATCGGCGCCCAGCTGATCTCCCGCCGCTCCTGGCGCATCCACTAGGGGCCAGAGGCCCCTTCCACATGGGGTTCTGGTGCTGTTGCCGGGGCCCCTTCTTCCTGCTCCCATTTCGCTCATCTCCTCTTCTCGCTCCATCGTTTCCCATCGCTATGACCATCGCCGCTCCTTCCGCCAACGGGGCCAGCACCACCAGCCGCCCTGCAGCTCCTCGGCCCATCCAGCGGCCGACCTCGGCCCTGGAGCTGATCCGCACCGCTGATCGGGGCGTAGTTCCTCCCGCAACAATCCACGAATCCGCCGCGGCTCCGCAGGTCCACCCGGCTCAGCCCTCCGGGTTCTCCCCCGAGCAACTCGCAGCCCTTGCCGCACCCCTCGATCGGGCCAACGTGCGACAGCGCGAACAGGGCCGCGGGAAGGTGGCATACCTGGAAGGCTGGCAAGTCATCGCGGAGGCAAACCGGATCTTTGGCTTTGACGGCTGGCAGCGCCAGACCATCGCCGTCCGCTGCGTTTCCCAGGCCGAGCGCCCCATAGGCAGGGACCAAAAGCCCGGCTGGGGGGTCACCTACACCGCCCGCGTTCGCGTCACCGTCACGGCCGGAGGCCGACCTCCTTTGATCCGGGAGGGAAGCGGCGCCGGCCACGGCATCGACGTGGACCTGGGCCAGGCCCATGAATCCGCCCTCAAGGAAGCCGAGACGGATGCCATGAAGCGGGCACTGATGACCTTTGGAAATCCGTTTGGGCTTGCCCTCTATGACAAGCAGCAGCGGCAGGTCAGCACTGCAGGAGGCCAGGGGGAGGGGCCGCAGCGCCCAGCAGTGCAGCGGCCTCCGGCCAGCCGGCCGGCGCCTGGCGGTCCCGCTCCCATGACCACGGCCTCAACTCCACTGCCATCAGCCCCGACCGAAGTCAGCCAGGTGGCCCTCGATGCCGAGACGATCCAGCAGCTGCACAACACGCTCAGGGCTCTCCCCCGGCCCCTGTTGGAAAGCCTCACCCGGGCTTTCCGCAAGCGGTTTCAGGTGCCCGACACAGCGGTGACCATCGCGGATCGGATAAGCCAGAAGTGCCACCACGACTGGATCGAGGCGTTTCTGGTGTCGCACCGTCAGGCGTTCTCTGCAGAGCAGCACTAGGGCGCAACAAACTGATCCGCTGGCGCCAAAGCGCCTCCCCTGCTAGTACAGACGTACGCATTGAGGAGTCGTCATGGTGCCGGTCCCGCTCTCCCGTCTGCAGCCCTCCCGCACCGACGAGATCGAGGACTGGCCCTGGCTGGATCAGGCGGTGCTCCGCGCCAGCCGCAGCCGGCAGGTCTGCATGACCTGCCACTTCTTCCGGCATCACCCGGGACCGGAGTGCATCCCTCTGCTGACCTGCCACCTGCACCAGGGCCTGATCGCCCATGGCGAGCATCTCACCAATCGCTGCAGCGGCTGGTCAGAAGACCTGCACCGCCAGAGGGGCTGGGCGCCTGAGGTGGCGTGAGCCCTGGGCCACGGAACCGGCCGCCGCTCTCCCCCAGGGAGGCCTGGCTCAGCGACGGTCGGCAGGTGCTGCACTTCCGGCCCACCCTCTGGGATCGCTGGAGCCAACGGCTGGAGATCACCAGCGGTGAGCTGCTGCTGGATCAGCCGGTGCCACTGCTCAAACGGCGCTGGGAGCTGAGCCGAGAGGAGGCCCTGAAGCTCTGGGCCGAGAAGCGACAGCAGGGCTGGCAGGCCTGTGAGCCCCAATGGGCTTTCGCCCCCGAGCGGCAGCCGCGCAATGGACCTCAGGTCACCAGCATGGGGAGATCTGCCAGCCCGCCGTGCTTCTGAACCCCTTCTGCCCGCTCACCACGGCCAAGGTGCTGGCCCTCAAGGCCACGGTGATCGTGCTGCTGACGCTGCTGATCAAGGCCAGGGTGCAGATCGTGACTGGCTCAGCCCTGGGGATTGCTCTGCTGGTGCTCCAGGTGCTGGTTTTCCTGGCAGTCAGCAGTGGCATCGTGCTGGCGGCCGGGGGAGCAGCTCTTGTCGCCACGCAACAGCGCAGGCCTGCAGCGGCCTGATGTCGATCCAGGTCGGGGGAGGCCCCGGAGAAGGGAGGCTCACAACTAAATCGATACCCGCGAACAATGAACCCTGAACAGATTCAGAGCCTGGAGGTTCTCCTCCTGGCGATGCTGCCCGTGGTGCTGCTTTGGTGGCTTTGGATTCGGATGCTCCGCTGGTGATCCCTTCTGCGCCGCTCAGAGCATTGCGAGGAACCTGATGGTCGCGGAGCCGCGGGAGCAGCAAGCTCGGTACCCATCGCCCCCTGGCCGAGGAATGCAACCACGATGGGCCCGGCAGCGGGTGCCAGCATGGGCTGCAGTACTTCCGACACTGGTCTTCACGTGGGGCAACGGGGCCTCATGAAAATTCTGTGACCTAGTTGCATGGCTATTCAGATGCTGAATACCTAGGGCTACGCGCTTGACTCAACGCCTGACTCATTTGTATAATTGCTCATTGGGAAAAGAAGTCCCGTTGCCAAGATATCTTTGATCGACAATGAAGCCCTTTGCCTAGAAATCTGCAAGAGGAAAGACGAGAATTGTTTTTACTGTTCTACCCTATTCGAGATACGGCAATGAAATTCTCTAGCCTCATGCAGACACTTGGGCAAAGAGGAGAGCACCTGTAGGCTATAATAGTATGCGTTGTCTACGACGTAGTGTGGCACTACCACCGTAAATCTTAAATGCATATGAGCTAGAGTTCATGCAGTATCTTCGAGTATTTCCAGCAATCCCAAGTTTCATGGAGCTTTCAATGATGCACGACTCTCAGCGGATACGCCTTCTGCGCGAGTACACACTTTTTATTTTTGGGCATCTCGGCAAGGCTCTAGAATGCTATGGAAAAGACAGCAATGATACGAACAATAACTTTGAAAAATATCTGTCTGTTTTGCGAGAACGTGAACGACAACTGAAAGATGCTGAGCTCTCTCTAGCTGTCACAGCTCCAATGAAGGCCGGAAAGTCGACCATCTTGAATGCCATTATCGGAGATAGTCTTCTTCCTAGTCGGGCGCTGGCAATGACCGTCTTGCCAACTAGAGTAAAACTTTGCCAAGATCAAGAGGAGCCTAAATTGCTTTTAAGCCAAGGCTTTTATGATTCGATCAAAGAGCTCTTGGATGTCAATGATTTCAGCGAAATTCAATGGGGCGATAATGGCGTAATTACAGGAACAGACCAAATTCGTCAAACGCTGACCATCCTGAACGATAAAGTTAGGGGATCACTTCAGCAGAATAAGACACTCAGAATGGCGCTGGATGGCAAGGATGTTCCCATAGTTTATGCAAAGCTGCCAACCCATCTTCGGAGATGTGAAGGAGCCAATGACTCGACGCCGAAAGGCTCCCTCGTCTTGATTGATACTCCTGGGCCAAATGAGGCGAACATTGGGGAAGCGCTACAAGTCATTGTGAGAAGCATTCTCCAAGAAGTGTCAATGGTTGCTGTTGTTCTAGACTATACGCAGCTCACCTCTGAGGCAGCAGAGCTTACAAAAAACGAGGCGAGGACTATTGCATCTATCATTGGAAATGACAATGTAATCTACCTCGTAAATAAGGTCGACCAACGTCGTCCCGGCGATCTAACGACGAAAGGAGTCGAAGACTTTATTTCGAATAGCTATGAATATCATGCACAATCAGGCACTAACTTGTTCGAGATCTCTGCCTCCAAGGGTTATGCAGCTGGAAGCTTTATTCGTTCGGTTATTGGCAGCAATATTAAGGATGAAGAGATGCGTGCTATGCCTTGCTCGATAAGCCTGGCCCAAGAGCTGTATGAGTTATGGGAAGAGGAACTTGAAGACGCCACGGTTGACCTCTTTTCCAAGAAAGCCAACCGGCTGTGGTCAAACTCTGGAATTGAACAATTCCTCTCAGTCTGCATCGAAGAACTGACAGGACGTGCGTACGAGAAGACTGTGTACACAAGCATTGATTATCTTTCAAATCAGTTGCAACAACTTGAAGATCAGCTAAACCTTCAGATCAACGCGAGCAGTTCCTCAGCATTGCGAATTGGTCAAGAAATCGAGTTGCTCAGTAGTGATATCAATCAAGTCGAAAATGCACGCAATCAGAGCAAGCTAATTCAGGAGACACGCAAGAATGTTCAAAATAAGATATACAAGAGCATAGGTGAAGCAAAGAAGAGTGCTCAATTGACGATAAAAGACTTTTTTAGGGAAGACCGCAACAAAAAGAGTTCTATTTCAAGGAGCTTGGATGATTGCCCTGAACCCAGCGGTAGAGCAAAGGGTTCAGGTGCTTCCCTGCCCAATCCTTTTGATCTTCTTCCCGATTTTCTGAATCCACTCGAAGTCTTCAAGAGTCTTCGGCAGATAGTTGACGATCAGCTCTCTGCTCTGTCGGATGCCTTATCAGGAAAGGCAAGACGTGATGGTGATGTCCTTGAGTTCTCGACTCGGTCTGATGCCGATGCGGCCATGAAACAGATTAAGCAGACACTCGACAAAAGGGTTGATGCTTATGTTAGGGCTACTAAGTTACAAGTTGAGGACGAAGTGAGTAGAGCTCAGAAAGGGATTAAGAGCTTTACCCAGGAAACCACGCAAAAAGTCCTTCAAAACGCTCAGTTACGATTGAATGAGGCTTTTAATACGCAGCTTACATTGCCCCCACCAACGCTGAATTTTAGTTATGATCTTGAGGGGATAAATGTTGAGCCTGGAGAAGTAAGACGTGTAACTGCGGGCAAGGTTGCATCGGTTACAAAAGATGATGATCGCTGGTACACACTGTGGGGAGTCTTCGGTCTATTTCAAAGGACAGTTCAGGTTAGGCTGCCAGATGAGGAGGTCGATGTGTACGTCATAGATATGCAGGAAGTTGTGTCGGATGTAAATACAAGCATTGCAAAAGGGTTTGAGTCAATGCGCCAGGTGGTAGAGCAGTATATCCTCGAAGATCTTCAGGGATCGGTAGGTAATTATTACATTGAAGTCAATGACTTTCTGGCTCGGTATCAAAAGAGCCTGAGAGTCGCACAAGATCAGGCGTCCAAGAGTGCTGAAGAACAGGCAATGCTTCTAAATAGTTCGCGGACACTCATGTCAAATATTCTGGATAATAAGAATCAGCTAGAACTTGTTAAGTCTGGGAAAGACATCGATCTTGAAGTACTAGGCACAATTGATGCGCATAATGCGTCTGGAGATGAACCTTTAATCTCTTCTTCTGCAAGGGATGAGTGCTTTGATCTTATACCTCTCTTGAACGAGGGTGGCGATATTCAAGCAGGTGCATTCCTTTACAACGCTGAGCAGTCAATGAAGATACTTGAAATGGTTCGAAGTGAGAGCATCATTGGGCTAAGCGCTTGCGGTGGGCAGACGGTGAACAAGACGGTTGGCGACTCTGCAGTTGGTTTGATTCCAACTTTTGCTACAGCTATGCAAGCAGGCCAAGTTATGCGAATTGTAGGGCCCCCGTCAGTTGTAGAGGGGCTTGCTAGCGGCAGTATGGTACTCATGAAAAGTGGTTCTCACAGCCTTGGCGCTGTAGTTTCAAGTGGATCTAGTAATATAGTTGGGCAAGCACGATTTTCGCCCGCAGGCGGAGTCGTTGCACCATTGCTAGTGTATCAAGCAGTACACGCAATAGTAGGAACTCAGCAACTCAATCAGATTAATCGTCGACTTGCAGGTATTGAACGGACCCTCTCCCAGATTGTTGAAAGACAAAATGCAAAAGATATTGGAGAAATATATGCTGCGTGCTCTACTTTGGCTGATATTCTTTCGGAGCATAAGCATACGGGTCATTTCAGTCCGCAAATGCAAGATCGTCTCTCGCATTGTGAGCGGGATCTTCGCGCACACTATGAGAGGCTGAAAATCCTCAAGAGCGCCTTCCACGAAAAGATTTCAAATGCTAGGCGGTCTTTCAAGGGTCGTGACTCAACTCTTGAGTTGGCTGTTCTAGTCAAAGAGCAGGGTGAACAGTTTGGTCAGGATATTCGCTTACTCTTTGCCCTTTCAACTGCGGTTGTCCATGTTGAGCACGGACTCTTATTGGTTGCCTTGGAGCATAACCCAAGCAGCCTGAGCTATCGCCATAGCCAGTTAAATGAACGAATGGCAAGCCTTCGTGATGCGCTTTCTGAAATGATCAATCTGTCTGAAATCAAATGTGAGATACTGGAATGCCTTGAGGAGATGAATTGGTGGCAGCGGAACGTTTTTGGACGCAGCAAGGCCGATCAGCTTAAAGAGGCACTTAATGTCCCAACGATTGAGGTTGATTCTGTATCATACTCTACATCACAAGTGTCGACGGGCGAAGGAGTTTTGATCTGGAATGATCAGGATCGGGGGATTCAGGTTCGTGCCATAACAGGAGATTATGGGGACTCAGGATCAGATTGATACCGCGACCGGTGCCAAGGCACCTCCCGCGGGAAGCCTTCTTGTTGGGGTGATTGATAAATCGATACGCATTCTGCGTCGATCGCCAGAGCCCAGGAGGCCAGTGCCAAGCTGAGCTGTTGCCGGTTTCGCTCCTTGATGCCACTCCCCCAGCGCACGCTGGCCCTGTTCGCCATAGCGGTGACGGCTTCTGCTCCAGTCGCGGTAGGCAAAGCAGCCATCGCTGCACCGGCGCGCAGCTACCCAGCCACGGTGCTCTCGGTGGGAGACGGTGACACCCTGCGGGTTCAGGCGGGAGGGCGATCCATCTCCATCCGCCTGGCCTGCATCGACGCGCCTGAGACAGCCCACGCCCCATGGGGTCAGCAGTCCCGCGCCTACCTGATGCAGCGCCTACCGCGGGGCCGCCAGGTCAGCATCCAGCCCTTCACCACCGATCGCTACGGCCGCACGGTGGCGGAGGTGACCAGCGACATCAACGTCAACCTGGCGCTGGTGGAGGACGGCCAGGCCTTTGCCTACCGGCAGTACCTCGGCGGCTGTGATGCCAAGGAGTACCTCGATGCCGAATACCGGGCCAGCCGCCATCGCTATGGGGTGTGGCAGGTGGAGGGCGGTATCACCCGTCCCTGGGATTTCCGCCGGGGGCGCCGCAACGCTGTGATCCCCGATGGCACCACCCGCCGTGGCCGCCGCTATCGCTGCCAGGAGATTGGTTCCTACGCCAGGGCTCAGGAGTTGCTGCGCCAGGGACACACCTATCTCGACAGCAATGGCGATGGGGAAGCCTGCGAGAGCCTGAAGTACTGACGGCTTTGGCCCAGGGGGCTCTTGTGAGACAGGCCCAAGCCAATGGCTGCCCCGGGAGAGAAGAGACGATGTCCGGGGCTGGGATGCCTTGGAACGTGCCAGCGATGGTCTGCTGGACCGGCCTGGATGCACTGCCTACCTTGGCCGCGGTGCCCTTGCCCACCCATGAAGATCGTCAACCGCTGCGCCGTCACCATCGCTCCGCGCCAGCCCTTCATCGACTGGGCACAGCAGCTGCGGCCAGATCAGGCCCTGCCGCCAGGAGCCTTTGAGCCTGGCCTCTACTTGCTCTCTGCCTACGACTGCAGAGAGGGGGCCATCGAGCTGCTGGAGCAGGGCTATGAGGAGATCTTCTGCGCAGAGCTGGAGGCCTGGTCATCAGATCCCGAGACCTGGCCAGGCCCACGCTGCCTGGCCCTGTTTCAGGAGTGGTTCGCCTTTCGGTTCTTTGACCTGGTCGGCGACCAGGGCCAGGAACCACTGGCCCACTACGAGGTGGACGAATCCTTCCAGAAGGATCTGCGCGACGCGATCAAGGACACCCCCCTCAGCTGATCGAAGTCTCACCAGTTGGGGCACACCCAGGTAGCCATCACCCTGTGGTTGACAACGCCGCAATGCCTGGCAAATAGGGTTTGTCCATCACCCCAACCCCCCACATGATGATCACCGGTACTGAACTGCTCGCCAAGGTCAAGGAACTCGGCGATGTCTCGAAATCTGATCTGGTTCGCTCCGCCGGCTATGTCAGCACCAAGAAGGACGGCACCGAGCGTCTGAACTTCACCGCCTTCTATGAGGCCCTTCTGGAAGCCAAAGGCATGAACTTCGGTGCCGGCAACAGTGGCTGCAAGGGGAAACCTGGCCGCAGCCTGAGCTTCAACACCAAGATCCAGTTCAACGGCAACCTGATGGTCGGCAGGGCCTACACCGCCCAGCTGGGCCTGCAGCCCGGCGATGAGTTTGAGATCAAGCTGGGTAGGAAGCAGATCAAGCTCATCCCCGTGGGCGTAGCAGAAAAGGAGTGAGGCCAGCGGCCGATCAGCCGGCCGAGCGCTGCTGACCGAGCGCCAGCACCTCCAGGGCTTGGCCCTGATGCTCCTGCCGCAGCGCCTCCGGGGCTTCGATGCGGACGGCGCTGCCGTGGCTGAACAACCAGCGGCGCAGGGCGATACCGCGGGCCAGGATCCAGGGCGGTAGGTCGATCTCCACCGGATGGGGATGGCTGTCGCCGGCGGGATTGGCGGGAAGGACTTGAGCCAGGGCCGAATGGATCCAGCCCTCGCCACTGCCATTCCCTGATGATTGGAGCTCTCTGGGGCTGGCCGCTCGCTCCACCCGAATGTGCTCCAGCGGTAGCGCTAGCTGTCCCTCGCGGATCGATGCAAAAGCAGCGGCTTTGCAGGACAGGCGAAGGGTCTGCAGCTGGCGGCGCCGCTGTTCGCTGCTGGACTGGCAGAGACCCTCCTGGGCGGTGAGGTCATCGCCCAGTTCGATGCCGCCGCAGTGTTGAAGCAACCGCTGCAGCCTGGCGAGCGCGGTGCTGTGCTCGGTTTCGTTGCGGCGACCCCGCGGTTCGGCCTGCAGAAACACCAGCTGCTCCAGCCGTTCGCTCTGCAGCAGGCCATGGGGCCGGCCGATGGCGTCGTCCTCCCAGGCCAGGTGCCAGAGCCCGGCTGAGAAGACCAGTTGCAGGGGCCAGACGCGGATCTCCTCGCCGCGGTTGTCCCCGCCGCGACTGTCGCCGCCGCGGCTACCGCCGTTGTGGATTGTGCTCTGGCGGAGCAGGCGCACGCGGCGGTGCTCAAGGATCGCCGTCTCGATCCGCTCGGCTTCCCTTGGTTCAGCCAGGCTGCCCTGCTGCAGGCTCTCCACGCCGGGATGGGCGCCATCGAGATAGGTGCGCAACGGCGGCGTGGCCGTCACCTCGATGCCGCCCCAGCCGAGGCGTTGCTCCAGCTCATCGAGCAGATCCTGCGCCGTGGGATCCCCCAACCGCTGGGCGACGTGCTGCACCACCCCATGGATCTCCACCAGCCGCGGCGCCGAGAGCAAGGCAGTGCCGAGGCAGTAGCCATGGCGCGGGTTGTCGTGACGCAACCGAAAGCCGTAGGGGGTGAGGGTCTTCTCGATGTCCTTGCGCAACGTCGCCAGCTCGCCGGGGCCATGGCCGCCGGGGATCTCAGAGAGCTGCTCCAGCAGATGCCGTTGCATCGCCATCGCCCCCGGACCATCCGCCGGCCGATCAAAGGGCGTCTGCAGCAGGTGGCGCAGCAGGGTCATCACCCGCACAAACACCGCGGCATCGGCCATCGGTGGGTGGCCGCCATTGACGCCACCGGCCCTTGGCGGCTGCCCAGCTTCCAGTGCAATCAGCGGTATGGGGGTAATCGCTGTGGTGACCGGCGTGGCCAGGAAGAAGCCCTGGGCCTCCAGCCAGGCCAGATCGCGGCGAACCGCATCGGCATCGCCATAGCACTCGCCATGGAGTTTGCGCAGCAAGGCCGCTGCCCGCTCCGCCAGCTCGCCGCTGGGCAAGGGTGAGACGAGCGTTTCGAGCGCCTCTCGGCTGCCCTGGTACGTCGTCGCCAGGTCGGGATGGTCGGCCAGGAGTTTGAGCAGATAGAGCAGCCGCTCCAGATCCAGCAGCCGGGAATGGCCATGCAGCAGCAGTTGGCGTTGGCGGTTGCAGGCGGCACTGATGCGGCGCTTGAGGCCGGAGAGCTCGCCGCGCAGGTAGGCGCCCAGGTCGCTCTGATGGGTGGGCTGCACCGCCACCACCGAGGCAAAACCCTCCGCCCTCCCTGGCCCAAAGGCCTCATCGGCCAGCTTGGCGGCCATGCGGTGAATGACCGGTGTGGGAACGGGCCGCTCCCGTTTGGCGTTCCAGCGAAGGCAGGTGCTGAGCGGTGTGAAGTGCCACCAGCCGATCCATTCCACCGGCCTGGGCAGCGCCAGTTTCTGGGTGATCGCCAACCGCCAGGGGCGCTCGGCATGGGTGGCATCGACGATCACCGGCATGCCGGCCGCTACCGCACCGATCAGCCGCTCGTGCAACCGCTGTTGGATCGACGGCCAGGGCCCCTGCACGGCGGCATCACCGAACACTTCGGCGCGGATCGCGTCGGTGGAGAGCACCACCGCCGGTTGCCCCTCAGGCCCTGCAATCAAAGGGGCCAGGGCAGCGGCGGTGGTGCTCTTGCCGCTGGCGGGCGGACCGATCAGAAGGTGGCAGCGCAGGGGCTCCATGGCGCAAGGATGCGGCGCGGTGCGGTGGCCGGCAAGCATTCCTAACCAGCAAGGCGATCGGACCCAGTGGCAGCCTGGCCTCTAGGCCGCCTGGGTCATTCGCGGCAGCAAGGCTGGACAACCACCGAAGGCGGGCAAGGCTGTTTGCCCACTTCCAGCGCTGTGCTGCCGTGCCCTTCCAGCTCTCTGGTGCCGTTGTGCCGCCCCGGCGGCGGCGGCGCAAGGTCTACAGACCGCCCGGGATGTTGCTCAACCTGCAGGTGCTCGACCTGATGGAGATCAGCGGCAGCCAGATCCGCGCCGCCGAGTCGCTGGCGATGCACCAGAGCACGGTGAGCCGCAGCTACCGGGAGCTGGCGGAACAGTTCCACCTGGAGCCGGCCCGCAAGCCTCACAAGGTGTGCCGTTGGGGAGTGAGCAGCAGCCTGCGCTTGCTGCGCCTGGCCTGCCGTGCCCATCGGCTGGAGGATGGCCGGCTACGGCTGGCCAGCGATGCCTTGCACCAGCCGCTCCTTGAGGGAGTGCCGGGGGTGCTGCAGGTGCCGCCCTGCTTCCATTCCGCCGCCGACTGGGCCGCCCTGGTGCGGCAGGGGGTGATCGATGGCGCGATCGTTTCCTCGCTCTGCCATTCCCAGCCGCTACCGGCGGGCCGACTGCCCAGCTGGGAGGGGGTACGGGTGGTGCCGCTGGGGGCGCTGGAGCTGCAACTGGTCTGCCACGCCAACTGGGCGGGGGAATGGGATGAGACGGTGCTGCTGCCCAGTGCGGCGGTGATGCCCCTACTGCATCAGCAGCTGGACCCCGGCGTCTGCGGCCTGCTGGAGCGCTCCTCCCGCGCCTGGCAGGAGGCGCCGATCTGGCTGGAGCAGCTGCAGCTGCGCCCCGTCGCCCTACCGGTCTGCCCGGCCCTGGCGCCGAAGCAGTGGTGGCAGGAGCGGGGCCTGATGGCGTTGGCGGAGCAGCCGACCATGCGCGAGCGGCTGTGGCTGCTGCTGCCGGACGATCTGGAGCCGCCCCATGCCGCGCAGGCCACGCTGCGCTTGATCCGCAGGCGGGTGAACCGGGCGGCGGCACGTAGAGACGAGGCGCTGCTGGAGGGGGGCAGGGCAGCAGGCCTGGTGGAGCTGGTGGGGGATGGGGAGGCGGCGTGAATCGCCTGCCCGCCGGCTGCGTCGATGCAATCAGCCGGCCCTCAGCTCAGTCCCACATAGACCGGCTTGAACCACTGCATCCGCCGCCTCTGGCGCTTTTCGCCATGGAGGATGGTGTGCCAGTGGCCCCGACGCCAATGGGGTCGGCGTGAGGCGCTGCTACTGCTGCCGGCAGGGTCGCCTGCTGCTGGAGCCCTGGGGGTCCGATCGAGGCGGAAGTCCTTGCCGATCCATACCGGGCCTTGGGGTCTCACGGCGCCGATGTCGTCAGCACTGCCAGCCGAAAAACCCTTGCCGCTGGGCACCTTGGCCGCCGGGCCGGTGGTCAGCAGTTCCGGCTGGTAGAGCTCAACCAGCAGGGCGTTGATCGCCAGGCCCTCCATTCGTTGGTTGGTGCTCTGCACCGCCTGCTCATCCCACTGCCAGGCCGGGTGACTCAGGTCCTCCACGGTGGGGTTGCGCTCGCCGATCTGCTGGAAGGAATGGCGGGTGAGGTAGCTGCTGCCATCGAGGGCGAGGCCCACGCAGCTGATGCCGCTGATCCGCTGGGCCTGAGGCGGCAGCCAGTCGGCCATCGCCCGCAGGTCTGCCACGATCACCACCGGGATCGGCACCCCGTCTTCTGTGAACAGGGCGCCATCGGGAAGCATCAAACGGAAGCAGGGCAGCACCTGCGGCAGCTCCTCATCGAGATGGGGTGAGGGCGTGCGGCGGAAGGCTTCCGCCAGCTCCGGTGCCAGGAAGCGCGGTGGTGCCTCGACGATCCGCGCCCAGCGGCAGGTGGTGGCGGCCCAGAAGCCGATCGGATCGTTCATCTCATCCATCACCTGCAGACCCGCCTCGATCAGGGCGGCATAGGCCAGGTGATTGGCCCAGTGCTGAAAGCCCCGCGGCGAGCGGTAGCGGTGCTGCTCCTGCTGGATGTATGGGTCCTGGCGGCGCAGCTCGGTGATCACCGTGCCGATCGGCGGCAGTTCGGCCTGACTGGCGCGGATCGATTCGGGCGTCAGCCGGCTCATCAGCGCAGAACAGCGTGACCAATCCTCGCCGGATGGCGGATGCTGGGAACACTGCCCAGGGAGAAGCACCAGCGTGTCTCAGTTCCACATCACCACCCAGGACGATCTGCCCGGGCCGGATGGGGATGAGCCCTATGTGCTGTTCGTAAATCAGACCGAATACGGCAACGGCCGTTTCCTGCGCACCAACGTGCTCTCGGCCCGGCCTGACCTCAAGAAGTACACGTCCCTGCGGTTCCAGCAGGACGTCAAGCGCCATGCCGATGCCGCCGGGCCGGGCGAGGACGTGGTGCTGGTGTTCATGGAGGCGCTGGAACTGGAGCCGCCGCTGACGCTGGTCTGCAGCGACTTTCATTTGGAGATGGAGGGCTACCCGATCGAGCAGGGGGCGGAGATTGAGATCCCGCTGCTGCCACCGGGCAGCCGGGGAGCGGCGCGGGGATTTGGCTGAGGAGAGAGGCTCTTGGGCCCAGCCCCTGGAAGCACCTCCCTCCCCCGCGGCCACCAGGTCGAATCAGGCCAGTCCAGCCCCCTGCAGCAGCAGGTCGAAACCCAGGGCTGCCATGACCAGCCGCATGGCCATTGAGCCGATGCTGCAGACGGAATGGATCAGGCGGTGAACAGCCATGAACTGGGGGGGGGAATCATCGGCTCAGCTCGCTGGCGATGGGCCGCACCTGGTGCGCCGGCACACCGAAGGTGGGTAAGCGACCCTTGCGGAGGGGAAAGCGGCGCAGCCAGACGCAGTCGCTGAAGTCGTCCACGTTGACCTGTATCAAAAACCTATGCAGATAGTGCATAGGTGCGCCGTGATGAGGGTAGAGATGTTGCTGGCATCGCGGCCAAGCTGCTGTAAAACTGACCCATACGGACCGCTCTGGTGTCAAAAGGAGGCTGTTGTGGAGCGGATCGCTGAGAGAGGGCGGTGCTGGGCACCCCACGCTGACGCTGAAGGCCTGGGATCGGTTGTTTGACTCATGACACAGGCTCCCTTCCTATCTCAAGGCCAATCATCAGCTCCTTGCTGGTTCGTCGGCGCCATGATCAACCGTGGCGACGACCAGACCAATCGCTTCATCGACGAAGGCATCTGGGAGCACGACTTCGAAGACAACAGCAGGGTGCTGGCCCAGGTGCGCTCCATGCAGACCGGCGAGCGCATCGCCATCAAGGCGGCCTACATCAAGAAGCACGGCCTGCCCTTCGAAACCTGGGGCAACACCGTATCGGTGATGGCGATCAAGGCCACTGGCGTGATCGCCGAGAACATGGGCGATGGCCGCCGCCTGCGCGTGCACTGGCAGCGCGTCAGCCCTGCACGTGAGTGGTTCTTCTACACCTATCAGCGCACGATCTGGAAGGTTTCGCCTGGAAATTGGGCCCCTGATGCCCTGATCGACTTTGCCTTTCAGAACAAACCACAAGACTTTGACCGTTTCCGCAATGACCCCTTTTGGCGGGAACGTTTCGGCACCGATCCCAAAGAGCAAAAGCGCTTCCGTTGGGCCCGCTTCTACCAGGCCATTGCCGATGGGCTCCTCAGTCACGCCGACGATCGCAGTCGACTGATTGCTTTTCTTCAGGAACTGCAACCCAGTGTGGAGGGTCTCGGTCTGCTCAGTGGTGATCAGTTCGCCGATGGCAGCAAGGGTTTTATCCACGACATCGACCCATTCACCCTCTTCGGGCTATTCAACCGGGGAATCAGAGACACCAACCGCCAGGCCATCGCATCTGCTCTGGCTCGCTTCCTGGGAGTGGAGGAGGCCGTGCCGGAGAGCTTCGAGGGCATCCCAGTGCTCAACAATCAAAAGTCGTGGTTCTTCCCCTACGACAAAAACCGCGACCCCGCCCAGATCGATGCCCTCTGGCAGGTTTTCCAAAGCGGCCTGGCCCTGGCCGAGGCAGACACCGAGCAGGCCATCGAGGTGTTTAGCCGAGACTTCGATGCAGCCATGGCCTACTACGGCGTGGCTTGGAACCTCACCTTCGGGCTCTACTGGTGCCGGCCCTGGAGCTTCCTCAGCCTTGATGAGCGCTCCCGCAGCTACATCAGCGAAAAGCTGCGCCTCACCATCGGCCGCAACGGTCCCAAGCACCGCTGCAGTGCTGCCGACTACCTGCAGTTGATCGATGCCCTCAAACAGCGCTTCGAGGAGCCCGACTTCAGTGTCCACTCGTTTCCCGAGCTCTCCCTAGCGGCCTGGACCTACACCGCTAGCGCTCCCGATCCAGCCGAAGACGAGTCAGACGACGACGTACCTGCCGTCAGCGACTTTGACGACACACCACTCGTAGAGCCAGTCATCTCACTGACGCCCTACGGCATCGATGACATCCTGGCCGATGGCTGTTTCCTGGACCGCAGCGAGCTGGAACGCATCCTGCGCCGTCTGCGCGACAAGAAAAACCTGATCCTGCAGGGTCCCCCTGGCACCGGCAAAACCTGGCTGGCCAAACGCCTCGGCATGGCCCTGGTGGGCCATCTGGTGCAGGAGCCGCAGCTCCGCTCCGTGCAGTTCCACCCCAACCTCTCCTACGAGGATTTCGTGCGTGGCTGGCGGCCCAACGCCAATGGCGGCCTTGCCCTGCACGAGGGAGTGTTCATGCAGATGGTGAAGGGCGCGCTGGACAACCCGGGCCAGACCTACGTGCTGGTGATCGAAGAGATCAACCGCGGCAACCCCGCCCAGATCTTCGGGGAGCTGCTCACCTTGCTTGAGGCCGGCAAACGCACCCCTCGTGATGCGATGCAGCTCTGCTACCCGGATCCGGATGGCGTGCACCGACCGGTGCATGTGCCTGTGAATCTCTTCGTGATTGGCACCATGAACATTGCCGATCGCTCCCTGGCGCTGGTGGACATGGCCTTCCGCCGTCGCTTCGCCTTCATCGATCTAGAACCCTGCTTGGGCGTGGCATGGCGTGAGTGGGTGATCCGCGAAATGCAACTGGACACAGCTACTGCCAACACGATCCAGCAGCGCCTGGAGCAACTCAACAGCACCATCACCGCCGACAGCCGCCTCGGCAAAGCCTTCCGGATTGGCCACAGCTATGTCACCCCCAGTCAGAGCCTGGAAGACCGCTCCAGTCGCGACTGGTTCGCCGAGGTCGTGGCCACCGAGCTCAGGCCGCTGCTGCACGAGTATTGGTTCGATGCCCCCGATGTGGCCGACCGGGAGGCGGATCGCTTGCTGGAGGGGTGGTGAGCATCCCCGTCCGCAACATCTGGTGGCTGATGCTCTATGCCTCCGATCTCGGCAAGAGCACCGATCCGGCCCAGCTCGCTGCGGAAGGCCTGCCTGAGGACATTCCCGATCTGGTCGCAGAGATCTTGGCCCGCTCTGTCGAGCAGCGTCAGGGGCGTCAGCTCTCAACTTCCTTCCGCCAGCGAGAAGCCGTACTCAGTCGCGTTCGCGGCCGCATCGACCACCTCACTACCAGCCGCCGGCAGCTGCTCTCCAAAGGGCAGGTGGCCTGCCGGTTCGAAGAGCTCACGGTCGACAGCCCCCGCAACCGTTTTGTGCGGGCTGCCCTCGAGGCGGTGGCCCGCCTGGCGAGCCAGCCGGGGTTGGCCCATCGCTGCCGAGGCCTGGCCCATGCACTCCGCCTCCAAGGCGTCGTCGGGGAAGCTCCCAACAGGCAACAGATCAGCAACGAACGATTCGGTCGCCACGATCAGATTGACCAACAGATGTTGGCGGCAGCGCGCCTGGCCATGGACTTGGCACTCCCCACAGAAGAAGCCGGCCACCATGCCCTGCTCGATCCGCAACGCTGCGTGCACTGGCTGCGGCGTCTCTACGAGAAGGCCATAGGCGGCTTCTACCGCCTCCACCTCAACGAGGCCCAGTGGCTCGTGAGCACCGGCAAGTCGCTCAGCTGGCCTCTCCAAGAAGCCACCAGCGGCATCGCCCAGGTGTTCCCCTCCATGCGCACCGACATCGTGATCGACCGTCTCGATCGGCCCCAGCGCCTGGTGATCGACACCAAATTCACAGGTGTCTTCTCGCGGGGCTGGTACCGCGAGCATTCGCTTCGCGCAGGTTACGTCTATCAGCTCTACGCCTACCTCCGCTCACAGGAAGGGCTGGAGGATCCAGCGGCCCCCTGGGCCGACACGGCTGCTGGGCTGTTACTCCATCCCGCCATCGAGGCGGATGTCGATGAGTCGGTTGAGATCCAGGGTCACCGCCTTCGATTTGCCACCGTGGATCTCACAGCCAGCCACGCCGACCTCAGAACCCGGCTGCTGGAGCTAGTGCCACAGGAGTAAACAGGTCGTCCTCCCCTTCCCCCAATGCACTGAGCCCAGCCCCGGAACCGGTGGCTGCTGACGCTGCCCGTCGCATTGCCCTACAGATGCGTCAGGAGCGCGGCCGTGGAGCCGTGCTGGTGGGCGTAGCCCTGGTTGACGCGGCCCTGGAGCGTCAACTGCAGGCCGTGTTGCTGCCAACCGCCAGCCGAAGTGATTCCCTCTTCCAGGCCGATCGACCGCTGGGATCCTTCGGGGCGCGCATCAGCCTGGCCCACCGCCTTGGGCTGATCGAAACCCCGGTGGAACGGGCCCTCCACACCCTGCGGCGCGTGCGCAATGCCTTTGCCCACTCCAGCGATTCCGCCTCCCTCAGCGACCCCGCCTATGCCGAGCGACTGAGCCAGTCCTATCGCGATGCCCGAGCCAATCCACTCTGGGCACCCCTGGAGTCGGTGCTCTCCAAGGCAGGCGACACCGAAGGATCACCCGTGGATCCCGCTCTGCGGGACTACATCCTGCTGATCACGATTCTGGTGGCCTTCCTGGAGGCCGCTGCCCGGCAGCTGAAGCCTCAGCCGCCGGTAGTGGTGATGGGGTTTGCTGGGATTCGGCAACCACCCCAGGATTCGTAGGAGCCGACCTGAGGCTGGCTTGCCGCCAGTGCTGCCCTTTTGAGAGCAGTGGGGGCCAAGGCAAGCCCTTAGCCCCAGAAGCTCCCGCTGCTGTCCGTCGCTGGGAATCCTCTGAGGTTGTCAGGATCCAAAACAATGAACGACCAAGTCAGCAACGACCTCGACGACCTGGCCCTTGCTCTGTATCCACACGTCTTCGGGGATCAGAGGGTCTCGCTCATCACCCGACTCCGCCCACGGATGATCGGGCGCCCCCACCCCAAACGCCGGTTGGCTCGCATGAAGGGGGTTCTGCGACTGCCTTTTCCCAATCGTGGGCGCCTCGCCGGGCCTCTCCATGCTCCGCCGCGGGGAAGGGCTCAACGCGAGCTGGCCAGCTGGCAAGCCCTTGCCTGACGCGGCGAAGGCGGCGTCCCTTCGCGGCGCCTGATGGCGTCTGCCGTTCATGTCTTCAAGTCGCCGCCCCTCTGAGCGCGATCCGGTTGCCATGGTGGAGTCCTGTCAGCGCTCGTTGCTCTGGCTTCTGCGCAGCCTTTAGCGGGAGCCCCTGAGGCGCTGCTGGATCGGTCACCCCTATGGGGAAGAAGAGATCACCCGGCTGGAGGATGAGCTGCTCCCCGCGATGGAGAGATTCCTGGAGCGGATGGATGCGATCGATCAGCAGCTCAGGGAGGCCCAAGAGGAGCAGGAGGCCCAGTTCGAGCTGGAGCGGGCGGCCATTGCGGCTGCTGGGGCTGAGTCCTCGGCGGTGTTGGTGCCTCTTTGAGGCTCCCCCCGGTGGGTGCCGTGGGTGCCCACCGGGTTATTCGGTGATGGTGATGGGCCTATTGTCAGCCGACAGCGAAAACTGGACCAGCGCTCAGTTTTCGATGTCGGTTGACACCTATTCCAGAGCCTGCCTTTGGTTGCCCCTGGTCGGGGCCTGGTTTGGCTGTCCTCTGCAGATGCGGCCATCCCATCCCCCTCCTCGATCAGATCGGTAGGCATGGAGCACCACCCGCCAGGTCTCGATCCGGCCTGGGCAAGGATCTGGTTTCTTGATGTCGCTGCCTATCCAGTGCGCTCTTGTCGCCTGGTGCCGCTCTCCTCTGTCCGCAAGCGGGCACTTGAGCTCCAGGAGCAGTGCGGAGCGGAGTCCCTCTGGATTCTCTGAGCCGCAACTCTTGATCGGCGCTGCTGCCGCAGGCCCCTCCACGGTCCGCGCCGCGCCAAGGGTCGGGGCCAGGCTCGCCGCCCTTTGATGTCCGGCGCTGGCGCGCCAATCGGTGCGGTGGCGAGCCCTTGACCTGCGGCACGGAACCCTCCGGGGACCTGCGTTGCTTGCGCCATGGTTCCCGCCATCCTTCTGGTTCACCGCCACCAGTGGTCTGGCGGTCAGTGCACAAGGATCCAGCCCCAGCCTTTGGAGCACTGGGAGCTGACCTGCCCTGAGCTGGCCGGGTTATGCGGCTGCCCAGTTGATGCGCTGCGCTTCTCCAGGGCGGGGCCGGTGCATCTGGCCCATGGCGGTGCCTGAGCCGGGCTGGAGGCCTTTGATTCGCTGCGCTGGCCCATTCTGGATGCGCCGGTGATCCACGGGCCCGCGGTGGCAGTGCGGCCGGTGTTCGGATCCGGTGGGGTTAATCGCACTGGCCAGGATTTCGGGGGCCACAGGGCTCCCGCCTGGCGGGCCCTAGATCCCTGGGAGGCCGAGAATGCGCTCTGGGCCCTGAGGCGCTATGTCCTGCCCCTGGAGCCCTTGAGCTGCCCGGTGGATCAGGCCTCCTTGAATTCGATCTGCTGGCCTGTGCATGCCGCCTACTGCGAGGCGCAGCGATCAGGCGATAGCGCCGCCATGCTCCGCATCCGGTTGGAGGTGCAGAGGGAGCGATCGGCGTGGGCCCTGGGTCGCGGCTGAGGCTTCAGCCGATCAATTTGCCAAAGACGGTCTCGGCCGGATCCATCGGAAACGAGCAGCTGATCAGGCCCTTGATGCTCTCGGATCGAGCGACCGCTGGAGATCGAGAGCTCCTCGAGCGTTAACAGAAACTAACTTCTACCTCAAACTCCAGCCGCTGGGGAAGCTGCGTGTGGAGCTGGGAACATGCGGCGCCAGAAATTCTCCAACGGCCAAAAAATGCAGGAGCTACCACCCCTCACTCAGTCGTTCGTGAACATCACGGCGGGCAAGCACCTTCTCACAGAGCTCCCAGCCAGGTCCTTGTGGAGCGACTGAACTGCCATAACGTAAGTCGAAGGCGTTGGCTCGTTTCTTGCACTCGGTGAACTCTTTGAGTTTTTCATCGAGATTCTCGATGTCCTCGATCCAATCGTCTTCGATCGTGTCCGGCAATGAACCGAAAAGATCGAAGCGGTCCTTCATCCGGCGGGATAGCGCGCTGTAGACCTTCTCGTCGTGAGTATCGTTGTAAACGAGATTGAGCATGTCAACGCGGTCGCGGGTCTGACCGAAGCGCTTGATCCGCCCGATCCTCTGCTCAAGTCGAGACGGATTCCAGGGCAGATCGACATTGATCAGGGTACCGAGTGTCTGAAGGTTGAGGCCCTCGCAGGCAGCATCTGTCGCAATCACGAGGCGAATCGTGCGGTCACGAACCGCCTTCTTGATGTCCTCGCGCTTAACACTACGCCACTCACCGCCAAAGAAGAGCCCGGATTTACCTTCTCCGGCGTATAGCGCCACCCGCTCTTCAGGAAGGCGCTCCGTTAGACTCTTGGCAACCCAGTGAGCGGTTTGAAAATACTGACTGAAGATGATGCAGCCTAGGTCAAGCCAGCC
This sequence comes from Synechococcus sp. UW140, assembly GCA_943372025.1. GTDB lineage: Bacteria > Cyanobacteriota > Cyanobacteriia > PCC-6307 > Cyanobiaceae > Cyanobium. The sequence goes on along the minus strand of CALRXC020000025.1, from coordinate 25,145 downwards.
CCGCTCTTCTAGGAAATAAAGAACTGCATCTAGTTTGGGATCAGTTGGCTTTCGGCTAAGTGACTCGACGATACGTTCGAGATGAAAGCACTCTTCATCGATGATCTCGGGGAGGTTATCCAGGAGCGCGCCCTCTTCCTCAAAATCCTCTAACGCCCATTCTCGCTTCTCCAGAAGTTTCCGAGAGGTCGATAGACCACTGGCAATGCTCGAACAGATGCGACTTTGCATCATCGTCTTCATGAATCCTGCCGAGCGGGTCCGCTTGCGCAAGGCGGCAGTGAAGTCTTTGGCTGCCTCATAAGCTACGTCAAACTCGGCCGAAGTCCGCAGTCCTATTCCTTCAAACATCTCCAGCTTCTCTGACTCGCTCGGCCAGATGTCGACGGCGATCCGATCCAAGAGACCCGACTCCTCCAGAGTCGAGCGCTTGCGCAAAACTGTATGCCTCAGGATTGGGTTGTTGCGCTGAAAGAAAGCCAACCCATCATGATTAGCGCTCAAGGCGTCATCGAGTTCCGCTCGTGTGAATTCATCGAGATCAGTTACCGGTAGATCGGTGAAATGCTGATCCTTGCGCAGGCGCAAGTCGGTCCGAATATGATCAAATAACGGGTCTTCTGATCGGGGGGGGAGAGGGTTGCGGATCAGGTTCCATGCCTCCATCTCTTCATCGACACTGCGTTGTCCAGTAAGAATTGGAATCACGGTCTTGGGTTGCCGCCAAAGACTGAAGTCGCGCCCAAGAACTTGGTTCGCTCCATTGTTGAGCACTTCCAGCAAATCCCAGAGCTCTTCGACGTCTGTCTGGATCGGGGTGGCGGTACCTAGGATCACATGCTTGGAGCGTTTGGCTACCTCACGCATGAAGCGGAGTAAGTTGTTCGGATCATCATGCTTTGCGGTGGGCCCCCTAGCGCGTCGTGCACGGTGGGCCTCGTCGAGCACTACTGTTCCATACCGGCGCTCCAGCAGCACCTTCGACTCATGGGTGTTATGAAAGATCAGGCCGGTCGAAACGATGCCGATTTGATACGGGCAACGTCCAATATCTTCGGCACCCCTAGTCTTGACTATATGCCCGTTGGGGTCGAGCCAGACTTTTCGGTTCGATATCCAGACGCCGGAAGGAATCCCTAGCTTGTCATTCAGTTCTACCTGCCATTGTTGACACAGTGTGGCAGGACATAGAATCAAGGCTGGGCCATCTCCCAAAAGGCAGCCCAGCATCGCGGATACTGCTAGCGAGAGGGTTTTCCCGACACCAACCTCGTCGGCAAGAATGAAACGAGCTGAGCCGTAAAGTTCGCGGTGTTCTAGGAACATGCCGACGAAGGCTCGCTGCCAGGATTTCAGCTCCTCGCCGCGCCGGTAGAGAGGGGCTTCTACCAAGGCAGCAGCGGCGACGTCAGCCGATTTGAGCTCGTCGAGCTCTACTTCAACCTTGCGGGACAGGCGTCCGACTTCCTCGATAATGGCGTCAGGTAGTGGTACGCTCCGCTCCCACAGATATTTGAACTCCTCCTCCACCCAGGCGACGCCTTCGGGCGAGCGGTCCTCCCAGACGATTTCATAATGCTCCTTCCATCCTTCGCGGGTTTCGTTGAGACTGCCGATGAAGGCTGACTTTGCACCATCGCGGCTTTCGATCACACCGGCCTTGCCGTGTAGAAAGGGCCCGTCTGTCGAGGCCACCACCCGCACATCGACCTTGCCGCTTTTCAGAAGCTCGTAGAGTTGACAGTAGCGGGTACGGTGCAGCAGGCTATCAATCTCGTCGGCCCCTTCATTCCATTTCTCTTTCAGGGCGGTTTCCCGAGCCAGGCGCGAGGCCTTACCGATGGCGATGTCGCGTGGATCGAGATCACTATTGCAGACGATCTGGACCTGATCGATTCCCGCGATCTCCTCGGCCACTAGCTCAAAGATCGAAGAGCGGAAATAGCCAGCAATGCGCTTGTAAGTGCGGGCGCCAGCCAGTCGATCTTTCAGATACGCATGACTCAGGCGCTGCTGCCGCGAGCTGAAGCGGCTGATCAAGGAAAGACTAACTTGATCGGACATGCCTACCCTCCCAACCGTTCATTTTTGATGCGGGTGAGAAGGACGCGCGCGGAGGCGGCTTCCTCCGGAACAAACTGCTCACGTTTAGCCGCCAGAAACTGGCACAGGGCTATTAAGTCCTCACGGCGAGAATGATAGCCGGGCACCAGGTCGCGCAAATGGGCCATGACCTCATCGCTGTCGAGCTCCCTTTGCAGCTCATAGAGGGCGTAGAGCACGGCGCGCAGCGGTGACTTGCCGTAGTCGCCCTCGAAGTAACCTTTCTTGAAGTCCTTAGCAGTTTTCAGTCGGGCATCATTCGCCTTCATCTTCCCCATCAGTTCGGCGTAGTCTCCGACGCGAAAGGCCTTGGCGAAGTTTTGATAATTATCGAGTTTCGTCAATCCTGAGGACTCAATATCAAGCATTTTGAGGTAAAAACGTTCGGCACCCGTCGAGCGCTCCCAGGTCCCAGGTGGCAGACCTTCCGGCACAAGATGCTCGTTGGCAACCTGCACGGCGTAGTCAATGATTTCCCGCACGATGTCGCGGTCGCCTTTGTTACGGGGGCGCAAGGCCTCGGACGCCATGTCCTGGCCATCGATGCGGCGATAGCCGGTCAGAACACGGAGGGCGGCAGCATAGCCGGCCATTTGTAAGTCGGCGTCCTCAAACAGGTTTTCACTGCGGCCCTTGCCTTTGGTGGTCTGATTCAGGCCTGTCATGGTTTCAATTTGCTGAGCGACCTCGCACTTGACCTCTTCAACCAGCTCGTCGCGATAAATGGATTCGTCGTTCATACGCTTGCGCAGCACCAACAACACGGTTCCCTGCACATAGCATCCCTTTTTAAGCTCGGAGGTGGTCTCGGTCGCGATATACCAAGCCGCGCTGACTCGAAGACCGGCCCCCCAGACGATGCTGGCCATATCTGCCCATACACCCACGTCCTGATGGGTGAACATCACGATCTGGAGGCCATGGTCTGGCACGTGTCCGGTCATGACCTTGTAAGCTGAAATCATCTCTCGGCGGAAGTCCTCTCCGTCGCCCTTGATTGCCAAAAGGCGGCGACTATCCCAGACCCAATCTGAAAACTCCTTCGGCTGGTTCTTGCGCAGCCAAGCGATGAAGAACTCGGTGATTTCGTGATAGTGAACGGCGTCGGCGTAAGGTGGATCAGTTATCGTTAGGTCTGTATCCCATTCAAAATTGCTAGCCGAGGCCGGTCTTACCTCACCTCTTTCATCTGTGGATCCGCGATCTTTGTAGGCCCACTCAAATTCATCCAATAATGAAAATATACTCCGCGTAGCATAGTTGTAAAGTGTGTTGAGAGCTTGGTTTGAAAACACATCCATCGAGTTATCACTTGCTCCGCCGGTTTGCTTACCCGAACCATCTGCAGCATACCGTTTTCCCGAGGTCCTCCATCGGCAGAGCCTAGAAGCGGAATTAATGCAGGCCAGTAGGCAAGGGATGGTCCATTTGTCGGCGTGTTTGGTAATAATTGACAGACGCAGTAGAGAATTTGGCGTGAACAAATGGTGCCAGTAGGTCCACCCGCGTGTTCGAATCGGCTCATCCGTTTTATCGCCTGGTTCTATCACCATATCTGGAACCAGGCCTTGCTCTTGCCAGTTGGAAAGGTTCTGACCGACGATGTCAACAACCTTGCGTTCGCGGGCGAGGTCTTCTGCTGTCACGCCGGCAAAGAAGGTTTTTAGCCTCCCTTTCCCAAGGCTCTCCTTTGTGATCCATTGAACTGCAAAGATTCTTTCCTGAAAGATATCGTCTGGCCGTGGCAAAATGTCATGCTTTTCCCAGCGGCGTAGGCGATTGGCACTTCTCCCATCGGCTGTGCGGTAATCACCCCGGAGCGTTTTGATCGGAGTACGGTAGATCTCACTATCTAGTTCATAGACCAGTTGTCCGTCCTGCACCGTGCCATGTAAGGCATGTTCCAGCTCCGCATCGCTTGCGCTAGTAACAATTTCAATGTCAAAACGTTTCTCTGCAGAGTTGGGGACCAACTTCGCTACAATGTTTCGTGTTTTACTTATAATCCAACTCGGCGCCATTGGCACCATCCAGCCAGTTTGCGGGCAGCGGGTTTCCAAGCAATAGAGATAGGCCTTGGCACGGTTCCCTTCATCGTCATGCTCGATACCTAAGTCGCTTATCTCGCGATCGACCGCTTCGGCGACCTCGCGCTGCTTTTTCTCAATTTCCTTGCGCTTCGCCTTATCCCCGCCAACGATGTTCAGTGCCCCCCACGTGAGCATGCAGGCGATGGGATTCAGATCGCTAGCATAAACATCACAGCCCAACCTTGCCGCCTCGAAAGGTATCTGGCCGCTGCCGCAAAACGTATCTGCCACCTTAGGCCGATGGCCGAAACGCAAAATGCCGAGTTGCTTGACCAGTTCGGGGATGTCTTTGGCATCTGTCCCTAAGTGCTGGTTCACGCGCTGCCAGATAGGGGCATAAAGTTCTTGTTGGTCACATTCTTCTGGCCGTTTTGTGATAGCCAGTTTTCCCAAATAGGATAACTTCGTCAGTTTGTCTACATCACGAGGTGATTTGAGACGGCGTTTGAAGCTGTCATCATCAATCGCCATCAGCAGCTCAAACACTTCAAGGTCCGCTTCCGCATCATCCGTCGCCGGTAAAAGCGCCCCCAGAATGCATGCCTTATTCAGGATCAGGGGCTTTCGACCTTTCCAGTAACTGCCTAAGCTTGTAAGTGTCTGGCCAGAACCTGCCTTCCTTTCCTTCTGCGCTTCTGCACTGATTTTCTGCGCCGGCAGTACTCGTTCGATCAGGCTTGGTTTGTCCTTCCATGCTAATGGGGTGATGGTCATAGGGTGCCTCCTTCCAAGGCAGTATGCCGGTCATCAATCAAGAAGGGTGATTGCTCGCCATTCTCAAAACCGAAGAAGCCCTGCTGCATACTTTGTGCTGGCTTGTTTGCGATCAGCCGAGAGCGCTTGGGAGGCGCAATGTGGGTGATTTCAGCTAGCGGATTTTCGGTCAGTGCAAATCGTAGCGCTTTGCGCCAGCCGATATCAGCATCGCTTGCCCCCCCGGTTGCGGCAGCAGTAACTGTATAAAGCCACCAGCGTTCCTCCGGCCGCAGTCCTATCCAGTTGCGGATGGCATTGGGTACTGTCTCCGGGTCTGCCCGCTCCACCGCCCAAGCAAGTACCAGCAATTCCTTACCGAGCAGACGTTCAACCTGGTTGAGCCCCGTGGACCAGCGGCCGGTGCTCATCTTCTTTGAGCGGAGGCGCTCATTAAATTCGCGTTTTAGGTCTTCAGCGATCAAACTCCAGATCGTGTAAGGCAGTTGACAGCGCTCGTCGATCTCGGGCAAGCCGTTGATGCCGGCCTTGATGCCATAGGCCTCGGCGATAACCACGGGCGCCGTCCTGCCACGAGGTAGCTCGACCACAAAGTGATGGGGGTCCACCGTCTTAGGGCAGCCGAAGCCTGTTGTCTCCAGTTTGGCTTTTGCTGCCCTCACTGCTCCACCTCGCCTGGATCCGGCTCGATACCGATCGTTTCCATGAAAGTTTCCAGATCATGACCGCTGCTGAATTGGAGATCATCCATGCGCAGCACAACATCAGCTGTGTCGTTGTCTAGTGCCAGCCGTGCAGCGGAGATGAAGGCTTCGATGTCATTGGCCTTGATGATCGCATCGCTGCCAAAGCGCGTCGTGACAGTGCGGTTGCCATCACCAACCGTGAGCGAGACACCGCCAGAGAGCTTCACGTTTAGCACCTTGGCGTTGTTGATGGCTTTGAAGGCATCCGCATTGCCGCGCAAATCGACCCTCTTTCGCAGCCTGGCGGGAATGGTTTTGTCGATCGCCGGGCCCTTCTGGTTAATGGCCGGGATGGTGAAGCTGCGTTGCACGTTGACGCCTGCATCCTCTGCATAGGCGTAGATCGTGACAGCGTCCGTGCTGTTGATCTCGATGGGTCCTCCATAGATCTCCCCCTCTGCCGGACTCGCGCCCGTCATGTTCCAGCGAATCTGTCCGCGCGGCTTAACCGTCAACTCGACGATCCGTTTGCCGCCGCCGGTACGCGGTTGATGCGTGAGGGTCAGTTTGTTGGCCCATTTGACCGGATCGCCCGTCTCGTGCTGGCCGTCCGGATCGATGGCTACAAACCAAAGGACAGTCGCATCCGTCTTCCAGATCGTGTCCGGTACTGTCGGGCTGGAGTCGCCTACGGCGCTGTTCGCCGCATAGTGGACCCGGCCGCTTTTACCGGTGTCCCTCGCCAGAATTTCTAGGGTCGCCTCGCCGGTCTGATCGTCGTAATCGCGTTCGGACACCGTTACGCGGGTGCTCGGCGGCGGAAACGGCCCCTTCTCGATGTAGCCGTCCTCGCTGTACCGCCACCGCCCGTGTCCAGCCGCAATGGCCCGCAGGGTTTCGATGCCTTTGGCGGGGAGCCACGGCCAGCGTTCATTGGTGACCGTCCGGGAGACGACGTCACGCCATGGGATGCGTCGCTCCCCACCACCTGGCCACAGCATGTCTTCAGCCCTGCTTAGAAGCGTCTCGGCATTTTCTTCAACATTGCGGTAGAGCTTTGAGGCTCCAACATCGGACAATGCTTTCTCCACCTGTTCCTCGCCCTTGAAGGCATTGCCCGTGAAGGTCATGGAAAGTTTGGCGAAGGTCAGCTTGCCCTTTGTTGGGTAATAGACACGATTGAACAAGCTGACGACGGTTGAGTTGAATTCATACTCAGCTTGCTCGCCCTCTTCATCGAGCTCGGGCTTGTGTGGCGAACGGTCGGCACCCGTCTCTTCCAATACCCGCGCGATCGCCCAAATGCGGCGAGTTTTTTCTTCCAGACTGGCCAAATTCGATCCGTCGCCGGTTACAACGCAGAAATTGTTCTTCTCAGTCACGCTTTCCCAGAATCGCTTCGCCTCTTCCGGGGGCAGCTTGTTGTCGGGGCTGAGAACCAGACAAACCCTAGGGCCATTCAGCTTGATCTCGTCGATTTTAGGAAGCGCTTCTATCTCCTGATAGGCGATGCGGGTAACAGGCTTGAAGATGTCTTCCAGCCGGCGCTTCATTTCAGTGTCGATCTTTGGCTGCGGCGCGTTGGCAGCTCTGTTGTCGATTCGCTTGCGCAGGTTCTCGTTATTCGAGAAGTACCAAGCATCGTTCTCCTTACGGTGCAGATACCAGGCATCACTACGGAATGCTTCGAAGGCATCCTGAAATTCGATGACCGTTCGATTGGGTGCAATCAGGTATTCGAGAACCTGAACCTTGGTGAAGCCCTTGACCGCATCGATGGATTCGGATAGAGACGCGGTGAGCAATAGCGTGCTTAGCTGGCTGCCAGCATCGTTCCCAAGGTTTGCGTCTACGAGCTCTGCGACGGCCGCACCGCCCGCTGCGACGTCATGAGCGATGGCGCCCTGAAGGTTACTTATCTTGTTCACTTCCTCTCGTACGTCATTGATATTCAGATTAAGATGCTGGCAGCCAATTAGATAAACATCGTTTGATGGTCGTTCCCAGACGGATTTAATCATCTTGGAGACGAATTGCATCAAGCCACGAGTTTGGCGATAGCTTTCGTTTTCCTTGAATAATGCGATGACGTGCTTGACTGACGGGTGGAAGGGATAAGAGGCGTGTATTTCATCGGCGATTTGTTCCGCACTTTTCGCCACTGACTTTGACCTTACTGCTTCCGCCAGAGATGCCGCATAGGCCGATGCAACATGATCAACTGCTGCTTTATCCCAGGATTTAAAGAGTCGAGTGCGCAGAATGTCGTAGATCTCTTGAGTTGCCAGATCGACCGGTGTGACAGATCTCGCCTGGCGATTAGCTTCTTGCGCAAAGTTTCGTATTGACTTCTGAAGTTCTTTAGACGCCCCTTCGTAGCTTCCGGATAGGTTGGAAATGACGATGCAGCATCGCTTAAGCTTGAGCGATGCGCTGAGAAGATTAGACAGGGCGTAGGTAGTTACCTGGGCAAGGTTGCCTCCCCCGACCAATCGTGTGACCGCATAGTCGAAATACGGCGGAAGCTCGTCAAGCAGGATCAGCGTCGGCTCGTCACCAATGAGATTTATCCAATCCTTCTCGTCAGGTGCATCGGCCCCGTCCTTCCAGAACTTGGCGAATTCCGATTCCTTCCCAAGCTGACGGGCAATTTCACCCCAGATGAAGCGCTGGTCAAACTTAAGGCGTCCGTTGAGCGCCACAATCCTTGCATTCCCGAACGGGGCATCCTTGGCGATATCAGGGACAATCGCACCTCGCAACTCAGCATCCCTGGCCAACAAACCCAAGGAGATCATCGAGTGTGTCTTGCCTCCACCCATGGCCTGCTTAAGTTCGAACACGGCTTGATCAGAGCGACCTGCTAGCCGCTTGAGGCCCTGACTAAGCAACAGGCTCATACCTTTGGTCACAAAGTTCTTGTCGAAGAACTCTCGTGCATCAGCCGATGTGCGATCGATTACGTCTGACAGGTTTTCTATCTGGTCTGCCATGGCATAATCCAATGCCATTGGATGGATCTGGCAGACATCGCGCACTGTTTTCAGCATTATCGACTTCCCTCATGAACCGCTTCGTGATTTTGCATTACCCTGGGTGGCGATCCTGACTCGCATAAGGATACTCCAAGCCGCAGATGAGACCTTACGCTCATTTGATTCGATTTACTCCCTTGAACTTGAAGCCGATTTAGTGCAATAAATTCAGCGTAAATGTCGGACTCGTTTAAAGCTTTCTTCATATGATTGGCATCTCTCATGCTTTCGCCACCCCCAGTTTCTGAGGGTGCCGTTGCCGCTCCTGCCGCTCCAGCTCCATCGGTACTGAATTCAGATCGAACATAGTAACCTCCGTCTCGTAGACCCTCACTAGATCCTTGGTCGATACCAACCTCGGCGCGGTGCCTTGGTCGTTTTCCGGAATAGTCACCACATCGATCACCACGCAATTCTTAGGCAGCCGACATGGGGATAGCCGCCAGTCACCCTCCAGATCAATCTGCAGGCACACCGCGAATTAGGCAGTGGTAGCACGGCGGCTGTGGTTTTCAGGGCTTTCAACGGCTTATTTCCCACCCCCCAATCATGGCCCCTGGAAGCCCTGCAGGCAATCTGCCGCCTCTAGGGCTTGGGTCGCCCCCGTGACGATTCCATGTTGTCGGCTTGAAGGTCGCCCCTGAGACCCTCAATAAAGTGCACAGTTGTTGGAATACGACCCCTGCCACTCTTTTTTGTAAGTAACAGCCATCAGGGTGGAGACGAGGAAGACACCACGGACCGCCATCCTCTGGGAGTGCACCTATCTGTTGGCTGCCAACATCGGCCGGGAACTCACGGAACTCCGCGCCGCCCTCGCCCACAGCCCCGGCGACCGGATGGCCAAACCCAGATCACCGCTTCAGCCCTGGCCCCCCTACTCCTGTGCAGCCGCGAGCTCCTGCAGAACCTGCTGATCGACACTGCCAGGCGACCAAGGCAGAACGAGCGGTAGCGGGCACAAGGCGCTGCTCAAGCGGCACACCGGGTCAGGACGCCAGCCGGGCTCAGAACCATGTGCAGGTCTCACCGGGCGCTAAGGGGTGCAGGGACCCGGTTGCACGGCCACTCACACAAGAGCGACGTCAGCAGAACGTGGCGGAGCCAAGGCAGGAGCAAGCACCACACCAGCACTGCCCCATCCACCTCGGCACGCGCAAGGGCTGTCCCTGCGAGCCGCCGCGGCGCAGCTGCAGATCAGCCCGATGGCGGTGCAGCGGGCCCAGAAGATGGCCCTCGCTGCCCTGCGCCAGCAGCTGGTAGGGGCGGGCTGAGGCCCCCCACGGGTTTCTTACCAGGCCCGTGGCAAGAGCCAGAGGACCCGCCGCCCTCTGGCTTCATGAACCCCCTGCTGCGGCTGCTCGGAGCGGCCGCGTCAAACGGTCTGCTCACCGGCCAGATCGTTTTCTCGACCGCGTTCGTCGGTGCCTGTGAGCTGCCCAACTGGATCAACGGACCCCGGGAGGCGAATGCCTGCCTGGAGCGCTGGATGACGGTCAGCGCCCTGTTCTTCCCCTCCGGCATGCAGAGCGCGATCGGGAAGAACGAGCCGGCCCTGGCCCCTGGCCGGCGGGGGGTCTTTCGATGATCCGCTCCATCCCTTCTGGCGACTACGTCGAGCACTTCGATCCTGAGCTCGATCACCACCGGGCCTGGTTGCAGGCGGTGCTGGAGCAGCTGGTGGCCCTGGAGCCCCAGGCCCTGGAGGAGGGGGGAACGCTGCGGCGGCTCTGGACGGCCCGTAAGGCTGCGAATGGAGCGGCACCAGCTCCGATGGCCGACCTCTCCGCTGCGGTGGCCGTGGCCCTCCCCCTGGTGAAGGAGTTTGAGGGTTGCCGGCTTGACGCCTACCCCGATCCCGAAACCGGCGGAGAGCCCTGGACGATCGGCTGGGGAAGCACCAGCTACGTCGACGGTGCCCTGGTCAAGGCTGGCGACACGATCAGCCAGGAGCGGGCCGATGTCTTGCTGGAGGGGCGTCTTGCTCGTGACTGGGGTCTGCTGGTCAAGCTGGTTCCCGGCTGGCGACAGTTCAACGTCAACCAGCAGGCGGCGCTGCTCTCGTTCACCTACAACTGCGGCCCGGCCTGGTTCGGAGGCGAAGGCTTCTCGACACTTACCAACCGCCTCTGCCACGGCGAGCTGGACAAGGTGCCGGCGGCCTTGATGCTCTACGTGAATCCCGGCGGTCCCAGCGAGGCGGGTCTGAGGAGGCGGAGGAAGGCGGAGGCCGCTCTTTGGAGTGCTGCGCCAGGGAGCAAAACCGTCAGCCGTGGAGCTGCAGCTGGGGCCCCTGCTGCCACGACAACTCGTCCACCGTCGCCAGCGCCATCGGTCCAGAGCTCCGCTGAACCTGCTTCTTCCAGCAAGGGCAACCCGCTGCCGGTGCCCTGGTTTGCCCAGCTGGATTCGGCCACCGATGAAGGCCGGCGGATGTGCTTCTCCTCCAGCTGCGCCATGCTTCTGGCCTTTCTCAAGCCGGGCTTGCTTACCGGGCCCAACGGGGACGACCAGTACCTGGCCCGGGTGCGGCAGTTCGGCGACACCACCGACCCAGCAGCCCAGATCAAGGCCCTTGCCAGCTACAGCATCAGCGCACGGTTCAGTAAGCAGGCGAGCTTCTCCACGCTGGAGCAGCAGATCGCCGCCGGCATCCCTGTCCCCTGTGGCTACCTGCACCGCGGCCCGCTCAGCCGCCCGGCTGGAGGGGGGCACTGGCTGATCGTCGTTGGCATCACGCCGTCCCATCTGATCGTGCACGACCCACTGGGGGAGGCAGACCTCGTGAACGGCACCACCATTGGCGGGACGGCCCGCTTCTGCCGGTACAGCCGCGCCAATTTCGGGCGGCGCTGGATGGTGGAGGGCGACGGCAGCGGCTGGGCAGTGCTGGTGCAGGGGTGAGGCACGGTCCGCTCAGGGTCTGGATCTGGTTCGGCGGCTGATCGACGCCACCTGCGGCCGCAGGGGTTGGGGGATCTGCGGCCGGTGGCTTGAGATGTCACGCCCCTGTGGAGCCTTGCGCCGGCCCTCTCCAGGCTATGGCCCTCCTGATGTCGGGCCATGGCTGGGATCGGTCCCGTCGCTGCGCCCCCGGCGCACTTCACCCATGGTTGTCACGGCTGCTCCCTCACCGTTCTGCTCGCCTGAGGAGGATCCATTCCTGCTGCTGCAGTCCACCCTCAGCTGCGTGGAGCGAATCCTGCAGCGCTCCTCCGGCCGGCCATTGCGCCGCACCTGGATTGAGTTCCCCTATGGGGAGGAGGAAATCACCCTGCTGGAAGAGGAGGTGATCCCCGCGATCCAGCAGTGCCTGCAGCGGGTCGATGCGATCGATGCCGCTCTCCAGGAGGAGCAGGAGGCGCGGATCGCGATTGAGCAGCTCCGCCAGCAGTTGGCGGCTGATGCAGAGGGCACAGATGCCCTTGATGCCCTGCTGCCCCTCTGATCGCTGGGGCCTGCCGGGAGCCCTGATCCCGGCTTTTTCTCATGCCCCAGGGCGATGGTCAGGGCGGGGCTGCAGACGGCTGGCAGGAACGCTGCTGTGGTCGCGGTCGGGGCTGTGGATGCCCGCATCAGGGCCGGAGGCGATCAGAAGGCCCAGAGCCATGCTGGGCCTTGCTTGCCGTCGGGGCGGTGCGGCTGGCCGGGCTAGCGAACGCCGCCTGGGCCTGCCCCGGCGCGGGCCGTCTGGCAAGGGCTGACGTGAATCCCTCGCAGGCTCGGGCCCCTTGCCAGCCGTCTCCTTGCCGGTGTCCTTCGGCCCGGTCGTTCGCCCTCCCGGCCATGGCCTTTCCTTCCCCCTCTCGGCCCTGCTGCCCCATCCGCATCGTTTCGGTGCATCTGCTTGATGCAGCCGGCGATCTGCTGCGGGTGCTGTTCCTCGATCGCGAGGGTCACATCAGCGCCCAGCCGCACTACGTGCCCCGCGCCGAGGCCTTGATCCTGGCCTCAAATCAGCAGATCGTGCTCGGGTCTCAGGCCCAGGTGCGGGTGCTCTGAGGCACCCTGACCCAGGCGGGGCGTGCCCCTGCGGCGCCGGCCTCTCGGGGCCTGGCCCGCAGGGGTTTGCTGCATCGGCAGCGAGGCGACATCGAAAACTGAGCCACTTGAGGATCATTCCGCTGGCTTGGGCTCCGACTCGATGGCCATCGGGGTGCCCGGCCGGGTCCGCAGGCCGCCCCAGGATCCGCGCCGCGGCAAGGGTCAGGCCTGGCTCGCCGATGTTGCGTTGGGCGCAGTCGCGCCAACGGGTGGTGGCGAGCCCTTGACCTGCGGCGCGGTCGGGGGCGGGGTCCTGCGTCCCCTCAGCCGTGGCCCCTGCCGAATCCCATCGCGCTGCCCTCAGCTTCCCCAGCAGTAATGCCAAAACCGGCCCGATCGCCGTCTCCAGCACCAGCCGGCTCACCTGCCCCTCCTCCTGCTCCCTGGCCGGGGATCAGGGCTGCTACGCCGAGGCCGGCTTCCATACCCGCCTCCACTGGGATCGGCTCAGTGCCGGTAGGGTCGGCACCACAGCGGCAGCCTTCATCCAGCAGGTAGCGGCCCTGCCTGCCGGCGTCATGTTCCGTCACTGCGTGGCTGGGGATCAGTGGCCCGATCCGGCTGATCCGCTGCGCATCGATCAGGCCCTGCTGCTCCAGCTGGCCAAGGCCACGCGGCATCTGAGGGCAGCGTGGTCCTACACCCACTTCCCCATGGGCCCCGCCAATCAAGCCACCCTCCGTCTGGCGGCGGCCCAGGGCCTGGTGGTCAATGTCTCCACCGAGTCCCGCTCCATCGCAGCAGGGCTACAGCGCCAGGGCATCCCGGCGGTCTGTGTCGTGCCGTTGGATGCGCCAGCGATGTTCAGCCATCAGGGCGTACGGTTCGTGGCCTGCCCGGCCTCCAGGCCCGGCAGCGGGGTGCAGTGCAGCTCGTGCGGTGGCCGCTGGGGGTTGCAGCTCTGCGCTCAGGCCGCTCGCAGCTTCGTGATCACCTTTCCGGCCCATGGCGCGCGGGCGTTGGCGGCAGCCCGGCACTGCAGCTGAGCGCTGGATTGTTCGGAGCAGCGATCAGCATGCGCAGCGCCTCGCCGTAGCTCGGCAGGGTGGGAAGCGGAGGAGCACCATGACGCTCCAGAACCAAGGCGATACGGCGCGTGGCCAGGGGCAGACGCTCACTGGGAATCGAGGGGAAGGCATGGTGGGCGCCGTGGTGAGGCAGCCCTCCCATCAGGGCATTGATCCAGCGGCCTGCGTTGATGGTGCGGGTCGCATAGAGCTGCGTCAGCAGCTGGGCCTCCCTGGATCGCCACAACAGGTGATGTTCCACCAAGCCGCGAAACTGCACAATCGCGCCGATCACACGCTCCAGCAGCAGCCAGAACAGCAGGTAGCGCCATAACTCCCCCTGGGTGAGAGCGATCAGGAGCATGGCCGTGTGCAGGGCCATCACGCCGGCCCCGTCGATGAACCGCGCCTGCACCAGGCCTTGATCCTGCCGCTGGAGCCAGAAGCCTTTGCGCGCTGTATCCGCGATCAAGCCCACGCCGCCCAGCACGCCAATGCGCCAGAAGAGCAGATGGCGCTGCACCAGGCGCCTCAGCGGTCCTGCCGCCAGGCGCTCGTGAGGGAGGGGCGTGGTGCGCTCCGGATCCCGGGGATCGCAGCCATTCCAACGGTGATGCAGATGATGCAACCGTGCGTAGGTGAGATAGGGCCAGGCCATCGGCCAGCTGAGCAGACAGGCCAGCCACTGCTCCAGTGTCCGGTAGCCAAGCAGGGTGCCGTGCACCATTTCATGGGTGGCGATCAGCAGCAGGCCATAGGCCACACCTGCGATGAGGACGGCCCCGATGGCGGCTCCTCCCAGGGGCAGACGCCAGTAGAGCCAGGCGCCGCCAAGTAGCAAGGCGCTCAGCATCATCAGGCGGAGGGCGGCCCTGGCTCTCTCGCCGGGGGAGGGAGCAGCTCCGAGGTCCCTCACTACAGCGCAGAGATCACGGACCAGGGCTGTAGCGGCCAGCGACGCCATCGTTTCCGGCGGGTAACCCATACTGTTCCAGATATCGCCTTAAGGGCGGCCTCGACACTGCTGTGATTCAGATCAGCGTGCCCATGGTCTGGTGGACGCCGATCAAGACGCCGCCGGCCCTTCCCATGCTGCGGCGCTCGCGCAAGGGTTCCACGAGCTGGCCGCCACAGGGCCTCGTTCCCCTTGGGTTGCGACTGCATCGGATCCTGGCCAGCCCTTGCGCGGCGCCGCCTTTGGGTCGGGTCCTCCGCCGTTATGGCCATGGCCCAGGTCCAGGTTCTCCACGATGTGCTCCAGAGCGGGATCCGCTGGCGCGTCACCCTCCATGCCTGCCCCGATCAGGGCTCCCTGGTGCGCTTTGAGAAAAGCGGCAAGGGCGGGCGGCTGTTGCATCAGGAATCTGCCCAATGGAATCAGCTGGCTGGGGGCTTCCTGCTTCCCCGTGAGCAGGTAGCGGGCGGGATGGTGCCCAAATACCTGGTGGAGCGCATCGAAGCCATCCTGCGGGGGTCGCCCCTGCCGGCAAGGCGCGCCGAGCGGGAGCAGGTGCGCGGAAGGTTGGTGCGGGCCCGGTAGGGGTTGGCCGGGTGGGCTGCAGATCCCCGCCTGCCCGTCACTCGGCCTTTCATCCAGGCCGTGCGCGACAGGCTGCGGCGATCAGGGCCCATAGGATCACCAGCTCTTGGAGGGTGTGCAGTGGTCCAGCCCGATCAGGTCATGGCAACACGCGGCCCAGGCGGTGACCGGGATTATGCGTTGTACGCCATGCTGATCAGCCCTGGTGGAATGCGATCGCTGTTCATTGCCGATCGATTACCAACACTGAGGGAGGTGAACATAGCCTTTGCTCATGTGTGGCAAGGCCTTGGCCATGAGCAGGGCTATCTGCTTGCCGAAGTGGTCGATCCGGTTGTCCTGGTCAAAAGCACCGGCGCTCGACTTCTGGATCGACTGTTTGCTGCGATTGAGCCCTGGCTTACTGGTGGTGCAGATCCGTTGGCGGCGTTGGGGGACATTTTGCTGACAGTGCAGGCCTGCAGCGTGACCTTGGAGGTGGAAGGTGATGTTGATCTGAATTGGCGCCGCCTGAGTGCAGAAGGATTCCAGCCCGCCTTCCGGCGCCTTGGCAGTCATGAGCCTTACGACCCGCGCCAG
The DNA here is from genome assembly GCA_943372025.1 of Synechococcus sp. UW140. Lineage (GTDB taxonomy): Bacteria > Cyanobacteriota > Cyanobacteriia > PCC-6307 > Cyanobiaceae > Cyanobium. The sequence goes on along the minus strand of CALRXC020000025.1, from coordinate 9,347 downwards.
CTGCTGAAACGCCAGCCGCGCAAGGGTGACGCCAAAGGGTTCCGCTGATGCCCTGGAGATGAACCGGCAGCTGCGTATCGGTGTTGATTCAATCTCTCCCAGGGGCGGACAACGCTCGCCTCACACCCCCCGAGGCCAGAGCAGCCCTGTGGTGGGCCTGACCAGGGCGCCGCTCCCATCTCCCCCCCCGTCTCCCCCACCACCAGAGCTGGAGAGCAGCGGCCCCTGCTGCGGGTGCTGGCGGGTGCCGGCCGCACTCATCGGCGGGAAGTTGCGGATGAAATCCGCCGTGCCCGTGATCACCTGCAGGCCCACAGGGGGCAGGCTGCTGATGAAGTGGAGCTCGTTGCACTCCCGCCAGTAGCTCAGGGCAAAGACCGACATCCAGGGGCTGGCCTGGCTGTGGCTGGTGCCGCTGGGCAGCCAGAGCCAGATGTCGTGGGCGAGCGAGCGCTGGCCCAGCTGCAGCATCACCCCATCGGGGCGGGTCACCTTGCCGAAATGGGTGCTGGCGCCGCGGATGGTGGTGGAGCCGATGAACAGGGATGCTGGCAGCTGGATCAGGGGCGGCGGGGAGTCGAGCAGTCCCTGGGAATCAAGCACTAGGTCGTAGTGGCCGATGGCGATGCCACTGCGCAGCTGGTGGCCGTTGCTGTGGAGGCTGGCGCTGAGGGCGGGGGGAAGGCTGCCAAAGCGATTGCCGCTGTAGCCATGCAGCGCCACCGTCTCGTAGGGCTGCCTGCTGGTGCGGGGGAAGATGGCAATCGAGCACCAGCCGGCGGTGCCGGGGCTTTTGTAGAGGGCATGGCAGCAGTCGCGATGCAGCTCGTCGTTGCCGCCGTTGGTCTTGAGGGCCCAGCAAAAGAACTCTTTGCCTGGGGTGGTGTCCTGGGCGATCAGCAGGATCGCGCCGATCGAGGTGGCGCCTGTAATCGTGCTGTCGATGTAGGCAAGCCCTGCGCTGTTGGCCACGGAGTTGCTGTAGGAGCCGTAGCCGCCATTGCTGGTGTTGCTGGTGTTGCTGGAGAAGGTGCTCGCTTTGGCGGAGCCGAACTGGCCAGAGCTGTAGGTCTGGGTATCGCCCTGGAGGGTGGCGCCGCTGGTGGTGGGGCTCTCCACCAGAAACCAGAGGTGGGCAGGCTCGATCGGGTGGCCGAGCTGCCAGGTGTAACCCCAGCGGTTGGCGGTGGCATCGGCGTGGGAGCGGATGACCGAGATGGGGGTATCGGCATTGCCGGGCAGGGCGTTGACGGTTGCCGCGAACGCCCGGAACGCCCCGTCCAGCCGCATGCCTACGCCGGCGGGGTCCTTGCTGGTCCATTTCCAGCTGCCGGCGGGGAACACCTGGCAGAACACCTGATAGGTCATGGCAGCAGGCCCCCTTGGGCCGCTTGGGTGGAGGCGACTGCCTCTTTGGTGCGGAGCAGCAGGCCGTGGGCACCGATCGCCAGCCACTCGTTGCCATCGGCTGGTTTGTAGTAGCTCATCGCCGCACTACTCAGGTTCGCCGAGGCGAAATCAGGAGGCAGGATCAGCGGCTCCCAGAACTGGGCCGGTTCGTTGGCGCTCTCGTAGTAGCTCCAGTCGGTGGTGGCGAGCACCAGCTCGGCGGGCCGGCGGATCTGCACCGTGGTGCTGGTGAGCTCGCGCAGGAGGGTGCGGGAGCCTGCGGGCTGGCCGGAGCGGCGATTCCAGCTCACCGCCCGCAGCCCGTCGCTGGTGGAAGGCGGTGAGGCCGCCAGGATCCAGTGGCCCGAGACCTGGTCGCGGGCGATCAGCAGCGGCACCGCCTGGCGGTTGGTGAACCGGTGCTGGCTGTAGGCAAAGACGAAGTATTCAGCGCCTGGAGTCAGCGACCAACCCACCTGCGCCGTCAGCGGCAACGGTGTGGTGCTCCAGGCCCCGCTGCTGGTGCCGACATCGGCAGAGGGGAAAACCCAGCCCTGCTGGGAATCGGCCCCCACGAACGGCTCGCTGTTGCCGATGCCAGGGCGGATCTGCAGGGTGGTGCCGAAGAGGAACACCTCGAGGAGCAACACCGCCGGGACGCCGCCGGGGGTGAGTTGGGCCAGGGGCGCCTCGATGCGCCAGCCGCAGGGATCAGTTGCGGTGGCATTGGGGTTGGGGGTGGTGGCGATGCGCAGCTGGTGCTGGTTGACCTGGGCATTTGCGGCGGTGATCCAGTTGGCCAGATACCCCTGCACCTCCAGCGCCACCGAGGGCCAGGTAACGGCGGTGCCCTGGCGGCTGATGTCGATCAAGGTGCGGCTCATGGGCAGTGGCTCATGGCGCCAGCACAACGACGCTGACGGTGAGGGCGATCGCCGCCTGCGCAGTGCCGGTATTGCGCACCAGGGCCCGCAGCACCGGCGAGGCCGCAGGGTCGTCCGTCGAGAAGTAGGTGCCGCCCGGTGGCGCGGTGATCGTCAGGGCGCCGGTGCTTGTGGCCAGATCGAGCAGCACGCCGCTGCCGGGGGCCGGGTCCTGGCTGTAGCGCCGGCCGGCATCGCCTTGGCGGGCGGCTGCGGAGCAGTAGAAGCTCACCCAGGCCGGAGCATCGGTACTGATCGCCACGAAGTGGCCCAGCCGTCCCAGCCCCTGGAAATCCAGGGCTGCGGAGGCCCCGGGCAGTAGGGGAGCCGTGCTGCGGGTGAGGCTCAGGGGCCTGGGGGGTGCGGCGGTCCGCGGCTGCCAGCTGGGCATGAAGGTCAGCACCCCGTCGTCACGGTTTGACCTGCACGCGGCGGATGGCGCGCACCGCCGTCGCCGTGGCCAGGGTCTTGCTCTCGGCGAATTGGGTGCCCATGTAGGTCGTCCTCTGGAACGCTGTGCCAGCGGCAGCCTGGGTGGAGGTCCAGTGGGAGAAGGGATCGTCGCCGTAGTTCTCGTCGAAGTGATGCAGCGACTCGGCCCCACCGGCCCGGAAGGCGAGCACCGAGGTCAGGGCCGGATTGCTGTCGGTGTAGTTCCCCCCCTGCGGCACCGCATAGGGGTTGGCGCCATAGGCCGTTCCCGAATAGGTGCCGTTCGCGGTCGCCTCCGGCTTGAAGGACCGCCAGAGGATGTCCCATTCCTGAGATGCCGCCAGATACCAGTCGTCGTAGCCACCGATGGTGAGGCCGCAGCAGAACGACGCCGCCGGATGGCTGGCGTTGTTCATCGCCTCGCTGTTCGCCAACCCGTCGAAGACGCTCGTCGTGCCGGTGGTGGAGGTGTTGGCGGTCTTCCAGGCCAGGTTCAGTGCAAAGCCACTCGCCCGCGGCGAGACGATCAGCGCATGGGTGGGCACACCGTTGGCGGTGTGGCTGATCAGGCCGGCGTAGTAGCCGCCCTGGAAGACGGTGCCGATGGCCGGCAGATCAGCCACTCGGATCGGACCGAGCTGATAGACGGTGCCGGTGAGCAGATCGAGGTAGAGATCCCCATCGACGGCCCCGGCGATCGTGGTCGGCGGGACCCCGGTTCCCGTGAACCAGCCGGTGCCGCGGGGGCCGATCTGGCCGTCCACACCAGCTGGGCCCTGGATGCCCTGCGGTCCCTGCGGCCCGGCAGGGCCCTGGGGGCCAGCAGCGCCAGCAGGGCCGGCGACACCGGCCGGACCCTGGGGCCCCTGGATCGAGCCGCCGTTCACCCAACTGTTGGTGCTGGTGTCCCAGACGCGCAGGGAGTCATCGGCCTGCACCAAGTAGGCATCACCCTTGGCGGCATTGGCCGGCAGGTTGGCGATCGTGGCCACCTGGCCCTTGAAGTTGATGCCGATCCCCGCGGAGCCCTGGATGCCCTGGGGGCCAGTCGGGCCAGCTGGGCCTGTCGAGCCGGCGGGGCCGACAGTCCCCTGCACACCCGCGGGGCCCTGGGCTCCAGCAGGACCAGCCGGACCCTGGGGGCCCTGCACGCCAGGCGACCCCTGCGCCCCAGGGGGGCCTTCCGGGCCGCGGATCGAGCCGGTCGAGTTCCAGGAGCCCATGGCAGCAGTAAATGGGGCCATGCCCCCGTGTCATCACCTGCTGTTGCCAGGGATCGATCCGGGCCACCACGGCGCAGCTGGTGAACCCCGCGAAGCGGAGCAGTCAGTCGGGACATGGGGTGGCTATGCATGGAAGGTGAGGTTCCTGGTTGGGCGGTGACACCCCGACCCTGGCAACCTCACACCCTTTCGTCAGCTGAACAACCTGTTGGGGCTACACAACTCGCTCGCTTGACCCCCTGTCAGATACCCTGATCGAGGGAAACTATCTGTAACTCAATTCCGAAATTCATGCCCAGAAAGGGAAGCACTCGATGGAAGGATCGGCGGCATTCCACCTCAGGCAGAAAAGGGTTAGCACTCAATCTCGAAATCCTTACCCGGCAAAGGAATCGCTCGATTGCGGAATCGGTGGTATTCCACCTCTGACAGAAAAGGGATAACATCCCTCTACAGGCGTTCCGCACCGTTACCTCACGGATAGCCCAGTCCAAGAACTGATAAATAGACGGTGAGCAACTGATCGGCTACAAGTTGAGGCGACCATAACGAAACTCGTTGCTTGCCAGCTGCGCCCATTTCCTCGACATTCATATTCATTACCCTGTTCAGCACGTGCTCCAAACTCCTTGGTTCGTTTTGCTCATAAAGAACTCCAGTCTCTTGTGAAATTATTTCCTCAAGACATCCTATACGAGGTGCAACAACTGCTGTTGACATTCCCATTGCCAAGACAACACTACCAGATGTCAGGATAGACGTGTAGCAGTGCAAGGATATGTCAGCAGCTCCGTACAGCTTGGCTACACATTCTTTGGATATTGAAGAAAGGTAGAGCCTTATGCGCGGGTCTTGTGCGGCAGCTGACTCGAGACGGCCAATATTAAAGGATTCACTCGGCTTACCTGCAACAATTAGACGAGCATTTTGAGAGGGAAGCTTATTAAAAGTATTAATTACAAGATCTAAGCCCTTGTAAGGCCGGAGTAATCCAAAAAAAAGGAATATAAATGGATTGTTTTGATATCCTAAAGTAGACTTTGAAACATTCTTTGGAATAGGAGTGGGATAAGCGGCTGAAAGATCAGGGTGGTTAATCACATGTATTTCAATGTTGTCACCGAATCGTGCAGCAACTTCTTCTGCGGCACGTTGACAGTGAGTGATAACAGCAGAACAGTTTTTAACAAGAGCGGCTCTAGCTATTACTTCTAAATCAAGGTGCAGCACTTCATGTGGCATAAGGTTATGAACAGTCCACACAATGTGAGCGCCCTGGCTTACAATGTGGTTGAGAAGAAGGACGAACTTTTGAACTCTTTGCTCCATCTTATCTCTTTCTGAGTGAGAGTAGAGTCTAGAAGGCCAATGAAAATGTATGATCATTCCATCTGAGGCGTGAGTCATTATGTCATCCACAGAACTTGAAGGAATTAGAAATTGGACGCCCTTCGACGAAAGCCCAGCGTGTAACAGCTCCAAATACGGATTTGAGCCACTAGCATAAGGAATTGAACATACTCGGATTAACGACATTGGCCATAGCCTTCATGTGAGCCTAAGAGAAGCAGATCTATCTAGAGCAAGTTTGACAAACCAAGTTTTTAAATTTATTCAAGATTTCTTGTGCTGTTAATTGGGATCTTTGTGATTGCAAGCGAGCCGCCATGCTGTAGGCATCGTAAAGAGAATCATCATACCATAATCTGTCAATTGCTGCAAGCCATTGCGATATGTCACCTACTTTATCAACAATAATACCGCCGTCTAAAACCGATTCTGGAAGACCGCCACGTCTGCTTACTATTGAAGGAATCCCACTCATCTGTGATTCGACTACTACCCTTCCAAAACTTTCTTCCCAAACACTAGGCACAAGCAGGATGCGAGCCGTCGAGTAGATTTCGCGCATGTCTGATGTACGCTTACACCAAGTAACATTAGGAAGTTTGAGAGCGCGGTTGCGATAAAAATCACGCTGGGCGTTGCTTACGGGCCAGCCTTCGACGAAAACAAAAGGAATCTGAGGTCGTAAACTTGCTAAATTAAGTGCGATTTCAACTCCCTTTTTAGGAACTGGATTGACGAAGATAATATGTTTTCCTATTGATTGTACCTCGTACTTCTCTCGCTGAACGAGTGGATAGATAACTTCACAGTCAAGGCCTAATTCGAGGTGAGCTCGTTGAGCACAAAAGAATGAATTTGCAACAAATGCGGCTCTTGGTGCTCGTTGAAGCCTCCATGCCTCACTTCCAAACTGCACGTCTCGTAGATAAAATACGGTGGCAAGGTTTGCTAATTCAGAAGCGTAAGCCAATGCTAGACTTTGATCCATATGTAAAACCGTTGCATCAGCACTTTGGAGAGCAGCGACAGTACCCAAGACTATAGCAGGATCATCCGCTCTGTACACTGGATAGCCGAGTTCATCGTCTTTAGATAAACCGAAAGGCGGTGGCGCATCGGATACAATAGAACCTCGACGTGATCCTACACATAAAACTGCTACATTTATACCGTCTTTACGAAGAGCTGAACACAATTCATGTGTCGATACTTCAAGACCACCTGTTCTGTCGGGTAGGTATGAATGCTTTGATACAAAGAGTATGCTTATCATTTGCAAAGACCCTCAGAAATTTCAATTTCATTGTAGCTTACGTCCATATCGCTCAGCGATGTGGCGGGCGAGCAAGTTTGCCACTTGTTGCCAAGAATAATTTAGACTAACGTATTGACGAGCCGCCGCTCCAAAAGATTCAAATATATTTAGATTCTCGACAACTGATTCGATGCATTTCGTAAGTCCATCAACTGAGCTAGGGCAAAGTATAACGTGTTGTTCAAATGCACTCGGAAATCCCCGCAAGCTTTCTTGAAAACATATTGTTGGAAGGCCAAAACCAGTAGAGTCAAGAAGTTTGATTTTCGTTCCTCCCCCAAACTTAATCGGACAGAGCGCAAAATCGGCTGCTGAAAGTGCAAGTCGGATATCCGGAATATTGCCGAGGATGCTGAGGTTGCTGTATCTTTGCTTCGGTGCAACATGACCAGTCACAATGAACTGTACGTTTTTAAGACGTTTGGCGACAGATGTGATTAGTCTAAATCCTTCACGATTGGGTGGCGCATCGGTACCACCGAGGAAAATACCAACAGGTTCTCTACCAAGAGCGAGCGTTTGACGTGCTCGCTTTTTCTCGTTTAATGTAGATGTAGGCAGTTGAACCGTCATACTGCCGTTCGCCAGTACCCATATTCTCTCACTTGGAAAGTTATAGACATCTGAAAAACGAGCACGATCTTCTTCACTCACTGCAATTATTATATCCGCATTGTTTACTGCGAAACGCTCTGCAATGTATGCGAGCGAAACGTATGGTAAAGGTGGACGTTTCAACACTTCGGCATATGAGGCAAACTTATCGACTTCAACATTATGAGATGAATATATGATCGGTGTCGTGTTTGTCCTACCGAACGTGAACGCCCAAGGAAATTCGACTATTATCACGTCTGACCACTTTACTGCTTTGCGTAACGAGCTAAAATTGCAAAGATGTCCAATTGTGGCTAATGGTTTCTTGTCTCCTGCAAGCGTAAGATGTTTAGAGATATATGTTCCAATTCTACCTGAAGAAAAGGTTTGTACTTCATGTCCATTTTGTAATGCATCATTGATGCACATGATTCGACTTTGAGAGCCACGAGTGGCTTGATTTGTCAACGCACGAGGAACAATATGTGTGATACGCATTGGTTTATGAGTTGGGTGCCTTTTATTGGACAGATTGGGCCCCTGACATCGTTAAACCCAGCCCGGTAACTGCCAGGAAAGATGACGCCCCTGACGCCTATTAGGGGGCCATAACCAACTTAGCTGGTTTGGCGTCGTTTTCAGGTGGAGGAGGATTAATCCAGACTACCTCCGGCTGATGCCAACAGCGCGTGGTTCCAGTCCAGCGGAGTGGATGAAGTTGACGGGCCAGCTCGTAGACGCGGGCACGGTGGCGGCAGATCTCAATGGCTTTGCCGCTGTGGCGCTGAGATGGCGTCACGAACCGGATACCGCTGTGGCGGTGCTGATCGTTGTACCAGCCCACAAATGCTGCCACCCAGCTGCAGGCCTCTTCCATGCTCTGGAATGGCCTTCGGGGGTAGTCCGGCCGGTATTTCAAAGTGTGGAACAGCGATTCCGAGTAGGGGTTGTCGTTGCTGACCCTTGGTCTGGAGAAAGATCTGAGTACCCCAAGCTCCTCCAGTCGGGATTCCAGGGTGGCCGCCCGCATGGCGTTGCCAGTGTCGTCATGGAGGATCAATGGCTGGCGGCGGCCCTTGCTTATCCGCTCCCGCAGGCAGGCCCTGCTGACGAGATCAGCGGCGATCTGCGCCTCCTCCCGATCGGCCACATCCCAACCCACCACTTTGCGGCTCCAGACGTCGATCACCAGATAGAGGTACAGCCAGACACCACGGACGCTGGTGGGCAGGTAGGTGATGTCCCAACTCGACACCTCATTGGGTCCCCTGGCCTCCAGTCGCGGCACCGGACGGGGTGTCTGAGGCGGACGGGCCCGGCCACGACGATGCACTTGTCTGTGGGCATGGAGCACCCGGTCGTTGCAGGTGAACAGGATTCGCTGGCGCTCCTCGTCGCTAAGACGGTGAGACACTATCCGGTGGCTGCCTTTACGGCAATCCAGTCCGTCCCCAACACCGGCGAACTGCCGTCGCCAGCGCTGCAGCGTGGTTAGCCCCACATCCAGCAACTCGGCCACCTTATGAGCCCGCGCACCGGCCGCAACAGCGGCATCGAGGATCTCCAGGGCCTTGCGGCGATCTGCCGGCGTGGTCAATCCTCCTCGTCCTCTCCCCAGTAGGCCTGGATCTTTTTTGAGGCGATCAGCAACGCCGCCGCCTCCGCCAGGGCCCTGTCCTTACGGCGCAACTCCTGCTGGAGCATCTTGATTTGGCGCTGATCCTCCTGGTGCCGCTTCTGGAGGTTCTTCTGGTCGTCCATGGTCAGCAGCGGCTGGGCATTGGCATCCTCGGCCGCCTTCCGCCAGCGGTCCACCTGTTCGGGGAATAGGCCCCGCTCCCTGCAGTAAGCACTCAGCTCAGTGGCATTCAATCCAGCGGTCTCCAGCACGAGTGTGAACTTGTCGGCAGCGCTCCAGCCCTCAGGGTCTTTCGCCGATGCCGGCACCACCTCCCCCTGCAGACGCCAGTCATGCCGCCAGTTGTAGAGGGTGGCGACATGGATGCCGAACTCTTGGGAAATCTGAGCAACACTTTGTCGCTGCGGTGGGCCCATACGCCTTTTCACCTCAGCTTTTACGGTCTCGCTGTAACGACGCATTGAATGGCTCCATCAAGC